>NZ_JAWOTT010000023.1:0-67760 GCF_033338995.1 Vibrio sp. Vb0304
CCTACAAATTTACTCGGGTATTCGTCGTGTCAAATATTACTATTACAGAAACTGCGCAAACGCATTTCGCTAACCTTTTAGGTCAACAACCTGAAGGCACTAACATTCGTATTTTCGTTGTGAACCCAGGTACACAAAACGCTGAGTGTGGCGTGTCTTACTGTCCACCAGAAGCAGTAGAATCGACCGACACTGAACTCTCTTACAGCGGTTTTTCAGCTTACGTGGATGAGCTAAGCCTGCCATTCCTTGAAGACGCTGAAATCGATTTTGTTACCGATAAAATGGGCTCTCAGCTAACGCTAAAAGCACCTAACGCTAAAATGCGTAAAGTTGCGGACGACGCACCACTGGTTGAGCGCGTTGAGTACGTTATCCAAACTCAAGTGAACCCACAGCTTGCTGGCCACGGTGGTCACGTAAACTTGGTTGAGATCACTGAAGACGGTGTTGCGATTGTTGCATTTGGTGGCGGTTGTAATGGCTGTTCTATGGTTGACGTAACACTAAAAGAAGGCATCGAGAAAGAACTGCTAAACCAGTTCATTGGTGAACTAACCGCTGTTCGTGATGCAACAGAACATGACCGTGGTGATCACTCTTACTACTAAGAGTAAACACTGTCAGAAAATGGGAGGCTTCGGTCTCCCATTTTTGTATCGATACTGAGGTGATGCTGAGATGCTTAGCTCGACTCGTAAAATCCGCTAGAAACTCAGGCGGAGTTCTCATATATTAAGAATCTTACGCATCTCGTAAACGCCAACGACACCAAGGAGCCAGCGTCATGCCGAAACGAACCCCACCAGAGATACTCTCATGCCAGACGGTTGCAAAATCCAAACTGTTTGCTGTGGAAGCGCTCGACCTTCGTTTTTCCAATGGTGAGCATCGTACTTATGAGCGTATGAAGCCAAGTGGACGAGATGCTGTAATGGTGGTTCCTGTAACAGAACATGGCGATTTATTACTGGTGCGTGAATACGCCGCTGGAACTGAACGTTACGAGCTAGGTTTCCCAAAAGGGCTGATTGACCCAGGAGAAACACCACACCAAGCTGCGGATCGTGAGTTAAAAGAAGAAATCGGCTTTGGCTGCAATCAGTTAACCCCGTTGAAACAAGTTATCCTCGCGCCATCTTACTTTTCGAGCAAAATGACTCTATTTTTAGGACAGGCGCTTTATCCAGAGAAGCAAGAAGGCGATGAGCCTGAACCACTGGAAATTGTGCGTTGGCCACTTGCGCAAGCCGAAGAGTTATTAACTCACATGGATTTCTGTGAAGCACGAAGCATCACAGCGCTAATGTTGGCACTGAAACACTTACCAAACACCACTCACAAGCATAACCAATAACGGTCATTAGAACCGAATAACACTGTGAGTAAGGACTATCACTTATGCCAATGACAAAAGATCTATCTCACCTACTTCCTCAAGTCATCGAGATTGCCCGCAGTGCTGGGCAAATGATCCTCGAAATATATGAAAAGAAGCAATACGAGGCCTACACCAAAAGTGACGAAACTCCCGTAACAAGTGCAGATATTGCAGCTCACAAGTTCATCACTGAACGCTTGAGTGATCTGACGCCTGACATTCCCGTGTTGTCAGAAGAAGACGCAGACATAAGCTTAGAGCAACGCGCTCAGTGGGAACGTTATTGGTTAGTCGACCCTCTTGATGGTACTCAAGAATTCATCGCTCGCAGTGGTGACTTTGCCACTATTATTGCGTTGGTCGACAACAATCGACCAACCATGGGCGTCGTTTACGGTCCTGTATCTGGCGTGACTTACTACGCTTATAATGGCAAAGGCGCCTGGAAAATTCCCGACATGTCGGACAGCGTCAAAATCCATACACACAAACACGAACAGCCAGAGCAAAGCATCGCAATTGCTATTAGTCGTCGCCAAGACATCAATCGTATTACTAACCGTATGAGCAGCGCCTGGAATTACGACTTAATACCGCTCGGTTCTGCGGCATTGAAAGCATGCCTCGTCGCGGAAGGGGCGGTAGATTGCTATCTCCGACTAGGTCCAACAGGTGAGTGGGACACCGCTGCGACACAATGCATTGTTGAAGAAGCTGGCGGACGTATTCTCAGCACGCAATTAGAACCGCTGTCATATAACGAGCGGGAAACACTAGAAAACCCGAATTTTATTGTTCTTGGTGATGCGGATTTACCTTGGAATGAGATTTTACAACGCAAAGATTAAGCGCCCTATCGGTAAAATTTAGAGCACAAAATTCTAGCAATAGAAAGGCCACGAATATCTTCGTGGCCTTTTCTTTTTGACCTTCTGTACAGCACTTAGAGTATCTGGCCTGCTATGTTCCAATTACTTGCAAAGCTGAACAAAAGAAACAAATCGATTAAAAATCATGGCTTTAAACTTTCACTCATTCCCAATCAAGATCGAATGTACAGCGAATAGAGGTTTTAGCTTACGATGATCCAAAAGCAAAAAGAGCTGCACAATAGCAGCTCTTTTAAGATATTGGATTTTGTCACGATAGGTTAGAAGCGCCCTTGGTAATTAAACTCATATTGACCTTGAGCATTCGGCTTACCCAACCATTTCAGTTGCTCCCCCATGCTGGATGGGAACTCTGCACCAGGTTTGAACCACGCTTTGGTTGAGTACCGTTGATTAGGCATCAGTTCAGCGGAAAACGCCGCAGAGACTTGTTTGCTGCTCTGCTCACCAGTTGCCGTCAATACACTATCCTGACAGTTTATATCGGCAATCACAGGACCGAGATCTAAGCTGCCAACGGGGCTTTGAATACCACTGGCATTCCATACTAAAGTGCCTTCACCGTTCTTACACCAAGGCGCAGCATAAGTCGCATGACGAATATTCAGCTCAAGTTGCCCATCAACACCAACAGGCACAGGGAGGCGCGCTTGCTCAACAACTTTTACCGCCGGAATCGAGGCAACTAAGTTTTTGGCATAAGGGCCATCACTTAAGCTATAACCGACAAAACCGCGCCCACGAACGTCCATTTCACTACCACGACCAAAGCGCACAGCAAACTCAGCTTTACCTGTCAGTAGACTCGACCATTGGAAATCCCAATTAACTTCTCCAAGGTTCTGGCGCTGCCAACGAATACTAGCAGCTTGACCTTGCCATACCGAACCGTTGGCTCCTTGAATGTCAAGGCCTCTCACTGTTGGTGCTTGTTGTAACACCCAAGAGACTGGTAATCCCATTAAAAGACTGACTGAAAAAAAGACGATAAAGATAACAACGTAAAGTACTGCTCGCTTCACCTTAACCTCGCTTAAACTGAAGGCGGTTTACATCGATCATGCCCGCTTGCTCTGTTCGGTCGATATCTAAAAATTCGACTTCAATACCCTGTTGCTCTTTCAAGTAACGTAACCAATCCACTAGTTGATTAAACGCGAGTGGTTTGATCCACACTTGAACGCTCTCATTACGAGGTTGTACGCGAATCAACTCAACTTTATAACGACGAGCTGAAGAAGAAACCAACTGATTCAACGGTTGACTAGAGTAGCTCACACCGCTGCTTTTTCGCAGTGCAGTGATGCCATCCGCTTTATCTTGTACCCAAGCTAGCAACTGCTTTTCACTTTGAATACGTGACTGAGCTAGCTCCGCACGTTGACTCATTGGTTGTAATAAACCCCAATAAATAATACCGATAACGGCAATAGCGCCACATCCCATGACCAAACGCTGCTCACGCTGCGAGATGCTGCTCCACCAAACCTGAGCTTGAGAAATTAAATTTTTCATCATCACCTCACAAACGCTTCAAAACAAAGCTGCCAACCACAACGTTATCGCTACGGTTCAACTGACCTTGCTCAACATTAAACTTCTCTGCCAATTTCACACGAGCCTGCTCAAAAGGTTGGAAGTCTGAACTACGAGCCTGAATACGTACTTCGCCACGTTGTCCGTCGTATTTAAAGCTAGTGATCTCCAAGTCGCTGACCTGACCAAGCGTCGCGGGTAATGCCGCCAACCATGACAACATTGCCTGCTGACCACTTCCACCAGATAAGCGGCGCTCTTCATCATCCATTTGTCGTTTGAGGTAACTAACGGTAGGAATGCGTCGTTTATTTGGGAACACCTGGCGGAAAATACGCTCACTCTCCTCACGATACGCTTGAGCTTGTGCTTCGTACTTGTGGACCACGAGCAACTGCTGCGCAACCATGACGACAATAAGCACCCCCGCAGCAATGGTGGCTTTTTGCCAGAGCTTCCAGTATTTACCCCAAGAAGATTTCGGCTTGAAGATCCCAGTCAGCAAATTGACTTTGCTTTCTGTCACCCCCTTCGCCAGTAAAGCCATCGTCATTTCTTCTGGTTGCGGCTCCCATATTTCAGGTAACGCAGATTCCGGGACCGAGCTATAGCAATCGAGCTTCCAACCTTCATGATTTTGTAGATAAGAAGAGAGGTAAAGGTCTAACCAAGAAGCGTCGACAACCGCGCCCTCTGTCGCAGAGTGACGAATTAGCCATTGCTCGCCAATCATTGCAGCACTGCTGTGATCTCCACGAACCGGTAACGCAAGCACATCGGGTAAAATGCGTTTAATGGCGATACCTTGGCTTGAGAAACGTTGCAGTACAGTCTGAATCCAAGCACGTTCAACTGCGCAAATCTGCGCTTTATCCGCTTGTTTACCCAACACGCTAAAGTGCAGGCCATCAACGTCCTGAGCAACTTCGTCTTCCACTAAGTACGGTAACATCGCCTCGAATTGGCGTGTTGCACCAGGTGGTATATCCACTTGCGTCAGGACCACATCATTACTCGCCAACAGCGCCACAACTTGGCGCTGACCAGCATATGAGACCAATTCATCTAAGTGTTCCCACCCGGCGATTTCACCGCTAGCAATCACTTCCTGTTGATCTGTCGACCACACCACCCAAGGAATGGTACTTTGTTGTTCGCTACTCAGCCGAACGGTCAGAAACTCGCTCACTGATCCCTCCAAAACGACGGCGAACTACGGTCACCGTTTCTCTATTTGTACTTTGCAAAAGGCTTCGGATACGTACACGTGATTCATCCACCAACACTTGTGCATCCAATTCAAAAAAGGCGCTATCCACACCCAAATAGCCTTTGGCGTTTTTCTTTACATCTTCACTTAAGCCAGCCATTTCTGACTCTGCTAAAAATTCATCAATGCTATCCCACCCATCAAATGGGCGTTTTTCAATTAGCTGAATCGCATCACTACTGCTTAAGTTTGGTGAGAACATTGCCACCAAAATCGGAGCTTGCTCAACATCAATCGTATTCACGTTTAAACGCCAGTCATCACTTGGTAATGCACAGACCAGCGGCTCCAATTTTTGGAAAATTTCACCGCTCACCTGATAGACAGCCCGTAACTCGGAAGCATCTGCCATCCAACCATTTGATGCCAAATAGGAAGGTTTCATCGCTTCATATGTGCTGTCTTCAACCCCAGTAGTCGAACGGACAGAGTCATCAGCATCAATGTATTCCCAAGTAGAGTCTGCAATGATTTCTGCTTGATATGGCTCGACATCCAACTCTTCTAATAGGCGCTGCAATACATTCACTAAATATGGTCTTGTAATTTGCTGACCCGTTGGTTGCACACGACTCAATACATTTAGATTAAAGCACGCTTGCTTGTCTCTAATTCGTCCCGCCGCTTGACCATAATCTAACGGATAGACTTGCTCTTTTATCGCCCACGGTTGACTCATATTAATCGTGTCGGTGTCTTTATAACTTTGTTCGATACCCACTTTTGCTAGCGCCTCGACGCCAAGGCTGTACCAGTACGCTTGCTGGTAATTGATTTGATTAGCGCCTCGCTGAAACTGCAAGAACAAACGTTCCGACATACTGGCAGCAACCGTCGCCATAATCGCCAGCAACATCAACACTATAATCAAAGCAACACCGCGTTGACGGTTAACCATTATTGCTGTCTCCTGAACTTTCATCTTTCTGACTCAATGTGCCATCAGGAGTGAGATAAGTGCGGGCAATTTCTCCATAGTCTTTGAGAGTGAGAACAACAGAAACCGCTTTCGGCAGCGCTTTTTCTTCAGCCCACTCTTTTTTCCATTGCTTACCATCATAGAAACGCATATCAAATGACTCGACCTGCGTTAGCAATGGAGTAACAGTACCTTGTTGCCCAACCGGCGTATCAGGATAGCGCCACCATACTCGCTGCAGTGTTTCTTCTTTTAAGCGATAGCCAACCTTGGTTACTTCTCCACGAGGGAACTGCTGCTGAGGGTTGTGCCAACCTAAACGGGCAAACATCAGCCCTTTAGTATCGGAGTCCAACAGGTAATCGGACCAAAAAATTAGCCGGCTAGCAGGCTCTTCACCATTAGTACGTGTTTGACGCATCGCCATTTGACGAAAATCGTTATCCATCATCACCATGGCACGCTGAATTTCGTTTAAGCGTTGGGTTCGTTCTTGTGATAGCGCATTGCTACGCTGTACTTGCGATACCACTTGGTACGCAGCGACACTTAAACTGGCAAAGATGGCAATCGATACCAACACTTCAATAAGTGTAAAACCTTTTACCCTTTGGCGCGTATTTGCGCGGAGATGATTATTGCGCCACATAGCTTCGTACCGTTACTACAGGGCTCGCGCTTTTCTCTACCGAGACGCTCACATCAAATGCTTTCAGCAATGGCTGCGTCGTGGCGACTGGCGTGACTTTCCAGAACCAAGTGCGTCCTGCCAGCTCTTCTGTGCCGTTTTTCGCTTTGAGTTCTCCGGTATTCAACATCACATTTGCCATCTGATTATCCACAACCATGGCTGCAAACATTTTTTCTTCTAAATAACTGATTGTATTAATATGCTGGCTCACGGAGCGAATAACACTGATGGCAGCGGTGGCGAAAATTGCCAGTGCGACCAATACTTCCAGTAAGGTCATGCCTCTCGTCCGGCGATGACTCAAATTTGGGCGAGCTTGCTTAAAATTGCGCATTCTCATCCTCTTTCACTTCTTCGCCCGGAGCTAATAACAAAATTTGTCCACTTTCTTTGCCAATGACTCGCCAACCGTCATTAAAGGCATCACCATTTTGCGGAAAAAAAGACAGGGTAAATGGCGTGACTTCGGCGCTGGAAAAGATAAACACTTGCGGTGGCTCAATTTTCTTTTCGTCCTCTTCTTCTGCGAACATGTCTTCATCAAAAAGAGAACCTGGTTTGAATAAGCGCTCATCATTATCCCAAGCACCACCTCCGAGCTCGAGTTGTAGCGTAACATCTTCTTCTAGCTTGGTTTTGCTCGGAATCTGCTTTAATTTCAGAGGCTGCCAACCTTCTGAGGTTAAACTCAGTAGAGCGTAGGTCGATTTGGCATCATCCACTCGAACGCCAAAATCTTTACCGCTCAGCACAGCTTCTTCATTGAGCAGCTGTAAACGCTGAAAAAAGCTTTGAGCATACTGTTTGGAAAGATCTTTTTGGCTAGTCGGTAACGTCGAGATCACGGCCACAGCCGTAAGAGATAGCAAAACCAGCACCAATAGAATTTCTATCAATGTAAAACCGTTATGTTTTCGCATTTGTTTCATTAGTGCTGGCTTAGGCTCAATTATTGGAAGTCTTGCATGTTCCAGTTGCCAATATCTGCAGCTGGACCTTCTCCACCCTCTTGGCCATCTGCGCCTAGAGTGAAGATATCGATTGTACCGTTATCACCTGGGCTTAAGTATTGGTACTGGTTGCCCCAAGGGTCATTAGGAAGACGTTTGATGTAACCACCATCACGGTAATTGCGTGGCTCTGGGTTAGATGGCTTGCTAAC
Source organism: Vibrio sp. Vb0304 (assembly GCF_033338995.1). Taxonomy (NCBI): domain Bacteria; kingdom Pseudomonadati; phylum Pseudomonadota; class Gammaproteobacteria; order Vibrionales; family Vibrionaceae; genus Vibrio; species Vibrio sp. Vb0304. The sequence goes on from NZ_JAWOTT010000023.1 coordinate 7,850, forward strand.
CAATGCTTCTAGACCTTGGTCCGTTGTTGGGTAAACGCTGTTATCCAACTTGTACATATCTAGGGCATTTTCCAGCGCTACGATGTCCGTAATCGCTTTTTGTTGGTCAGCCTTCTCTTTGTTACCCAATAGGTTTGGAACAACGAAACTTGCCAAAATACCAAGGATAACGACAACAACCATCACTTCTAAAAGTGTAAAACCCTGTTGTTTACTACGCTTAAACTTCATTTTTTTCTCCGAAAGTTAGATTAAAGCCATGCCGTTAGTAGACACGTCTTAATTCGAAATTATCCGCTCATCAAATTATTCATTTCTAGCATTGGCATCAAGGTCGCCATCACAATGAACAACACTAATCCAGCCATTAATGCAATCAGCGCAGGAGTAAACACCCCCAGAGCAATATTGACTGTTGATTCAAAGTTTTGATCTTGGTTATCGGCAGCCCGCGTCAACATGCTCTCTAATTCACCACTTTGCTCACCACTGGCGATCATGTGTAGCATCATTGGTGGAAACAAGCGGGTTTGGTCCAACGCCTTACGCAAACTAGCGCCCTCTCGAACGTTATCCGCTGCAAGCAACACTTGCTGCTTCACATAACGGTTAGACATAACATCTACCGCAACGCGCATACCCTCGAGAATTGGAATCGCACTGGAAGTACAGATCGAAAGTGTTCGCGCGAATCGTGCGGTATTCAAACCTCGAGAGATCTTACCTATTAGCGGTAAGCTCAAGATTTTTCTGTCCCAAGCTAAGCGAAAGTCTGGCTTTTGCAACGCCAGTTTGAGGCCATAGAAAAGCGCCACCAGCACAACGAAAATAATCAGCCCCCAACCTTGCACAAACTCACTGGCTGCCAGTAAAAATTGCGTCGATTGAGGTAACTCTTGGCCCATCTGAATGATGGGTTCAATGATTTTAGGAACCACTGTCGCCAATAAGAACGAAACGATGACAACCGCGAATACCACCAAAACTACAGGATAAATCATTGCTTGAAGCAATTTAGATCGCATCTTTTGGCGGTTTTCGACATAGTCTGCCAAACGCTCTAATACGGTATCGAGGTGACCTGATTTTTCGCCCGCCGCAACCATGGAGCGGTACAGTTCATCAAACACGTGTGGGTAATCGGCAAAACTGTCGGCGAGCGGATAACCCTCGGTTACTTTCGAGCGAACCGCAGCCAACATAGAACGAATCCTCGGCTTTTCAGCCTGCTCAGAGACCGCACGCAAACACTCTTCCAAAGGCATTCCTGATTGGACTAGCGTAGACAATTGCCGTGTGATGAGTGCCAGCTCAGATGTCGAGATGCCGCGCTTAAAGCTGACTGAACCTGAAGACTTAGCCGATTTAGCTTTCGTCTCGACCACTTCAATCGGGATCATCCCTTGCTCTTTGAGTCGCTGGCGCACTTGTCGGGCGTTGTCCCCTTCTATCGTGCCTTTTTTATGCTTGCCTTTTGCATCTAGCGCTTTGTACTCAAATGCCGCCATTAGGTTTCCTTCGTCACTCGCATCACTTCTTCAAGTGACGTAATACCACGACGTACTTTGCTTAAACCATCACTGCGAATACTTGGCGTATGGGCGCGAACGGCTCTCTCAATTTCTTGTTCACCAGACTCTCGATGAATCAACTCTTGCACTTGCTCATCGACCATAATGAGCTCGTGGATACCTGTTCGACCTCGGTAGCCTTTTTGGTTACACGCTTCACAGCCTTTTGCTCGGTGCAGTTCTAACGGTTCATGCGCTTCCATACCAAACAGTTTTTTCTGTTCCGCATCGGCTTCATACGGCTCTTTACAGCTTGGACAAAGCGTTCGAACTAAGCGCTGCGCTAGCACCCCTAATAACGAAGAAGAAATAAGGAATGGCTCAATACCCATATCACGTAGACGCGTAATCGCACCCACTGCGGTGTTGGTGTGGAGAGTCGACATTACCAAGTGACCCGTTAAGGACGCTTGCACTGCAATTTGTGCGGTTTCTAAGTCACGGATCTCACCGACCATCACCACATCCGGGTCCTGACGCAGAATGGCACGCAAGCCGCGCGCAAACGTCATGTCGACCTTTGGGTTCACCTGAGTTTGACCGATGCCATCAATATCAAATTCGATCGGGTCTTCAACCGTTAGAATGTTGCGTTCGTTGCTATTGATCTCTTGCAAGCCAGCGTACAAGGTGGTGGATTTACCAGAACCTGTCGGGCCCGTCACCAAGATGATACCGTGAGGGCGGCCAATCAAGTGACGGAAGTTGTCATGCACTGAAGGGGTCATGCCCAAACTATGTAAATCAAGACGAGTCGCGTTTTTATCCAACAGACGCATTACCACGCGCTCCCCATGAGAGGACGGCATCGTCGATACACGCACGTCCACCGCACGACCACCGATACGCAACGAAATACGGCCATCTTGAGGCACACGCTTTTCTGCGATATCTAGTTTAGCCATAACCTTCACACGAGAAACCAGCAAAGGCGCTAGCTTACGACTTGGGGTCAGAACTTCACGCAATACGCCATCGACACGGAAACGAATCGAAAGGGTTTTCTCGAACGTCTCAATATGAATATCCGACGCACCTTCTTTGATCGCTTCGCCCAACATGGCGTTGATCAATTTGATGATTGGCGCATCGTCTTCCGATTCTAATAAGTCTTCATCATGCGGCAGTTCTTCAGCCAAAGAGAAGAAATCATCGCTATCAGCACCAATATCTTCCATCAACTGACGCGCTTCAGACGAGTCGCGTTGATATGCTTCAGTCAGCTTTTTATCAAAGGCTTCTTTATCGATAGGTTGCGGTACGAAGCTTTTCTTTAATACACGACGGACTTCAACCAGAGCCGCAGGGTTAAGCGGCTCGACATAGTAAAGAATAGGTGGACGCTCAGGATGCTCTGTCTCCAGCACCAGTTTAAAGCGGTTGGCAAAACTGAATGGCAGACGACGCATACTTGGCGCTGTGTCTAACATATCAACCATTAGTTGTTTTCCATTTGATCAATAAACGCTTGAATCTCTGTTGGGTGCTGACGCTCCTGGCCAAAGGCAGGCATAACCGGGATCTTCTCGTCAGCCATCAACTTCAAACCTTGATCCGCTTTGTAAAGCTGTTCTGCGCGAATAAAGTTGTATTTACGCTGCGTAATACCGTCGGCCGTCACACCATCGCGAATAATCGTCGGCTTGATGAACACCATCAAGTTACGTTTTTCTGTTTGCGTGCTAGTTGACTTGAACAGATGGCCAAGTACCGGAATGTCACCCAATAGCGGCACTTTAGACTCACTTTCAAGTGCGCGTTCATCGACCAAACCACCAAGAACCAACATCTGACCATCTTGGATCATGACAGAGGTGTTTAACTGTCGTTTAGCAAAGCGAACGTCAACCGCACCGTTTGCGCCTAATACGTTGGAAACTTCTTGTTCAATGTTTAACTGTACAGAGTCACCTTCGTTAATTTGTGGCACTACTTTGAGTTTGATACCGACTTCTTTACGGTCAACCGTTTGGAATGGGTTGTCGTTGTTTGAGCCAGCCGTAGAGCCCGTAATAACCGGAACCTCTTCACCCACAATAAATGATGCTTCGCCATTATCCATTACGGTAATACTCGGAGAAGATAGAATGTTTGAGTTGGAGTCAGAAGCAACAGCACTAATTAGCGCTGTCCAGTCACCCATGACAATACTCATTGCCGCACCATTTACTCCGCTAAGTGCTGACGCTAGCGTAGAGTAGTCACCTGATTCAGTAACATCATATGGCGTTCGTTCGCCATTAGAGTTGGTATAGTATTCAGTTCGGGTTTGATCTTTTGCTTCTTCTAGACCAACCATCACCTGACCAATCGGGGCTCCTGAGTTACCGTACTGAATTACAGCACCCGTTTCTAACGAACCCCACTGAACACCTAGGTTAATACCATCACCTTCAGACATTTCGACAATTAACGCTTCAATAAGAACCTGAGCACGACGAATATCGAGTTGAGAAATGACGTCTTGTAATGCCATCATAATATCTGGCGGCGCTGTTAAAACTAACGAGTTAGTTGCAGCGTGAGCAGCAATGACGACCTCACCACGCGATGCACCTGATGTTTTCTGACCGGCTTGCTTTTCAGCTTGCAGGTTATCGGAAACACCTTTCAATACATCCACCAAGTCTTCAGCTTTCGCATTTTTCAGGTACACAACTCGGTTGTTACCTTTTGTCGCCATTTCAACATCAAGTTGACGAATCAAACGTTTCAAGCGGGCTCTTACTTTTGGATCACCAGAAATTAAAATCGCGTTAGTACGTTCATCGGCCACAATTTTAGGTTCAAGGAACTCTGGCGTGCTTTTCTGATTCGCACTTTTATTCAGTGCTTCGACAATGCGTACCATTTCAGCAGCAGATGCATTACGCAGCTCCACCAATTCAATTTCTTTATCACCGGCTTGGTCAACACGCTTGATGATCTCTGCTAAGCGATTCACTACTGCCGCACGACCAGTAATCAAGATAATATTCGCTGGATCATAATGAACCACGTTACCGGCACCGGCATTATCAATCAGTTGACGAAGTAGAGGAGACAACTCTCGAACCGACACATTACGCACCGCGACAACTCGAGTGATAACACTATCGCCTTGCGCGCTGCCATCACCTAACACAGGGATTGCTGAGGTTTTTGAGTCTTTTGCTTTGATAACCTTAAGTACCCCATTGTCCATTTCTACGACTGCGTAACCGTATACTTCAAGGACATTAAGGAAAAAGCTGTAGTATTGCTCTTCGTTAAGAACGTCATAGCTGCGGACATCGATTTTACCGCGTACTGAAGGATCAACAATGATGGTCTTTTCGAGGTTACGACCCACTATGTTGATGAATTCTTGAATATCAGTGCCTTTAAAGCTCGCACTAAATTCGTTTGCCATTGCACCTGGTACGCAGAGTAAACTTCCTGCTAGTAGCCAAGCACTTTTGCTGAACCAATGTTTCACGTATGTCTCCCTGAACTTACGCCGGTTGCCTAAGTCTTACAATTGGATATAGATATCGTACTGTTGGCCGTCTCGCTCAACAGTTAAATTTAATTCTTGCGGATCGCTCATCACTTGCATCAGTTGTACTGAAGAAGACGGGTCACTTAAATCGATCCCGTTCAGTTGAACCGCAATATCGCCAGGTTGTAGTCCTACATCATTAAATAATGCGGCATCACGACCAGGTGATACTCGATAACCAACAATGTCTCCGTCTTTTTTGACGGGTGAAATGGTGATGTATTTAAAAACGCTTTGTGGATCTTTCGCAATTTCCTCGCGGATTTGCTCTAATTTCTCTCCAACGTCAGACGTCGCTGCTTCTGCTCGCTGAGCTTGCGCCCTAGCTACCTGCGGCGATTCAGATAGCTTCTTATATTCTATACCTTCCATCATTAAGGTCTCGTCTCGACCTTGGTTATCAATGATGACGCGATCCACCAATACCGCTTTTAGTGTCGCACGTGTCCCTTCGATTTCTTCACCCAAACCGTACGTAGCTTGCTTACCTCGGTTAGCAATAACAGCAAGGCTGGTGTTGGCATCACTACTTGCAACCGCACCGACCAGCGTAAGGTTAAGGCGCGTCTTAGGGGCGTCTTTAACAATAGGCTGTTCTACAACCGCCGCTTTTTGCTCAGTGTATTTACCGAATAGGTTGGCATTCTGAAGGGCATTAAAATCTATCGCGTCGCCTTTATTGCTCGCAGCAACGCTACTCGCCGATGGACGCCATTGCGGCACTTCCGACGATTGAGGTATGGCTAACCACACAATTTTGCCAAGTATCCATCCGGTTATCGCAATAAACAGACAGGTAAGCAACAAGCTAAGTTTGGCTTGAATGGTATAATGATTGGACTTGATCTGAGCCAGTAGCGGTCTGCTTGATAATCCTGCACTTAGCTCTAAACGTTTCACTGAATGGATTCCTTTATTCTAACGTCCGTCATTTAAGCTATAACGATAGCTATCGACTTTAAATTGCTAAATTTGCAATAAAATTATTACTCAACAAAGAGCAGTGAACTATATCACAAGTTGTCTTTCATACCTTTTTCTTATGCAGTTTTTGCCAACTCCCTTGAAAAAAATACGCCTTGACTCCATCTGTAGGTGAATAATCCATCACTCATTGCTGTATTCGGGCAGTGATTAGATAGCGTAGTGTTCTATGAGTTCCCTAAATGAAGCCGTTAGGCTAGATAAATGGCTATGGGCCGCAAGATTTTACAAAACCCGCTCCATCGCGCGTAACATGGTCGATGGCGGTAAAGTCCACTATAATGGCCAACGAAGCAAGCCGAGTAAAATCGTTGAAGTGGGCGCTGAAGTCAGACTTCGTCAAGGCAACGAAGAAAAAATCGTGATAATCGAACAAATCTCAGATCAACGCCGAGGCGCTCCCATCGCACAAACCTTATATCGCGAAACCAATGAGAGTATCGCGAAACGTGAGGAACACGCGACTCAACGTAAGCTTAATGCCCACAACCCAAGTCCGGAACGCCGCCCAGATAAAAAGCAGCGCCGAGACATCATTAAGTTCAAACACCAATAAAAGCCGGATTACCAACGAGGAAAGCACTCCATGGCAAATAATGTTTTAAACCGCTACCTATTCGAAGATCTTTCAGTACGTGGCGAGTTGGTACAATTGGATGAAGCGTACCAACGTGTTATCTCCAGCAAGGAATATCCGGCAGCAATAGAGAAACTGCTGGGTGAGCTACTCGTTTCAACTACTCTTTTAACTGCCACTCTTAAGTTCGAAGGTTCGATCACCATCCAGCTACAAGGCGACGGTCCTGTGTCTCTTGCCGTTATCAACGGTGACCATAACCAACGTGTTCGTGGCGTAGCTCGCTGGGAAGGCGATATTGCCGATGACGCAAACATTCACGATCTAATGGGTAAGGGCTACCTTGTGATCACCATCGAACCGAAAAACGGCGAGCGTTACCAAGGCGTCGTTGGATTAGAAGGTGACACTTTAGCAGAAGTGCTAGAAGGCTACTTTGCAAACTCAGAGCAGTTAAAAACGCGCCTATGGATCCGCACTGGTGAGCATGAAGGCAAAGCACACGCAGCAGGTATGTTGATTCAAGTGATCCCTGACGGCACTGGCTCTCCAGATGATTTCGAACATCTAGAGCAGCTCACTGACACAGTAAAAGATGAAGAATTGTTTGGTTTAGAAGCGAACGAGTTATTGTATCGACTATATAACCAAGACAAAGTACGTCTGTACGAGCCGCAACCTGTCGAGTTCCATTGTGGCTGTTCTCGTGAGCGTAGCGGTGCAGCAATCATCACCGTTGAGAAAGCTGAAATTTATGACATTTTGGCAGAAGTTGGATCAGTTTCTTTACATTGTGATTACTGTGGCACAACTTATACGTTCGACGAATCTGAAGTCACTGAACTGTATGCACAAGCTTCTACAGACAAGAAAACCCTGCATTAATTTACATAGCTTATCAAGCACGTAATTTACCCTACAAAAGGCCAGCTTAATGCTGGCCTTTTTGTGATCAACCCCTCGTAATAACTAGCCTCAAGCGTAATAAAACAACTGCTTAATTTTAAACAATTAATAATGATTTTGCCCTAGCGCAAAGGATTGCGTGCACGATAGACTATTCCCACCAATATGTGACGGGTTACCTAAAACCTTATTGAAATCATGGGCAAATTTTGAGCTATCTCCCTGTTTTCTCCCCGCCCCGTTGCTAGCATGGTGAGCAGATTAAAATTAAAACATTCTTACAAAATCCCTACAAAATCCTTATAAGGAGCACCTATGACCGTTATGGAACATACTAAGGCTGCAACACTTGATCTAACCAAGCACGGACTGCATAACGTAAAAGAGGTTATTCGCAACCCAAGCTACGAAATGTTGTTTGAGGAAGAAACGCGTGAAGACCTAACCGGTTATGAGCGCGGCGTGGTTACTGAACTAGGTGCGGTTGCCGTTGACACTGGCATCTTTACTGGTCGCTCACCAAAAGATAAATATATCGTCAAAGACGCTACGACAGAAGAACATATGTGGTGGACGTCTGATCAAGTGAAAAATGATAACAAACCAATCACTCCTGAAGTGTGGGACGAGCTAAAAGAACTGGTCACAAACCAGCTTTCTAACAAACGCTTGTTTGTTGTTGACGGTTACTGTGGTGCAAACCCAGATACACGTTTGAGCATTCGTGTTATCACAGAAGTCGCATGGCAAGCGCACTTCGTTAAAAACATGTTTATTCGCCCGACGGAAGAAGAGTTAGCGACATTTGAACCAGACTTCGTAGTAATGAATGGCGCAAAATGCACTAATCCAAAATGGGAAGAGCAAGGCCTGAACTCAGAAAACTTCACCGTATTTAACCTAACCGAGCGCATGCAACTTATCGGTGGTACTTGGTACGGTGGTGAAATGAAGAAAGGTATGTTCGCGATGATGAACTACTTCCTTCCACTAAAAGACATCGCATCAATGCACTGTAGCGCTAACATGGGCAAAGATGGCGATGTAGCGGTATTCTTCGGTCTATCTGGTACGGGTAAAACGACCCTGTCGACTGATCCTAAACGTGCGCTAATTGGTGATGATGAGCACGGCTGGGATGATGACGGTGTCTTCAACTTCGAAGGTGGTTGTTACGCAAAAACCATCAAACTTTCGAAAGAAGCAGAGCCGGACATCTACAATGCAATTCGTCGTGATGCACTGCTAGAAAACGTAACAGTACGTGGCGATGGTTCTATCGACTTTGATGATGGTTCGAAAACAGAAAACACACGTGTTTCTTACCCTATCTACCATATCGATAATATCGTTAAGCCAGTATCAAAAGGCGGTCACGCGAATAAAGTGATCTTCCTATCAGCCGATGCATTTGGCGTACTGCCTCCAGTATCTAAATTGACACCCGAGCAAACTAAGTACCACTTCCTGTCTGGCTTTACCGCCAAACTAGCGGGAACAGAGCGCGGTATTACTGAGCCAACACCAACTTTCTCTGCTTGTTTCGGCGCGGCGTTCCTAACGCTTCACCCAACTAAATACGCAGAAGTACTGGTTAAACGCATGGAAGCAGCAGGCGCTGAGGCTTACCTAGTGAATACTGGTTGGAACGGCACTGGCAAACGTATCTCTATTCAAGATACACGCGGAATTATTGATGCCATTCTTGATGGTTCGATTGAAGAAGCACCAACTAAGCACATTCCAATCTTCAACCTTGAAGTACCAACGTCACTACCAGGTGTGGATCCTAGCATTCTAGACCCTCGCGACACGTACGTTGACCCACTTCAGTGGGAAAGCAAAGCGAAAGATTTAGCAGCGCGCTTTATCAATAACTTTGATAAGTACACAGACAACGCTGAAGGTAAATCTCTGGTTGCGGCTGGTCCTCAGATTGATTAAATCGAGTAACAGCGACGTCGCGTAAACGCAGTGAAAAGTTGGCATTAACTTATCACCTTTACGTAGGCCAAGTTACAAAAATTGCTTCAAGCCCCTCTTTTGAGGGGCTTTTTATTGAATACCACAGAATATTGATACAAGCTAAAGCCTATCTAGTTTTATTTCATAACACACGTAGGTTCTAGCAAAGATGAAAACAGCGCGTCGAGTTCTACTTCTGTTACTGGTTATCTTAGTTGCCATTCCAGCCGCTACGATTGCGCTGCTAACAACATCTTACGCGGACGCAACCTGGCGCTTGCTGTCAAACACCTTTTCTCTTCCCTTCCGGGCCGAAAGCGTGCGTTATGGCTTTCCCTATCACCTAACTTTACAACGCGTGAACACCAGCGGAGACGATGCGTCTTACATCGAGCAAGTCGATTTATGGATGAATCCCGATGTTTATCGCAATGGTAAATGGATCGTTGATAGTTTATTGATTGATGGTATGAGCTTGCAGTATGGCGCACCAAAGCTCCCACCTTTAGATAACGTTTTATTCCATCAAATCGCGCTCAAAAATATTGATTACGCCGACGAGCAGTTCTCTGCCAATGGCATTGACCTTCAAATTCAATCACCACAATGGAATGGTCAATTAATACCATATGGCGAAGTTCAACTTGCAGCTGACCAACTCTATTGGAATGGCGAAGCCTTTAATCAAGTCTTAGTCGATATAGACTACAAACCGCAAGACAGTACGCTTTATGGCACCTCTTTTAACTGGCGTAACAGTCAAATATCTGGGCAAGGGGAGCAGTATCCTCAAGGCTGGTCTTTAGTAAATGTGACCATCAACAAGCTGAAACTGAATAATACGCAGCGCCAATCACTGCTTGCAAAACCTTGGCACGATCTACCATTTAACATTAATCATATTAATAGCTTAGATTTGCTTAACGCCGATATTGAATGGGGCGACTGGCACTGGCAGAACTTGGATCTTTCTGTGGAAAACGCCATACTGCCACGGTCTCTCTGGAAGACAAAAGCTCAAGTGTCATTGCAGGCGGATAGCGTTCGATTCCAGCAGCAAACCGCAATAGAGCCACGTTTGAGTGCCGCTATCGAGCCAGGAACAATCCAGCTCAACGAGCTCAGCTTAGATTGGCAGCAAGGTCGAGTGCAAGTTTCTGGATTGTTCACGCCAACACAATGGAAGCTCAAAGAAGCCTCTATTCAAGGCCTCAAGTGGGCAACACAGCCAGAAGACAACCTAAATTGGTGGCACGCCGCCACCAGCGAGTTAGAGCATGTTGCAATCGAACGACTCGACATTGAGCGCAGCCAAATTATCCAGCTATCTCACGAACCTTATTGGCAACTTTCCGGTTTAAATATCGAAGGGCAACAGCTTGATATTAAACAGTCTGCTCAACGTTGGGGCCTTTGGCAAGGCGAATTGGAAGTCAGCGTTGTCAACGCCAGCTATGACCAAATACTCACGTCTCACGCAGCACTTGCCATGCAAAGCAAAGATGGCTTTTGGCAATTGACTCGCCTTTTTGCGCCACTCAAGCAAGGCTACGTAGAAGGCATCGGACAAATAGATTTGAGTACCCCGAGCCAACCTTGGGCGCTCAACGTCAATGCTGATGGTATTCCCTTATCGCTCTTCCACGATTATTTTTTACCCGACACACTGGCTATTGATGGTTTTTCCGATCTCAGCCTCGATCTACAAGGGTTATCAGGTGATCGCAACATGCTGGCCTACAGCTTATCGGGTGAAGTGGAAGCCAATCTCCGAGATACCCGCTTGAAGTCCCAAGCGGATCATTCGCTCAAAGCCATTACCTTAAGTCCACTGCGTTTAAGCGCGCAGCGAGGGGAAGTTGCCATAAAGCCGGTCACAATTTCAGGAAAAGCCATAAGTGGTAAGGTTTGGGGAACATTTGATATGGCCAACAACCCGCTAAGTGGCATTACTTATCAATTGGAAGAGTCGTGCGGAAACATTGAAGGCGATCTACTAAGTGGTGAAACCCACCGTAATGAGTGCGTGAACGCATCAAAACTGGCCGAGCCTACTGATATTGAGACTCCACAGAAAAATGATCCTTCCATCGAGCAGCCAATCGTGATTGATAACATCAATTTGGAGACTCAAGAGGAAGAGCTTTACGAAGAAATTATCGAAGAAGATGAAGTACCCGACACGCATTTCGCAGCAGAAGAACAAACCCTCTCACCGACAGAGCAAGAAGGTGAAACAGATAAGCGCCCAGCAGATCAGTCGGCGCTTCCCCCATCAGCAACTGAGTAACTGCGAGTAGTTCGGTATCAGCATATAGGTACCGACAAAATCCACAGCTGGCGTGTCACCACTATAAATCACTACGTGAATAACGATGCGTGCTTTGCGTCCCGACTCCAATCGGTCTAGGTCACCACTGATCCCATCCAACGAAGTACTCGCCACGGGGTTTTGTTCGACTGGTTGACGATAACGAATAGAGCTGTCGGCCAACACAATATCACCGTGCAGCCCACGCTCTTTAAGCAGCAACCACGTCATCCCCCACCCTGTCAGGGTTGCTAAGGTAAAAGCTGACCCGGCGAACATGGTGTTATGGGGATTAAGGTTAGGATTAAGCTGCGCACAGCATTCAAACTGGTAACCCGTGTACTGGTTAATTTTGATCCCCATTTTGTCGCTAATTGGGATTTGTTGCTCCCAGCGCTGTTGAAGCTCAGTACACCATTCAGGGCGACGTAACACATTGGCCATCGGATCCAGTTGCTTCACCATTTGCTGATGGCGCACAGGGCCACGCTCATCGGTCAGCTCGCCTCGACGCTCAAAGCCATTTTTTTCATAAAAGGCGATGGCATCTTCACGGGCATTACACACCAAGCGTTTCGCTCCTTCTTGGCGCGCTAACGACTCTAGTGCAACCAAAACCAGCGAACCCATCCCCTTGCTACGGCGATTATTTTTAACCGCCATATAGCGGATCTGGCCATCATTGTCCGGCGTAATGTATAAACGGCCAATCGCCATAGGACGACCTCGACCATCAACAATCATCCGGTGATGACTCATTTCGTCGTATTCATCGCGCTCTGAGCCGATCGGCATACGCCATGGCTCACGAAGCAGTTGCCAGCGAAACTGATAATACTTGTTTATCTGATTATCGGTTTTGGGAGTAATGAGTTTGAACATATCAATCCTTTGAAAGCACAACACTAATCAGTGTCGGAAAAATTACTCCAAGCCAATTCCATGAGCTTGGAGTTAAAGCTTAGACTATGGCGCCTGTGTTACCAGATTAGACCTGCAACCAAAACGTCACTGGACCGTCATTCACCAAAGACACCTTCATATCGGCAGCGAAGCGGCCACGCTGTGTGGGTAAGACTTCTTCACACAAGTCAGAAAAGTAATCATACAAGCGCTCTGCATCCACAGGATGCGCACCGCGAGAAAAGCCAGCTCGCGTGCCTTTTTTTGTATCCGCAGGCAGCGTAAATTGAGAAACCACCAGCACTTTACCTTCCACCTGTTTAACGTTCAGGTTCATCTTGCCTTCGTCATCTTCGAACACACGGTAGGTTGTAACACGCTCCATTAAACGCTTTGCTTTAGCTTCATCGTCGTCCTTCTCTACGCCCAATAAGACCAGCAGACCACGATCAATTTCTCCTACGACTTCACCATCCACGCGGACGGCTGCTTCACTGACTCGTTGAATTAGCGCTATCACTACTCTCGCTTCCTTCATCTGTTAACTGAGATTCAGCGGTCGAGTGTATCATGTCTAAATCTTCACTCCAGTGCTCTCGCTCACCAAGCGCAGCCGTAACTTCCGCCCCCAATAACACGATCATCCAGCATAAATACACCCAAACAAATAAGATAGGAATCGCCGCTAACGCGCCGTAGATGAGCTGATAAGACGGAAACTGAGTGATGTAAAGCGCAAAGCCTTTTTTACTCAACTCGAACAGTATCGCGGCGACTGCTGCCCCCATGGCACCATGAGCGAGGTGTACTTTTTTATTCGGCACTAGAATATACAAGCCAAGAAAAGCAAAAAAGGACAGCAACAACGGTAGCCAACGCAGAAATAAATTAAACGCACCAGATAATGTCTCGTTCTCTAAAATTTGCAGCGAAGTCACGTACGACGTCGCCGCAATACTCGCACCGACCATGATCGGCCCTAACGTGAGTACCATCCAATACATAGAGAATGAAAAGACTAAACGGCGCTTGTCTTTAACTCGCCAAATGTAGTTTAAGTTCTTATCAATGTTGGAAATCAGCATGACCGCTGCGATGAATAAAAACCCACCGCCAACCGCGCTCATTTTGCCCGTATTCGCCACAAATTCCTGTAATGCCGTATGTACAGCTTCTCCAGAAGCTGGCACAAAATTCTCAATAATGTAGCCTTGCAGCACCTCACCAACGTTCGCAAAAACGGGAAATTTCGACAATATTGATAACAATACCGTCAGCATTGGCACGATGGATAACAAGGTAATGTAGGCAAGATAGCCCGCGTTCACATTCACACGGTCATGCGTTAATCGCTTAAGAAGATACTTAAAAAACGCGACGCAACTTGGCAGTAGATTGATTAATCTCGCCTTGTAACTCTCTGATAACTGGTTCATAGTTCATCCCATAATTAGCGCCGAGGACATAAGAATGCCTTATTTATTAGCAATTGTACTATCAATTTTCACTTTAACAGGGTGTCAATCTGCTTATTACTCAGCAATGGAGCAGGTTGGGTATCATAAACGAGATATTATGGTCGACCGCGTCGAAGATGCCAAAGAATCTCAACAAGATGCACAAGAAGAATTCACCAGTGCACTTGAAGCCTTGTCTGCGATCACCAACTTTGATGGTGGTGAGCTAGAAAATGTCTACAACAACATCAATGACAAATACGAAGATAGCGAAAAAGCGGCTCAAGACGTACGTGACCGTATTGCTGCGATTGAAGACGTATCCGGCGCACTGTTTGATGAGTGGCAAGATGAGCTAGAGCTGTACTCGAGTGCGAAACTGCGTCGTTCAAGCGAGCAAAAGCTACGTGAAACCAAAGCCTCGTACAAAACCATGCTTAGCGCTATGAAGCGTGCAGAGAAAAAGATGACACCGGTACTGGACACGCTGCGTGACAACACGTTGTACTTAAAACACAACCTTAACGCCAGTGCGATTGGTTCTTTGCAAGGTGAGTTCTCTAGCTTAGAGAAGGACATTCAGTTTGCGATCAAACAAATGAACGAAGCGATTGCAGAGTCCGATAAATTCCTACAAAAGCTCAATCAAAAGTAAATGATTTAGACCTCCTCCAAGTGAGGAGGTTTTAGTCGGCGACCTTACCGAGTAAACCGATGACTCTTCGAACAAAGCCTACCCTCTCTGGCACAGTTCCCCATGGCACTTCTACCACTTCATAACCCAACTCAGTATAGACACTCACTAACGACTGATGAATCTCCAATGCTTCTTCAAAGCTGTGCGGACGCACTTCATCTTGTACGTAAATGGATGCTTCAGGTCGACAAGTAAACACCTGACTATGGTACCCAGCGCTTTCGGTTAAGAAAGCTTGGTCAACCTTACAGCCGCCCACTTGTAGGTATGCAATGATGTCGGGGATGGCGCGATCAACAAACGCAACATCATGACAACGCGCATCACTCTTTTGTTTGTCCATCAACCCAAGGCATAACTTGGCAAACTCAGGTAAATTCGTCCACGGCAAAATACCATTTTCTAACTGGCTTTGCTGCTCAATCAAGTCGCGAGACCCTTCAGGAAACGTGGCATAACCACACGCGTCTAGCGCATTCAGCAGTGTTGTTTTTCCCGCACCAGGCCCACCGGTGATAATAATCGGGTTCATATTCAACTCCAGAAAACAAAAAGCCCCGAGCATAACTCGAGGCTTCTTCTTAATTGAATCGCTTAACGAAAATTATTTCGCGCCACGAGAAGCACGCTTACGGTCGCTTTCCGTTAGGAACTTCTTACGGATACGGATGCTTTCAGGCGTTACTTCTACTAGCTCGTCGTCATCGATGAATTCTAGTGCTTGCTCAAGAGTCATCTTGATAGGCGGAGTAAGAACCTGTGCGTCATCTGTACCAGATGCACGAACGTTGGTTAGCTGCTTACCTTTCAGTGCGTTTACCGTTAGGTCGTTGTCACGGCTGTGAATACCGATAACCATACCTTCGTAAACTTCAACACCGTGACCGATAAATAGACGACCACGCTCTTGAAGGTTGAACAGTGCGTTAGTTAGCGCTTTACCCATCGCGTTCGCGATTAGTACACCGTTTACACGTTGACCGATGTTACCGCCTTTGTGAGGGCCGTAGTGATCAAACGTATGGTAAAGAAGACCTGAACCTGAAGTCAGTGTCATGAATTCCGTTTGGAAACCGATCAGACCACGTGATGGCATAACGAAGTCCATACGCACACGACCTTTACCGTCTGGAGACATGTCTTTCAGCTCACCTTTACGTAGGCCGATGTTCTCCATGATGCCGCCTTGGTGCTCTTCCATTACGTCGATAGTTACCGTTTCGAACGGTTCCATCAACTGACCATCCTCTTCTTTGATGATTACTTCTGGACGAGATACCGCAAGCTCAAAGCCTTCACGACGCATGTTTTCGATCAGGATAGAAAGGTGAAGTTCACCACGACCTGATACGCGGAATTTATCTGGATCGTCTGTTTGCTCAACGCGTAGTGCAACGTTGTGTACCAATTCCTTCTCAAGACGCTCAAGGATGTTACGTGACGTTACGAACTTACCTTCTTTACCCGCGAATGGAGACGTGTTTACTTGGAACGTCATTGTTACTGTTGGTTCATCAACAGACAATGGTGGTAATGCTTCTACTGCGTTTTGTGCACAGATAGTGTCAGAAATTTTCAGCTCGCCAAGACCAGTGATTGCGATGATATCACCCGCGTTAGCTTGTTCCACTTCGTGACGCTCTAGGCCAAGGTAGCCCATTACTGTACCCACTTTACCGTTGCGAGTTTTACCGTCAGCACCAATAATGGTTACCTGCTGGTTTGGCTTAACGCTACCACGAGTTACGCGAGCCACGCCGATAACACCAACGTAAGAGCTGTAGTCTAGCTGAGAAACTTGCATCTGTAGTGGACCATCAAGGTCAACATTTGGCGCGTCAACAACATCAACGATAGTTTGGAATAGTGGTTCCATATTCTCGCCAGTTTCGCCTTCTTCTAGAGAAGCCCAGCCGTTAAGTGCTGATGCGTAAACTACTTTAAAGTCTAGCTGGTCATCAGTTGCACCTAGGTTGTCGAATAGATCGAACACTTGGTCCATAACCCAATCAGGACGTGCACCAGGGCGGTCAATCTTGTTGATTACAACGATTGGTTTTAGACCGTGAGCAAACGCTTTTTGTGTTACGAAACGCGTTTGAGGCATTGGACCATCGACTGCGTCAACGATAAGTAGTACTGAGTCTACCATCGACATGATACGCTCAACTTCACCACCGAAGTCCGCGTGTCCCGGAGTATCTACGATGTTGATACGGTAATCGTTCCAGTCGATTGCTGTGTTTTTAGCAAGAATGGTAATACCGCGCTCTTTCTCGATGTCGTTCGAGTCCATGACTCGCTCTTCAGCTTCACCGCGAGACTCAAGCGTGCCTGATTGTTGTAGCAGCTTGTCAACCAACGTGGTTTTACCGTGGTCAACGTGCGCGATGATCGCGATATTTCTTAATTTATCAATCTGTGGAGTAGCCATGGATATTGATTCACTTAGATAGATGAAATGCCCCCACGCTGAGAACGGGTGCTCTCTGGCGACATTTGCTGATTAAAAAAACGGCCATAATGTACCAGATTTTAGCAAAAAGCCTAGAAATATGTGATCTACTCCCGAGCATTTCTGCGATTTTTACGCTTAATGCCCATTTTCTTCCTCAGAACGAATTGATTAAACGCAACTTTATTCTAATCGATGCATAATTCAAATTGACTCTTGCTCAAAAACTGGGCTGAATACGCAATGTACCTGTCACATTATGGTGCAACAATGATTTTTGGCACCATAATAGTGCAAGCAAAGATCATTTTGGTGCAAGCAAGTGCACCAAACTAGCATTCAAAAACACAATTGCTTGAAATTAATGGAATATTTTTTTTGGCACGGTTTTGGCTTAAGTTAAAACAGCATCGATTAATGAAAAGTCAAATTGATTAATCAATGCCAGGTTTCATGAATAATTCATAAATCGAGCTTTTAC
Organism: Vibrio sp. Vb0304; assembly: GCF_033338995.1. Taxonomy (NCBI): domain Bacteria; kingdom Pseudomonadati; phylum Pseudomonadota; class Gammaproteobacteria; order Vibrionales; family Vibrionaceae; genus Vibrio; species Vibrio sp. Vb0304. The sequence goes on from NZ_JAWOTT010000023.1 coordinate 25,677, forward strand.
CGCTTATTAACACTGGAGGTTATCCAAGATGTCAGTAGAAAACGTTCTATCGCTGATCCAAGAAAACGAAGTTAAGTTTGTTGACCTACGCTTCACTGATACAAAAGGTAAAGAGCAGCACATTTCGATCCCTGCTCACCAAATCGACGCAGACTTCTTCGAAGAAGGTAAAATGTTCGATGGTTCATCAGTTGCTGGCTGGAAAGGTATCAACGAATCAGACATGGTAATGATGCCTGACGCATCTTCTGCTGTGCTTGACCCATTCACGGAAGACGCAACACTAAATATCCGTTGTGACATCTTAGAGCCTGCAACAATGCAAGGCTACGACCGTGACCCACGCTCTATCGCAAAACGCGCTGAAGACTTCATGCGTTCTACAGGTGTTGCAGATACTGTACTTATCGGTCCTGAGCCAGAATTCTTCCTATTTGATGACGTGAAGTTCTCGACAGACATGTCAGGCTCTTTCTTCAAAATCGACGACGTAGAAGCGGCATGGAACACAGGTTCTGACTACGAAGAAGGTAACAAAGGTCACCGTCCAGGCGTTAAAGGTGGTTACTTCCCAGTAGCTCCAGTAGATTCATCTCAAGACATCCGTTCTGCTATGTGTCTAGTAATGGAAGAAATGGGTCTTGTTGTTGAAGCGCACCACCACGAAGTGGCAACGGCGGGTCAAAACGAAATCGCAACTCGTTTCAACACGCTAACAACCAAAGCTGACGAAATCCAAATCTATAAGTACGTTGTACACAACGTTGCTCACGCGTTTGGTAAAACAGCGACGTTTATGCCTAAACCACTTGTTGGCGACAACGGCAGCGGTATGCACGTTCACCAGTCTCTAGCTAAAGATGGCGTAAACCTATTTGCTGGTGACAAGTACGGCGGTCTATCTGAAATGGCGCTTTACTACATCGGTGGTATCATCAAACACGCTCGTGCAATCAACGCATTCGCTAACCCATCAACCAACTCGTACAAACGTCTTGTACCAGGCTTCGAAGCACCAGTAATGCTAGCTTACTCAGCGCGTAACCGCTCTGCTTCAATCCGTATCCCAGTGGTACCAAGCCCGAAAGCACGTCGTATCGAAGTTCGTTTCGGTGACCCAGCGGCGAACCCATACCTATGTTTCGCAGCAATGCTTATGGCTGGTCTTGACGGTATCAAGAATAAGATCCACCCAGGCGAAGCGATGGATAAAGACCTTTACGATCTTCCAGCTGAAGAAGCAGCAGAAATCCCAACTGTTGCATACTCACTAAAAGACGCGCTAGCAGAGCTAGATGCTGATCGTGAGTTCTTAACAGCGGGCGGCGTATTCTCTGACGACTTCATCGATTCATACATCGACCTTAAGTCTCAGGACGTAGAGCGTGTGAACATGACAACTCACCCTGTTGAGTTCGAACTTTACTACTCTGTGTAAGGTCGACACTGTGTAAAGTGTAAACACAGCAATAAAATATTAGGCTCGCCTCGCAGGCGGGCCTTTTTTGTATTCGCCACTCAAGCTTCGACGTTTAACATGAGGGGATAATAAAAATACGCTTAGAATTTTTCCTTACAGGTCAAAGAGCTAAGCCATTGAAACGTGAAATCATCGAACAAGAGAAGGTGAGCAATGAAAGTTCAGCTTATTCCATCACTGTGTGCACTCAGCGGATTGTTAATCGCCTCTATCGCCTTCGCGCAGGTCGCGTATACGTGGGTAGATGAAAATGGCGTGGTTCACTTTAGCGATACGCCAAACAAAGGAGCAAAAGCGATCGCACTGCCAAACCTTGAAGCCAGCGCACCAGCTCCTGAGGTAGAAAGTACTGAATCGCTCGCACCTCAGACTACGCCATCTACTGCATCACAAAACAAGCCAGATAAAACAACCGAGAAGCCTCTCCCATTACAACTCTCGATGCTGGCTCCCAAGCACAACGAGACCATCCGCAGCAATCGAGGCATCATCAATATTCAATTAGAAACCAATCGCAAGCTTGGTATCGGTGAGCAATTGCAATTGTTACTCGATGGAAAACCTTATGGTGCACCACAAAACCATATAGTGTGGCAGTTGAACAATATTGACCGAGGCACTCACACACTTGCTGTGCACGCGAAAAGAAGCGGCAAGCTTATTGCATCTACTAGCCCTATAACGGTGCATTTACATAGAGCAAGTGTTAAGCCGACCGTAAAAGGGGCAAAATAGAATATCTGGTGAAAAAAATCACATCACAGCGATGCTTTTCACTTTTTCTTCTAAGATTTATTCGCCATACTTAACGTTCAATTGCACCATTATTGTGCATCGCACAATCTTAAAGCAAAACAAGGACGTAATGTGGATACCAGTCTTCCTAGTGCCATTCTCAACAATATGGTGACAGCAACGCTGATTCTTGATGATGGATTGGCCATCCGTTATGCCAATCCGGCTGCCGAATTGCTGTTTTCTCAAAGCGCCAAACGAATTATTGAACAATCACTTTCTCAATTGATTCAGCATGCGTCGCTGGATCTCGCGCTGCTCACTCAACCGTTGCAAAGTGGCCAAAGCATCACCGACAGTGACGTCACTTTCGTTGTTGATGGCCGCCCTTTAATGCTAGAGGTGACGGTTAGCCCTATCACTTGGCAAAAGCAGTTGATGCTTCTGGTCGAGATGCGCAAAATTGATCAGCAGCGCCGACTCTCTCAAGAACTGAACCAACACGCCCAACAACAAGCAGCGAAGCTGTTAGTCCGAGGGCTTGCACATGAGATTAAAAATCCGCTTGGCGGCTTACGCGGTGCGGCGCAATTGCTAGAAAAAATGCTGCCAGAGCCCTCTCTCACCGAATATACACACATCATCATTGAGCAAGCAGACCGTTTAAGGGCGCTCGTGGATCGATTACTAGGACCGCAAAAGCCAGGTAAGAAGACACAAGAGAATCTGCACCAAATCCTTGAAAAGGTTCGCCAACTGGTTGAATTAGAGTCACAACGCTCAATCATCATTGAACGAGATTATGACCCAAGCTTGCCAGAGATTTTGATGGATACAGACCAAATCGAGCAGGCAATGCTTAATATCGTCAGCAACGCCGCACAAATTCTTAGCCATCAAGAACACGGGAAAATAACCATTCGCACCAGAACGGTGCATCAAGCCAATATTCACGGCAAACGCTGTAAACTCGCTGCTCGTGTCGAAATCACAGACAACGGCCCAGGTATTCCACCGGAACTACAAGACACGCTGTTCTATCCCATGGTCAGTGGCCGCGAGGGAGGAACTGGATTAGGGCTATCTATTTCGCAAAATTTGATCGACCAGCACAATGGAAAAATAGACGTAGAAAGCTGGCCTGGTCACACAACATTTACTATTTATCTGCCGATCTGAGTGCGCTAATGGACTTCAAGTCGCGTCAGTTTTTCGGTTTGCTGCAAGGATTACTACATGAGTAAAGGATATGTTTGGGTCGTTGATGACGACAGTTCAATTCGCTGGGTAATGGAGAAAACGCTCTCCTCTGCCAACATCAAATGTGAAACCTATGCCGATGGAGAAAGCGTGTTAATGGCGCTCGAACGCGAAGTGCCGGATGTTCTAGTATCAGACATTCGCATGCCAGGTATTGATGGGTTGGAGCTACTAAAGCAAGTACAGCGCGATTACCCAGACCTTCCCGTGATTATCATGACCGCGCATTCAGATTTAGATGCGGCAGTGAATGCGTACCAAAAAGGTGCTTTTGAATATTTACCAAAACCTTTTGATATTGATGAAACTTTAACTCTGGTTGAACGAGCCATTGCACACAGCCACGAAAACAAACGCGAGCAGCTCTCTCCAGAAGACATTCCAGCAGAAACGCCTGAAATTATCGGTGAAGCACCAGCGATGCAAGAGGTGTTTCGCGCCATTGGTCGTCTTTCTCGCTCCTCTATTTCAGTCTTGATTAACGGTGAATCGGGCACGGGTAAAGAACTCGTTGCTCATGCACTGCACCGTCACAGTCCACGTGCTAACAAACCTTTCATTGCGCTCAATATGGCGGCGATTCCCAAAGACTTGATTGAATCAGAACTGTTTGGCCACGAAAAAGGCGCGTTTACGGGGGCAAACAATGTTCGTCAAGGACGATTCGAACAAGCCAATGGCGGCACTCTATTTTTAGACGAAATCGGCGACATGCCATTGGACATTCAAACTCGTTTACTACGCGTTCTAGCTGACGGGCAGTTTTATCGAGTGGGCGGTCACTCTCCGATCAGTGTCGATGTACGAATTGTCGCGGCAACACACCAGAACTTAGAAAAGCTGGTGCACGAAGGTGACTTTCGTGAGGACCTATTTCATCGCTTAAACGTGATTCGCGTTCAGATCCCGGCACTGCGTGAGCGTAAGCAAGACATTGAAAAGCTTACACAGCATTTTCTTATCCGTGCGGCTGATGAGCTTGGTGTGGAAACAAAAACTCTCCACCCGTCGACTGTAGAGATTCTTAACCGCCTTGATTGGCCTGGCAACGTGCGTCAATTAGAGAATATTTGCCGTTGGTTAACCGTTATGGCCAGTGGTAGCGAGGTGTTACCAAATGACTTGCCAAGCGAACTACTAGAAGAGAAAAAATCCATTTCAGACTCTGCACATGGTAGTTGGCAAGAACAATTGGCGGATTGGGCACGGCATTCACTCGCAGCAGGAGATAAAGAACTACTTTCTTACGCTTTACCAGAATTTGAACGCATTTTATTAGAAGCAGCCTTAGAGCACACTAAAGGTCATAAGCAAGATGCCGCTAAAGTATTAGGCTGGGGGCGAAATACACTCACCAGAAAATTAAAAGAATTGTACTGACAATCACTTACGTGGTGCGTTAACAACGAGCGTCGTTTGTCACTCGATATTAATAAAAACATCAGTACAATTGTGGCGCACCACCATCTATGTGATTAGGCGATGTCTACTGCTACGACTCAAATTACACTGCGTACTGCTGTTCTGATTCCATTTGTCATGATCTTCTTACTGGCGATCGGTGTCATTGTCTACGTCCAAAAACAAAGTTACGAAGAAGTGGTCACGGATATCAGTGACAAGCAACTTTCCGTGTTAACCGAAAGTGTCCACGACCACCTCAATAGCTATCTACGTAAGCCTTTTACTGCGGTTATGGCTCTCGCGCACAACGTCAGCTATCACAACCTTTATCGCCCTCACGATACCTCAGACATTCAAAACTACCTGCTAAGTGCATTCAAAAATCTTTACCAATCGATACCGCAGTTGGATGTAATCGCATTTGGTTCAGAAAACGGCGACTTTGCAGGCTTTCGCCGCGAACTTTCCGACGATTACACCTTAATGGTGCAAGATCGCCACACCGATGGTGATCTGGTTATTTATGGAACCAACCATGTGAGTAACAACATTCGAACGGTTATCTCCCAATACGATCCTCGCACTCGCCCATGGTATAAGCCCGTTGCAGAGAGCCAAAACGCCACTTGGTCTGAAATTTATACCAATGCTGATGAACGCCAGGATATTACGCTATCAGCCATGACGCCGGTGTACAAACACGACCAATTTGCTGGTGTTTTGGTGACAGACATTCGTATCAATACATTCAACGAATTCCTGCGCGAGTTAAAATACAACACTAAAGCGTCGGTCTACATCATGGACCCAGATCATCGTTTAATCGCTCACTCAGGCCCGGGAAGCGTCATCTCATGGGGCACAAAATTTTCGGATAAAGGGCAGCGTTTGCTTGCCGCTGAAAACGCAGACCCGATCATCAAAATCAGTGCGAGCCGAGTCCGGTCTTTCGATCTCAACAACACCAAGCAACCTTATACTTTTTCATTTGAACATGATGGCCAACGTATTTTCAGTCGGCTAACCCCGTATCGAGACCAAGACGGCTTAACATGGTTTATCGGCACCTCCATTTCGGAGTCTGAGCTTCTCGGCCTGTTACCAAAAAGCCAGCAAGAGAGCTGGCTCGTTGGCATTATTGTAAGCCTATTTGGTATCGCCATCAGTTGGATCATTTTCAACCGAGTTACCAGACCAATTAACGCGACGGCCGCCGCCGCTCAGCACCTGGCAAATGGGGATTGGGATAGCGGCATGCCAAAGCCTGGTTATGTGTATGAGACAACCGTACTGGTCCATGCTTTTAATGAAATGGCGAACAATCTAAGAGCTTCATTCAAAGCATTGCGTGAACAGTTGGTTTATGACTCTCTAACACGCTTATATAGCCGTCAGGGTTTGGTCGAAATCTGTGAAAATCAGTCTGATCTTTGTCACGGCAGTTTATTTTTACTTGGCATCAACAAATTTAGAGATATCAACGACAGTGTGGGTCATCACAACGGCGACCAGTTGTTGGTCAGCATCGCTGAAAGGTTAAAACAGCAGTTTCGTGACAACGCATTATTGGCTCGGATTGGTGGTGACGAATTCGCGGTATTTCTCTCAAATGTCGACACAGAAACCAAAATTAAACAAACCGAGCGTCGATTACAGCAACTCTTTTCCACCCCATTTATGGTGGAAGGCGAGAATGTAGTGATGAAGATTTCACTTGGTATTGTACAAACCCAGCCAAACGAAACCATGCCTTTATGGTTACGCAACGCCAGCATCGCATTAAGTTACGCCAAACAAGACTCACTGACTGGTGTTTGTCACTACAGCCCAGAACTAGCGAGCGCTTCAAAGTTTCGTACGCAAATGCTGACCAAGATCCAAACTGGCATTGAAAACCGAGAGTTTATTCCTCATTACCAACCGATTGTGGATCTCGTCAGTGGCACAGTGTGTGGCGCCGAAGCACTTGCGCGTTGGCATAGCGACTCAGGTATGGTGTCACCATTAGATTTTATTCCAATCGCGGAAGAAAGCGGCATGATCAAAGCCATTGGCCAACAGATTCTGTTACAAGCTTGTCGCGACACTTACCAAGCGATCGAAAGCAAACAGTGGCCGTCGGACTTCCAACTGCATGTGAATATCTCCGTTAATCAACTATCTTGCCCAAGTTTTGTCGATACGGTGACAAGCGTATTGGATATCACGAAATTACCAGCAAGTAACCTCACACTAGAGATCACAGAATCACGCGTCATTGATAGCGCACCGACCACACTAGAAAACATGACTAAACTGCGTGAAATGGGTATTGGTATCGCGATAGATGACTTTGGCACTGGTTACTCATCACTGGGTTACCTCCACTCTCTACCGTTTACTTGCTTGAAGATTGATCGCACCTTCATCAATCAACTCACACAAGAAAACTTAAACAGTTCAGTCGTCGCTGCCGTCATCAATATCACAGCAGGTCTCAAAACTAATGTCGTCGCGGAAGGTGTCGAGGATAGCAATCAAGCACAATTACTGCGCTCTTTAGGCTGTAATCAGGTGCAAGGCTTCTACTACAGCCGCCCTATGCCACTAGAAGAATGGCCAACACATTTGGTGAACATGAAGTAGAAAAGAGCGAGAATCGTTGATTTCCTAGTCATCCTCTACTGACAATCTACCCAACTGTTATTTATACTTAACTGCAAATCTTACCCATGTATTGTCACAGATGATGTTTGGGCCCTGTTCCAGTTCATAACTATCCGGATCGACAAAATGATAACGAAGAACCTTCCTCTTACTGATTTGCACCGTCACCTCGACGGTAACATTCGTACTAAAACGATTCTTGAGCTAGGCCAAAAGTTTGGCATTACCCTACCAGCGTACGATATTGAGTCTCTCACTCCTCACGTTCAAATTGTCGAAGCGGAACCCTCTCTTGTTGCTTTCCTTTCTAAGCTCGACTGGGGTGTTGCTGTACTGGGCGATCTAGATGCGTGTCGTCGTGTCGCGTACGAAAACGTAGAAGACGCGCTAAACGCACAAATCGATTACGCAGAGCTGCGTTTCTCTCCTTACTACATGGCGATGAAACACAAACTACCAGTAGCGGGGGTTGTTGAAGCCGTCGTGGACGGTGTGCAAGCGGGTATGCGCGATTTTGGCGTGAAAGCCAACCTGATCGGTATCATGAGTCGTACATTTGGTACTGACGCATGTCAACAAGAACTGGACGGCATTCTGAGCCAGAAAGATCACATCGTTGCCGTCGACCTTGCGGGTGACGAGCTAGGCCAACCGGGTGATCGCTTTGTGTCTCACTTCAAGCAAGTACGCGATGCTGGCCTTGGGGTAACGGTCCATGCTGGTGAAGCAGCAGGTGCAGAGAGCATGTGGCAAGCAATCAATGAGCTAGGCGCAACTCGTATCGGTCACGGCGTAAAAGCGATTCACGATCCAAAACTGATGGATTACCTAGCAGAAAACCGCATTGGTATTGAATCTTGCCTGACGTCAAACTACCAAACAAGTACGGTAGAAACGCTAGAAAACCACCCTCTCAAGCAGTTCCTAGAGCATGGCGTTCTTGCGTGTCTTAACACTGACGATCCAGCGGTTGAAGGTATCGAACTGCCATACGAATACGAAGTAGCGGCACCAGCCGCTGGTCTGAGCCAAGACCAGATTCGCCAAGCGCAAATCAATGGCCTTGAGATTGCGTTCCTTTCAGAAGCAGAAAAAGCGGAACTGAAAGAAAAAGTAAAAGATCGCGCTTAAATCCAGCGAAAACATAAAAAAATGCCAGCATCTGCTGGCATTTTTTATATCTTGAATCTGTATCTCGGATTAAATAACACGAGAGAATTGTTGCTGACGCGCCTTCGCTCGCAGGTACTTATCGAAGCTCATACAAATATTACGGATCAGCAAACGACCTCGCAGCGTCACACGAATTTCATTGTCATCCACTTCCACCAGCTCATCGTTGATGAAGGTCTGAAGTAGCTGTAAGTCTTCTTTAAAGTACTGATCAAACTTCACTTTAAACTCAGACTCAATGGCTTTCTTGTCTAACTTGAAGTTACAAATCAGCTGCTTAATCACTTCACGACGGAGCAAATCATCAGAGTCCAGCGAGACCCCTTTCCATAGAGCGTGACGAAGTTCGTTGACTTGAGCGTAGTATTTCTTCAGCTCTTTCTGGTTTTGCGCGTACGCATCGCCGATCATCGAGATTGCAGAAACACCAAAGCCAACCAAGTCACATTCACCTTGTGTGGTGTAGCCTTGGAAATTGCGATGCAAAATACCTTCGCGCTGGGCAACAGCAAGTTCATCGTCCGGCAAAGCAAAGTGGTCCATACCGATAAATTGGTAGCCAGCACCAGTCAGTGTCGCGATGGTGTCTTGCAGAATCGCCATCTTCTCCTCTGCTTTTGGCAGGTCTTCGTCTTTAATCTTACGCTGCGCTGCAAATAGCTGTGGCATGTGCGCGTAGTTAAACACGGATAGACGGCCCGGCTGCATCTCTAGCACTTGTTCTAGAGTCTTGGCAAAAGATTCTTTGGTCTGCTTCGGTAAACCGTAAATCAAATCTAGGTTCGTCGAACGAAAGCCTAACTCTTTTGCGCGCGCAACCATCGCAACGATGAACTCTTCATCTTGCTCACGATTCACCAGTTTTTGCACTTCTTTGTTGAAGTCCTGCACACCGATGCTCAAGCGATTGAAGCCTTCACTACGCAGATGATCCAGCATGGTCAGCTCGATTTCACGCGGGTCAACCTCGATACTGATTTCAGCATCGCTACTAAAAGTAAACTCTTGGCGTAGCAGGCTCATTACACGCGTGATTTGCTTTTCAGAGAGAAACGTCGGTGTACCACCACCAAAATGCAATTGCGTCACGGTGCGACCAACAAGTAATGCAGCACGTTGACGAATTTCGTGTTCAAGCACGTCAAGGTATTCATCCGCTTTGTGCGAGTGGCGCGTAATGACTTTATTACATCCACAGTAGTAACAAAGCTTGTGACAGAACGGAATGTGTACGTACAGCGATAATGGGCGTTCTGGGTATTGAGTGCATGCCATATCATAATCAGAAATGGTGAACGCTTCATGAAACTCCAGCGCCGTTGGGTATGACGTATAACGAGGCCCGGAATAGTTGTACTTATCCAATACCGCTTGATCCCAGACGATTTGCTGTTTCGATTCAGTGTGTTGATTCGACATGGTGGTACTTTCCGTTAAATGCTAGGGCAACGAAAGCCGTCACCCGATATTCAGAGCCGCTATTTTGCCATACGACGATGACAAGCGTGGCAACGCCGACTGGCTTTTTAAGTATAAAACTAAAGAAGTGCTAGCGTGATCACGATACCCCCATTAGCCATAAGGAGACTATTGGGGGTCGCGCTTAAATCATCTGAATATTGATTTGATTATTCAGTGGCTGGACGTTTTTCTGCAACACTTTGAGCTCCTCAATAATCGCATCAGTGAGGCGGCTTTCCGCTTTATGACGCGTCAAGTTCTGTTGCATACGCTCTTTCTTGGCAAGTTGTTGGCGTTCTTCGCCACGCGCCATATCTTTCACTATGTGGTAAAGCTCAGAAATCGCAGGGTACGTTTTATCGAAATCAACGCGGTCTTCACCTTGTACATAATCCATGATGTTATACACACGGATACTGATTTCAGATAAATCGCACTGCCCTTGAATGCCCGCCTGACACAAGGTATGCACATTCTCAAAAATGTTGGCGTTACGTTTGTCTATCGCCAATTTTTGATGCTTCAGCTGCAATTCCTTTTGCTTTTTCAATTGAAGCAGAAGGTAACCTGCATAAGAAGCGAGTGCGATGATAATCACAACACCAGCAATAGCTAATAAGGTTACATTCATAGCTTAATTATCCTTTATAGTCGTCGAAATTAATGTCGTCGAAATCTGCCAGCAAGTCATCATCGTTGCGCGTGCTTTTCTCAGCAGGTGCAGTGAAGTCTTCCTCTTCTTCAGGTTCCAACAAACCTAGTTGGTCCATTAGCTTCTCAATGCGATCGAGTTTCTCATCGACGAATTTCTGTAGACCTGTGCCCAGGTTTTCACCCGCTTCAATACGGTCTAGCAACACGTTCAATTGCGCGTCATTTTCTAGCATCTCTAGTTCTTGCTCTGCCGACAAACGACGCTCTTGCTTCGTCATTTTCTTCGCAGGTTCAACAATCAGAGGTATTTTCTTTTTGCTGCCTAAGCGCGGGTCGCGATTTTGTGCAGCAGCTTGCTTTTTCTGCTCGTTAACTTCTGAGTTACGGTTACCCGTTTTCAGACCTTTACGCTTTTTAGCACGCTTGCGTAAGCGGCCTTCCACATCAGATTCTGTACGGTTACGAGTTACAACAAACTCAGGTGCACCAGCGGCACCCGGTTTTCTAGATTTTTTACTACGGCTCATTACTGGGGTTTCCTCAGTAAAATTACATCATTACCAATAAATTCGAGTTCGAGCTTATCCCGCTCTGCTAGGAACTGGAACGTGTCACGACTAAAGAACACTACGTGAGTGAGATCGTTCTTATAATGCCATGATTTGAAAGCCTCCACGTCGATGACCATTTTCGTCATCAGGCCTATCCAGCCCCCTGGCTTAACTAAATTCAACCATTGCTTCCACACCAAATCTGGGTGGTAGAGGTGCTCTATCACCTCTGTTGCTGTCATGAAGTCGTACGTTTTTTCTAAAACCGACGTATCAGGGTGGTAGTAGAGATCGTACAACGCCATGTTGTGCCCCGCCTCTTCCAGCATCAAGGAGAGCGTTGGGCCAGGACCACAACCAAAGTCGATACCATTTGATTGTGGAGAAATTCGCTCTGTGATCGGGTCAGTAATACGCGACAAAAAGCGTCGGTAACCCAAATCATCGGGGTTGTTCTCATGCAAATCATAGTGAGCTTTTTCGCTTTCCGCATCCAAACGTTGGTCTGGATTTACGAATACCAAGCTGCACTGCTCACATTGAAGATATTCACGACGCTTATCTTCAAAATAATGGTGAGTGCGCTGATTTTGGCATAAAGGACAGGTATGCATGCTGACTTCCTCAAACAGGGATGCGAAACATACCAGAAAGTGAACTCGGATTGGAGTGTTGTTGAGTATTTTTTCAGCAATTTTTGTTAAAAAACTTTGTTTACAACCTATAAAGCTAAATAAGTGCAGTAATATCAATTCAAGTTACGACTGAGCAAGTCAACGGATATAAAAAAAGCGACAGTCAGACTGTCGCTTTCTAAGTGCCATCAATTGGCGAAACTGTGTTGCACACATTTGGTGCACCAATGATCCCTTTGTTTTTAGAGCTTTCCCTGCCAAAAAGAGTTGTTTTTCATCTTCCTGATGAATTTTGGCTATCCGTTTACTTCCTGTCTACTGAGCAACTTCCTGTGCCTGATCCGTTTCACTGTCTTAACCGTCAGACGAGATGACCATCCTTATCTGATAGGCTCCCTACCTATCTAAATCCCTTTCTAAATCACCAAGCATCCGAGCTACATCCTTGGAGACCTAAACCGTGGTCTTAAATCCTTACATTCACTCCCTGTGAACGACTTCTACTTTACGCCATCCCGTTATGCTCACAAGTAATGGGTTGAAAAAATAATCCGCCTATTTTTCTAAAAAATCAAAATTATCATTTAATCAAAAACTTAAAAACACTAACAAGAAAAAGCCAACATCAAGTATGGCAAATGTCTCACAAACTGCCGAGCCAACTATCGCTTTCGCATCCAAACTCGACTGTGATATCTGTCACGAACAAAAATGCCCTAGTGGATTCACTAGGGCATTTTTGTACAAGTTGCTCGAACGATGTAGGGACATCTACCCAACCAGCTCAAGATGCAGGATCTTGAGCGATTTAGGTATATTAGTGCAGACCGCCAACGTATTTAGACAGCACTTCGATATCTTCGTCTGTCATTTTCTTCGCGATGTCGCGCATCATGGCATTCATATCATTGCCACGGTCGCCATCACGGAATTTTTCTAGCTGAGCTTTGATGTAGTCAGCATGCTGACCAGAAATTTTCGGGAAACCTGAAAGCTCAGTACCATTGCCACGAGGACCATGACATGCAATACATGCGGTTAGGCCACGCTCGGCATCACCAGCGGTATAAAGCGTTTTGCCTTTTGCTACTACATCTTCAGGTGTTGAGTTTTCTGAAACTGGTAGCGAAGCGTAGTAAGCAGATAGGTCTGCGATATCTTCATCGCTCAGTGGCATTGCCATACCACTCATTACAGGATCGTAACGACCTTGTTTACCACCACTTGTCATGCCTAGCTTAAGTTCTTTTAACTGCTTCTCAAGATACTTAGCGTGTTGGCCTGCGAGTTTCGGGTACGTTGTTATTGCACTGTTGCCATCTGCTCCGTGACAGGCGACACAGGTTTGTGATTTTGCTTTACCAGCCTCAATATTACCTTGGGCCCATACTGAGCAACTGGCTAAAAGACTCAAAATTAGCGCTAATTTCTTCATGACATTCCATTATAATTATCAAGCTTCCAGTACCACGGAATGTGAACATACCGCGTACACTCATGGTACAATAGGCGACCTTATGCCGAGCACGGTTATTTTACACATTTTCACAAAAAAGTAATCAATCGACTACACAAAGTCGAGATGGAGTTAACAGTGAGCGTAAAAATTCATTACCAAAATACGCATTTCATCACCAGCGCACCCGATATTCGTCACCTGCCGGAAGACGAAGGTGTCGAAATTGCGTTTGCAGGACGCTCAAACGCTGGTAAATCGAGTGCACTTAACCGTCTAACTAATCAAAAAAGCTTAGCCAAGACATCAAAGACACCTGGTCGTACGCAATTAATCAACCTTTTCAAAGTAGAAGAAGGTTGTCACATTGTCGATCTACCTGGATACGGTTTTGCTCAAGTACCGGTAGAGATGAAAAACAAATGGCAGAAATCTTTGGGTGAATACCTACAGAAACGCGAGTGCCTAAAAGGCTTAGTGGTTCTAATGGACATTCGTCATCCAATGAAAGATCTCGACCAACAAATGATTTTCTGGGCCATCGATAGCCACATTCCTGTGCAAGTTTTGCTAACCAAAGCAGATAAACTAAAAAGTGGTGCACGCAAACAAACTCTACTGAAAGTTCGTAAGCAAGTAGAAACTTTCGGTGGTGACGTTTCTGTTGATGTGTTCTCTTCACTGAAAGGATTAGGTGTCGATCAGCTACGTGCAAAACTGGATACCTGGTTTGCACCAGCACTAGCACACCTGATAGAAGAAGACGAACAAGAGATACCAGCGAGCGATGAAGAATAATTAACAATATTTGTTAAATTTCTTCGACACGGCCCTGCCATTTGGTGGGGCTTTTGTTTATCTGAACTAAATAACAGGCAATAAAAATCCCCGCCTTCCTGGCAGGGATAACGGGAGAGAAAAATTGGTAATTATTGTTATGTGACGAAGCATTGCTGAACTGAGATTCGATTTCAATAGGTTAAAAAGCGCTCTTGTTTCCTGTGTATCACCAAACATTCACTCCAAAAACACCCAATAGCGTTACAATTCAGACAGTTAAGCCAAGCAAATCTTCAAAAAGATGTAACTTAGTTTCTTTCAAGAAAAAATAATAGTGTGACTGGCGTAAATTTACAGGATGAATAACGCAATAAATTTGAAGGAAAAATCGAGATTTTGCAGTGACTTAGAAAGGTCAAAAAAGAAGGTTTTTGAAGGCTAACTTTAAGCTGCTGATCCAAAAGAATAATTTTCTTTCGCCCAATAAAAAACGCCCCAGTCAAAAACTGACTGGGGCGGCTGAATCAGCCTAATCCAATAACGTGAAACAAAAGGTCTGAAAGATAGAACATCTTACCTCTGTACCCTACGAGTATTAATGTACAACAATTGGTCAGAATTGCAAAGAATTTTTGTAGTTTTTTTTCATGAAATTTTTATTAAGCAACATCAAAGTTAACTTTGCGCTAGCTTTTTTAATCTCAAAAAAAAGCCAGCGTTTGTGCGCTGGCTCATAATTAATTGGTTATTTTGGTCTAAAAGTGACTAATGAGCTTGATCCCAGTTATCACCATGACCTGCTTCTGCAACCAACGGTACTTTTAGCTCTGCTGCAGATTCCATCAATTTCTGTACTTTACTTTCAATTTCGGACAATGATGACTCTTCAACTTCAAAGACCAATTCATCGTGTACTTGCATTAATAACTTCACACGACCATTGCCTTCTTCCTGAATCCACTGATCAACCAACAGCATCGCTTTCTTAATGATGTCCGCAGCCGTACCTTGCATTGGTGCGTTGATTGCCGCACGTTCAGCAGCTTTACGACGCATCCCGTTGCGCGATTTGATTTCTGGTAAATGCAAACGTCGACCAAAAATCGTTTCAACATACCCTTTATCTGCTGCCGTGCTGCGTGTGTCTTCCATGTACTGCATCACGCCTGGGTAACGTTCAAAGTATGTATCCATGTACGCTTGAGCTTCACCACGAGGAATGCCTAATTGCTTCGCCAAACCAAACGCACTCATGCCGTAAATAAGACCGAAATTAACCGCTTTCGCACGACGACGTTGCTCACTTGAAACGTCTTCAATAGAAACACCCATGATTTCTGCTGCGGTTGCCGCGTGGATATCTTTGCCATCACGGAATGCATCCAATAACGCTTGGTCACCAGAAAGGTGCGCCATGATGCGAAGTTCGATTTGCGAGTAGTCGACCGCTAAGATTTTATGCCCTGATGGCGCGACAAACGCTTGACGAATACGACGGCCGGCTTCGTTACGAATTGGAATATTCTGTAAGTTCGGATCAGTAGAAGATAGACGACCCGTTGCGGTCACTGCTTGGTGGTAAGAAGTATGCACGCGACCCGTTGATGGGTTGATCATCTTCGGCAGTTTGTCGGTGTAAGTTGATTTTAGCTTCGCCAGACCACGGTATTCCAAAATCAGTTTTGGTAGTGGGTAGTCTAGCGCGAGTTCTTGCAGAACTTCTTCATTCGTCGATGGTGTGCCTGATGGCGTTTTCTTCACAACCGGTAAACCCATTTTTTCAAATAGGATGGCTTGTAATTGCTTTGGAGAGTTCATATTAAACTCTTGCTCAGCAATTTCGTACGCTTTCTTTTCAAGCTCATCAAGGCGAGCGGTAATCTCGACCGACTGCGCACTCAGCTTCATTTCATCGATAAAGACCCCAGTGCGTTCAATGCGCGAAAGAACTGGCACCAACGGCATTTCAATCTCTTCGTAAACTGTCTTTAGGCTTTCATCCTGCTCGATATTAGCAAACAAGCGATTGTGCAGACGAAGGGTCACATCCGCATCTTCTGCCGCGTATGGCGATGCTTGTTCCAGTTCGATTTGGTTAAACGTAAGCTGATTTTTGCCTTTACCTGCAATTTGCTCAAAAGAAATGCAGCTGTGCTGTAGGAAGCGAAGCGCCAAGCTGTCCATATCGTGTTTACCGCCGACACTGTTGTAGATATACGATTCCAACATCGTGTCGTGCTTAATACCTTTTAGCTCAATGTCGTAACGAGCGAGTACAGACGCATCATACTTTAAGTTTTGACCGACTTTTGCTTTCGCTGCATCTTCAAGAATTGGCTTCAGCTGTTCTAGTACCCAATCACGATCAAGCTGTTCAGGCGCATCTAAATAGTCATGTGCAACTGGCACATAAGCCGCAATACCTTCATCGACAGCGAATGACAAACCAACTAGATTCGCTAGCATGTAATCTAGGTTATCGGTCTCCGTATCAAATGCAAACAGCTCAGCCGTTTGAAGTTTATCTAGCCAAGCATTGAAGGTTTCTTTATCCAGAATTGTTTCATATTGGCTGCGATCGATTGTTACCGCAGAAGTTTCCATCTCGGCTTGAGAAGAAGAA
This sequence comes from Vibrio sp. Vb0304, assembly GCF_033338995.1. Classification (NCBI taxonomy): domain Bacteria; kingdom Pseudomonadati; phylum Pseudomonadota; class Gammaproteobacteria; order Vibrionales; family Vibrionaceae; genus Vibrio; species Vibrio sp. Vb0304. Next base: position 42,535 of record NZ_JAWOTT010000023.1, read on the forward strand.
GCTTGTGAAGATCCTGCAAGCTCTACGGCCTCCACAGATCCAGAACCGCCTTCAAGTAGTTCATTCAACCAAGATTTAAACGTCAGTTGGCCATACAGCTTCACTAATTCGTCTTTATTTGGTTCCGCTTTCAGCAATGATTCTGGCGTTTCCTCAAGCTCAACATCCAATTTGATGGTCGCGAGCTCATACGAAAGCATGGCATTTTCTTTGTTGTCGATGAGCTTTTTCGCCATGGTTTTAGAACCACGGAAACCAAGCCCTGCAATATCATCGAGGTTTTCATACAACTTCGTCAGACCACCAATACCTTGCAGTAGTGCGGTCGCTGTTTTATCACCGACACCCGGTACACCAGGAATGTTATCTACTTTATCGCCCATCAGTGCTAAGTAGTCGATGATCAACTCAGGTGGAATGCCAAACTTTTCAACCACACCTTCACGATCCATTACGACGTTCGTCATGGTGTTGATCAAGGTAATGTTATCATCCACTAGCTGCGCCATGTCTTTATCACCAGTACTGATCAATACAGGCATGCCCTTTTGTGATGCTTGGTATGCTAACGTACCGATGACGTCATCCGCCTCGACGCCAGGAACACAGATCAGCGGCAAACCCATTGCACGAATAACATTGTGTAATGGTTCAATTTGACAACGCAGGTCATCCGGCATTGGCGGACGATTCGCTTTGTATTCTGCATACATATCATCACGAAAGGTTTTTCCCTTTGCATCGAAAACCACCGCGATGCGCTCAGACGCAAACTGACGCATCATGCTGCGTAACATGTTCACGACGCCGTAAACGGCATTAGTTGGAATTTCACCATTGCTCATGGTGCCCGGGTAGGCGTGAAAAGCGCGATATAGGTAAGAAGAGCCGTCGATAAGGATCAACGGATTTTCAGGAATACTTGCCATAATTGTCTGTATCCAATTCAGTACTTGAGAGATCTGCCTAGGATGCCATGACTGCTGATCTGAATCTATCTTGTTCGCTCGATCTAGGTCGCGTAAATTTTTCCGACTTTATTCACGAAAACACCACCTCCTGTGGATAACTCTGTTTATAGAAATTATCCACTGGTTATCCAATAACAAAAAAAACAAGAAAACACCAACCCAAACCATTGATTAATAACAACAAATTCTCATAACAGCGAGAAGATCAACGTTCCTAAAATGATCATCGCATGTGGAAAAGATATTAATAGTGACGTCAAATAGAAATCGTAGAAAAGAAAAAAGCGACCCGAATGGGGTCGCCTAGCAGAAGTGGTAAAGCAAATTCTGTAAATAGAGCAGCTTAACCAAGAAGCTATAAATTACACTGGAAGCAATGTGAGCAATGTCGTGTCAAAAAGAATTCGTGCAAGTTCTCGGAAAAATGTTTCATCACTTCTCAACTTTCAGTTAATTAACTTCTGTTAATAAGTCACTCAACGTCCTTGTGAACTTTCCTCATTCCCTAAGACAGGTTTAATAATAATGATTCTCATTTCGTAGTCAACAGTTAAATGAGAAAAAATCTCATTTATTTTCACATTGCTTTAATGAAATGCACTCGAGATTCTCGAAGATTTACTTTTTCTTCAAACTTTTCAATTATATAGCCATTTCTCAATAACAAGCGAAGCATAGCCGGAAACTGGTTTCGAGATTTCACTTTTAATGTGTTGTAGCCTTGTTCTGCCACCCAATCCTCTTGAGCTTCCAAAAGCAGTTGTGCCACGCCTTCATTTCGAGCTTCAGGGACAACACCACCTAACCAGCTATAGAAAACACCATCCTCTAATTCGTAACCTATTTTGAAGCCGACAATCGTGCCATTTTTTTCTGCAACGAGGATTAAACTGTTTTTCTCTTCTAAACGTTGAGTCATGGAGTCTACCGTTTCTCCTTTCGAAAACTCGGTAACACGCGCCACAACTTGAAGTGCTTCTTCCAATGTGCCTTCACGAATCAGCATTGTCATTGTTCTCTTCTCCAAAATAAAAATACCCAAGCACCTTGGATTGTTACTGTTGTAATCCGCCTGAGGTTACTTGGGTATATACAGACGAACAACTCTTGTTGGTCTGGTATTTCTCACTGAGCGATAATTACTCTTCTGTCGCTTCCGGAGTACGATTTAGGTGTTGAGCAGTTTGTGCATTCTCTTCTGCCAACCACTCAGCAACGTCTTTCGCAAAGTACGTTAAGATGCCATCTGCACCTGCACGTTTGAAGCACAATAGTGATTCCATCACAATTTCACGCTCTTTGAGCCAGCCATTCATGATCGCCGCTTTATGCATCGCGTACTCGCCAGAGACTTGATAAGCAAATGTCGGTACTTGAAGTTCAGTTTTTACTCGGCGAACTACATCTAAGTATGGCATACCAGGTTTAACCATCACCATGTCCGCACCTTCGTTGATGTCTAGCGCCACTTCGTGAATCGCTTCATCAATGTTTGCTGGGTCCATTTGGTAGTTTTTCTTGTTGCCGCCTTTTAGATTTGAAGAAGAGCCAACCGCATCACGGAATGGTCCGTAGTAGTTCGATGCGTACTTAGCCGAGTAAGCCATGATTTGAGTATGAATGTAGCCCGCGTTTTCTAATGCTTCGCGGATCTTACCAATTCGGCCATCCATCATGTCTGAAGGCGCGACTACGTCAGCACCCGCTTCTGCATGAGACAAAGCCTGCTTAACCAATACTTCTGTGGTTTCATCATTCATTACGTAGCCATCTTCATCGATGATGCCGTCTTGGCCATGTGTCGTGAATGGGTCGAGTGCCACGTCTGTGATTACACCAATTTGAGGAATGTGTTCTTTAAGCGCTCGTACTGCTCGCTGAACCAAACCTTCTGGGTTGTAGGCTTCAGTAGCACATAAGCTTTTAGCGTCTTGGTTTACGACAGGGAAAAGCGCGATTGCTGGAACGCCTAGATTTGCAAGGTATTGTGCTTCTTCTAGCATTAAATCAATCGACAAACGCTCTACACCCGGCATGGACTCCACGCTCTCACGACGATCTTTACCCATAAGAATGAACATTGGGTAAATCAGATCATTAACAGAAAGTTGGTTCTCAGCCATCAAACGACGACTAAAATCGTGCTTACGTAAACGACGCATACGGCGTGCAGGGAATGGACCTTGAATTGATACAGACACCATTTTCTCCTTGTCTGGACGGTTATGATGATCAAATCATCTGGTGAACAAAATCATATCACTCTTGATGCATGTTGCGAGTGACAATCTGGAAAAAGGTAATGAAAAAAACTGAAAATGACCCAGCACTCACACTCAAGTATACTTCGAATACGAAACCAACTATGAAGCACAGAGAGTAACGATGATCGATACCCACGCGCACATCTATGCCAGCGAATTTGATAACGACCGCGATGAAGTAGTACAACGCGCCTTAACGCAAGGCATTAATAAAATCCTGTTGCCAAACATCGATCTGGACTCTATTGAGCCCATGCTACAAACCGAAGCGGCATATCCTGACGTGTGCCACTCAATGATGGGACTCCACCCTTGTTATGTGGACAGCAATGTTGAACAAACGTTGGAGATCATCCGCGGTTGGTTTGAGAAACACAAGTTTATTGCGGTGGGCGAAATCGGTATCGACCTGTATTGGGATAAAACCTATCGTGCTGAGCAAGAAATGGCGTTCGTAGCTCAACTTAACTGGGCAAAAGAGATGGACTTACCAGTCGTTATCCACACTCGTGATTCGATTGAAGAAACACTCACTTTGCTAAGACAAGAGCAAGATGGTCGTCTGCGTGGTGTATTCCACTGTTTTGGAGGCAGCTTAGAAGAAGCGCAATCAATCAATGAGCTAGGCTTCCACTTAGGCTTGGGTGGCGTATCGACCTTTAAGAATGGCGGGATGGATAAAGTCATTCCACATTTGGATATGCAGTGGGTCATTTTAGAAACCGACTGTCCATATTTAGCGCCTGTGCCACACCGTGGTAAACGTAATGAACCAGCCTACACTTCTCTCGTTGCACAACGTGTTGCCGACTTGCGTGATGTCGACATCGCAACCATCGATGCCATAACGACTGAGAATGCCAAAAAGCTGTTTAATATTTAATTCACGAGAATTGAAAAAAGCGACGAAATCAACGTCGCTTTTTTATCACCTAAACTATTGAATGAACGATTCAACCCGTTGAAATAGTAGAACAATCCATACAAAATTATTGATAAACATAATAATTAACTAGCAACTCTACTTACTTCTCATATCGTCACTTTACTTCGTCCGCTTTGCAAAACTGTCGACAACTCGACACATTATTTTTCTATACTGATTTACGCCCATTAATTAGCACAAATGTAAAACAGCATGAATATGGAAGTTGAAGTGTGTACACATGGTGCTTACTTACAACGCGTACCGCGCAGTTTTTTTCAAAAGCTGCTGGGCATCAAGGAAGTATACGTATGCACAAAATGTGGTTACGTCATGAAAGTTAAGTAATTAGCCCAAGAAAAAACCAACCGCAAAAAAAGCGGCTCAATTGAGCCGCTTTTCACATCTAGATTAGCCTTATTCTTCGGTTTCCGCTTCTACTTCTTCGCTTCGACGAGTATAAAAACGCGCGAAGAACAAACCGACTTCAAACAGTAAACACATCGGAATAGCGAGTAAGGTTTGCGAGATCATGTCTGGTGGCGTTAACACCATACCTACGACAAACGCAGCCACTATAATATAAGGACGTTTCTGTCTTAAATCTTCTGGTGTAGTGGCCCCAGTCCAACACAACAAAATAATCGCAACAGGCACCTCGAATGCGATACCAAACGCCATAAATAGCGCCAGCACAAAGTCGAGATAACTCGAGATATCAGTTGCAAACTCTACTCCACCAAGAGAGATAGCGGTAAAGAAGCCAAACACCAATGGAAATACCACGAAGTAGGCAAATGCCACTCCACAGTAGAACAATAGCGAACTCGAAAACAGCAGTGGCATGATCAATCGACGTTCATGCTTGTACAAACCTGGCGCTACAAATGCCCACACTTGATACAAGATAAAAGGCACCGCAATAAATACCGAAGCAATTAACGTCAGCTTAAGTGGCGTAAAAAAAGGTGACGCTACATCCGTAGCAATCATGGTCGCGCCTTCAGGTAGACGCTCTACTAAAGGTGCGGAAACAAACTCGTAAATGTGGTTAGAGAAATAAATTAGTCCAACAAACACGACCAACACTGCGAGGATTGAACGCAGTAGTCGGTTGCGAAGCTCCAACAAATGACTAATTAAAGGTTGTGTCTGCTCGACGGTAGACATGGCAAACCTCTTATTAAAAACCAGATCAAAAAGGAGCTACCAATCACTAGTAGCTCCTCCGAATGAGACTATTCGGCTTTCTTATCTGCCGCTGTAACCTTGCTCTCTTGCGCTTTCACGGCCTCTTCGACTGCTGGCTCTGTTTTTACAGGCTCAGCCTCTGAATCGGTGTTCTTTGCGTAAGGACGATTTACAGATTGCGCTGCCTTCTTCAACTCTTCAACTGAAGATTTCAACTCAGGGGACAAATCATCCATCCCCATTTGTTCTGCTTTGCGCAAGTTTTCTTGCAGCTCTTGGACTTTCAGCTCGTGTGACAATTCGTCTTTGACGCTATTTGCCATACTCTTAGCGGCACCGATAAAGCGAGACACGCTGCGAATAGCATGAGGCAAACGCTCCGGCCCAAGAACGACCAGACCAACAACAGATATTAATACCAGTTCCCAAAAACCGATATCAAACACGTTTTACGCCTGCTCTTTGTCTTTTTTCGTTTCAGGAGCAGCTTCTTTTTTCTGCTGCTCTTCTAGACTTTTTGGTTCGAAGTCTGCGTCTTTGTCATTTTTCGCAGGTTCATCTTCGCTCATCGCTTTTTTGAAGCCCTTAACGGCACCACCCAGATCGCCACCGATACCGCGTAGTTTCTTTGTTCCGAATAGCAATACAACAATTACAGCAATGATTAGAAGTTGCCAAACACTGATACCACCCATTCTCTTTACCTCGGGTCTTTAAACAAACAAAAATATTTCAAGAGTTTAACGTCTATTGACGATAAGCTCGCCAACTAAGCAGCCAAAATGTGACACCTGCGATACCGCAGGCCAACGAAAGCTGCTCAAAAGCATCGTTCACCAATATTGCCGAGCATACGACTAAAGTCGCGCCAACGCCAAACAAAAACTTTCCTGTCGCCTGCTGGCGCTTGCTCTGGCGATACCCTTGATAAAGCTGATCCATACGTTGATTCATCGCTTTACCTTGTTTCAGGCTATCGTAAAGTAGCTCTGGCAGTTCAGGTAATTTCTCTGCCCAAAATGGTGCGCGGTCTTTAATCGCATTCACTAGAGCTTGCGGCCCAACTTGATTCATCATCCATTCCTCCAGGAATGGTTTTGCGGTCTCCCACAAATCAAGTTGAGGATATAGCTGCCTACCAAGCCCTTCCACGTACAACAGCGTTTTTTGCAACAGTACAAGCTGTGGCTGAACCTCCATATTGAATCGACGTGCCGTGTTGAACAAATTCAACAACACATGACCAAAGGAGATTTCGCACAATGGCTTAGCAAAAATAGGCTCACACACAATGCGAATCGCGAACTCAAACTCATCGACATTGGTATCCGCAGGCACCCACCCTGAATCCACATGTAACTCCGCCACTCGGCGGTAGTCACGATTGAAAAACGCCAGGAAGTTTTCCGCCAGATAACGCTTGTCTTCGCTATTAAGTGTACCAACGATTCCGCAATCTAGCCCTATCCACATTGGGTTCTCTGGATGTTCGGGTTTGACGAACACATTACCCGGATGCATATCGGCATGGAAAAAGCTGTCTCGGAACACCTGAGTGAAGAACACACTCACACCGCGTTCCGCGAGCAATTTCATATTGGTGCCATTTGCTTTCAAGCCTTCAATATCAGAGACTTGAATGCCATATATTCGCTCAGAAACCATGACAGTTTCATTACTGAAGTCGGGAAAAACTTCAGGAACATACAATTCTTCGCTGCCCTCAAAGTTGCGGCGCAACTGAATGGCATTCGCCGCCTCACGTCGCAAGTCGAGTTCATCAAGCAGGGTTTTCTCGTACTCACGCACGACTTCAACTGGTTTTAAACGACGTGCTTCAGGCATCGCTCCGGCGACTATACGCGCCATTCGGTGCATCAGTTTTAGATCTGAATCAATGACTGGGCGAATATCTGGGCGGATAACCTTTAATACCACTTCTTGGTTAGTGTCTTTTATGCGCGCAGTATGTACCTGAGCAATCGACGCAGACGCCAGTGGTTTGATATCAAACTCGGTAAACCATTTTTCTAACGGACCACCTAATGCTTGCTCCATCTGCTTTTTTGCCAACTCGCCATCAAAAGGCGCGACTTGGTCTTGAAGTAAAGCTAGGGGATCAGCGATATGCGGAGGAAATAAGTCACGGCGCGTCGACATCATCTGACCGAACTTAATCCAAACCGGCCCCAGCTCTTGCAGTGCTAAACGCAGACGTTCACCGAGTGGTTTTTCTGGGTGCTTGTTCTTAATCCAAAACAAGCTTTTGCGCAGTAAAAGCGGAGCTTTGGTCAGTTGGTGATCGGGAAGCAGCTCATCTAAGCCGTATTCCAGTTGTACTTTGGCGATGTGGTATAAGCGCTTTAGTTCTGCTGGCGTCATGGTTTCTCCAATGCAGGCTTATCTGCATCCAGCTTATTCAGCAAAGCCGTTAAACGAGCTTCAATGCGAGAAGCCTGGCTGCGAACCTCATCAACTTGGTCGCAGAAATAGGCCACTTCTAACGGAGCGGGAGCCAGTTTCCATTCTTCAGTCACTACTTGCGCAAGATGACGTTGGTGTTTTTCTGCTTGAGACGCAAGAAAGTTGCCGATGTTTTTTGAGCCTTGCACAAAGGTATGTGCGGCGACATCGCCAGTCACGCGAGACAACCACTCTTCAACATCTGGTTTGCAATCCACCATCAACTGAGAGAATTTCTGCGCCAATTGAATATCGCCTTCGAGTTCAAGTTTATCTTGTTTAATAAGACGAGTGATGTTGGCCTGATCGCGCAGCTCTGGTAACACACTCAAGTTGAGCGATAGATAGCAGTTAGGCTGCCCTTCGTAATGACCAAGCACATCAATTTGCTGACTAAAAACAAATGTCAGTGTTTTATTGATCTCTTTCAGGTGAACTTGAATAACTTGACCTTTTAGACGCGCTAAACGACGGCCCAATGCAGGGTCGTCTTTGATCAGTGTATTCAGTGACGTTTCAATCACAGCGGTGATAAGTGGTTCAAATGGCATGCCGTTAACCCTTAGAATTTATAACCGCGATGCAAAGCCACAATACCACCAGTTAAGTTGTAGTATTTGGTGTTTTCAAAACCTGCGTCTTGCATCATGCCTTCCAGCGTTTCTTGGTCTGGATGCATACGGATTGACTCCGCTAGGTAGCGGTAACTCTCTGAGTCATTCGCAACTAGCTCACCGATTCTCGGCAACAAGTGGAATGAATATGCGTCGTATACTTTCGATAACGGCTCTAGCACTGGTTTTGAAAATTCCAACACCAATAGACGGCCGCCTGGCTTCAGTACGCGGAACATTGAACGAAGCGCTTTGTCTTTGTCTGTCACATTACGCAAACAAAAACTGATGGTGATGACATCAAAATAATCATCAGGGAACGGCAGTTCTTCTGCGTTGGCTTGAACGTAATGCACGTTACCCACAATACCGTTGTCACGCAGTTTATCGCGACCAACGTTAAGCATTGAGTTATTGATATCGGCAAGGATGACATGGCCTTCATCGCCAACAATGCGCGAGAATTTCGCCGTCAAATCACCCGTACCACCACCTAGGTCAAGAATACGTTGGCCAGGGCGAGCACCACTACAATCGATAGTGAAGCGCTTCCAAAGGCGGTGAATACCACCAGACATCAGGTCATTCATGATGTCGTATTTTGTTGCCACGGAGTGGAATACTTCGGCAACCTTAGTCACTTTTTCGTCTTTTGCCACTGTAGAGAAACCAAAGTGAGTGGTTTCATTCTCTAACGCTGTATTGGATTGCAAACTTGTGTCCGTCATTCTAATTCCTCTTAGGCAGCGCTTTCCTCTACGGGGCGTTTGTTGACAAATAAAATCGCCCACTGCACTGCGGGCGATTAGTTTACTTTATCCTCAGCCGGATGTCTTTCTACTAACGGGTCATTTTCTGAAAATGCATCACTCTGCGCTAACTGCGCGAGGTCGGAAGAAATCGGTCGTTTAATTTCAACTCCCAAGTGTTTAAAGCTTTCGGCTTGGCGAATCACATTTCCGCGCCCTGTGGCAAGCTTGTTCATCGCACCTTGATAGCTTTGATTCGCCTTATCCAGCGCACCACCGAGCCCCTCCATGTCGTCTACAAACAATCGTAATTTGTCGTAGAGTTTTGTCGCACGCTGCGCAATCATTTTGGCGTTTTCATTTTGGCGTTCATTGCGCCATAGATTATCAATGGTGCGCAGTGCCACCAGCAACGTTGTTGGGCTCACCAAAATGATGTTTTGCTCCATCGCGTCTTTGATCAAACTTGGATCGGCTTGAATCGCGACTTGGAACGCCGGCTCAACCGGGATAAACATCAGAACATAGTCCAAACTCTGAATACCTTTGAGTTTGTGGTAGTCCTTCATGCTTAACCCTTTGATATGTGCACGTAGAGCGGCTAAATGCGCATTCAAAGCCTGATCGCGCTCAGCATCAGTTTCGGCGTTGAAGTAGCGCTCATAGGCAACCAGCGCCATTTTAGAATCCACAACCACTTGTTTGTTTTGTGGGAGATGAACAATGACATCAGGTTGGTAACGCTTGCCTGCTTCATTTTGTAAGTTCACCTGAGTCTGATATTCGTGCCCTTCACGCAAGCCAGATTCGGCAAGTACCCTAGCGAGCACCACTTCGCCCCAGTTACCTTGTTGTTTGTTGTCCCCTTTCAACGCTTGGGTCAAATTAACCGCTTCGCGCGTCATTTGCTCGTTCAAACGTTGCAGGTTTTTCAGCTCATGCACTAGGGTATGGCGCTCTTTAGCTTCTTGGCTAAAGCTGTCATTAACGTGCTTTTTGAACCCTTCTAACTGTTCTCTAAGCGGTGACAACAAGCCTTCTAAACTCTGACGGTTTTGCAAATCGACCTTCGCGGTTTTTTCTTCAAACAGTTGATTTGCCAAGTGCTCAAATTGTTGTTTCAAGCGTGCTTCCGCTTGTTCTAAAATTTGCAGTTTTTCGGCATTAGCTTGGTTAATTTGCTCATGGCGAGCTTGCTGTTCACGCAGTTGCGTTTCTAGACGTGATTTGTGTTCACGCATTTGACCAAGCTCATCAAAGTATTGCTGGCGCTCTTGCTTTACGGCCTCGAAGTAACGCAGTTTTTCCATAGCTGCCATCAGCTTTCCGTGCGTTTGACGCACTTCAAACGCGGCTTTATCGCGCTCATCATCTAATTCATCCAACTCTTGCTGAGCATCGGCAAGGCTTTGCTTGACCTGTTCAAGTTGCTGTTGATGAAGCTGTTTTTCTGAAACAAGTTGTTGCTCGAGAAGCTGAGTTTGGGTGATAAAACGCTGTTTCACCCACCAACCGGCAGCGACACCACTAAGCGTGGCAGCACAAAGAGAAGAGAGAATGAGAGATTGGTACTCAAGAATCCATTGCATAATAGCGAGTTAGCCTGTGTTTTGTATCTATAACAATGGTATTTAGACACTGGATAAATGTCCAGTTTGTTGGATGAAAAATCCTCGCATACACTAGGCCTTCCTATAATATTCTTTCTTCCGCTCAAATTATCCAAACCGAGCGGCACATCATCACGCAGAGGCATCATGAACGAGCGTCGCGCCCTAGGATTTGGGCTCTCAGCAGTATTACTTTGGTCTACCGTTGCAACCGCATTTAAACTCACGTTGGCAGAATTTACGCCGATTCAAATGCTATGCATTGCCAGCATCGTCTCTGCGATTGCGCTAACAGTAATCTGTGGTGTGCAAGGTAAACTGGGCCAGTTAAGCGCTACATTTTTCTCAAACCCTTGGTATTACCTACTGCTTGGGTTGATTAACCCTTTGGCGTATTACGTTATTCTGTTCAAAGCATATGACTTGCTGCCCGCATCTCAGGCTCAAGCGATCAACTACAGCTGGGCCATCACCTTAACGCTAATGGCCGCTGTTTTCTTAGGACAAAAGATCCGTGGTAAGGACTGGCTGGCTTGCGGTTTTAGTTATGTCGGCGTGATAGTGATTGCCACACAAGGAAATCTTTTAGGCATGGAATTTGAGAGCCCGTTGGGTGTTGGTCTTGCGCTGCTATCAACGCTGCTGTGGGCCGGTTACTGGATTTTAAATACCAAAAATAAGGCCGACCCTGTGGTTGGCGTTCTGCTCGGCTTTTTGGTCGCTATTCCATTCGCCATTGGTTTAAGTCTTTATGAAGGTGCGAGCTGGCAGGCAATCTCAATTAAAGGCTGGGCAGCGGTGACGTATGTCGGACTGTTTGAAATGGGGATCACTTTCGTTTTGTGGCTGAGCGCACTCAAATCAACGCAAAACACCGCGCGTATCAGTAATCTGATCTTTGCTTCTCCATTTATCTCACTCATGTTGTTAGCTACCATCATCGGCGAAGAAATTCATCCTTCAACCTTGATTGGCCTGGTATTGATCATCAGTGGCTTAGTCATTCAGCAAGTCTCATGGGGCAAGAAAACCAAAGCGGTAAACGCTTCTTAATCACCTATCCAAAGCCCTAAAAAACGATGCAATAAGTTGGATAAAAAAGAGATATAGATAACATTTTAATGATAGAAAGCACTTTACGCTGCTAGGATTTAGCTACGCGTTGGATACGATACTCACAAAGCCCAATAGCTTACGCTAGATTCTAATATAATTACCTTTGGGCGATTTAGGACTCGTTATTAATTATGTTTCGCTTCGCTATTCCTTCGCCTTTGATGGCAGACTGGCAACACGTTCTGCGACAATGCTGTGATGTAACTCAAGCTCAGGGACAGCTTTATACTCTGAGCGATACTCAGCAGTGGCTATCGACTGAGGTGTCCACCTCAACCCAAAATCATCGTGCTATCATCGATGTGATAACGCAAGTTGTCGATCACTTTACGCCGACAGATTTTACAGTTAGCCATACCCCCTTTGAAGAGCAAACCTTGAGCATTGGACCGATTTGGCTACCTAATGGCGAATTGCTTGCCGTACTGACACTGACTCACCCTAATGATCAATCAACGGTTGTTTCGGCATGGCTAAGCGCAATCGCGGGGCGGATCAGCTTTGATATCAACTTGCACTGTCAGCAAGAACAAACGCGACATCAAAGCGCGGAAATAAAGCCAACACCAACACTACAAGAGTTTATCGACTGCCTTGAAGACCACGTATGGATAAAAGGCATGGATGGTCTTTATTCGATGACCAATCGAAGCGTAGAAAACGCGTGGCAAAAAACCAACAGTGAAATCATTGGAAAAGACGATTTTGCCCTGTTTAGCCATGAACGTGCGGAAAAATTCATTGATGCCGATAAATTGGTGGTAGCCACTGGCACGCAAAATATTGTTGAAGAATGCCGTCAAATTGATGACAACAATAACCCCACTTGGCTAGAAACCATTAAGTCTCCTGTCCGTGATCATGCGGGAAACTTAATCGGCATTCTGGGGATGACACGTAACATCACCCGCCGAAAAATGGTAGAAACGCAGCTCTCCTTAGCGTCCCAAATTTTCAACAATTCGCAAGAAGGCATGGTCATTACAGACCGCAATGCCAACATCATTGATGTAAACACGGCTTTTACCCAAATTACAGGTTACCGCTCTGAAGAGGTGATAGGAAAAAACCCACGAATTCTGCGCTCAGGTCATCATGATCAAGGTTTCTATCAACAGTTGTGGCATCAACTCGAAAACAAAGGCCAATGGAAAGGCGAATTCATCAACAGAAAGAAAGATGGCAGCATTTATCCGCAATTAGCGACCATTAGCGCCGTAATGGACGATAAAAACCACCTTATTAACTACATTTGTGTGTTTGAAGATATCTCTGTGCGTAAGGCACACGAAGAAAAGCTGCAGCGCATGGCTTTTTACGATCCATTAACCAATCTACCTAATCGCACTCATTTACTTAGCTTACTCGAGCAACACATCGAAACCGGACACAAAAGCCAGCAGACGTTTGCCACCCTATTCTTAGATATCGACCATTTCAAACACATCAACGATAGCATGGGCCACTTCTGTGGTGACCAATTGCTGTCTAAGTTAGCGATTCGTCTGCAAGATGTGCTTCACCTCAATGCGCATGTGGCTCGCATTGGCGGCGATGAATTTGTGATTATTTTGCCAGACATCCATAGTGATGTTTCCTTATTGGAAACCGTCGGCGATATTCTAAGCGTATTCCAGCAACCATTCGACTTGGCAAACCACGACTCACTTCGTGTCTCGACAAGTATTGGTATTGCCTTGTACCCAAGAGACGGTCAAGACAGTGAAACCTTACTGAAAAACGCAGACACCGCGATGTACTTAGCGAAGAAAAATGGACGCAACGGCTACGCGTTTTACTCACCGGATTTGACCGATAAATCCGTATCCCATGTACGCATTCAATCCGCTTTGCATCAAGCAATAGAAAAACAACAACTCCGGTTAGAATTCCAACCGCAATACAACTTGGAACAAAATTCGATTGTCGGCGTGGAAGCTTTATTACGCTGGCAGCATCCAGAGTTTGGCCCTGTACCACCAGCAGACTTTATTCCAATTGCAGAAAAAACAGGGCTGATTCAAAGCATTGGTGAGTGGGTGTTACAACAAGCTTGTTTGCAAGGTAATGCTTGGCTGGACCAAGGCATCGAGTTTGGCAAAATCGCCGTCAATGTTTCTGCGTTGCAGCTTCAGCAGTCAAATTTCATTCAGCGATTAAGTACTATCCTCGATAACACCGGATACCCTGCCCAACGGTTAGATTTGGAGATCACAGAGAGCTTTTTACTGATCGACCCTCAACAAGCCATTGCATCGTTAAATCAATTACGAGAGCTGGGTATTGAGATTTCTCTGGATGACTTTGGAACTGGCTATTCGTCTTTGTCTTACTTGAAAGGTTTGCCAATCAACAAACTGAAAATTGACCGCTCATTTGTCAGTGATGTCCCAAGTAATAGCGACAGCAACGCGATTGTGAATGCCATTATTGCCATGGGAAAAACGCTGTCGTTGAAAGTCGTCGCGGAAGGGATAGAAACTCGGGAACAAGCCGATTACTTATTCGAAAAAGGCTGTATTTATGGTCAGGGATATTTATTTAGTCAGCCAGTGAGCGCTGGAAAACTGTTTCGTTGAACCAGCTTGACCCTCAAGTCACTCTCGCGGTGCCACGTCCGCGGAGGTGATTTGCTTTGCTTGATTTTGGGTTGATTGGCATAGCTCTAGACGATCAACCAAAATATTGATACAAACCAGCAACGGCACACCGATCAATAGTCCCATTCCGCCCCAAAGCCAGCCCCAAAAAACAAGCCAAACAAAAATCACTAACGGGTTTAAGTTAAACCTTTTCCCCAATAGTGTTGGTGTAACAAACTGACTTTCAATCAAATTGAGCAGTAAATAGATAGACACCACCGTCAGCATAAAACTGACCGACTCCAACTGCAGATAAGCCACAAAACCGAAACTCACCATGGAGATGACTGGGCCGAGATACGGCGCAAAATTCATCACGCCAGCAAACGCGCCCCACAAGAACGGGTCCTCAAGGCCTAAAACAAAAAACACCGCCCCAACACTCAACCCAAGTCCCGCATTCACCAACGTGATAGTGCCAATGTATCGAGATAGGTCTTTCTGTAGTGCTTTGACCAACTCAATCGCTTGGCGCTGCTTGGCAAACCCATGTAAGTAAGACACTGACTTTCGAAATAAGCTTCGTCCATGATTGAGCATAAAGTAAACCATAAACAGCACGATCATCGCTTGTGTCAAAATCGTCGGCGTAGTGGTCGCGAGCGTTTTTACCAAAGAAAAGACGGTGTTGTTCCCGACCTCATCCATACTCATATCATTGGCGATATTCAATGGAGTATTAAGGTGATCAGCCGAAGCTTTAGTAACTTCGCTTACTTCTTGCGACACATTTTTCACGATACTGGGCAGCTCAGACCACCATTGCTTGGCGGGCTCCGACATGGCGGCAAGACCAATAATTGAGGCGCCAACGAGGAATGACAGTGTCAACACGACGGTAATAGCACGTGGTAAGCCTTTGTCTTCAAGATAATTAATGAAAGGACTGCACAGCAGAGAAATAAAGGTGCTAAGTACAATAGGTAACAATATTGGCTTGGCAAAATACAGCCCTGGGACGAGTAACAGGACGAGAAGCGTTGCACCAATCGCAGTGTTGGCAGGAATGTTCAATTTCGCTGTCATAATAAGCTCAGAATCGGTAAGAAAATTTTGCGGTGAAATCCGCTATTAGAGTGGTTCGCCCTCTGTCGTCGCAGCGTTGCTTACTTGTGTTGCTGCATTTCCATTTTGCTCCGCATCTGACTCATCCAGAGAAGCTGCCGCGACCGGCTTTGTGAGCGAATCGGTAATATCAGACACGCTGCTAACCAATAGCCCCATTGACGAAATAGAAGAAGTCAGTCGAGACAATCGACCTGCTTTTGCTGCGGTAACGGCAACGACAGCACTAATGCCTAATGTCGTCCAAGGGTTTTCTCTCACAAACTTCTTGGTGGTAAACGTGAACATTTCCATCGACAAACAACATTGCTCTAGAGATGCTTTACCTTCCATCCGCTTGATCCGCATGGCTCGATTGAGCTTTTGTAGCGAGCGCATCCCACCCCTCCTGTAATTGTTCTGTCGTATTTTTGAATCCAAGAAATCCAACTAAACGCTTCTGCCACCAGGCTAAAGCAAATAATGCCAAGCCTAATGATGTGATAAATACACCCACGGCAACATATACGTTGGCAGTTAACTGATAAGCCACCACCCCAGAGGCAAGGCACAAACTGAATACGAACAATACCGACAATAGGGTAAAAACAACGGTACACAGCAAAATCTGACGCACTGCGGACACGTTAACTTTCATCTCCAAGAGGAACAAATCCAACGTTGAACCTGACCATGCTTTTAGCGATTTCGTCAGTTGGTCCAATTGCGCAAGAATGCTGCTCAAACCATTAATGGTTTGTTGGATATCCTGTTCTTCTGCCCCATCAGGGGCTCGGCCGCTGTCTGAAGCCGCCGAGCCTGATTGCTGATTGGTAACTTGCCCTGAGTTATTCATGTGAAGCCTCGCCTTTCTGTTGTGTGGCTTAATCCTTGGTGACCACTATTATTTGATCAGCTTCGAAACCGCCCAACCAGCAAGGAAGGCACAGCCTATGCTCAGCAATGGGCGCTCCTTGATTACATTTTCTGCCGACTTAGTCGCCTGCTGAACTTGCTGTGCACCGACATCCAGCTTCTCTTTGGCTTGATCTTTCATCGCGCCAACGGCTTCCGTCGTGGCTTGTTCCGCTAAGTGATATGCTTCTTCTAACTGCTCTTGAGGTTTTACTGTGCTTTCTTTTGTAGTAGCCATAACTAGCCTCCATTAATGAGTTGAATAGTGAATCAAGTGAAACAATGTTTGACCTCACTTACTCCCTACAAAGCCATATCCATGCCAGAATTTTAAGTTGTTGTTTTTTATTGATTTTATTTTTATTTCGATAAAAAGCCGTATCTGTACGTGTAATTCTTTCCAGGCTTTCCCCGCCATTCTTGTAATTTTTTCTTAGCGCCTTACCGACTGTTAGCAATTTATTGCAAAACAAGACATTAAGTCACTGATTAATAAGACTTAAAACTCATTGGCATACAACCTGCAATTGAAGATGAACATCGTGTTTGTATTCCATACGCTCAAACACCCCTATCACCAGTAAATAAGGAGTGGCATATGAAAAATGAAAACATCGCCTCAATCATTGAGCTTATCGAAAGCGGAAATGAAATTTACAACAAGGCCATCGAGAACATCGACAACACTTCTTTGAATAATGTGTTGGTAGAACTGCTCAGAGTACGTGAGCGTGCAGTCATTGAGCTCACTCCCTACTCTCTAGCAAGTAACAATGAAGAATCTGCCGACGACACTCCGGTTTCCTACACCATCAAGGCGCGTGAGGTCTACAGCGACGTGATGAAGGAAGTGTCCTCTGACAAAGAGTCTATGTATTTAGAACAGCTTGAAGGTGTCGAAAGCAAGGTACTCAAAGAGATTGAGAATTTGATTACTTCCCACCCAGAGCAGGCGGATAACTCGGTTCTGCTGAAAGTTCGTAGCGATATAAAAAGCTGCAAAGAAAAACTCAGCAGCATCAGCCTTATTAGCTAAAACTTGGTGGTCGCCTTTGCAATAAAGCTCGGTATTGATCAAAGAAATGGCCAACTTGCTTTGGCCATTTCTGACAAGCCCACAGGCGCATTAACATAACCATCACGAGAAATGTCCCACGACAATAGTCATAAATAAAGAGGTCACTATGACATTGGATAACAATCGAGTAAGGGAGCTACTCGTAAAAATGACACACCATCGCCAAACGTGTTTGCCTCTCGTTAACCCGCAATCACATATGACACTCGCAAGAGCGGCATATCGATTCGTGAAAATAGAAAAAGTGATGATCAAAAAGATGGCGAAGCTGTTCTTCGATCAAGATGGTGAACAATTCATTGCAGAAAATGCCACCGAATACGGCGTTGCCGAGTTAGGCAATTACAAAGAAATGCATTTTATGAATAAATTACTGTTAGATGATTTAAAAGCCCTGCTTAGAGCCATTGACGACACCAACTTAACCGCACTTGTTTCTTATTGGTTAGCTGCTTTACAAGTTGAAAACGATGAAATTGAAAAGCACTTACCTCAGGGTGAGTAATTATACTCGCCCTTCTTTCTTTCACTTTGTTTAACCCTCATCCCCAATCAACCTAGTAAAAGGTGCAGATAGAAAAAAGCCGCTGCATCTACTACGCAGCGACCTTGATAGCCTTTTTACGACGCACACCAAATCATCAAACAACACAGAAAAAGCGCCATGTAGAATACGAAGCAAATGGCGCGTTATCCGCGGATTATCTGTGTTAAAGCGAAGCTGATTTACGTCTCTGGCTTGGAACAAATACGTTCAATGACTTTGGACGCAGCTTGATTGCCAGTTGCTCATCAGAATACAGTTCACCATCAATCACATACTCAATCGGTTTATTCGCAGAAATAGTGACGCTCTGAGCCGTCGCGTATTGAAAATGTGTCGATTCTTCCTGTGCGCCTACGCTCGTTAATGTCAGATCCGACAATGCGATAAGACGTCCGCCTAAAGACTCGGTGTTATCTAAATATGTGATATGCAGCTTGCCATCATCAGGCTGCGGCGCATCACCACCTTGGGCAAGCAACGTACTAAATGGAGCGATATTCGCAACGACAAAACTATGGACTTCAAGCGTTTGTGTATTATTGTCGTGGTTTCCATCTTCAGTTGGATCGTCTAACGAAACGGTTAAAGCTTGCGTTTCTTCCGCCACTACAGCATTAAAAAAGCCGGTGAGGTAAGCTAGTTGTCCAAAAACATTTTTCTCTTCTCGCTGAGCGTGCTCGATCATTTTCTGTTCTAGCCCAATGCCTAAGACCAATAAAATAAGCCGCTGATTACATTCCGCAGTATCAATACGTTGGCAGTGTCCGCCAAGCAACGCTTCACACGCTTTTTCGACCGGTGAGAATTTTGCGCCAACGCCATAGAGCACATGACATAACGCATTGGCAGTTCCGAGCGGAACAATACCGAGTTTTAGGTCGGTATCCACCAATTGGCTCGCCACCTCTGTTACTGTGCCATCGCCACCAGCTACGATGATTTGCTTAGCTCCATTTTCTTTTGCCTGTTGTGTTAGCTGCTCGGCGCTGAGGTTTGTGGTGGTTTGATGAATACTCAAGCGATATTTTTTGGTTAGTTCACGAATCAAGTGCTGTTCGTTTTCCTCCCATTTTCCGCCACCTGCAACAGGGTTAACCACCATCCAAGTGGATTGATCCAGCCCTAGCACGCCTTTTTCACTGATCGCTCGTAACGTTCTAATCTGTAATTTATTCAATCTCGCGGTACTGCGTACGTCATTGATTTTTTTCATCACGGATTCAACCGTCAGTGACGGGTCTTTGCTTAATAAATACGCCGCCACAACAAACACTGAACGACCACGCCCTAACGCACAATGCACAACCACTGCCCGCGAGCACGAGATTTGAGTATCAATCCAGTTAATCGCATGGCGCAGGCGCTCTAGCGTTGGGGCTTTGTGGTCGAGTACCGGAATCGAAAGGTAATGAAACTGCTTGTCGGTCATCGCGCTTTCAAGGCCTGCAAATTCTGCGGTGACATCGACAATACAAGAGATCTCATTGGATTCGAGAAAATCTAAGTCACTCTGAAACAAACGGCGAGATAGGTATAAATTGTCGCTGACTTTTTGGATTGGAGGTACAGTATCACGCCGTCTTTCCCAGGCGTTATACGCTCTAGCCCCCAATAAAAATGGGATGAATGCCCAGCGAATCCACCTGACAATCTTGCCATCTTGGTTTTTTCTAAAAATAGAGGGAATGTCGAATACGTAGGCTACGCTGACCAACGCTAAAGAAAGAGATATCCACAAGAACAGCAGACTAACGATAATTTGAGGCGTATAGATAGCGGCCAATAAACTGATCAGAGCGCCAAGAATATAATATTTGATGATAAACATTCGCTCTCCTTGCCTTCAGCGAGTGCACTTTTTAGTGGAAGTTAGAATACGCGGGGGATTGAGCTTGGATACATGAACTTGAGTAAACGCCTTGATTGAGTGCCTTCCCGTGCCGAAATGGCACGAAAAGGTCCAACACTCTACCTAGCTTGCCACCTCTTCAACATAACCATCCGCTAGTTTCATTTTCTGCTTATCGGTCATTACCTTGCCGGCTAACTGGAAGAAACGCTGCTCTTCTTCCTCAAGATGGTGCAACACTTTGTGACGTAAGGTTTTCATTAGGTTGAGCCACGCTGGCGAGCTCATATCGGTTGCATCAAGCTGTGCAATCACTTTATCAATTTCATGATGCTCTGCGATGCCATGGCGAGTGAGATCAATGGTCTTATCGCTATCTATTAAAGGCGCGTAGAAAAACCGCTCTTCTGCCGCTGCGTGCTGTTCGAGTTCCTCTTTAAGGTTGTGATAAAACTCTTCACGAGCGGGGGAATCTCCAGACGTTTCCATCAGAGCATCGAGTAAAAGGCGTTGCTTTTCATGACTCTCTTTCAGTACATCAAATATGTTTTTCATCTTTGACTCCTTATCTGATTGTAAACAATTGGGACAAAAGGAAGGGCGGTTATTGACCGCCCCTCTCTTACATAGCTATGCGTAAAAAACCTAACCTGATTCGGCTAACAGTCTTGGTCTTCAGCGTTTAGGTTTTCTTTAATGTTTTCACATTCATCTTCAATCGCATTTTGGGTTTCTTCGGCGGCTTCATCTATCTTTTTGCCGGCCTGTTCCATTGGCCCTTCTTCACTACAAGCTGCCAACGCAAACACCAAACCGAATACTGCGGCGATACGGTAAATAAATGACGTAAGTCGCATGGAATCTCCTATCTATTTACGTTTTTTCTTCCCAGCAGAACAATCACTATTGATACAATTAATGACAATAGGAATAGGTAAAATATCACTTGCGCGATAGAGGCAGCAGCTCCTGCAATACCAGTAAAGCCTAATAGTGCAGAAATTAGTGCCAGTGCCAGAAAAATAAACATCCAACGAACCATAGTGTTACCTCCTAATAAAAGTGGGTTAAATCACTCGGCTCGCTATTATTGAACCACTTCTAGCTTATCAATCACCTTATTTACGTCATTGGTGTTATTTGCAATTGAAATTGCAAGATCATGCTCCGCATCTGAATTAACTTGACCTGCCAACGTTACCGTTTTGCGTTCTGTCGTTACATCAATATCCGTACCACTCACATTGGTATCCATTAGTAGGCGCGTTTTAACTATAGTCGTGATTTTAGAATCGGTCAGTGTAGCTAAAGCTTCTGAATCAGTTTCTTTCTTGCCTTCATTCACTACTGACAATTCGTTGTTTACTTTTTTCACACCATCAAGACCAGTAACAAGCTCTTCGGCAAGTGATTTTTCAAGATCATTGTTTACCGAACCAGAAAGGGTAACGACCTGATTCTCAACATCGGTATTGATATCAAAAGAGTTGAGATTGCTGTTTAGCAGTAGTGTGGTTTCAGCTTTACCATCTAGCCAAGCGTCCATGGATTCTTTTTCCCATTTATCACTCGCTAAGACTGCTGTAGATGAAGTAGCAAGAACTGACGTAAGTACAATTTTAGCTGCGATGTTATTCATGGTAATTCTCCTTTATTGACGTTGCACTTCCCTAGGAGCAAACCACGTGCCAACTTTATAACTCATTGTTTTTAAGTGACTAATAAAGGAAAGAGGTAAAAATGAGATGAGCAATAAAGTATAAGCATGAATTATTTACACGTAAAAAATGTAATTTTTAATCGGTGATAAAGCCTCCGTCACTTGTGCCTAAATAACCTGATAAAACAGAAAGGCTATTTCTCCAGAATCAATTAATAGCAAAATTATTATTTTAAAAATAAAAATCTGAACAAAAGGAAATATCTACTGATGGCTCTCACCGATATATATCAAAAAGGGGCTAATAACATAAAAATACCGAACAAATCCTTAAATCTATGCTGACAATATTTTGTCTTGTGAAGTGAGAATAATCCACGTACATTGTTTCTGTCATAGTAAAGAGGACATTTCTATGTCGATGCCAAGCCTGTTTCTAAGAATACAAGATCCATCACTTAAAAATGCCATCGCTTCTTGCCAGGAACTGAACAAATTTCGTCTGCATGACATCGATGCCGCAGACCAATGGATTGAAGATTTCCTACAACTCAAACCGGAAGTTGCGATTGTTGAAGTCGCCCACTTTACTAGTGCAGATTATCAACGTCTTTCTAATATCGAAGACATCTACGATATGGACTTGATCATCATTAGCTCAGGCGCTCCAAACGAGAACTTGGATAAGCTGATGAACTTGGGTGCTATTTTTCACTACAGAAAGCCCGTTGATATTGCCATTCTGACGGACACCCTGAGCGAAGTCAGCCAGTACTATCAACACAAACAAGATCAAGGGCGTAAAGTGTCCACCAGCGATCTTGACCAATTTGGTCTTTTGGTCGGCTCTTCCTCTCCGATGCATCAGCTCTATCGTATGATCAGGCGCGTTGCTAAAACAGAAGCCAACGTCCTTATTGTCGGTGAAAGTGGATCAGGCAAAGAACTGGTGGCGCAGACCATCCACTTAGCGAGTGAGCGTAAACAACAGCCCTTTATAGCGATTAACTGTGGTGCCATTAGCCCTGAATTGGTTGATAGTGAACTGTTTGGCCATGAGAAAGGCGCTTTTACCGGAGCAAATAAAACTCACCAAGGTGTATTTAAGCAGGCAGAGGGCGGCACCCTATTTTTAGATGAAATCACCGAGATGCCTATCGAGCATCAAGTGAAGCTATTGCGGGTGCTAGAAACCGGAGAGTATCGCCCAGTTGGCAGTAATACGGTTCATATCGCTAATACTCGCATCATTGCTGCTACAAACCGTGATCCTAAAATCGCCATTGAGGAGCAGTTCCTGCGTGAAGATCTGTTTTTCCGCTTATCGCATTTCCCATTAACGATACCGCCACTGCGAGAACGAGGCGGTGATATCGTAGGTCTGGCCAAGCACTTTATTGCGCACCGCAACGCCAATGAGGCAAAAACCAAAACGATTCTTGACTCTGCGATCCAAAAAATCGCTGCACACGACTGGCCAGGTAATGTCCGTGAGCTCAAACACACGATCGAGCGTGCATTCATTTTGGCTGATGACACCATCCGAGATGAACATCTTATCTTCGACACACCACCATTGGAAACAGGCACCAGCATCGAAGACCTTGTTCCGGCGGGCGTTTCGCTAGAAGAGCTAGAAAAAGCCGCCATTCTCAATACCCTTGAAGAGAATCAAGGCAATAAAACGGAATCAGCGCAGGAGTTAGGCATTAGCGTGAAAACGCTCTATAACAAACTCGAAAAGTATCAAGACGAGTAACTCGCTATGGGAGTACAAAAAGAGCACTGAATTTTATTCAGTGCTCTTTTTGTATCTTATCTTTTATGCAGTTAGGCTGCGTTTGGTGTTTGATTAAACCCACTGCCCCGCAACAAAGCCGCTCGACCAGCACCACTGAAAATTGTAGCCCCCTAGCCAACCAGTCACATCCATCACTTCACCAATAAAATAAAGCCCTTTAATGTCTTTGCATTCCATGGTTTTCGAGGATAAGTGATCAGTATCGACACCGCCGAGTGTCACTTCCGCAGTTCGGTAGCCTTCAGTGCCATTCGGGGCGATATCCCAATGCTCTAGACGCTCCACAATCGCCGCAAGCTCCTTTTGATTGAACTGTTTTAGCGGTTTATCGACTAGCTCTTTACGTTCAATTAAGACTTCAACCAGACGCTTAGGCAGCACTTTGGCAAGCGTATTCTTGAGTGACTGATTTGGATGCTTCTCACGACTGCGTTCTAATAACTCAGCAACATCATCGTTTGGCACAAGATTGATCAACACCTTTTGTCCGGCCCGCCAGAATGAAGAAATCTGTAACACTGCTGGACCAGATAACCCACGATGTGTGAACAACAGGGCTTCTTTGAACATGGTGCCATCTTCAGCCGTAATTTCCGCAGGTACCGCGATACCAGATAACTCAGCAAAGTCTTCTTTGTCTTCTTTATGCAGAGTAAATGGTACAAGCCCTGCCGTGGTTGGGATAACTCGAAGACCAAATTGTTCCGCGACTTTATAACCAAATGGTGTCGCTCCCAGTTTTGGCATCGACAAGCCACCTGTTGCGATAACTAAAGACTCACATTCGACAATCTCAGTACCAGCATGCAAACGAAAGCCTTCATCAATTTTTTCAATCGAATGAACATCGCATTGGTAACGCTGCTCGATGTTCGGCATGTCACACTCAGCTAACAACATCTTCACGATATCTTTGGCCGTAAATGCATCGACACAAAACAACTGGCCGTGATCACGCTCTTCGAACTCAATGCCATGTTTACACACCATCGAGATGAAATCCCAGTTAGTGTATTGGGAGAGCGCCGACTTAACAAAGTGCGGGTTTTGACACAAATAGTGATTAGCTGAAACGTCGTAGTTAGTGAAGTTACAACGACCACCGCCCGAGATAAGGATTTTACGTCCTGGCTTTTTAGCATGATCGAGCACCAAAACACGGCGGCCTCGCTTGCCTGCTTCTGCAGCACACATTAAACCTGCTGCGCCTGCGCCAATTACAACAACATCAAATTTCTTACTCATCGGTAGCTCTTAGACTGATTGGTATCGAATCAAAATAAAAAAGGATGTGCACATTGCACATCCTTGCTTTCTAGGCGCGACATTCTACCGACAAATACCGAAAGGGAAAAGCGCTTAAACTCTAAGCGCTCTGTATGTCCGCAAAATCTCAGACAGAACAACTTCTGGATTATTGACTCTTAGAGAATGAAGGCCGCAAGTAGCGTCACGCCGAGCAACGCGGTCGATAGAACAAACAATTCACGCACTCTTTCACACTTACCAGTAAAAATTTCATCGTGGTGATGATGATATTCTTTACTTTTAATGTAGTGATACAACCTCACCTGCTTGGTGACATTTCCATGAGTGGTAAAAAAACCATTACCATCAACTTGCTGATATAACAGCGGATGCGCTTCACGCATGATATAAATTAGAGAACGAAGAGCGGTGAGATACCGGACCATATTAACTCCAGTTACCACCATTAGCGCAAATAAGATTGTGTCTCCACTGATCATCTTTTCCTCCCTACATCTTCAACAATGCTCAAGAGAAAA
>NZ_JAWOTT010000024.1:0-58891 GCF_033338995.1 Vibrio sp. Vb0304
TGGTGTTGACTGTGGATCTGCTTCAATCGTTCAGTCGCCACGTGAGTATAAATTTGCGTGGTCGATAAGTCACTATGTCCTAAAAGCATCTGTACGACCCTGAGATCTGCGCCATAGTTCAATAAATGCGTGGCAAAGGCATGACGCAGTACGTGCGGCGACAGCTGATCAGTATCAATCCCTGCTATCAAAGCATAGTACTTAATACGGTGCCAAAACGTCTGACGAGTCATTTGTCTTGCGCGTTTACTAGGAAAAACAATATCAGATGATGTATCACCAAGTAACGCAGGGCGCCCTTGTTGAATGAACGTCTCGATCCAATCGACCGCGTTTTCCCCCATAGGAACCAGGCGTTCTTTACCGCCTTTACCAGTCACGCGCACCACCCCTTGGCGCAAGCTAACATTTTCCATGGTCAAACTGACGAGCTCTGTCACACGCAACCCTGTCGCGTAGAGTAGCTCTAGCATCGCTTTATCGCGCAATTCTATAGGGTCATTCGGGTCTGGCGCTTCGAGCAACGCGTCCACTTGCTCTTCACTAATATCTTTGGGTAAACGTTGTGGCAGTTTAGGGCTAACCAAGAGCGCACTCGGGTCATCAGCACGCACCTTCTCACGATGCAGGTATTGAAATAAACGACGAATAGCCGACAACATACGCGCACGGGACGTCTGTTTGTAATCTAAGTCTACAAGGTGGCTTTGATATTCTTGCAAGCCAGACAAACTGATAAAATCAAGACGGTATCGATGTTTTTCCATCCACACGAGCAGCTTCATTAAATCGTTTCGGTAGGAAGCCAACGTGTTCTCTGATAGGCCACGCTCCATCCACATCGCATCTAAGAATTGCTCAACAAGCGAAAAATCTTGTTGATTGACAGGCTGTTGTGCCGTCATGAATGCTTCCTTATCTGTTTATATTTACAGTATTTAGATTAAAGCACCTGCCAATCCAATACCATAAAAAATCATCCCACATAGGATATTCGCTGCAATCTTCCTCAATTTATGGTTAGAATCTTCCACAACAGCAACACAAATAACGACGAATATAATGAAAATCGGACTCTTTTACGGCTCAACGACCTGCTACACCGAAATGGCAGCAGAGAAAATTCGTACCCTTATTGGTGAAGACCTTGTCGACATTCACAATGTGAAAGAGACACCGTTATCACTAATGGCGGACTACGACTTATTACTCCTTGGCATCTCAACTTGGGATTTTGGTGAAATTCAAGAAGATTGGAACGCGATTTGGCTAGACATCGCGACCACACCACTGAAAGGCAAAGTTGTAGCGCTGTTTGGTCTGGGTGACCAAGAAGGTTACGGAGAGTGGTATTTAGATGCGATGGGCTTACTTCACGATGAATTGCAAGCCACAGGCGCAACCTTTATCGGTTACTGGCCAAATGAAGGCTACGAATTTGAAGCATCGAAAGCATTGATCGAAGATGGCAGCAAGTTTGTTGGACTTGCGTTAGATGAAGACTCACAGTACGAACTGAGTGATGAACGCATCGAAAAATGGTGTGAACAAGTTCTTGTGGAATTCCACGACACGCTTTAATAGCGCAAACACGTCATCATTAAAAAGTAAAAAGCCCGATGAAGTAATTCATCGGGCTTTTTATTATCTTGATAACGCGAAGTGATTACGCGGTTTCTTGTGCTAGCTCTGGGCGAGGTTTCGCGATGAAGAACATGCACACGATAGCCGCAAATGTTGGAAGCACCCAACCCATGCCGACTTCGAATAATGGCAACATGTTAAACGCAGAAACATCAATACCCGATACTTTTGCCGCATCAACCAACGCAAACAGCAGAGATACAAGCAGTACTGCACGGTAAGCAAAGCGTGGATTCGGCAGTTTGCTGCGCACAAATGTTAGTGCAACCAACGCAATCGCCACAGGGTACAGCGCAAACAATACTGGCACTGACAGAGAAATCAGCTGCGCAAGACCAACGTTTGCAACCAATGCACAAACAGAACCATTAATCAGTACCCATTGCTTGTATGACAGTGGTGTTTTCGAGCTGAAGAAATCTGAACACGCAGAAATCAAGCCAATCGCGGTTGTCAGACACGCTAGCAATACGATGACAGACAGAACGATTTGACCGTATGGACCAAACAACGCTTGAACGTATTGGCTAAGCACTAGGCCACCATTATCAGCACCAGCAGCAACCGTTGCACTCGTCGCACCTAAGTAAAATAGTGAGATGTAAACAAACGCAAGACCAGCAGCAGCAATACAACCTGCATAGATCAGATATTTAGTAGTTGCAGAGCGCTCAGTAATGCCTTTACCGCGCAGTGCATCAACCATCAGCATGCCAAACATCAATGACGCGAACGTATCCATTGTGTTGTAGCCTTCTAAGAAGCCTTTGGTCAGAGGCTGCGTTAGGTATTCACCGTGCGCGCCAATCATATCGCCCTGAGGATCAAGGAAGACAGCGACAGCAAGAATGATCAAACCAACGAACAATGCTGGTGTCAGTACTTTACCGATGAGATCGATCAAACGGCCTTGGAACCATGAGAACATCATTGCTGCGATAAAGAAGATCACTGAGAACGCTGTCAGATGCGTTTGTGACGCCTCAAGGAAGAAAGGTTTCACCGCCATCTCGTAAGCCACTAGGCCAGTACGAGGCGCTGCAAACGCAGGACCAATGATGATGAAAATCAGTGCAGCCATAAGAACTGCCGCTTTTTTCGGAAGATCTTGCGTCAAGTGATCCCAAGAACCACCAGCAACAGCAATAGCAACGATAGTAATAAGAGGTAGACCTACCGCTGTTAGCAAGAAACCAAACATAGCTGGCATTAAGTTTTCACCCGCTAACTGACCCGCTAGAGGTGGAAAGATAATATTGCCCGCACCTAAAAAGAACGCAAATAGCATAAAGCCTACTGCGATAATATCTGTTAGTTTTAACGTCTGCTTCACAGATAACCCTTGTCTTTTAATTAATGAATGTTGTGTATGCTTAGACCACTTTTTGTATACCTAAAGTCAATAAGTACACGTGGTTCAATCTATAAAATTTTCGCCGCATAATGACGAAAGACTCATCATTTGGCAACCTTTAAGAAAAAAACACCATATTAATTTAGTTTTCAAACTTAAAAGCAGTGGATATAACCATATCCAAATAAAAGACCAGTTCTTTATCTCGATCAATTAACAATACAATTTAATAACCAACAAAACAACAATCTATACAATTAATAAACAATAGAGCAATCCACTTAATTATTGAGCAAATATAAAACAATCATGAAGAACAAAAAACTGAAAACTAAAGGCTTCAATTTTAAGCAATTTTGTATTGAGGGTGGCGAGAGTGGTATGCCAGTCAGCACAGATGGGGTAATGCTTGGTGCTTGGATTCAAAGCCCTAACGACGCTAAAATTCTCGATATTGGCACTGGCACTGGCCTGCTTGCCCTGATGTGTGCTCAACGCTTTACAGAAGCTCAAATAACCGCGGTCGATATCGAATTAACAGCCGTTGCTGCCGCGCAAAAAAATATGGCCCAGTCTCCTTGGTCAGATCGTGTAAGTGTGCATCACACCGACATACTGCACTTTACGCCGACACATCCATTCCAACGCATCATTTGTAACCCGCCCTACTTCAACAGCGGCGAGCAATCGAAACACAGTCAACGTGCAACCGCGAGGCACACTGATACGCTAGGCCATAACGCATTGCTGCAGCGTTGCTATCATTTGCTTGATGACGAAGGGAGAGCTAGTTTTGTGTTGCCAATCACCGAAGGCGAGCAGTTCATTGAGCTAGCATTAAACCAAAGTTGGTATCTATCGCGGATCTGTCGTGTGCAACCATCAGAAAAGAAACCAGTACACCGACTGTTATTTGAACTGTCAAAACGACCTTGCGATTTGCAGACGTCACATTTAATTATCCGTTCAAATGACGGCTATAGTGATGATTTCATCCAGTTAACCCGCGAGTTTTATCTTAAGATGTGAAATAACATGTGATCCTTATCACCAATCACTTTATAATGTGCGACCTTTTTGTATTCTATGCTGTTGTGGCGAACCATTAACCAAGCTTTGCTTGTGGAGAACTCATTGTGATCAGAACCTTTGCTGAACTTGATCTAGACCAAAACCTACTTGAAGCCATTGAAGAGATGGGTTACGAACGCCCAACAAAAATTCAGGCAGAAGCGATTCCACAAGCGTTGGACGGTCGTGACATTCTAGCGTCAGCGCCAACAGGAACTGGTAAAACGGCCGCCTTCGTCCTGCCAGCATTGCAATACTTGCAAGACTTCCCTCGTCGTAAGCCTGGACCTGCGCGTATTTTGATCCTAACGCCTACTCGCGAACTGGCGATGCAAATTGCCGATCAAGCACGTGCTTTGGCAAAAAATACCAAACTCAACATTTTCACCATCACTGGTGGTGTTCAGTACCAAGAGCACGCCGACATCCTTGCAACAACACAAGACATTGTGGTTGCGACACCTGGCCGTTTAAAAGAATACATTGATGCAGAACGTTTTGATTGTCGTGCAATCGAATGGTTAATCCTTGATGAAGCAGACCGTATGCTAGATATGGGTTTTGCTCCTACAGTCGATCGCCTATCTAACGAATGTCGCTGGCGTAAGCAAACCCTTCTGTTCTCAGCAACGTTAGAAGGGAAAGGCGTAGAAGGCTTTACCGCTGATCTGTTGAATGACCCAGCAGAGATCGACGCAAAATCGCCGCTGCGTGAGCGTAAGAAAATTGCTCAGTGGTACCACCGAGCTGATGATGCTGAACACAAACTGGAATTACTAAAACACATTATTACTCAGCAAGCTGAGCGCACTATCGTCTTTTTAAAGACTCGTGAGCGTTTGGCTGAGCTACGAGCGCAGCTTGAAAGTGCACAGATTCCATGTTCTTGGATTCAAGGTGAAATGCCGCAAGATCGTCGTAACAATGCGATTTCTCGCTTCCGCGATGGAACTGTGAACGTGCTGCTCGCGACGGACGTTGCTGCGCGTGGTATCGATCTTCCGGATGTATCACACGTTATCAACTACGACATGCCGCGCACGGCTGATGTTTACCTTCACCGTATCGGCCGTACGGCTCGCGCAGGTAAGAAAGGTAACGCTATCTCAATCGTAGAAGCACACGACCAACCAATGATGGATCGCGTTGCACGTTACGTGAAAGAAGACATCAAAGAGCGTTTCGTGAAAGAGATGCGTCCTAAACACAAAAAGCCTGTGTTTAAGAAGAAAAAGAAAAAAGACGACAAGAAAAAAGTAGCGAAAAAGAAAACCGCTAAGAAGAAGTAATCTTGTTGGGGCCAAGTAGCTCAAGCTAGAAAATAACAAAGGGTTGGCAATGCCAACCCTTTTTCGTTTGTGCTGATAGAGATTAACGTAGACTACGTCTCAATCAGCTTTATTTTTGCTCTTCGCGTTTAAATACTAACTCTGTTGGCGTCGATTCATCTTCCACAAAGTAGTAACCCGCCGTATCAAACTTAGTCAGGTCTGCAACGCTCTCAACACGGTTTTCAATGATGTAACGCGCCATCATACCGCGCGCTTTCTTCGCGTAAAAACTGATGACCTTGTATTGACCATTCTTACAATCTTTGAATACTGGCGTGATCACTTGCGCATCTAAATTCTTTGGCTTAACCGCTTTAAAGTATTCATTTGATGCAAGGTTGATAAGGACATTATCACCTTGAGCAGAAATCGCTTCGTTAAGCTTGTCCGTAATTACATTGCCCCAAAACTGGTACAAGTTCGTACCCTTGTCGTTTGCAAGCTTGGTACCCATTTCAAGACGGTATGGCTGCATCAAATCAAGTGGTTTTAGTAAACCATAAAGACCCGATAGCATACGCAGATGATCTTGAGCATATTCGAAGTCCGCTTCAGATAAACTTTCGGCGTCTAGCCCTGTGTAAACGTCACCTTTAAATGCAAGAATGGCTTGTCGTGAGTTTTCAGTGGTAAACGTTTCACTCCACTCTTGGAATCGACCCACATTTAAATCGGCAATCTTGTCGCTCACTTTCATTAAAGAGGCAACATCAGCAGGAGTCAGTTTGCGGCAAACATCGATAAGCTCTTTTGAGTATTCGACCAACTCAGGTTGAGTAAATTTTTCTGTCGCTAACGGAGACTCGTAATCAAGAGTCTTCGCTGGAGAAACTACGATAAGCATGACTTTCCCTTCTCTAATTTTGTTTTTAATAGGGTACAAAAAAAGCCATGCATTGTCTGCATGGCTTTTTACATCGTACTAATAGCTTTCAACTATGAGTGATAGCTCACTTAGTCTTTTTTATCGTTGTACCAAATGCCTTCTTCAAGCTGAGATTTCAGCTCTGGGAAATCATTCGCATCAAATGTTGGCACTTTGCCTTCACCAAGCTGGCGGTTGTAATCTTTGGCCAGTTTAATCACGATGCCAGATAGCAAGATGATCGCCACCAAGTTGACTATCGCCATCAGACCCATAGAGACATCAGCAAGCGACCATACGACTGGTAACGAAGCTAGTGCACCAAACATCACCATACCAAGAACAATAGCGCGGAAAATGCTTAAGCCCGCTTTATGATTGTGCTCTAGGAAGATTAAGTTCGTTTCAGCATACGAGTAGTTTGCAATGATTGAAGTAAACGCAAAGAAGAAGATTGCCACAGCAACAAAGATGCCGCCCCAATCGCCAACTTGTGAGCTCAATGCACGCTGAGTTAGCTCGATACCCGTCACTTCTGTTGCTTGACCGACATACTCACCAGACATCAGGATGATAGCCACTGTCGCAGAACAGATAACGATCGTATCCATGAACACGCCTAGCATCTGTACGTAACCTTGAGACGCTGGGTGTGGTGGGTAAGGTGTTGCTGAAGCTGCCGCGTTAGGTGCAGAACCCATACCTGCTTCATTCGAGAATAGACCGCGCTTGATACCGTTAATCATTGCCTGTGCAATTGCGTAGCCAAGACCACCTGCTGCTGCTTCTTGCAGACCAAATGCACTCTTAAAGATAAGCATCAATACATCAGGTAATTTCTCTAGGTTAGAGAACATGATGAACAGCGCTAGGGCTAGATAAAGTAGTGCCATGATCGGAACGATCATCTCAGCAACTCTTGCGATACGCTTGATGCCACCGAAAATAACAATTGCAGACAGTAAAACAACGGCAATACCGACATACAGGTTATTCCAACCAAATGCGTTGCTCATTGCATTGGCAATTGAGTTAGCTTGTACGGCGTTGAATACCAAACCAAAAGCGATGATTAGGAAAACTGAGAACAACACGCCCATCCAACGCATGCCCAGGCCTTTTTCCATGTAGTAGGCAGGACCACCACGGTAGTTGCCATCATCATCTTTGGTTTTGTATAGCTGCGCCAGTGTGCTCTCAGCAAACGATGTTGCCATACCAAGCATTGCAATCAGCCACATCCAGAAGATCGCACCAGGACCACCCGCAGTCAATGCAACTGCAACGCCCGCCATGTTACCTGTACCAACACGTGCAGCAAGACTAGTACAAAGCGCTTGGAAAGAGGAAATACCAGCTTTGTCTGCTTTACGGCTGTTCTTAAGAACAGAGAACATGTGGCCGAAATGGCGGAACTGAATGAACCCTAATCGAACGGTGAAGTAAATACCAACACCAACAAGAAGATAAACCAGAATCGAGCCCCAGAGGAGATCGTTCATCAAATTGATTAAGTCTGTCATGTGTACCTCAAAGTGAGTTGCGCCAGTCTATGCGTCCTAGCCATCCACCAAATTGCCTGCTAAGTGTCAAAGTGTGCTTAGCTTTTTAAGTAATGTTTATGGGCAATCTAGAATCGTAAACGTCGCTTCATGCATCCATTTTACGTACCAGCGTATTTTTTGACGGGCGGATAATGCAACCTAGGAGCGCAAAAATCAATATGCAACAACAAGAATAATGTTGTTATTTTTCACTATAAAGTCACCAAAAAATAACATAAATAGAAGACTTAACACTCAAACTGCGCAACATTTCAATTACCAAACACCAACATAAATAATTATTCTTCATTAAATGGAATGGCAAACCGTATAAACAAGAACAAGCTAGTATTCACAAGGTGTTACATAAATTTACGCTAGTGACTTACCATCTAATTGAACACTATTCCATCAAACTGATTTTATGCAACTTTAACCTTTGCGCAGTGCACCCATTCATCAAATCGAATTAACATAGAAAATCTCTCTATTTAATCGTTTTCTTGAGATCGTTTGTGCATTTTTTATCCACATCGTTGCAATAAAAAGTGTGATTTTGAGAATATTTTTGCACGAAAATGTCATGCTACCGACACAAATGCGAAATATATCATGGTTATTCTCACGGCTATTGTGGTACTTAAAAAACTCCACAAGGACTGGTTACAACAGTTTAGCTTAAGAAAGGTAAAGGTGGCTTATGGAAGGCTTTCAACTAGATGACATTTTTAATCTGGATACTACCTCAACAACCAAATCTCGTGCCAAACCAGTAAAGCGAAAGTGGCGTGAAATAGAAGAGATGAACGACAGACGCAATTTGCTTAAAGAGCTGCGCGAACTTGATGTCTGTACCGATTATAACTTGGAAGACATTAAACTCTAATTCAAACAAAAGGCACCTTACAGGTGCCTTTTGTTTTTTGTTTACAGTGACCGTAAACACCGTGAGTTTATGTACCAAGGTTTAAGTATGAATACCATTATTACTCAATGAGAATCTTCCGTACTTTTTGCCGAGAAATATGCACACTAAATTTTCGGTTGATTCCCAATAAATAAGAAATGTATCTCACAAACCCGAGAGACGGCTTTCGCTCGCTCAGGTTTCATCACTCAGGCTTAAACATACTCAGTATCACTTTGACGAACACGTTCGGCCAACTGCTTATAACGATCAGCAATCGTGTCACCAAACACAGGATCATCCTCACTGACGCTCCATAAGCTCTCGACGTGCTGCCAATCTTCTGTGGTAAATAACTCTTCAATGAGAGGCAAAATTTTTCGCTCTTCTAGCTCCAAGTGGTGCCTTTGCGATTCTATGAAATCTTCTAGGTGAGCGACAAACATGTCTTGTGGCACAACAGCATCCTGAAGGATCATCTCTATCACGGATGAAAACTCTCTGGTTTTACTCGCTAACTCTAGATGTTCTTTCTCTAAATTTTCCATGGTTTGTTGCTTACCATAGTGTTCAAGAAAGTGGTGATAGAGGATATCTTCTTTCGGGTGGTGTACTTTCTCCGAATGATTAGAGAGGTAATCAACAATCTCGCTTACTAACGCATAGTTGATTACACGTTCTTTTTTTATCTCATTAAGCTTATGGCGCAGTATCGCCAACAGACGAACCATATAACCATGTTCGCGTCGAATTCTTTCGATCATCATAGCGTCTCTCCTTAACACCTACTTTTAGTAAGTGTACATGAGAAATTTACTATCAGCCTCGAGCGTGCTCAAAAAAACAGCGATCATACCACCCATGATCGCTGTCTCTTCATTTATACCGTTAATGGCAAATGCCAGTTAATTGGTGCTTTTTCTTGTGATGTAAGCAACTGGTTTGCTTGAGAGAAATGCTTACAACCGAAAAAGCCTCGATGTGCAGAAAGTGGCGATGGGTGTGGGGCAGCTAACACATGGTGCTTATTGCGATCGATAAAACGACCTTTCTTCTGTGCATGTGAACCCCACAGCAAGAACACTACACCTTCTTGATGCTGATTAATGGCTTCAATCACTCGATCAGTAAACGTTTCCCAACCTGTCTTTGAATGTGAATGCGCTTTACCTTGCTCCACCGTTAATACCGTATTGAGTAACAATACGCCTTGTTCAGCCCAGCTTTGCAAAAAACCATGCTGAGGGATTTGGAAACCTTCAATATCTTGCGCCAGCTCTTTATACATATTAACCAGTGACGGTGGCGTTTTAATGCCAGGAAGTACAGAGAAACACAGGCCATGCGCCTGATTTGGGCCGTGGTATGGGTCTTGTCCTAGAATCACGACCTTAACGTCTTTGAACTCGGTAAAACGAAACGCGTTAAAGACATCTTTTGCGGGAGGAAAAATAGCTTTGCCTGCGGCGCGTTCGGCTTCAACAAAATTCAAGGTGTCTACAAAGTAGATCTGCTTTTTCTCTTCGCCGATCACATCGTGCCAAGTGGGTGACTGATTCATGGAAAGTTCCTGTCCTAAATTTTGCTTCTATTCTAACGAGCGAAACTCAAACAAACAAAAACTTACCACGAACTTGAGACAAGTAATAAAAGACTAATGCTTCTGTGGCGTTCGAAAGTGCCCCTGTCCGGTAATGTGACGATTAGGCATCGGTAAGCGAAGCACGCGACGAGTGTAAGCATAAGGAGTAAAAGAGAGTGGTCGAGACATGTTGGCATCCTTCTTTGCTAATTCAGAGATTGATGTTCAATGACTAAGAAAGAAAGGTGCCAACTTTGTGGTTACGCCATTAACTGTCAATGGCCGCTAAATGGAATTGACGCAACGTGTTGATCTCTTGCTGCCAAATATCTGGATCAATTGTTTCTAAAATCAGAGGGATACCATCAAAACGAGGGTCTTTCGCGATGTACTCAAAGCAATCCCACCCGATCTCTCCTTTACCAAGAGAATGGTGGCGATCTACTTTGCTGGCAAACTCTACTTTTGAATCATTTAGATGCATTGCTCTTAAATAGTGCATACCTACGATACGGTCGAACTCTGCAAAGGTGCGCTCGCAATCTTCTTTTGTACGTAAGTCATAACCAGCCGTAAAGGTATGGCAGGTATCAATACAAACGCCGACACGATCTTTATCTTCCACTTGCTCGATGATTTCAGCAAGGTGCTCAAACTTCCAGCCTAAGTTAGTGCCTTGACCTGCCGTATTCTCGATAACAGCGATCACATTCGGCACCGCTTTATGCGCAAGATTGATCGACTCGGCGATCGTTGCGAGGCACTCCTGTTCAGAGACTTTCTTTAGGTGACTACCCGGGTGGAAGTTAAGCAAAGTCAGCCCTAACTGATTACAACGCTCCATTTCATCAATAAATGCCGCGCGGGATTTATTCAGCTTTTCTTCTTCCGGCGCACCCAAGTTAATCAGATAAGAATCATGGGGAAGAATATGTTCTGCTCCGAAACCCAGCATTTTACAGTTCGCTTTAAACGCACTGATGGTTTTTGCTTCTAAAGGCTTCGCCACCCACTGGCGTTGGTTTTTTGTAAATAGTGCGAATGCATTCGCGCCAATTTCACGAGCTCTCAACGGAGCTTGATCGACCCCACCAGCAGCAGAGACATGTGCACCAATGAGTTTATTCCCAAGCTTGTTTTTCATGTTTGTCATTTAATCACTTTAGACTTTCAGTATTGCTACCTAAATACAGATAGTTGCGTTAACCAGTTTAAACTTTAATCTCAATTTGTAGTAAATTTACAACAAAACCAGTTATTAAATATTTTTTATATTATCAAATAAATTGTAATTAGTTTGTTTTCAAAGGTTTTATTGATTTAACTCAATAAAATTACCTTAATAAAAATGATGTTTTTGGTTGTTTTTTGACTTAAATCAATATTAAAATAGTGGATATTAGCTATATAATACTCAGCTCAACGAAAATTCGAAAATTAACACCAATAATCACCACGTAAGTGGTCTAGGAGATAGTGATGATCCAAGGTATCCAAATTACAAAAGCGGCAAACGACGACCTACTAAACTCTATCTGGCTATTAGATAGCGAAAAAAATGAAGCTCGTTGTGTTGCTGCAACTGCTGGCTACGAAGCAGACCAAGTTATCGCAATCAGCGACCTAGGTGAATACGAAAGCCGTGAAGTTGCAATCGAAACTGCTCCTCGTATCGAAGGCGGCCAACACCTAAACGTGAACGTGCTTAAACGCGAAACACTAGAAGATGCAGTTGCACACCCAGAGAAATACCCACAACTAACTATTCGTGTTTCTGGTTACGCAGTACGTTTTAACTCGCTAACTCCAGAGCAACAACGTGATGTAATCGCTCGTACTTTTACTGAGACTCTATAATCTCTCAGTAAACTAGCTCGCTAGAATTTAAAAAGCTTGGTCTGCAATGACCAAGCTTTTTTTGTTTCAGAATCCTTCTAAACCCTTTCTATAATGGAAAGCAACTCGCCTCTAAGGTGCATTTCTTTGCGAAGGATCTTTCTGAAACGCTTGCGCTAAAGAGGTTGGATCAAGCCTATCTCTTTGCAGTGACGCCCCTTCTGCCCACCAAATCATTTGATGCATAGTGCGATTCATATAGTTGTCCCACTGCGTCTGCTCCGACTCATCCGCAGCAACGCCCTGTTCATCAAAGACTTCTTGCGCTTTCGGAATGTGGATCATCGCAGAGACAGGTAGACATCCAAGTTCAGATAAGAAGGTACGCATAGAAACAGCAGCTCTAACACCACCCCATTGTCCGGCAGAATAGGTCACGATAGCACTCGGCTTGTAAGAAAACAGCGAACTGCCGAAATGGTTAAGCATGTTCGCCAAAGCAGGACTCATCGAATGGTTATATTCCGGGCTAACCATCACATACCCATCGGCCTGTTTGATTTTGTCTGCCAGCTCACTTAGGTGCTGCGGAACTTTAGAGCGGCGATAAGCAAACTCGGGCTTAAACACATCGCCAAAGTCGTAATTCAAAGGGTCGATGATTTCGACCGTATGTTGCGAATGTTGACTCGCGATGAGTTTTTCACACGCTTTACTGACTCGCATTCCTAAACGGGCTGGTCGTGGTGGCGTGCTGTTTCTCACTGAGCCAAGAAAAATCAAAAAATGCATGCTTCTCTTTTCATCTCATTTAGTTAAGTTCGTTTCTCAATAATAAAGAGAGTCAAAACTTACCGACAATAAAAAAGGTGAATGATTACTCATTCACCTCTCGTTATTTCTGTTTTTGATACTTACTATACTTTGAAGCTTACTGCACGCGGCGCAGTACTTGTTTCAATGCGTCAAAGTCTGCGTCGAGCTCTTCCGATAGCAGCTCCATCGCAGCGTGCTTCGCTAGTGGCGCAGGAAGCTCGATATCGGATTCTAGAATATCATCCACGACTTCTTTGAACTTCGCAGGGTGAGCAGTACATAGGAACAGACCGGTTTCACCGTCTTGCAATTGTTCTTCAAGAACGCGGTAAGCAATCGCACCGTGCGGTTCGCATAGATAGCCTAGAGCATGTAAGTCTTTCACTGACTGTGCGCTTTGCTCATCAGATACTGCACCTTTACCTAACGTCTCCAAGCCCCACTCTTTCACACGGCACAGCTCTTCGATACGAGGCCAGTTGTTTGGTTGGCTCACGTCCATCGCGTTCGATGTTGTTGCGACTGTTGGTTTTGGCTCCCACTTACCTGTTTCTAGGTAGCGAGGAACCGTGTCATTGGCATTAGTTGCAGCGATAAAGCGTTTGATAGGCAAGCCCAACGCTTTTGCCAATAGACCAGCAGTTAGGTTACCGAAGTTACCGCTTGGTACTGATACCACTAGGTTTTCACGCTCTTGCTTGCTCATTTGCGCAGCTGCTTCAAAGTAGTAACAGATTTGCGCCATCAAACGGCTGATGTTGATTGAGTTTGCAGAGTTCAGACCGATCTCTTCACGCAGTGCAGAATCATCAAAAGCTTGCTTAACCAGTGCCTGACACGCATCGAAGTCGCCATCGATCGCGACAGTGTGAATGTTTTTACCAAGCGTACAGAATAACTTCTCTTGCAGTGGGCTGATTTTTCCTTTCGGGTAAAGAATCACAACATTGATGTCTTCCATACCGTAGAAAGCATGCGCAACGGCTGCGCCAGTATCGCCAGACGTTGCCGTCAGAATGGTGATCTTGCCGCCGTCCGAAACCGCAGCAAGAGATTGCGCCATAAAGCGACCACCAAAGTCTTTAAACGCAAGCGTTGGACCATGGAACAGTTCCAGTGCATAAACACCGTCTTTTACTTGGTTGATAGGCGCAGGGAATTGAAACGCAGCATCAACAAGGGCATTCACTTGCTCCTCTGTAAGTTCATCTCCAATTAACGCCGATAGAATCTTAGTGCTACGAGAGACAAAGTCTTCTGCAAGCAGCGCATCGATATATTCAAATTTTGGTAATTCCGATGGAAAAAATAGACCTTGGTTACGGCCTAACCCTTGGCGAACGGCTTGGCCAAAGGAAACTTGTTCATCATTTTCTTTTATATTGTAAAGCTTCATAGCTCACTTCCTGTTACTTTCGAACCCTGCTTATCTAGACGACAAACGTGGACGAATCCTTCTTCGTTTTGTACGTAGTTTTGTTCTAACCAGCGAGCAACTCGCTCAGCGACATCTTTCTCTTTGCAAATACTGAACAGTGTCGGACCACTGCCAGAAATACCGGTTGCCAATGCACCCGCAGACGCTGCGTATTGACGTGCATTCGCAAAACCTGGAAGCAGTTTCTCACGATACGGTTCTGCGATCACGTCTTTGATCATTTTTGCAGCAAGTTCTGGCTGACCAGAATGACACGCATGAATAAAGCCCGCAAGGTGGCGACCATGAGCAATGATATCTTGTCGGCGGTATTGAGATGGTAGGATCTCACGCGCTTCCGCCGTTGATACCTTGATACCCGGATACGCCATCACCCAGTACCAATCATCAAAGCAAGGTACTTCTTGACTGATGATACCCAACTCTTCAAGCATCAGTTGCACACCACCAAGGTAACATGGCGCAACGTTGTCGTAGTGAATACCACCAGAGATCTTGCCTTCCATCTCTCCCATCAGCGCTAGTAATTCTGTCTCGTTAAGTGGCTGTCCATGGAATCGGTTCAATGCATCTAATGCAGCAACGATAGAACATGCACTTGAGCCTAAACCAGAGCCAATTGGCATGTTCTTTTCTAGCGTCATCTCAAGTGGTTTTAGCTCAACGCCTTTTTTGTCTAACTCACGAGCAAACACAAGCCAACAGTCGTAGACGATGTTCTCTTTTGGTTCAGTTGGCAATTTCTCAACAAAATCACCCGCCGTTTTAAGGCTGAACGGGTCAGCCCCAGATTTCACCAATACACGGTCACCCAATAGTGTGCCATCCACTGGAGACACGGCAGCCCCCAGCACATCAAAGCCAACGCTTACATTACCAATTGATGCTGGGGCATAAACCACTACATCCATATCACTTGAACTCATTATTGTTATACCCCTAGTTTCCAACCTAAAGTACGCATCACGTCAGAAAATACACCCGCAGCCGTTACTTCGGTGCCTGCACCATAGCCACGTAACACTAGTGGGATTGGCTGATAGTAACGGCTGTAAAATGCCAGTGCGTTTTCACCGTCCTTGATTTTATACATTGGATCGTTTTCATCCACCGCAGCGATGCTTACTGTGCACTTGCCCTCATTAATCTCACCAACGTAGCGCAGTACTTTGCCTTCTTCCGCTGCCTTTGCAGATAATTCTTTAAAGTAGGCGTCTGCTTCAGGTAAACGCGCCATAAATTCATCAACGCTACCAGAATCATCAAAACCTGGTGGCAGTGCTTGATCAACCACAACGTCTTCTAGTT
This sequence comes from Vibrio sp. Vb0304, assembly GCF_033338995.1. Classification (NCBI taxonomy): domain Bacteria; kingdom Pseudomonadati; phylum Pseudomonadota; class Gammaproteobacteria; order Vibrionales; family Vibrionaceae; genus Vibrio; species Vibrio sp. Vb0304. The sequence goes on from NZ_JAWOTT010000024.1 coordinate 15,697, forward strand.
CTAGAGACATGCCTGCTTCACGAGCTAGGATCAGAAGCTTACGCGCGACATCCATACCAGAAAGGTCATCACGAGGATCCGGTTCAGTAAAACCATTTTCTTTTGCGATATTAGTTGCTTCACTTAGGCTCATACCTTCATCTAACTTACCGAAGATGTATGACAGAGAGCCAGAAAGAATACCGCTGAAGCGCTCTAGCTCATCACCCGCTGAGATTAGGTTTTGCAGGTTTTCGATTACCGGTAGACCCGCCCCCACAGTTGTTTCGTACATCAGCTTGCGACGAGAGCTGCGCGCAACATCGCGAAGCTGATGGTAGTATGCCATGCTTGCTGTATTTGCTTTTTTATTTGGTGTAACGACATGGAAACCAGCAGCTAGGAAATCAGCGTATTGATTCGCAATATCTTCACTTGATGTACAGTCAACCAATACTGGGTTGATGATGTGGTTACGTTGAACCAAAGAAATCAAACGCGCTAGGCTGAACTCTTCTGTCGCTGCCGACATACGATCACGCCAATGATCGAGTGGCAGACCTTCACTATCAAGCAGAAGACCTTTGCTGTTTGCCAAGCCACACACGCGAATAACGATGCCTTTTTCCGCAAGCTTCGCCTGTTGACGCTCGATCTGATCCACCAGCTCACCACCAACGCCACCAATACCAACCACGAATACGTCTAAGAAGTGCTTAGAGTTGAATAGGTTTTCGTGACACGCTTTGATCGCTTCAGAGATTTTATCTTCAGGAATCACGGCTGAGATAGCACGCTCAGATGAGCCCTGTGCGATGGCTACAATGTTTACGTTCACTTCAGCAAGAGATGAGAAGAAGCGAGATGCAACACCGCGCGATGTACGCATGCCGTCACCAACCAACGTTATGATTGAAACATTATCAATAAACTCGACCGGCTCTAATAAGCTATCTTTCAGTTCCAACTCAAACGCATCGGCCAGTACTTGTTGCGCTTTTGCTTTATCTTCTGCCTCAATACAGAAGCTAATGCTGTACTCAGAAGAAGACTGAGTAATAAGAACAATAGACACACCAGCGGAAGACATTGCGCCAAATACGCGGCTTGCCATGCCAACCATACCCTTCATACCTGGGCCGGAGACGTTAACCATAGTTAGGTCGTTTAGCGTCGTGATACCTTTGATCGCCAGATTGTCTTCACCAGTGTCTTGCCCAATCAAAGTTCCTGCACCTTGTGGGTTAAAGCTGTTTTTGATCAGACATGGGATGTGGAACTGTGCGATTGGGGCGATGGTTTTCGGGTGCAGAACGGAAGCACCGAAGTAAGAAAGCTCCATCGCTTCTTGATAGCTAAGAGATTTAAGTAGGCGAGCATCTTCGACTAAGCGAGGGTCACAGTTGTACACACCATCTACGTCTGTCCAGATCTCACAGCAATCTGCGCGCAGACACGCCGCAAGAACCGCCGCCGAATAATCAGAGCCATTGCGACCAAGTGTTACCAATTCACCTTTCTCGTTACCTGCGGTAAAGCCAGGCATGATGTTCACATGACCTTGAGGAAGAGGATTCTGGCGGAAGTTCTGAGTCGAAACTTCAACATCGACCATGGCTTCAAGGTGATCACCTTTTGCGTATAGGTATTCAACTGGGTCGATAAGATGTGCAGGCTGGCCTTTGGCTTCTAACACCGCTTTCATCAATTGAATCGAAACGCGTTCGCCTTTGCTAATAATACGTGCATTAACATTGTTTGGGCACATGCCAAGAAGATTGATGCCATGAACGAATTGGCGTAATTGAGAGAGAGAAGTTTTCACTTGGTTATCGAAAGCTGAACCATCGATATTGGGTAGTACTGCTTGGACTTGAGTGAAGAGCGTTTTAAACGACTCCTCCAACTCTTTGATTTGTAGTTCTGCTTCACCATTGCGCAATGCGCCTTCAATGACCGCAACCAATTTGTTTGTTGTTTTACCAGGAGCGGAAAGAACAACCGCCACTTCTTCTTGTTGAGCGTTATTGGCAATAATGTCTGCCGCTCTCAAAAAGCGATCTGCATCAGCTAGTGATGATCCGCCAAACTTCAATACTCGCATCCCTTCCTCCGGTATATCTTCTTAAATTTGTCTAAATTCTGGATAAAAAAGCATAAAAAAAGGCCTGTATCTTGTTGGATACAGGCCTTTTTTGTGAATTTCTTTCGCTCAGCAGCCTGCCCCAACATGTGTCGTGTCGGTAATAATAATGGTCGTGGTCATTACTACTAGGCTGTTAGATGGCATAAATAAATATTCAACGTTAATTGTGTTTGCTTAACTCTACGTTTACCGAGTTTCTGATACATAGTCAACAAAAAATTGTTTGTTTTTCCATCTTTCAGAGAATTCTGCTAAGCAATGTCATTGATATTTATAGTTAATTACACATTATTGATCATTTAAAAATCTACAGTTAGTTTTTGTAAAGGACTTAACCATCATCACCAGTTCGGTTTTTTATCTAATAACTAGTCTGATCTTTGCCATAAAGCGTACGATCAAATAATTCGAGAGGGTTGTGACACATAACAACAACTTAACTGTGACTTATGTTCATAGGATCGAATTATTTAGAAAATAGGTGAGCTAGCTTTCATATTCTATGCTTTAATAGTGAGAAGCTTTGGGCGCATACTAATAAAAAAGTTGACACAAGGAGTGGTGAACATGAAAAGAGGGCTTTTTCTGTTGCTGTTTTTTGTGCCTGGTGTTTGTCTAGCAAACGAGCTTCCGCCGCTTCCAGGTAAAATATCCCCTTCTCCTCATAAACTATTCATTTCCAGCGACAGTTATCAGTCTGACAGTTTTGATGTTTGGAATATCGATACGGGTTACGCTTACGAACTTTTTGATTCGGTAGACGTTTATGTCGGTGCGCGAGTCAATAACTCTCCTACCAAAAATCAAAGTGGTTTTTTGAGTGGGATCAGCTATCACTTTAATGATCGTGTCACGCTGAAAAGTACAGTTCGCTCTTACAAGAATGAAACAGCGGAAGGTATTCGCCAAGACGACAGTAGCCTCGCGGCTGAAGTATCAAGTCGCGTAAAAATTACCGATAAACTGGATCTTCACGCGACTCTTGATTACCAAGATTGGCAACAAGGCTTTGAGGTTGGTTTAGGCTTTCGTTTTTAGAAGTCCAGCTTTTGCTTAGAAATCAACACACCGTTCCAGTCCGCGTAAACGTAGTGCTTAGGTTGAACGATTTGGTTTTGCATCGTTAAGGTTACGTTTACCTCTCCTATCCCGCGTTTCTCTGTTTTAAACGGGTTAGTTCCAAGAGCTTGAACGCCAATGTCCATTTGAGATATTTGTGCTACGTCGCGTATTGCACCATAGACAATGATACCTTCCCACCCATTTTCTATTCCGAGTATCGCTAATTGATCGCCGAGTAATGCTCTCTGACACGATCCATGTCCGTCAACAATCAATACTTTACCCGTTCCATCTTCGCCCAGTACTTCACGCACTTTCGAGTTATCGTGATAGCAGCGCACCGTAACGATTTCACCGTAAAAAGCGCTACGTTGACCAAAGTTCTGCAATGGTAAAGTAAGCAAGCTCACTTGGTCTTCAAATTGGTCACAAATATCGGGTGTAATGTCTCTCATATTTCCTCCGTGAATTTTCTCACCCAAGCGGTGCTTCAGTGAGCAGTATCCTTTTCTATACCTTCTATACGAGCCGAGGTTTAATGGAGCCTAACGTATGAAAAACTTTCGGCTGCGAGCACGCAATAAGATAAAGTTGGTCATTAATGACGTAATAAATCGCGTTTTGTTGAAAGTCACTCGCCAATTCAACGGCTACCTCTGGCGACAACTCGACGGCAAAGCTTTCCTCATACCATGTAAAAGCGCTATCACCTACCGTGACAGGCGCGTAATTAACGTGCTGTAGCTGTTTTTCTAACGCGTGATTGTTTATGCTGTTCTCTTCTTTGGACCTCAAGTTACTGTATGGGTTCCAAGCGGTTATCACAGCATAGTTTGAAACACGCCACTCGGCTTCGAATCTGAAAAAAGATTCTGAATAAGCATTCCATAACGATGCGTCTATGTTCTTATTACTTTTTTCTATCATAAGTCTTAAACGATTAATAACAGTTACATTTCATCAATTGATATAAATCAACAAACTGAATGGAATTAACATTTGAGCATTGTTAGCATGCTGTTAACAATATAAAATCCGCTCAATATCTTAGGGTGTTTACGTTTCAGGCCCCACTGAAAGCAGGAAATGAAAGGTAAACAAGCCCTTTAGAATAAACGTCGCCATTGGATACTGGTGAGTTGGCAAAATTCCATGGAGGGCGGATAACTGAAAGAAGTGTTTTTTTGATCAACTTGATTTATTATCAAAATCACATTACCTGTATGTTATATTTTTGCCTAGAATTTATTCTATTAGCACAATTTTGTCACAAATTTAGGTACCGCCAATGCAAACCCCGCAGATTCTTATCGTTGAAGATGAGCAAGTAACTCGTAACACTCTTAAGAGTATTTTTGAAGCAGAGGGATACGCTGTTTTTGAAGCCAGTGACGGTGAAGAGATGCACCAAGTGTTGTCTGATAACTCAGTCAACTTGGTTATTATGGACATTAATCTTCCAGGCAAGAATGGCCTTCTACTAGCGCGTGAATTACGCGAGCAAGCGAACATTGCTTTAATGTTCCTGACAGGCCGTGACAATGAAGTAGACAAGATCCTAGGTCTTGAGATTGGTGCAGATGACTACATCACTAAACCATTCAACCCACGTGAACTAACTATTCGTGCACGTAACCTACTTAGTCGCTCAATGAGCTCTAACGCGGTGCAAGAAGAGAAGCGCTCGGTAGAAAAGTATGAATTCAACGGTTGGGTACTAGACATCAACAGCCGCTCTCTAGTAAGCCCTGCTGGTGATAGCTACAAGCTACCTCGCTCTGAGTTCCGCGCATTACTGCACTTCTGTGAGAACCCGGGTAAGATTCAAACTCGTGCAGATCTTCTTAAGAAGATGACTGGTCGTGAACTTAAGCCACACGACCGTACTGTAGACGTAACGATTCGTCGTATCCGTAAGCACTTTGAGTCTGTTTCAGGTACGCCAGAAATCATCGCCACTATCCACGGCGAAGGTTACCGCTTCTGTGGCGATCTAGAAGACTAGATTTAACCGCTAATATGCAAAGGGCTTGCTCATTGAGCAAGCCCTTTTTGTTTTAGGTCTAACGACTAATGCAACATCATTGCGGTTAATAAACCTTGTTAATCTTCACGTACTTTTCGACTAACCAACGCTGTTTACCCGCATCGTCTAGAAGCACTGCGATATCAACCGATTTTTCTGTGTTCACATCAATGTGAGACGAGAACGCCACCTCCCATCGGCTTTCACTGTGCGTTCGAGTATCTAAAGACGCACTGTCCACCAACCACTCTTTTTGCCCCTGTTTAATAATAAGAGCTTCTGCCGTTAGATTTGCAGGAAGTAACTGATCTCCTTCGAGGTAAAGTGCACCTTGAATACTTTGCTCTTCCACGTCCCCAATATTCGGCATGAGGTTCACCCATAAATTACTTTTGAGCTCAACATTAACCTCATTAATCGTAATCTGACTGTTTTGTTGCCAATTCACATTTGGAACGGAACTACAGCCTGCCATCAATGCCATGGCTAATGCCAATGGTGCGATTCTTTTCATGTTATTTCCTTTGTTCCAACCAACTTTTGAGGACTTGAATATCGTTTTGGTATTCATTTTTGATCTCTTCAACCCAGTCTGAAATGTTTTCCCACCATGCTGGCATATCGGGCGATTGCGCTTTTTGCGCCACACTTTGGATACGTTTCAGGCCAATTGAACCTGCAGCACCTTTGATTTTATGCGCTTCAGAAACAATCCCATCTTGATCTTTCGCTGTCATGTTCGAATCTAAGACATCGATATAGTCTGGCATCATATCTTCAAACATTTTTATGCTGTCGTAGACAGGTTTTGCACCAACAATGTCGACGTAAGACTCTAACATATCCATATCGAGCAAATGTGTCTCAATCACAGGAGAAGGCACTGGCTCTTCCACTGTTTCGGGACCGCTCACCACTTCCTTAGGTTGTTCTAACTGGTGAGCGAAGAATTTATCAATCACTGACTGAATAGCATTCACTGCCAGCGGCTTACTGATCGCATCATCCATGCCGTTATCTAAGTATTCACGACGATCTTTCATTACATTAGCAGTTAAGGCGACCAATGGAGGAAGATTGTTATAATGCTTGCGGTAATAATTGGCGACATCAAAGCCCGTCATATCAGGCAGTTGGATATCCAACAACGCTAAGTCGTATTTTTCTGGCACAAAGTTCACTAACGCTTCTTGGCCCGTCATTGCCACGGTGACAGAGTGCCCTAGGCTCTCTAGTAACGATTTAGCCACAGTTACGTTAAGCTCGATGTCTTCGACCATAAATATGTTGAGGCGCACATTGTCGCGTTTCGCATCAATGACTGGCTCAGCTAGTTCAACAATCGGAACGTGGATCGATACAGTAAAAGTGCTACCAAAGCCTTCCTCACTGGTAACCGTAATGTCACCATCCATCATATTGATCAGTTGCTTAGATACCGCCAAACCAATACCTGTACCGACCGCATGCAGGTTGTCCTTGCCTGATTTCACTTGGTAGTACATCGCAAAGATCTTATCTAGCTCTTCGTCTGGGATACCAATACCTGTGTCTTCCACTTCCATAATAATGGTCGCAAAATCGTCTTCGACATCCGCGCTCACTGTCATCACAACGCCACCTTCCTTGGTGAACTTCATTGCGTTGCTGACCAAGTTCCAAATCACCTGACGTAGACGGGTTGCATCCACTTCAATTGCTTTTGGCAAGTCGCTTAAACGTTCTAAGTCAAAGCGTAACCCTTTTTGTTCCGCCATCAGAGCTGAGATACTCTCAATCTCTGCGACGAAGTCTTCGAAGTTAAGTGGCGCAGGTAATAGTTCTAACTTACGGCGATCAAATTTATCCATATCGATAATATCGTTGAAGATGTTACCTAGAGTAATCGCACTCACATTGATGGTCTGCATGTGTTTACGCTGCTCTTCTGTCAACGGACTATCTAGAAGCATACGACTTAAGCCTACAATGCCATTCAGCGGCGTTCGCAGCTCATGACTGATGGTTGAGATGAAGGTAGTTTTGTCGCGGCTTGCTTTCTCTAACGACTCTTCATGGCGCTTACGTTCAGTGATATCACGACCGAACCCAACGAGACCAAGGTGGCGGCCATCTTTGCTGTAAAATGGCACTTTACGCAGCTCAAAGTAATGCTTGCGACCATCTGGGTATTCGAGCCATTGCTCGTAAGTAATTGCTTGATTATCGGCAAAAACCTTTTGGTCAGTATCAACGATATGCTCGGCGATTTCTTTGCTATACACATCCCAAGGGCTTAATCCGACTAACTGGTGCTCTTTCTTGCCCGTTAGCTCTTCCATCGCGCGGTTACAGCCAGAGAAAACACCATCCGCATTGCGGTAGTAAATTAAGTCTGGTGAGGCATCAATAAATGAACGCAGTAATGCGGTACGTTCTGCCAACTCTAATTGAGTACGTTCGCGTTGGAACACCTCATTTTCGAGGTCTTGCATCGCCTCTTCACGTGCTTCTTCCGCTTTAATACGCTCTTCAATTTCTTGGTTAAGCTTTTCAATGTTTTGTTGAAGTTGGTAATTCAGCTCTTGATCTCGCGAACGCATGTCCTTCAGTTTGGACACCAGCTTAGTTAAACGCTGGCGAGACTCTTCTAGTTGATCGACAACCACAGAGAGGAAGTAAACCGCCCAAGGGGTGATCAATAGACCAAAAAACACCGAACGGACAATGTCGATATCATCTACTCGCCCTTTGAGAGCTAAAGTAATCCCTACCTGCACCACAACAGCTAATGCCACCAGCGCAAGGGCTAGCAAAATAGAGAAGCGAACAATCCCCAGTTTGACTAGCAAGTCGACATAATACTGGGCGAGATTTTTCATGGGTTTCATTAACTACTCCATGGTGGTGGCTAGATAGCGCCATTCGATGATGAAAAACAGGTAAATGCACTCGACCTAACGCAATTTAGGTCTGTTTGATTAGTGAAAAACACACGGTGCGATCTGCGCTTGTGACACGAGATAGAAAGATAAACCAACGAGCGCACAGGCTTCTGTAAGTTTAACGTGTTTAATACGGTGATTTAAACAATCAGCTATCAACTTAGAGCAAGCGGTCACAAAGCGTTAGCAAGAACTGGGGTGGATACAGGTGCGATTACGTCCATCAGCTTTAGCTTGGTATAACGCACTGTCAGCCATAGCGATGCCCATTTCGGGTTCATCACCATGCTGAGGAATGTAAGAGACCAGACCGATACTGACGGTAAGGCGTTCAGATGCTTCTGAACTGTCGTGTTCCATATCAAGCTGTAGAATTTTCTCATGAATACGCTGCGCTACGTTGCGCGCACCTTCCGTGGTGGTATTCGGCAATATAAAACCAAACTCCTCGCCACCATAACGCGCAACACAATCCGAAGAACGATTGATGACTTGTGTAAACACGGTAGCGACACTGACTAACGCTTCATCACCTTGTTGGTGACCGTAACAGTCGTTGTAATCTTTGAAAAAGTCGATGTCACATAACATGATGGTGAGCGGCAGCTTTTCTCGAGCGTGGTGGTACCACAATACCTGCAGCTGTTCGTCAAAACGGCGTCGGTTCGATACTTGAGTTAAGCTATCCATAAAGCTCAATTTTTCTAACTCTAGGTTGGCTTTTTCCAACTTTTGTTCTGCAAGATAACGCTCAGAAATATCACGCGCCATGATCAGCACACCATTCGTTCCTGATGCTTTATCTTTAAAAGGCGATTTCACCACATCAAACCACGTACTTTTACCATCACTACTCACGACTTTATCTATGTATCGAACTGGCTCTAACTGGCGTAATGCTTCTAAGTCACTGTCTGCTAAGCGCGCGTACATCTCTTTAGGAATCACGTCTTGGAGGCGCTTACCTATCAAATCAGAAATTTTTGAAATGCCTAACGCCTTAACAAAAGGCTGATTACACGCTTGATAGACCATGTTCTCATTGAAAATACCAATAGAGTCCGGACTGGCATCCAGAATCGTTTGTAAGATAGTATCTCTTTGCGCTAGCGCCACCTCTGTATCTTTGCGACGCTCCATTTCATCTCGCAGATTCTGTTGCATCTTGTGCCATTCAGTCACGTCATGACTAATAGACAGCGTACCGATAAGCTCACCACTCGGCGAAACAAGAGAGTTTTGATTGACTTCCAATAAGCAACTTCGACCTTGTGGATCCGTTGTCCATTTACGTTCGCTTTTTCTGGTCATCTCACCCAAGGCCTTGGATGCGCAAGCTTCTTCCCTTCGCCCTTGCCAGAATTGATCAAATGCTCGATTGGTCGTTAATAGATTGCCTTGGCGGTCTTGGGTACAAATCAGCTCTGAAAGTGAGTCTAATGCCGAACGTGCGATGATTAATTGGGCAAGTTCTTGTTGCTGCTCTTGGTGAGTGGCTTGATATGGCTGAGCATAAAGAATCCAAACTCGATGATTGCGCAATAAACTCTTTCTGCCTGACAGCTCCACTTTAATAGATTCACTATCAGATAGTCGCCAGTCAAAAGCCTGCTGACGAAAATGACGACTAGAGAAGCGCTCGAGAAACTGCTCAAGCTCATGAATATCGAATAAAGCAGGATACAAATACCCCGTTCCCAAAGAGCGAATGCCTAATAACTGCATCGCAGCCTGGTTAGATAGCAAGAGCTGAGCATGGCTAGTGTCCACCACTATGACTGGATAGGGAGAATCCGTTACTAGTTGCTTAAGTGATGTCTGAAAGTGCAAATAGATCAGTGCTAACGCGCACACGCCTGCGATTAACAACAAGACGACATAGCCATAACCGCCTTGACCACCCCAAAGCCAATTGAGTAACTGATCCATCGTTTAAACCTTCAAAGAACACTGGTTAAAATATATCAGTTATTTATTGAGCGATCTGCTATTAATTCCGGTTTAGTATAGATAAAGGTATTCCCCGTAAGACTCCCTTGAGCACCATGAGCACTGAGATCTCGACCAATTTCCGTCATCGCTAGCCAACGGTTTTCACACCACAGAGGCGATAATAACGTGGGCCTCCTAGCTGCTGATGAAACGCGATGATAAATCACATCTGGTGGTGTCATACGAATCATTTCACTGGCGATCGCAACATATTCTTCTAATTCAGGGGCTTCTAGCTTTCCAGCACGCCAAGCTTTCGCCATGGTGCTACCTTCGACAATATGCAAGCCATGTAACTTGATGCCATCCGTTCCCACGGCTAACACTTTTTGCAGCGTTTCAATATTTTCGGCGCGGGTTTCTTTGGGTAAACCCACAATTAAGTGAGTACAAACCTTGATTCCGAGTGTTCGCGCACGCTTAGTGATTTCGGCATAACACTCAAAGTCATGACCACGATTGATACGTTTTAGGGTGTCATTGTTGGCGGTTTGAAGACCTAGTTCTAGCCAAATTTCATAACCTTGCTGTACATAGCCCGACAGTAAATCCAATACCGCATCAGGGACGCAATCAGGACGCGTCCCCACACAAAGACCAACCATGTCTGCAGCCTTTAGTGCTTCCTCATACATGTTTTTGAGAACTTGTACTTCTGCATAGGTACTGGTGTAGGCCTGAAAATAAGCGAGATACTTCTTCGCTCTGTGAATTTCACCTGCGCGATCTTTTAACTGTTCGTGAATGCTTTTTATCTGGACTTCTTCATCTGCAAACGAAGCCACATTGCAAAATGTACATCCTCCCCGCCCAATCGTGCCATCGCGGTTAGGGCAACTAAATCCACCGTGCAATGTTAACTTATGAACCTTTTCACCGTATCGACGCTGAAGATCTTGGCCGATTGTATTGACCAACTCATGTAACTGCATAAATTCTCACCAACAATAAATCGTAATCAATCTCACTACGATCTGTGTAAATAAATTACATCCCTGCAAGAAAAAACACACAATATTAATCAATTCAAACACCCATCATGCGGGTCAAAATCAATAAACTTGCATAATTAAAGACAAAAAACGTTCATGTTGCGTAAATGTTAAACTAAAAATGCATAATTAAACGAAAAAATTGGGTCACAACGCCGACTTTTTCATTGCATTCTGAAGTGACAAAATTGTAGGATACTTACACAACCCCGTTATTTTTGTGACTTTTATTACAAAGCACACTGCGGGATTTGTCGGTGTTATCCCACTCCTACCTATATAAATCACTAGATAGTGATAATAAATAAAGGGATACCACTAAGGATTGTTTTTCTCGCAAAACTTTTCCTGCGAGATACGGAAAGGAATCAAGACCGGTCAACCTAGATCGGTGGCGATAATAAATATAAAGGACAAGACGTAATCAATAGTCTAGGTAGTATTTTCTGCCCGGTACTTTTGCGTCGACATTGAACTGGAAGGATGTATCTATGGTAGATAGAGAGCAAAATCCACAGGGTCTGTACACTCCGGAACTGGAGCATGACGCTTGTGGTATCGGTTTTGTTGCTCACCTTAAAAACCGTAAATCTCATGAAGTAGTGACTCAAGCATTGGATATGCTGGCTCGCATGGAACACCGTGGTGGTCAAGGTTGTGACCCATGCAGCGGTGACGGTGCGGGTATCTTGCTACAAAAACCTCATGAATTCCTATTAGAAGAAGCCGTTAAGCTAGGCATTAAACTGCCTTCGTTTGAAAAGTATGGTGTTGGTGTCGTTCTTTTCCCGAAAGACGAATACAAACGCGAGCAATGCCGTGACATTCTAGAACGTAATGCACAACGTCTAGACCTTGAAGTTATCGGCTACCGCGTATTGCCAACCGATAACTCAATGATCGGTGCAGACCCACTAAGCACAGAACCTCAGTTTGAGCATGTGTTTATCTCTGGTGGCCCTGGCATCACACCTGAAGAGCTAGAGCGCAAACTGTACGTACTTCGTAACTACACTGTACGTGTTTGCCTAGAAAGCGTTTCGAACATTGGTGACGACTTCTACATTAACTCAATGTCTTACAAGACATTGGTGTACAAAGGTCAGTTAACGACCGAGCAAGTACCTCAGTACTTCCTTGATCTGCAAAACCCGACCATGGTGACTGCACTAGCACTGGTACACTCTCGCTTCTCTACCAATACCTTCCCGAAATGGCGTCTTGCACAGCCTTTCCGTTACATTGCCCACAACGGTGAAATCAATACAGTTCGCGGTAACTTGAACTGGATGAAAGCCCGTGAAGCAATTCTAGAATCAGACCTGTTTACTCAGGCTGAAATCGACATGCTTCTTCCAATCTGTCAGGAAGGCAGCTCAGATTCATCTAACTTTGACATGGCACTTGAGCTCCTAGTTCTGTCTGGTCGCAGCCTGCCACACGCATTGATGATGATGATCCCGGAAGCATGGCAAGAAAACAAAAACATGGATCCTAAACGTCGCGCGTTCTATCAGTACCACGCGAACATCATGGAACCATGGGATGGTCCTGCTTCAGTATGTTTTACTGATGGTGTTCAAGTTGGTGCGACACTAGACCGTAACGGTTTGCGCCCTTCTCGCTACACAGTGACCAAAGATAACTTCCTAGTGATGGCATCTGAATCTGGTGTTGTGGATATAGAACCAGAGAACGTTGAGTTCCGTGGTCGCCTACAACCGGGTCGTATCTTCGTTGCAGACCTAGAGCAAGGTCGCATCATCTCCGATGAAGAAGTGAAAGACACCATCGCAACAGCACAGCCTTACGAGAAATGGGTAGAAGAAAACCTACTGAGCTTGAAGAAGCTGCCAGATGCGAGCAACCAGTTCAGCCAACCTAAGCCAGAACACCTTCTACACCGCCAACAAGCGTTTGGCGTAAGCACTGAAGAAGTGAACGAAATCATCGTTCCAATGGCGAATGATGCGAAAGAGCCATTATCAGCAATGGGTGCCGACTGGCCTCTTGCGGTTCTATCTCATCAATCTCAGCATCTTTCAAACTACTTCAAGCAGCTGTTTGCACAGGTAACTAACCCACCGATCGACCCGATCCGTGAGCGTATGGTTATGTCGCTGAACACTTACTTGGGTAAAGACCAAAACCTTCTGACTGAAACACCACTTCACTGTCAGAAAGTAGAATTGGAATCACCTGTTCTAGCCAACTCAGAGCTTGAAAAGCTGCGTGCGATCGATAACGAGCACCTACAAGCGAAGACGCTGGATATCGTGTTCCAAGCCAATGAAGATCAAGGCAAGCTTGAGCGTGCACTAAAACGTATCTGCCAATACGCAGAAGACGCGGTTATCGATGGTTACTCAATCATCCTACTCACTGACCGTGCAGTGAATTCAAACCACGCGGCGATCCCAGCAATGCTGGCAGTTGGTGCGGTACACCACCACTTGATCCGTAAAGGTCTACGTGCGAAGTGTGACATCGTGGTTGAAACTGGTGACGCGCGTGAAACGCACCACTTTGCAACGCTACTTGGTTACGGTGCGAATGCGGTTAACCCTTACCTAGTGATTGAAACCATCATTGAACTTCAACGTACGAAGAAGTTGGATCCAGAAGCGAACCCTCGTGATCTGTTCAACAACTACCGTAAAGCGATCAATGGCGGTCTTCTGAAGATCTTCTCGAAGATGGGTATCTCAACGCTACAGTCGTACCATGGTGCGCAAATCTTCGAAGCCTTGGGCATCCATAAATCCGTGGTAGACAAATACTTCACAGGTACAGTTTCTCGTATCCAAGGTCTAACCCTTGATGATATCGCCAAAGAAGTGCTGATCCGTCACCGCATCGGTTACCCACAACGCGAAATCCCAATTCAAATGCTGGATGTTGGTGGTGTTTACCAATGGAAACAGCGTGGTGAGAAGCACCTATTCAACCCAGAAACCATTTCTCTACTGCAAGAGTCTACGCGCAACAAGAACTACGATCAGTTCAAGCAATACGCGACTGCAGTAGATAAGCAAGGTGACAACGCGGTAACTCTGCGTAGCCAACTTGAGTTCATTAAAAACCCAGCAGGCTCTATCTCTATCGATGAAGTCGAGCCAATTGAAAGCATCGTGAAACGCTTCGCGACAGGTGCAATGTCATTCGGTTCTATTTCTTACGAAGCACACTCCACACTGGCAGTTGCGATGAACCGTCTTGGCGCGAAATCGAACTCTGGTGAAGGTGGTGAAGACCCAATGCGTTTCGAGCGCAAAGAGAACGGCGATTGGGAACGCTCTGCAATCAAGCAGGTGGCTTCAGGTCGTTTCGGCGTAACCTCTTACTACCTAACTAACGCTGAAGAGCTACAAATCAAAATGGCTCAAGGTGCGAAGCCAGGTGAAGGTGGTCAGCTACCAGGCGATAAAGTAGATGACTGGATCGGTGCAACGCGTCACTCGACTCCGGGCGTTGGCCTTATCTCTCCACCACCACACCACGATATCTACTCAATCGAAGATTTGGCTCAGCTTATCTACGACTTGAAGAACGCGAACCGCGCAGGCCGTGTAAACGTGAAGCTGGTATCAGAAGCAGGCGTAGGTACGATCGCTTCTGGTGTCGCGAAAGCGAAAGCGGACGTTGTACTAATCGCAGGTTTCGACGGCGGTACAGGTGCATCACCAATGTCTTCAATCCGCCATACAGGTCTTCCTTGGGAACTTGGCTTGGCAGAAACGCACCAAACGCTACTGAAGAACGGTCTACGTAACCGTATCGTGGTTCAAGCGGATGGTCAGATGAAGACACCTCGCGACCTTGCAGTGGCAACACTACTTGGTGCTGAAGAATGGGGCGTAGCAACCGCAGCATTAGTGGTTGAAGGTTGTATCATGATGCGTAAGTGTCATAAGAACACTTGTCCTGTTGGTATCGCGACTCAGAACAAGACGCTTCGCGAGCGCTTTGATGGTCGCGTTGAAGACGTCGTAACCTTCTTCCAATACATGGCACAAGGTCTACGTGAAATCATGGCTGAACTTGGCTTCCGCACTATCGATGAAATGGTCGGTCAAGGTCAGAAGCTGAAGATTCGCCAAGACATTTCTCACTGGAAATACAAGAACCTAGATCTGTCTCCTGTTCTCCACGTTGAGCAACCACGTGAAGCTGATGGTGTATTCAACCAAGCTCAACAGAACCACAACCTAGAAGAAGTGCTAGACCGTAAGCTGATTCAAGCAGCGATTCCTGCACTAGAGAAAGGCGAAGCGGTGAATGCCGAGTTCCCTATCGTCAACACGGACCGCTCTGCAGGTACCATGTTGTCGAACGAAATCTCGAAAGTGTACAAAGATGCGGGTCTACCTCAGCCAATGAACGTGAAGTTCAAAGGTTCTGCGGGTCAGTCATTCGGTGCATTCCTAGCTAAGGGCGTGAAGTTCGAAGTGGAAGGCGACGCGAACGACTACTGGGGTAAAGGCTTATCTGGCGGTACCTTAGTACTTTACCCAGATGCAAAATCAAGTATTGTCGCGGAAGACAACATCGTGGTTGGTAACGTGTGTTTCTACGGTGCAACCTCGGGTGAGTCTTTCATTCGCGGTATGGCTGGTGAACGTTTCTGTGTTCGTAACTCAGGCGCGAAAGTAGTAGTAGAAGGCGTCGGTGACCACGGTTGTGAATACATGACGGGCGGTGCAGCAATTATCCTAGGTTCAACAGGTCGTAACTTTGCCGCAGGTATGAGTGGCGGCGTGGCATACGTATGGGATAAATCAGGTGACTTTGAGTCGAAACTGAACCCAGAGTTAGTAGACCTAGATCCAATCGAGCAAGAAGACAGAGATCTATTACTCGACATGCTAACTAAGCATGTTCAATTCACAGGAAGTGAAGTCGCTCAGTCTTTCCTAGACAACTTTGAAGCAAGCCTAGCCTCTATGGTTAAGGTAATGCCGCGTGACTACAAAGCGGTTCTTCAAAAGCGTAAAGCTGAAGCACAGTCTCAAGGAAACGAAACTCAAGTGGAGGCCGTATAATGGGTAAGCCTACTGGATTTTTAGAGCATGGTCGTGAACTACCACAGAAGATCGACCCAGCTGAACGCATCAAGAACAACAAAGAGTTCGTTCTGAACGAGGAGTTTGGTGACAAGATCAATACTCAGGCTTCTCGTTGTATGGATTGTGGTGTGCCGTTTTGTCATAACGGCTGCCCTATCGGTAACATCATCCCAGAGTTTAACGATGCGGTTTATCGTGATAGCTGGGAAGAAGCTTGGAACATTCTAAGCTCAACCAATAACTTCCCAGAGTTCACTGGTCGTGTTTGCCCTGCTCCGTGTGAAAGTGCTTGTGTACTTGGCATCAACCAAGATCCAATCACTATCTGTAATATCGAGAAAACCATCGTAGAAACGGCGTATCGTGAAGGGTACGCCAAACCAAAAACACCACGCTCTCGCACTGGCAAAACCGTTGCGATCATTGGTTCAGGTCCTGCTGGCCTTGCGGCAGCAGAGCAGCTAAACAGCGCTGGTCATACTGTGACGGTATTCGAGCGAGACGAGAAAGTGGGCGGTCTGCTACGTTTTGGTATCCCAGACTTTAAACTGAGCATGGAAGTCATTGATCGCAAGATCAATCTAATGGCAGAAGCTGGCATTGAGTTTAAAGTAAACCAACACGTCGGTGTTGATGTAAATGCTCAACAATTGCGTCAAGAGTTCGATGTGGTTCTACTAACCGGTGGCTCAACCGTTCCTCGTGATTTGCCCGTTCCGGGTCGTGAACTAAAAGGCGTTCACTTCGCAATGGAATTCCTAGGTCAAAACAACCGCCGTGCAAATAACATGGACCTGAAAACGGAAGAGATTCACGCAAAAGGTAAACATGTGGTTGTCATTGGTGGTGGTGATACCGGTTCAGACTGTGTAGGTACGTCAAACCGTCACGGCGCAGCAAGCGTAACTCAAGTGGAAATCATGCCGACTCCACCAGAGAAGCGCCCAGCCAATATGCCTTGGCCTCAATACCCAATGATCCTACGTACTTCGACCTCTCATGAAGAAGGTGTTGATCGTCACTGGAACATCTTAACCAAAGAGTTCATCGGCAATGACAAAGGTGAAGTTACCGGTCTTCGTCTAGCTGATATCGTTTGGCAAGATGCAAAACCTGGCGAGCGTCCAAGCTTCAAAGAAGTAGAAGGCAGCGAGCGTGTGATTCCATGTGATATGGCATTTCTAGCGATGGGCTTCCTACACCCTGAACCAACAGGCGTACTTGCTCAACTGGATATCGCACTAGACGATCGCGGTAACGTAGCAACTCAAGATTTTGCTACTAACCAAGAAGGCGTATTTGCTGCTGGTGATATGCGAACAGGCCAATCTTTGGTGGTTCGTTGTATCAATGAAGGCCGCGAATGTGCCCGTGCTATCGATGATTACCTAATGGGTGGCACAAACCTAGAAGCAAAAGCAGATTCACTGATGCTTTCTGCTTAACGAAGCAGTCATGCTTCTCTCTTTCAATTGCCTAATAGCCATCAGCAATATCGATGGCTATCGGTGAAGAAAGAAAACAATTCCTTCCAATCTTTCTATTTTGGCCAGCATTTTATGCTGGTCTTTTTTATCTCCCACAGAATCAAATGTTACTTTTTTGTAACAATTGATTTTCTATCTATTTGAAATCATTAAACTATTTTAGCTTATTAAATGGTAAATCGTATATTCACGTGATGATCCACTAATAACTTGACCTTTTTTACAATAAGCTATAGCTTGTGAAGTTGATGAAAATAAAACACTCAAAAAATGTTAAATATTTCACAACTTTTACTGAATAATTATACATAAAGCTATAAAGATGACGCATAGTTAGTCATCGATATCAACGTAAGCAGTGTTGATATATCTGTCGGGATGACGGATAAGCAAAGGGAGAATTGCAATGGCTCTTTATGATCCAAGTCTTGAGAAAGACAACTGTGGATTTGGCTTGATCGCGCATATGGAAGGCGAACAAAGCCACAAGCTGGTACGTACAGCAATTTCTGCACTTGACCGCATGACTCACCGTGGTGGTATCGCCGCCGATGGTAAAACTGGTGATGGTTGTGGTCTTCTATTACAAAAGCCCGATTCCTATTTACGTCTTATTGCCGAAGAAAATGGTTTCAACCTTGGCAAGCAATACGCCGTAGGGATGATTTTCTTCAACCAAGATCCAGTCAAAGCTCAACTCGCTAAAGACATCGTCAACAAAGAACTGGCGCAAGAGACGCTAACTGTGGCTGGTTGGCGTGAAGTACCAACTAATTCAGAAGTACTCGGTCCAATTGCGGCCAACTCGCTTCCAAATATTCAGCAAGTCTTTGTCTCTGCACCGGCAGGTTGGCGCGAACGCGACATTGAGCGTCGCCTCTACATCGCACGCCGTCGCATCGAGAAACAAATCACCGAAGATCCGGATTTCTACATCTGTAGCTTGTCGACTCAAGTTTTGGTGTACAAAGGCCTATGCATGCCTGCGGACTTACCGCGCTTTTATCTTGATCTTGCCGATCTACGTATGGAATCTGCTATCTGTCTGTTCCACCAGCGTTTTTCTACCAACACTCAACCGCGTTGGCCATTAGCTCAACCGTTCCGCTACCTTGCTCATAATGGTGAGATCAATACCATTGAAGGTAACCGACAATGGGCACGCGCTCGTGCTTACAAGTTCTCGTCACCACTGCTGCCTGACCTACAAACTGCAGCACCGTTTGTGAACGAGACAGGCTCAGACTCGTCTAGCTTAGATAATATGCTAGATCTCTTTTTAGCTGGCGGCATGGATATCTTCCGTGCCATGCGTATGCTCGTACCGCCAGCATGGCAAAACCACCCGGATATGGATCCGGATTTGCGTGCGTTTTACGATTTCAACTCCAAACACATGGAACCATGGGATGGCCCAGCAGGTATCGTACTGTCCGATGGTCGTTATGCTGCTTGTAACCTAGACCGAAACGGTCTACGTCCTGCGCGTTATGTAATTACCAAAGACAAGCTGATCACTCTGGCATCTGAGGTAGGGATTTGGAATTACGCCCCAGATGAAGTTGCCAAAAAAGGTCGTGTAGGTCCGGGGGAATTGCTCGTCATCGACACTCGTAAAGGTAAGCTTTGGCAGTCTAGCGAGATCGATAATGACCTGAAATCTCGTCACCCTTATCGCGAATGGATGGAGAACAACGTTCGCAAACTAACACCGTTCTCTCAGCTACCTGAAGATCAAGTAGGTGAGCGCAGCTTTGATGAAGACTTGCTTAAGACTTATCAAAAGCAGTTTGCCATGAGCAATGAAGAAGTCGATCAAGTATTGCGTGTCCTCGGTGATATGGGGCAAGAAGCCGTCGGTTCGATGGGTGATGACACCCCGATGGCGGTTCTTTCTTCGAAAGAGCGCTTGGTGACTGATTACTTCCGTCAGAAGTTCGCGCAGGTCACCAACCCACCAATCGATCCGCTGCGTGAGAAACACGTCATGTCGCTAGCGACCAGCATCGGCCAGGAGATGAACGTCTTCTGTGAAACCGATGGCCACGCGCATCGTGTAACCTTTGATTCTCCAGTACTGCTCTATTCAGACATGCAGCAATTACTAGAGCTGAGTGACGATCATTACCGTAATACCATTCTCGATATCAACTACGATCCACAACAAAAAGATCTTAAACAAGCCATTGATGATCTGTGTGAGCAAGCAGAGCAAGTCGTTCGTGAAGGCACGGTTTTAGTGGTTCTTTCGGACAGAGCCTTGGTCAAAGGTAAGTTACCAATTCCGGCAGCAATGGCAGTCGGCGCCGTTCAAACTCGTCTGATTGACGCGAACTTACGTTGCGATGCCAACATTGTTGTCGAAACCGCAACAGCCCGTGATCCACACCAATTTGCCGTCTTGCTTGGTTTTGGTGCCACTGCGGTTTACCCATACCTTGCTTATGAAGCGTTAGGTAAACTGATTGATGATAAAGCACTAGAGAAAGACTACCGCGATGTGATGCAAAACTACCAATACGGCATCAACAAAGGCCTGTACAAGATCATGTCGAAAATGGGGATCTCAACTATCGCCTCTTACCGCTGCTCACAACTATTTGAAGCAGTTGGCTTGAGCCAAGATGTGGTCGTTCTGTGTTTTAAAGGCGTCACAACTCGAATTGAAGGCGCGAATTTTGACGACTTCCAGCAAGATCTTACAAACTTATCTCGTAAAGCATGGGCGAAACGCAAATCGATTGATCATGGCGGCTTGTTAAAGTACGTCCATGGAGGTGAGTATCATGCTTACAACCCGGATGTTGTCGGCACGCTGCAACAGGCCGTTAAATCTGGCGAAAGTAACGACTATCAGAGCTTTGCTAAGCAGGTAAACCAACGCCCTGTTGCCATGCTGCGTGACTTAATGTCGCTGAAAAAATCAGACTCACCGCTGCCACTTGAGCAAATAGAACCACGCACTGAACTGTTCAAACGCTTTGACTCAGCGGCAATGTCCATTGGCGCACTTAGCCCAGAAGCGCATGAAGCACTTGCAACGGCGATGAACCGTCTTGGTGGTTACTCTAACTCGGGTGAAGGCGGTGAAGATCCTCGCCGTTTCGGTACTGAGCGTAACTCACGTATCAAACAGATTGCTTCTGGCCGATTTGGTGTAACGCCGCATTACCTGACTAATGCGGATGTACTGCAAATCAAGGTGGCACAAGGTGCGAAACCGGGTGAAGGTGGACAGCTACCAGGACACAAAGTCACCGCAGAAATCGCAAAACTGCGTTATTCGGTACAAGGCGTGACTCTGATCTCCCCTCCTCCGCATCACGATATCTATTCGATTGAAGATTTGGCCCAGCTGATCTTCGACCTTAAACAAGTCAACCCGAATGCGCTGGTTTCGGTAAAACTCGTCTCCGAGCCAGGTGTCGGCACCATCGCAACGGGTGTAGCCAAGGCTTACGCTGATCTTATTACCATTTCGGGTTACGACGGTGGTACCGCAGCAAGCCCATTAACTTCGGTAAAATACGCTGGTAGCCCTTGGGAGTTGGGGTTGGCAGAGACACAACAAGCTCTGGTTGCTAATGGTCTGCGTCATAAGATCCGCCTACAGGTAGACGGTGGTCTAAAGACTGGTTTAGACGTAGTTAAAGCCGCAATTTTAGGTGCAGAAAGCTTCGGTTTTGGTACTGCGCCAATGGTCGCTATGGGTTGTAAGTTCCTACGAATTTGTCACCTCAACAACTGTGCAACTGGGGTTGCGACTCAAGACGAGACACTGCGTAAAGAATACTTCAAAGGTCTACCAGAAATGGTGATGAATTACTTCATCGGCCTGGCAGACGAAGTGCGCGGATTACTCGCCGAACTTGGCGTTGAAAAGCTGACGGACTTGATTGGTCGTACCGATTTACTTGAGGCAGTAGAGGGATTTACAGCGAAACAGACCAAGCTGGATCTATCCAATATTCTAGAAGCTCCAGTATCACCTGAGGGCCATCCGCTATTTTGGACAGAGCCAAACAAACCGTTTGATAAAGCTGAGCTCAACCAAAAGATCGTTGATGATGCCATGCATGCGGTCGAAAACAGTCAATCGGCAAGTTTCTTCTACAATGTCATCAACACTGATCGTTCTGTTGGTGCACGCTTATCTGGCGAAATAGCAAAACGCTATGGCAACCAAGGGTTGGCGGCTTCCCCTATCAAAATCTATCTTGACGGCACCGCAGGCCAGTCCTTTGGTGTTTGGAACGCAGGTGGTGTAGAGCTTTACCTCACGGGCGATGCGAACGACTACGTGGGCAAAGGCATGGCGGGTGGTAAAGTGGTTATCAAACCTCACCTTGGCACTGCATTTAAGTGTAATGAAGCAACCATCATTGGTAACACCTGTCTGTACGGCGCGACCGGCGGTAAACTATTTGCAGCCGGTAAAGCAGGTGAGCGTTTCGGCGTACGAAACTCAGGTACGATAGCCGTCATTGAAGGTGCTGGCGATAACGCTTGTGAGTACATGACTGGCGGTATTGTTGCCATTCTTGGTGCGACAGGTGTGAACTTTGGCGCGGGTATGACTGGAGGCTTTGCCTATGTTCTGGATGAGAACCAAAGCTTTGAAGGTCGAGTTAATACTGAGTCTGTCGAAGCCATCTCATTGTCCGATCTTTACATCCACCAAGAACATTTGCGTGGCCTAATTGCGGAACACCTTGAAGAAACAGGGTCGAGTCATGCTGAAAATATTTTGGCGAACTTTGATGAATGGATTCCAAAGTTCTATTTGGTGAAACCACAAGCGGCAGATCTTCGCACGCTACTTGGTCACCAGAGCCGCAGTGCCGCAGAGCTGCGTGTTCAAGCACAGTAATCATGGAGGATGTTTGAATCATGAGCCAGAACGTTTATCAATTTATCGATGTGCAGCGTGTAGATCCTGCGAAAAAGCCTATCAAAGTTCGTAAGATCGAGTTCGTTGAAATCTATGAACCGTTCACTAAACAACAGGCGACTGCACAAGCGGATCGCTGCTTAGATTGTGGCAACCCATATTGTGAATGGAAATGCCCAGTCCACAACTACATCCCTCAATGGTTAAAACTTGCCAATGAAGGTCGTATTCTTGAAGCGGTTGAACTATCGCATCAAACCAACAGCCTACCGGAAGTATGTGGGCGCGTTTGTCCTCAAGACCGCCTATGTGAAGGTTCATGCACGCTTAATGATGACTTTGGTGCCGTCACCATCGGTAACATAGAAAAGTACATTACCGACAAAGCGTTTGAAATGGGCTGGAAGCCAGATATGTCCAAGGTGGAGTGGACCGATAAAAAGGTCGCAATCATTGGAGCAGGCCCAGCTGGCTTGGCTGCCGCGGATATCCTAGTGCGCAATGGCGTTAAGCCAGTCGTGTTTGACCGCTACCCTGAAATTGGAGGCCTTCTGACCTTCGGTATTCCTTCCTTCAAGCTTGAAAAAGGCGTGATGGAAAACCGCCGCCGTGTGTTCACTGAAATGGGCGTCGAGTTCCGCATGAACATGGAAGTAGGCAAAGATGTCCAAATGCAAGAGCTACTTGATGAATACGATGCTGTTTTCTTGGGCGTTGGCACCTATAAATACATGCGTGCTGGTCTAGATAATGAAGATGCGCCGGGTGTGTATGACGCGCTGCCATTTTTAGTTTCGAACACCTACAAAGTCATGGATCTTGAGAGTAACCAACCCTTTATCGATATGGCAGGAAAGAAAGTCGTCGTACTGGGTGGTGGTGATACAGCAATGGACTGCGTTCGTACCTCAATTCGCCAAGGTGCCTCCAACGTAGTTTGTGCTTATCGTCGTGATGAGGCCAACATGCCAGGCTCTCGTCGCGAGGTAAAAAACGCAAAGGAAGAAGGCGTGAAGTTCATGTTCAACCTTCAGCCTTTGGGAGTGGAAGTGGATGCGTCAGGCAAAGTCTCGGGGGTCAAAGTGGTGAAAACCGCACTTGGTGAACCTGATGAAGCGGGTCGCCGACGTCCAGAACCCGTTGAAGGCAGCGAGCACGTTCTACCAGCAGACGTTGTTATCATGGCGTTTGGTTTCCAGCCGCACAAAATGGACTGGTTAGCACCGTTTGATGTCGATTTGGATCAATGGGGTCGTATCAAAGCCCCAGCGAAGCAAGAGTTCCAGTTCCAGACCAGCAACGAAAAGATCTTCGCGGGTGGCGATGCGGTACGAGGTTCTGATCTTGTCGTAACCGCAATTGATGAAGGACGAAAAGCGGCAGAAGGCATTCTCGATTACCTCGAAGTTTAATCTCAGCTAACCTCACAAAAAGGGTCCTGTTATTGGATCCTTTTTCTTTTGTATCCATATAATTAGAAACAAAATTATAAGAGTAAATACAATGAAAAAAGCCGCTCTCCTTTCCATTACTTTGCTCGGCTTAACCGCTTGTAGCCAAGGAGTCACAACCATGACGGATCGTTCTCAATCACCTTGTGGTGACAAACCAAACTGCGTCTCCACCCAAGACACGCGAGAAAAATACAACCTAACGCCATTCATCTTAGTGGATTCAGCGAACATCGACGCTATTGAGCAAGTTGCGCTTGAACTGCCAGGCGCGAAAACCGCGGTGAAAGAAAGCAACTACCTTCGTATCGAGTGCACATCTAAAATCATGCGCTTCGTGGATGACCTCGAACTAAAAATAGCAGGAGACCAACTGATTGTGCGCTCGGAATCTCGTGTGGGCTACTCTGACTTTGGCGTAAACAGAAAGCGCGCCGATCAATTACGAGAAAAGCTCACTCAAGCGAAGCTCATCAAATAGAAAACTGCCAACGGGGAGTGCTATACTCTCGGCCAACTAAAATATTTACTTAAAGAGAGTGTTATGAAAGTTGGTATCATCGGTGCGATGGAACAAGAAGTGACCATCCTGAAGCAAGCAATTACAAACTGCAAAACTGTAAATAAAGCAGGTTGTACGTTTTTCTCTGGTCAAATTAACGATGTTGAAGTCGTCGTACTACAATCGGGCATCGGTAAAGTTGCAGCGGCGGTGGGCACGACAATCCTTCTTGATGAATACCAACCAGACGTTGTGATTAACACAGGCTCTGCTGGCGGTTTCGATTCAAGCTTAAACCTTGGCGATGTAGTTATCTCTACAGAAGTTCGTCATCACGATGCAGACGTAACCGCTTTTGGTTATGAGATTGGCCAAATGGCCGGTCAACCAGCTGCATTCAAAGCGGATGACAAGCTAATGGACTTAGCCGAAAAAGCCCTAGCACAAATGGAAAACACTCATGCGGTTCGCGGCCTAATTTGTACTGGCGATGCGTTTGTTTGTACTGCTGAGCGTCAAGAGTTTATTCGTAAACACTTCCCGTCAGTTATCGCTGTAGAAATGGAAGCATCTGCTATCGCTCAAACTTGTCATCAATTCAACACTCCGTTTGTTGTTGTGCGTGCAATCTCTGATGTCGCTGATAAAGAATCACCAATGAGCTTTGATGAGTTCCTGCCTCTAGCAGCAAAAAGCTCTTCCGAAATGGTATTCAAAATGCTGGAACTCATTAAGTAAACGACTCATTCATGGAAGAAGTTTTTCAGTCATTTTATGCCAACGGTGCGCTCCTTATAATGTGGGGCGCACTGCTCTTGCACCTTCTAGTGCCAATCCCCCATTCAGCGCACCCCATCACTTTATGGCGAAAGCTAGCAGAACAGCTAGCCAACAAAGTGAACAATAATCACAATTACTCACAGAGTGTAATCTCAGGCAGTCTTGCACTAGGCTTGATACTGTTTCCTTGTTTGATATTACTGATTGCAGTAAAGCCATTTGTTTGGCAAATCCCTTTATATGAACTGGTTCTATTGATCCTTGCGCTAGACTGGCGCAACAGCGAAACGTTAACGAAACAGCTCGTAACTAGTATGTCTTCGGAAGACAAAGCTCAGTGTCGAGCATTACTGAGACCATACCTTAATCGCGATACTGGTAGCCTCTCGCTCGTTGGCATAGGTAAAGCTGGCTCAGAAACCCTGATTATGGCATACAGCCGCAACGTGATCGGTGTGCTATTTTGGTACGCACTAACAGGTGGTATTGGTGCGTTAATGTATCGACTCACAACAGAATTAGCGCGAGTGTGGTCCCCTAGCCGACGCCAATATTTGCCCTTTGGTAAACCTGTGATTCAACTGGTTGCTACTCTGGATATTATTCCACTTCGTCTCTTTGCCATACTTTTAGCTGCCGGAAAGAATACAAGTAATGTGCTCTCTGGAATACAACAGCAAGCGAAGTCTTGGCCCTTACCAGGACCTAGTTGGGTGTTATGTACTATCGGACACAAACTACAACTGTCTTTATGCGGCCCTGCTATCTATCAAGGTGTGCGTGCAGAGCGCGCAAAAATCGGTGGGCGCATTGCGCCATCGGCTATTCACCTTTCACAAATACATACGCTGCTCGTTTGGCGCGTCCTGGCTTGGATCGCAATCCAAAGTTTGCTTTTAGGAATAATTTATCAAGGATTATGATGAATAAATTATGCTTCGCATTAACGCTGTTTGTTTCGACAGCGACCGTCGCTCAACCCGCTCAACGCATTATAAGTTTAGCTCCACATGCCACCGAAATTGCCTTTGCTGCAGGGCTAGGAGACCAGCTTGTTGCTGTCAGCGAAATGAGCGATTATCCAGAACAGGCAAAGCAGCTAGAAAGAGTCTCAAATTATCAAGGAATTAAATTAGAGCGCATTATTGCTCTTCAACCGGACTTAGTGATTGCTTGGCCAGCCGGAAACCCCGCTAAAGAGTTGGAGAAAATTAAACAGTTCGGTATTCCTATCTATTACTCCACTACAGGTTCATTAGAAGATATCGCCAATAATATCGAGCAACTCAGCCAATACAGCGAAACTCCACAAGTAGGAAAAAAGGCCGCTGAAGATTTTAGAACGCAGCTGAGTACACTAAAAGAACAGTACAACACGAACGAGAAAGTTCGTTACTTTTATCAGTTGAGTGAAAAGCCTATCATCACTGTCGCCGGAAAGAACTGGCCAAGTGAAGTCTTTACTTTTTGCGGTGGTGAGAACATTTTCGCCGCATCCAGCGCGCCTTATCCTCAAGTTAGCATCGAACAAGTCATTACTCGCCAGCCAGAGGTTATTTTTACTTCTCGTCACGCAATGAGTAACGATGGTATGTGGGCTGAGTGGAGTAATGAGCTTCTTGCCCTTAAAAACAAACACATCTGGTCCCTAAACTCTGATTGGATTAACCGTCCGACACCACGCACATTGAACGCGATCAAGGAAGTGTGTGAGCACTTTAAAAGCGTTCGTCAAAAACGCTAACGATTTCGTGGCAAATACCGTACAATTTCCGCCCATTTTTTCTCACACTATTTAAAGGTACTAAGTAACATGGACTCCATGCTGCTTTATATGATCGATTTGTTCGGTACCGCTGTTTTCGCTATCTCTGGCGTATTACTGGCGGGCCGTTTAAAAATGGATCCATTCGGCGTTATCGTGCTCGGCAGTGTGACTGCTATAGGTGGCGGAACAATCCGAGACATGGCGCTTGGTGCCACTCCCGTATTTTGGATAACAGATACGACTTACTTATGGGTGATATTTGTTACGTGTCTACTAACCATGCTTGTTATTCGAAGACCCAAGCGACTCTCATGGTGGGTATTACCCGTTTGTGATGCCATCGGTCTCGCTGTATTTGTAGGAATAGGAGTAGAAAAGGCACTCGCCTACAATGCATCTGGGATGGTCGCGGTGATAATGGGGGTTATTACTGGCTGTGGCGGTGGCATTATACGAGACGTGCTGGCTCGCGAAGTTCCTATGGTATTAAGAAGTGAAGTCTATGCTACGGCATGTATTATTGGCGGCATCTTCCATACGATGGCGGTAAACATGGGTTATGACCACTCAACGGCTTTACTCGCTGGTGTAATCTCAACGCTCATTATACGTCTCGGTGCGATTCGTTGGCATCTATCCCTGCCAACTTTCGCCATTAACCGTTAAACACCAACAACATCACTCACCATGGAGTCGACCAAGTGTCGGCTCCTCTCATTTATGCTCATTTGATTCGCCAATTCTTGGGCAATTCGCTAAATTATCTCAACCATTCCTAACTTTCATTAATCATTATGTTGCTTGAAGGTATTGAAACGTTACTTGTCCTCAGTAAAGAAAAAACCATGAGCCGCACAGGCAGTCAACTCTATATTAGTCAATCTGCCGTGAGTAAACGTATTTCAAATCTAGAGAAGAAGTTAGGAAAAAAATTGATAGAGCCAAATGGTCGGCACATAAAGCTGACCTCCGATGGCCTTGCCCTCATAAACACAATAGAACCCACGTTCAATGAGTTAAGAGGAAAAATCCACGATCAACAACAAATAGAAGATACTTCTTTAATCAAAATGGACTGCTCTGAAACCTTAGTGGCGGGATACCTCAGCATGATCATGGCAGAACACTTTGCCCATGATCAGTACATACGAATATCGACCAATCATACGCCACGCATTATTGAGAATGTGAAATCAGGCAAAGCAACATTGGGATTTTGCGCTGGCTATCTACCACCTCATCATGGATTAATGAGCCTTCACCTCGCCGATGAACCTTTCTCAATTGTCAGTCGACATTCACTTTCACAACTACCTAAAGCTATTTTGACCAATGACTTAACTAACCCTGCCAACACATATCAACAAGCTATTTTATCCAAACACGGAATCGAACCTTTGATGGAAATGGATTCGTATACTGCGGCAGCACAACTGGCTTTGGGAGGTATGGCTCCCGCTTTAATCCCTAAATCTATCCTAACGACACTTAATATCACATCTAAGTTCTGCTATGACTTTGAAGAGCTAGATCAGTTAGTTCGACCAATACATATCTGCTTACGTCACAGCACATATCGTAGCGAACGAGTTAAAGCACTGACAGAATCCATTGCTGATGTTGTTGCCAAAGAAGTTTCGTTGCCATAAGCATCGACATCACTATAACTAGAGGACGAATCCATTTTTGTCCTTTACTTACCACGACCTTCGCTCCTAACTGAGCACCAAGAAAACCGCCAACAGCCATGGTTAAGCCAAGCTTCCACACAGGCAACCCAGCGAAGATAAAAAAGAGTAGTGCCGCAATGTTTGACGTGAAATTGAGAATTTTGGTTCTAGCAGTGGCTTCGACCAAAGAAAAGTGACCTAGTGCAACAAAACAAACAGTAAAAATAGATCCAGTCCCAGGGCCAAAAAAGCCATCATAGAAACCGATTCCGCCACCAATGCATAGCGCAAACATCGCTTCAGATAACTTTGGTTCTCCATCGATTTTTCGCGTACTTGGCGCGAGTAAAAAATAGAGGGAAATGGCTATCAAAAGAACAGGGATCAAACTGGTGAGTACGCTAGCATCAATAAACTGCACAGCCTCGGCACCGATTGCAGCGCCTATAAAAGTGCAGAGTATCGCAAAACGCATTTCCTTTAAGCTAACAATACCGTTACGCACGAAATACCAGCTAGCAGAGAAACTGCCAAACGAACTTTGTAACTTATTGGTCGCTAGAGCTTGAGTCGGACTCAACCCCGCAGCCAAAAGCGCAGGGAGCGTAATGAGCCCTCCCCCACCAGCCATCGCATCAATAAAGCCTGCGGCAGTCGCAACCAAAAATAAGGCCAACAAAATTTCAACCGTGATTTCCACTACACTTCCTTTTTGAAGAGGTATCAAAGAGGAAGAAACGGTAGCACTTATTCACAAAACTACCAATGGAAAGTCAAGACACCAATCTATTCCTAATTTTCATCAGTTAATAAATCTAGAGAATGATACATTAAAAATATCAATTACATCCAAATATAGAGCCTCACCTCAAGAGCCTCTTAATATTTTGATAGAAAAAGAAAATGCTGTCTTAATAGGAAATATTTAATCTGATAAAAAACGAAAATAATGGAAGCCTTACTGACTCGACCATCAATAAAAGAACAGCAATTACGCTTAAAAATCGAACAGATAGTGAATATTAATCAGCTATTCAGCGTTATTGACGCTAAACCAGAGACTAGCGGTGCGGGTGTAATTTATATTGATAACAAATTCACCGTTGTACGCTTAAGAGACTTTAAATCCACATGCCATATCAATCCTACCTTTATCATTCTACGAGAACCGATAAAATTACAATCATCTCAAGAATTTGCAAAAAAAATAAAACAGGAAGAGTCAAAATCAAGATTCAATCAAGAGCTTCTATCAGCGAGCATTAGCTGTATTGGTGCAGCGATTGGCTGGATTGGGGTAGTTGGTTCGGGGCTAACAATACCAGTAAGTGGTCCTGTGGGCGTAACTATGTCCTATATCTCACACGCCGCTACTGTTGCTGCCACAGCTCAATGTGCTATTGGAGTAGCAAGAACCCGTATGGTATCTAAATCACCAGACAAATTATCGGATATAGACAGTAATGAGTGGTATCAAAATACAACTAAAGCTTTAGATTACATCTCCTTAGCTGGAGCGGGCGCTAGTGGATATCAAACGATAAAAATGGTTCAATCTCTTAAGCAAACCACTAAGAAAGGCGTTCCCGAGATTCTAAAAGGCTTAAACAGACAAGAAAGAACAAGATTAACTAAAGAAATCATCCGTAAAAACCTTCCGAGCATTTCGAATAAAGCTCGTAAACAGCTAATGTTGTCAGGAGAAATTCCTAAGAGGTATTCACAAGCAACAATATCCGCATCCATTTCTCATCAGCTTCTAGATGCAATTGGAGGCTCAATTAGCATAGTAGGAAGCGGTTATTCGGGAGAGTTAAGAAATCTTGCTATTGGAATCTATGAGGAATTGAAAGTTGAATACTAAATCAATTAGCATAGCAAACATCTCACTAAGTATATGTTTATACTTGGCATTGACTATTGGTCTGGCTATTAGCTTAAGCATTTGGAATGACTGGTTTTCTTTCACTCAACACATTGCTCTAGATACTTACCTCCTTACATTGGGAGCTATTACGGTTGTTGTTGTATGCATTCCAAACATTCTGACAATAAGCAAAGGATTAAGTGTTGCTGCAAAAATAAACTTACTTACTATCTCTTTTATCATTCTCACTTGCAGCATTAATTTTGTTGTAGCAAATGGTAGTACTATTTCTTCATCTTTGGGTACATTGCTTGCCATCATTAGCTTAATGATCTTCAAAAGCGAAGCATACCAATCGTTCCTAGCACACTTTAATGCTCTTCATTTTAGAAAAACCTCGATATAAAAAAGCCCGCTCAAATGAGCGGGCAATGAGGTTGTCATGTAAGTCCTGATTAATGAGCTTACTGATTTTTATCTGTTACGCGTCTAGACTCGCTTTCACTTTAGCGTGTAACTCTTGAACCGAAGTTACTGACGCTTTTGCGTCTGCAGTATGAGACATACATGTAGCGAACGCTGCATTCAGTGTCGTTGTGTAGTTCACTTTTTCAGCCAGTGCACCACGGCGTAGAACTTTCGAATCTTCAATCGCTTGACGACCAGCAGCCGTGTTTACGATGTAGGTGTATTCGTTGTTCTTGATGCGGTCAAGAATGTGTGGACGACCTTCGTGTACTTTGTTTACCAAACGTGGGTTAATACCCGCTTCGCCCAGAATTACAGCTGTACCGTGTGTCGCATCCAACTGGTAACCCAGTTTCACTAACTTAGAAGCTAGGTCAACAACACGCTCTTTATCACCTTCACGTACAGACAGTAGCGCACGACCACCTTCAGGATAAACCGCACCACAACCTAGCTCTGCTTTCGCGTAAGCTTCTGCGAACGTTGCACCCACACCCATTACTTCACCTGTTGAGCGCATTTCAGGGCCCAATAGAGGGTCAACACCAGGGAATTTGTTGAACGGCAGAACCACTTCTTTCACTGAGTAGTAAGGAGGGATAATCTCTTTAGTAAAGCCTTGTGACTCTAGAGATTGACCCGCCATTACACGTGCAGCGATTTTCGCTAGAGGAGCGCCTGTCGCTTTCGATACGAATGGTACCGTACGAGCAGCACGAGGGTTCACTTCAATTAGATAAACGTCGTTATCTTTCACAGCAAACTGCGTGTTCATCAAACCGCGCACACCGAGTTCGAATGCTAACTTCTCAACTTGCTCACGCATCTTGTCTTGAATTTCCTGACTTAGCGTGTATGCAGGCAGTGAACATGCAGAGTCACCAGAGTGAACACCCGCTTGTTCGATGTGCTCCATGATACCGCCGATAACGACGCGTTCACCGTCACAGATAGCATCAATATCAACTTCGGTTGCATCATCCAAGAAACGGTCTAGCAGAACTGGAGACTCGTTCGATACGCTTACTGCTTCGTTGAAGTAGCGACGCAGGTCTTGCTCGTCGTATACGATTTCCATCGCACGACCACCGAGTACATAAGATGGACGAACAACTAATGGGAAGCCAATTTCTTTCGATTTCTCAACCGCTTGCTCCATCGTTGTTACTGTCGCGTTTTCTGGCTGAAGTAGACCTAAACGGTCAACAGCGGCTTGGAAGCGTTCACGGTCTTCCGCACGGTCGATAGCATCTGGGCTAGTACCAATGATTGGCACACCAGCCGCTTCTAGAGCACGAGCCAGTTTAAGTGGCGTTTGACCACCGTACTGAACAATCACACCTTTTGGTTTTTCAACGCGAGCGATAGACAGTACATCTTCCAGAGTTACTGGCTCGAAGTACAGACGATCAGACGTATCGTAGTCAGTAGATACCGTTTCTGGGTTACAGTTAACCATAATGGTTTCGTAACCGTCTTCACGCAGCGCAAGTGATGCATGAACACAACAGTAATCGAATTCGATACCTTGGCCGATACGGTTTGGACCGCCACCAAGAACCATGATCTTATCTTTGTCTGTTGGGTTTGCTTCACATTCTTCATCGTAAGATGAGTACATGTAAGCCGTGTCAGAAGAAAACTCTGCTGCACATGTATCCACACGTTTGTAAACCGGATGAATATCAAACTGCTCACGAGCACGGCGAATTTCACTTTCAGCGACACCAAGCAATTTAGACAAGCGAGCATCAGAGAAGCCTTTGCGTTTCATCTGACGAAGCACTTCTTTGGTCAAACCTGCGTAGCCGCCCGCCTTGACTTGTTCTTCGAGTTTTACAATTTCTTCGATTTGAACCAGGAACCAGCGGTCGATTTGAGTCAAGTTGAACACACCGTCGACTGACATACCCGCTCGGAATGCATCGGCGATGTACCAGATACGCTCTGCACCTGCTTCTTTAAGTTCGTGACGAATCTTAGTCAGTGCATCTGGCGCTTCCAGATCGACCATCTCATCAAAACCAGTTGCGCCAACTTCTAGGCCACGCAGTGCTTTGTGAAGAGATTCTTGTTGGTTACGACCAATCGCCATTACCTCACCAACCGATTTCATCTGAGTTGTCAGACGATCGTTTGCACCAGCAAATTTCTCGAAGTTAAAGCGAGGGATCTTAGTTACGACGTAGTCGATAGTTGGTTCAAATGACGCAGGTGTTGCACCACCTGTGATGTCGTTTTGTAGTTCGTCTAGCGTAAAGCCAACAGCCAGTTTCGCGGCAATTTTCGCGATTGGGAAGCCTGTTGCTTTTGATGCTAGCGCAGAAGAGCGAGATACACGTGGGTTCATCTCGATGATGACCATACGACCATCTTTCGGGTTGATACCAAACTGTACGTTTGAACCACCTGTTTCAACACCAATCTCACGTAGAACGGCTAGCGATGCATTACGCATAAGCTGGTATTCTTTGTCAGTCAGTGTTTGTGCTGGAGCAACCGTGATTGAGTCGCCCGTATGGATACCCATTGGGTCAAAGTTCTCGATTGAACATACGATGATACAGTTGTCCGCTTTGTCACGAACGACTTCCATTTCGTACTCTTTCCAACCGATTAGTGACTCATCGATAAGAAGTTCGTTGGTCGGAGATAAGTCCAGACCGCGACGACAGATTTCTTCGAACTCTTCTTTGTTGTACGCGATACCACCACCAGTGCCACCCATGGTGAACGATGGACGAATGATACAAGGGAAGCCAACCATATCTAAAACTTTGTAAGCTTCTTCCATGCTCTTCGCTGTATCTGCGCGAGGACACTCAAGGCCGATAGACTTCATCGCTTTATCAAAACGAGAACGGTCTTCCGCTTTGTCGATTGCATCAGCCGTTGCACCAATCATCTCTACGCCAAACTCTGCGAGAACGCCGTGCTTCTCTAAATCTAACGCACAGTTAAGTGCTGTCTGACCACCCATAGTTGGCAGAACTGCATCAGGACGTTCTTTCTCGATGATCTTGCGTACAACTTCCCACTGAATCGGCTCGATGTAAGTCGCATCTGCCATCTCTGGGTCAGTCATGATGGTTGCTGGGTTAGAATTAACCAGGATAACTCGGTAACCTTCTTCGCGAAGAGCTTTACACGCTTGTGCGCCAGAGTAGTCAAACTCACATGCCTGACCGATAACAATCGGACCAGCACCAAGAATTAGAATACTTTGAATGTCAGTACGTTTTGGCATTATCTACTACTCCGAATTAAGCGCTGTGTTTTTTGATTAGTTCGATAAAGTGGTCAAATAGCGGTGCCGCGTCATGTGGACCAGGGCTCGCTTCTGGGTGACCTTGGAAGCTAAATGCTGGCTTGTCTGTGCGGTGGATACCTTGCAAAGAGCCATCAAATAGCGATACGTGAGTAGCACGTAAGTTTTCCGGTAATGTTGCTTCATCTGCCGCAAAGCCGTGGTTTTGCGAAGTGATCATCACAACGTTACGCTCTAAATCTTTTACTGGGTGGTTTGCACCGTGGTGACCAAACTTCATTTTCACCGTTTGAGCACCTGATGCTAGCGCCAGAATTTGGTGACCTAGACAAATACCAAAAATTGGCAGGCCTTTTTCTAGGAACACTTTGGTTGCTTCAATCGCGTAAGTACATGGTTCTGGGTCACCAGGGCCGTTCGATAAGAATACGCCATCTGGATTTAGTGCCAGAACTTCTTCCGCTGACGTTTCTGCAGGTACAACCGTTAAGCGGCAGCCGCGGTCAACCAACATTCGTAAGATGTTGCGTTTTGCGCCAAAGTCGTAAGCGACAACGTGGTATGGCAGCTCGCTGTCATCTTTCGCCTCTGGAAGTCCACCTTCAAGCGTCCACGAACCTTGCTTCCATTGATACGCTTCTTTTGTTGTAACTTCTTTCGCAAGGTCCATTCCTTTTAAGCCTGGGAATTCTTTTGCTTTCGCTAGTGCCAAAGCTTCGTCTAGGTTGTTGCCCGCAACAATACAGCCGTTTTGAGCACCTTTTTCACGCAGGATACGAGTGAGCTTACGAGTATCGATATCAGCGATGCCAACGATATTTTGAGACTTAAGATAATCAGAGAGGGATTGTTCGTTACGGAAGTTAGAAGCGATTAGAGGAAGATCGCGAATCACAAGGCCTTGTGCATGAATGGAAGAGGATTCTTCATCTTCGGAAGTGGTTCCGGTATTGCCAATATGAGGATAAGTGAGAGTGACGATTTGCTGAGAATAGGAAGGATCAGTGAGGATTTCTTGATACCCCGTCATCGAGGTATTAAAAACGACTTCACCAACGGAAAGACCATCTGCCCCTATGGACACTCCGCGGAACACTGTCCCATCTTCTAGGACCAACAGTGCTAATTTACCCAAGACAACCTCCAGAATAAAAATGCAAAAAAAATAAATCAAACTGCAAACATGCCTTCCTTTACCTATAAAATCTACATAAATAGGTATTTCAGACAAATTGGCGGTATTCTAAAGTTGGACTCGAAACCTGTCAACCTACAATCAAAAATAAATGATTAATTTCTAGCGAGTAAGGTCATTTTGAATCAGTAAGGCCCAAAAAGATAACTTTTACATGCTATTACATAGAGAGGCATAGAGGTTTAATGAATTTTACAAATTTGAACTTTTTAGAGATCACAAAAAAGTATGAGTTTTTCACGCAAACGTTCACCCAACAAAAAAGACATTAGTTTTTAGACATCAAAACCCAAAACACCCACAAAACAACCAAAACAACAACAAAAGTAAGCACCAAAATACTTTCTGTTAGAATCATTTCATTTACAACTAATTCTATAGATATAAAAAAGCCGGCTACCGCCGGCGAATAATTATGTATTTAGAGTTCATTCAATCCCAAAACATCTGTCATGGTATAAAAGCCCGCTGGTTTGGCACTCAACCAAACAGCGGCCTTGACGGCGCCATTAGCAAACGTCATACGATCGGTCGCTTTGTGCGTTATCTCCACTCGTTCCCCGATATCAGCAAACATGGCTGTGTGCTCACCGACAATATCGCCAGCGCGAATTGTAGCAAAGCCGATCTCATCTTTAGTACGTTCACCTGTGATACCTTCTCGCGCATAGACAGCTACATCATTCAGCTTGTTGCCCATCGCACCAGCAATGGCTTCGCCCATCCCGATAGCGGTACCAGAAGGAGCATCAACTTTATGACGATGATGTGCTTCGACAATCTCAACATCACAGTAGTCGCCCATCACTTTGGCTGCTTTCTCAAGAAGCTTAAATACTAGGTTCACACCAACAGAGTAGTTAGGAGCCATGACAACAGGCACTTGCTTAGCGGCTTCGTCAATCAGTTCACGCTCTGCATCACTGAAACCAGTCGTCCCAATCACAATACTCTTTCCATGCTTCTTACACAGTTCAAGATTCGCCAACGTACTTACTGGGGCAGTAAAATCGATGATTACATCAAAATTATCGACGTCTTTAGCAAGATCATCCGTTAAGAACACATCGAATTTGCCTTCACCACAAAGTTCACCGATATCGACACCGACAAGTGAGGACTCAGGTCGTTCTGATCCCGCGCTCACTGTCGCCTCTGGGTTAAGGTGTGAAGCTTTAACCAAATTACGGCCCATTCGGCCTGCTGCTCCTGCGATTGCAATACGAACCATTGCGCTTTCTCTCCTTCTCTGGATAACGAGGTTTGCTCTCGTTCTCTCGTTTCGCTTAATCTGTTTAAACTAACAACATACCGTGGTTACCACAAGCAAGTTCATCAGGCTTAAGCGAACTCTTTTACGACACGCACCAAGATAGGCACGTTCGCTTCAGGAAAGGCATAGTTACCCAATTCTCTTATCTCAACCCAGCGACCTTCTTGACCTTCTCGGCCGTAAGGCTCATTACTGAACTTAGATACCGTAATAAAATCAAACTTAAGTGATTTGTCTGGATAGTCATATTCCAAATGCTCGAAAAGGGCTTGCTCAGTAACTTCAATTCCTACCTCTTCTTCAAGTTCTCTTGCTAGAGCATGTTCAATACTTTCTCCTGACTCGACTTTCCCGCCGGGAAACTCCCAAAACCCGCCTTTATGCTTGTCGTCTGGACGCTTTGTAATAAAAATTTTTGATTTGTCTTGGTTAAAAATAATAGCCGCGACTATGTGAATTCTTTTCATAGGGGTTCCTAACTCTCAAGCCGTTACACTTCAACGGTCTTTGAATCTCTAAAACTATCCGATGCTATCAAAACTTATGAAATTCGACAGCCACAGAATTTGCTTAAAAAAAGAGCCGCCTAGGCGACTCTTTAAAAAATTATCTGACTAATACGTTAGTCGATTTTGCCGTGGCACTGTTTATACTTCTTACCACTACCACAAGGGCAAGGCTCATTGCGACCTACTTTGCGTTCATCACGTACCATTGGCTGACTTGAACCTTCTTCAGATTCTTCACCTTCAGAAAGAGGGTTTTGTGCTGCTGCGTGTTGCGCTTGAGCACGACGAGCGGCCTCTTCAGCTTGCGCACGACGTTGCTCTTCCATACGTTCAACTTCTTCTTGTTGCTGAACTCGAACGCGAGATAGAACAGTAATCACATCAGTTTTCAGCGCTTCTAGTAGACCTTCAAACAGTTCAAACGATTCACGCTTGTATTCCTGTTTCGGGTTCTTCTGCGCATAGCCGCGTAAGTGAATACCCTGACGCAAGTGATCCATTGCTGCCAAGTGATCTTTCCAAAGCGTATCCAGAGTTTGAAGCATAACCGATTTCTCGAAGTTACGAAGCACTTGCGCACCCACCACTTCCTCTTTCTCTTTGTACACTTCAACGGCTAGATTGATGATCTTCTCGCGTAGCGCCTCTTCGTAAAGCTTATCGTCTTCTTCAAGCCATTGCTTCACTGGCGCATCAAGATCGAAGTCTGCTTTCAAGCGCTCTTGCAGACCTTCAACGTCCCACATATCTTCTAGTGATTGTGGCGGGATGTACTCATCAATAACCGCGGTTAGCACATCTTCACGGTTTTGCTCGATCATACCGCTGATGTCTTCAACGTTCATCAATTCGTCGCGCAGCTCGTAGACAACCTTACGCTGATCGTTCGCCACATCATCGTATTCTAGTAGCTGCTTACGGATATCAAAGTTACGACCTTCCACTTTGCGCTGTGCTTTTTCAATTGAGCGAGAAAGCATTTTCGATTCAATAGCTTCACCTTCTTCCATACCACTTTGAATAAGGCTCGCCATACGATCAGAAGTGAAAATACGTAACAAAGAGTCTTCCATAGATAGGTAGAAGCGCGATGAACCCGCATCACCTTGACGACCAGAACGACCACGTAGCTGGTTATCAATACGGCGAGATTCGTGGCGCTCAGTACCAATGATGTGTAGACCACCAGCATCTAGTACTTGATCATGTACCACTTTCCACTCTGCTTTAATCGCATCGATTTGTTCTTGAGTTGGGTTCTCCAAAGCTTCCACTTTTGATTGCCAACTACCGCCAAGCACAATGTCCGTACCACGACCGGCCATGTTGGTCGCGATAGTTACCGCACCAGGCATACCCGCTTCAGCGACAATTTCCGCTTCCTTCTCATGGAATTTTGCATTCAATACGTTGTGTTTGATCTTAGCCTTCTTCAATGCGTTAGAAAGAAGTTCTGATTTTTCAATCGATACGGTACCAACCAATGTTGGCTGACCTTTCGCAACGCGCTCTTTGATATCTTCAATGATTGCAGCAAACTTCTCAGCTTCGGTACGGTACACTACATCCGGCATATCGTTACGAATCATTGGTTTGTTGGTTGGGATAACCACCGTTTCCAAGCCATAAATAGATTGGAACTCAAACGCTTCAGTATCCGCAGTACCTGTCATACCAGACAGTTTTTCGTATAAGCGGAAATAGTTCTGGAAGGTAATCGAAGCCAAAGTTTGGTTTTCGTTTTGAATCTTAACGCCTTCTTTCGCTTCTACTGCTTGGTGAAGACCTTCAGACCAACGACGACCTGGCATTGTACGACCAGTATGTTCATCAACAATTACTACTTCACCTTCGTCAGTAACGATGTAATCAACGTTGCGCTCAAACAACACATGAGCACGCAAAGCGGCATTCACGTGATGTAACATGCTGATGTTAGTCGGAGAGTAAAGTGTGTCACCCTCTTCCATAAGACCATTTTTCACCAACAGTTCTTCAACGTACTCTTGGCCCGTTTCTGTGAGGTATACTTGCTTTGATTTCTCATCAACAGTGTAGTGACCATCACCACGATATTCTTCAGAGTCTTCTTTGTCTTGCTTTTTAAGATGCGGGATCAAAAGGTTGATTCGGGTGTATAGCTCAGAGCTATCTTCAGCAGGACCAGAAATGATTAAAGGGGTACGAGCTTCATCAATTAGGATTGAGTCCACCTCATCGACAACTGCAAAGAAGCGTTCACGTTGTACGCGATCTTCGCTACGGAAAGCCATATTGTCACGAAGGTAGTCAAAACCAAATTCATTGTTCGTTCCGTACAAGATGTCAGCTTGGTACGCTTCTTTTTTCTCTTGAGGAGGCATGTTTGGCACGTTTACGCCAACAGTCATACCTAAAAATTCAAACAGAGGGCGGTTTGTCTCTGCATCACGTTTAGCTAGATAATCGTTCACTGTTACAATATGAACGCCTTTACCAGCTAGGGCATTTAGGTAAGCAGGGAGCGTTGCCGTCAGCGTTTTACCTTCACCCGTACGCATTTCAGCGATTTGACCCGCATTTAGAACCATACCACCGATAAGCTGGACGTCGAAGTGGCGCATACCGTAGACACGCTTAGATGCTTCACGAACCGTAGCAAAAGCTTCTGGAAGTAGTTTATCAAGAGTTTCACCCTTCTCTAGGCGCTCACGGAACTCAACCGTCTTTGCTTTTAACTCTTCGTCACTTAGAGCTTCGAATGTTGGCTCAAAGTTATTAATTTCTTTTACAATTTTTCTAAGGCGGCGCAGTGTTCGGTCGTTGCGACTGCCAATCACTTTTGTCAGTAGCTTAGTTATCATTTTTCGTGAATCTCTCTTTATTCAGACCGTTCCCGATCTACTCATAATGCCTTCAGTCTCTGCCAGTTTGGAACTAAGAATACTGAGATAAATCATTTATCAAAGATATTGAGTTCAAACATCCATATTTCAAGGCTAAGTTTTGAAACAATGTGGCTTAGTGTAAGGATTTTTAATCGATACAACCATAAATAGACGTATTTGTTTGAAGCACTCTGAAGTTTTTACTTAAAGTGGTGACTGATTAGCCGATATTGCATACCGCAATATGTGTAATCCATCCAGAGCAAACTTTGCTTTTTACCTTGCTACATTGTAAAACTGAAGCTAAAGACGTTAATGTAAACTATACCTTGATAGAAAGCTGCTCTAGAATAGCTATATCTCAACAAAATTAGATTTTACCTATGCGTGATCACCGTCCAACCTCGACTGAAGATGTTATTGCTGAGTCACAGTTCAAGCAGATTCAAGAACATGCTGGAGAAATCTTACAGCTTAACCAAGCTTTGCAAGAGGTCTTACCCACGGGGACGGCCGATCATTGCCGAGTAGCGAATGTTCGTAACGGCCATCTATTGATCGATGTCTCTAGTGCCGCGATCAAAATGAAGATCGATTACGATCGCCTCATGATCCTAAATAAACTTCGTACTCAAGGCTTTGCCAAGCTGATGAGCGTTGAAGTGAGGATCAATCCTTCACTATATCGAAACCGCTTTCAACAAGACGACAGACCTAAGCGTCCACCACTAACCGCATCTGCAGCAAAGTCATTAATGACGATTGCCGACATGGCGCCACCGAAAATTCAAGAGCGTTTAAAACGATTAGCCGATATAGCAGAAAAGGAAGATCGTAAGTGAACGTTATTTCAATATGCTGAAAACTTGAATGTTATTGATAAATCCAGGATTAAAGCCAAATAGCAAAAAACCAGGCATAAGCCTGGTTTTTTATTAATTCTAATGCCAAGTATTTACGCAAGCACCATATTTGGTTCTGCGAATGCTACTGGTGAGCCGACTTCTTCTTCGAATGTAGTCCACTCCCACGCTTCCTGATCTGCAAGAACAGCACGTAACAGTTGGTTATTTAAACCGTGGCCAGATTTAAAGGCACGGAATTCACCAATGATTGGGTGGCCACACATGTAAAGGTCACCAATCGCATCCAACACTTTGTGAGTCACAAACTCATTTTCAAAGCGTAGACCTTCTTCATTAAGAATACGGTAATCATCCAAAACGATAGCATTGTCAAAACTACCACCCAAAACTAGGTTTTGAGATTGTAGATATTCGATATCACGCATAAAGCCAAACGTACGTGCTCGAGAAATCTCACGAACAAAGCCTTTTGACGAGAAATCAAACAGCAAACGTTGCTCGTCTGATTCAATCGCTGGGTGATTAAACTCAATTTCGAAGTCCATACGGAAGCCGTTAAATGGTACAAATTCTGCCCATTTATCACCATCTTCAAAACGAACTGGCTTTTTGATGCGGATGAAGCGTTTTGGCGCATTTTGCGTTTCGATACCTGCTTGTTGTAGCAAGTATACAAATGGGCTTGCACTACCATCCATGATCGGAATTTCAGGTGCGTCTACTTCGACAACAATGTTATCGATGCCCATACCAGCAAGTGCCGCATTCAAGTGCTCAACAGTTGAAATACGCACACCTTCATCGTTTACCAATGCAGTACAAAGCATGGTGTCACGAACCGAAGCTGGATCAGCTGGAAAATCTACAGGTGGATTTACATCTGTACGACGGTAAATGATACCTGTATTTGCAGCAGCCGGGCGCAGAGTAAGTGTGACTTTACGACCAGAGTGGAGACCCACACCAGTTGTTTTCACTATTTCTTTCAGAGTACGTTGTCTGATCATCTGCTTGCCTCTCAAAAATTTGCTACAAAACACGGCCGTCTGTAACGTCGACCGTGAATGCTACCATAATTTTGAGCCATGTCAAATTTATGGGTTAAAGATTAATCAGCCTGACGACGCAAAAATGCCGGTATATCTAAATAACCACTTTCCTTTTCTTGCTTTGGAGCCGCAGAACTTTGGCTCGACGAAGCTGGAGAAGAAGGAGCAGTGTTTGTCGGCTGAGGAGTTACCTGTGGCTTCTCTTGCACTTGATTATTTTGCAAGGTCTGTGCCGGTTTTTCTTCAGCTTGCGTTGCCGCTGCTTGTTGCTGTGGTTGAGCTTGCGGCGTCGGTGCGACTTTAGCTTTACCACCCGCAACTAGCGTGATATCTGGCTTTTTCTCATTACCAATACCTGTCGCTACAACTGTTACGCGGATTTCGTCAGTCATATCAGGGTCTAGAGAAGTACCGATAACAACAGTCGCATTGTCAGAAGCGAATGCCTTCACTGTATTACCAACCGTCTCAAACTCGTCAAGACGCATATCCAGACCAGCAGTAATATTGACAAGAACACCACGAGCGCCCGCTAGATCGATGTCTTCCAGAAGTGGGCTAGAAATTGCCATTTCAGCCGCTTCTTCAGCACGGTCTTCACCTTTGGCGATGCCGCTACCCATCATTGCGTGACCCATTTCAGACATTACAGTTCTTACGTCCGCAAAGTCGACGTTGATCATGCCAGGGCGAGTAATTAGCTCAGCAATACCTTGAACGGCATTCTTAAGAACATCGTTAGCGCTTGCAAAAGCTTCTAGTAGTGTTACACCACGACCAAGTACTTTAAGTAGCTTTTCGTTTGGAATCGTGATCAAAGAGTCAACATGCTTAGAGAGCTCATCGATACCTTGCTCAGCAAATGCCAAACGCTTTTTACCTTCAAAACTAAACGGTTTAGTTACTACCGCTACTGTTAGAATGCCAAGCTCTTTAGCCACTTCAGCAATAACAGGCGCTGCACCAGTACCGGTACCGCCACCCATACCAGCTGCGATAAACACCATATCGGCGCCAGTCAGGGAATCTTTAATTCGATCTCTGT
Organism: Vibrio sp. Vb0304; assembly: GCF_033338995.1. Classification (NCBI taxonomy): domain Bacteria; kingdom Pseudomonadati; phylum Pseudomonadota; class Gammaproteobacteria; order Vibrionales; family Vibrionaceae; genus Vibrio; species Vibrio sp. Vb0304. The sequence continues at coordinate 58,840 of NZ_JAWOTT010000024.1, forward strand.
CTTCGAGAGCTGCGTCACGGCCAACCTGTGGATTAGCACCTGCACCCAGACC
>NZ_JAWOTT010000025.1:0-52358 GCF_033338995.1 Vibrio sp. Vb0304
GGGTGTAGCTCCAATTGGCAGAGCAGCGGATTCCAAATCCGCGTGTTGGGAGTTCGAATCTCTCCACCCCTGCCATATTTCCCTTACGGGATATGAAAAGCCTCAACTTCGGTTGAGGCTTTTTGCTATCTAGCGTTATGAAAAATAGATACTTTCCGATCTTCCACCCATACCTACCCGAAAATACCCATCAGAATCGCTCCATACAGCTTTCCAAGTTTCCTTCCGGTTCATATCCTGTCTTTTCAGCTTCAACTTCGTGGTGAGCTATACAGCCACAAATAGCGCTTGCGGCTACCTAGAGTTAATATTGCCAACAAATACCTTTCATAGAAACTCGACAACGGTATGGTCCATATCCGGTAGCTGCTCAGTAGCCAAGTCTTTTCAGTGCGTTAGCTAACCGTTTCAAGCTTATATCTAAATACAGTTCATTCTTTTTGAATTCAGATTTAAGTATCTCATCGGTAACCTCTGAGCTGTCTACCTTAGCAATAGGCAAGTCGCTATTTTTATTCAATGTTTCACCATTGGCATATAGTTGTGACTCACAGACAAGGGTTGCGAGGTCCAATACTCTGTTTAAAGGCAGTTCTTCTGATTGTCTTGACCATCTGTCATCAACTTGTCGCCAAACCTTCGCAGACAGCTCTGTTCCTATTCCATTATTCCACTGAGCTACACCTATAGATAAGCACTTTGCATCAGTGTTATTCGCTCTATGGCCATCCAAGGATTCATAGTTTGTTACTTCCAGGATAGGTTTGTGTTTTAGATTACGTGGTGCTTTCATCTTACTTTCCTTACTGAATTTAGTAGATTTACTAAATTCAGTAAAATACATAACGGTTATAACTTCAAGTTACAGTAGGTCTATAGTTACTCGCTATTTCTTCTTGTAGTATGCGTGATCACCCTTAAGACGCTATCAGTAAAGACATTCAGAGATAAATTTCAGTCCTTGTAGTAGCAATGCTATAGCGTTGCCAGTTTTCGTTTATTGTTGCTGTGGTGATGATTAAGGAAGGGATTACAACGCTAACCGACACGAGAATGACGGCAATATACAATTGCTAAAGACAGTATCTGAGATTTAAGGATAGAGTACCGTGTACTAGTAGTTCTCAATCATTTCGCTATACGAAGTTAAGATAGAAACTTACCTATAATCTATATGCTTGTGGTTGCTTTGGTTGTTTTCTTGTAGTCTGGAATAAAAACATTCCGAGTGGTAACCAGAAATCTATGAGCACTAAAATCATAACCTCTGTCGCAGATATTATCAGTTTTGCGAAATCTGAAACTGCGCATAATTTGGAAACGTGGTGGTTTAGAGGGCAGTCAGATGCTCAACACAAGTTAGTTCCTGGATTGTTTCGTCCTGTTAATGGCAAATTCTACGATGAAAACAAGCTTATTGAGGAGTTTGTCCGAATGCACCCAGAAGCGCGAGTAAAGCACGTTGATACTTTGGAGCTTCTTACTTATGCACAGCATTATGGCTTACCAACAAGGCTTCTAGATTGGTCTGAGAATGCTTTGGTCGCACTATATTTCGCATGTGCTAATGATGCGGATAGAGACGGTAGGGTTTTCTTTTTACCTAACTATATTGAAGATTTGAATGATTTTGATTATTACAATTACAACTTTGGTAAAGAGTTTACTGAAAAACTAATTGCTTATAATGATGCGGATGATTTTGACCATTTCTTTCTTTCATTAATTGAAGGCATGGATAGCCGAGGTAAAGAACTCGTACTTGATCAGATCTTTATTAATGGTAAATCGCTAAGAGATTATATGGTAGGTGAGTTTCCTACAGATCGTAGAGTTTTCCCAATCGGCGTTGACATACATTACGGTTGTACTGATACAGTGGTGCATGCTGGCTTTATGTACACCCCTAAGAGAATTAACCGACGATTAATAACTCAACAAGGTTGCTTTACCTGTCATACAGGGAAAGTGATGTTTGGGACGTCTTATGTAAATACGAATGACTTCTTTGATCGTCATTCGAGGTCTTTTATAGTTCCTAAAGCTTACAAGCAGTCCATTATGCATGAATTGAAGTACTGCGGTATCTATGAAGCGACACTTTTCCCCGAACTCGATTATCAAACTAAGCATATTAAGAGTACTTGCCTTTTTAGTCGTCCGTATTGAGAGGGGTGTTGATCGTAATAACTTATCTTACTGACATATATGAAGATTCTAATGTTAACCACATAGGAGTCTTCATGTGACCAACCGAACTATTAACCTCACCCCGTCTGCTATCAAAGCGCTTACAGCCCCTCCATCGACAAGTAAAGCAAATGATATTGAATGGTCTGATGAACAGACCATTGGTCTAAAGGTTCTCGTCGGTAGGACGGGAAACAAACGGTACCTTCTACGTTATGTCAGCCCGGTAACTAGAAAGAAAACGAGTATCGCTTTAGGACGCTGGCCAGATTTGGATGTAAACGATGCCAGAACCAAAGCACGAAAGCTAAAAGTACAAATTGCTGATGGTATTGATCCGAAGCTAGAACGTGATTCCCGCTCTGCTATTGTGATGCCAGATGTGTACACTTTTTTCCACGAAACATATCTACCTTGGGCGAAAAATCGTAAGAGGTCATGGCGTGATGATGAAACACGGTTCTTGCGATGTAAGCCCATCTACAAAATTCCCATGGATAGACTTTCTGCTCATGCCATCATGAAGCTTCAATCCCACCTCGCCACTGAAACCTATAATGGTAAACCGTATTCTGTAGCCACGAATAACAGGGTTATTGCACTTGTTAAGGGATTTTGCTCACTATCATCTAAGGTTTTTGATCTGCCTAATCATGCAACTAAGGTTAGCTTACTGCCTGAGAATGGTGCCCGTGAGCGATTCTTAAATGTTGAGGAAACTGCTTTACTGATAAAGGTTGCTCGAACTTATTACTGTAAAGTGAAAGGGAATCTGATTGCGCTATTGTGGTTAACAGGTTGTAGAATATCTGAGTTAATGGAGAGGCAATGGAGTGACGTTGATTTTGATAATCGTACACTTTTCATCAAAACGACCAAAAATAAGAAACCCCATTTAGTCTATTTATCGCCACTGATGTTGGAGTTACTTTCTGAGCTTCAGGACTTAAAGAAACCGGGGAATCCACATGTGTTTCCCGGTAGTCGAGATGGGACACATATATCACCGCCACGTAAAGCTTTGAGGTTGATACTTGATCGTGCTGGTATCGACCCTGAGGGGGTTGTTTTCCATACTGCGAGGCATTCGGTAGCGAGTAATCTACTGAACTCTGGGATGGATGTTACGTCGGTTCAGCGCGTTTTAAACCACGCTGATATGTCGAGCACGCTTTTTTACCGAAAATTTGATAGGACAGCGCTAGAACGTGGAGCGAATGCTTTGTCTGATATGGTTGAGAGAGCCAGTGAGAATATAGCGCTACCCGAACCTAAGTCATCTGAAAACTAATATTAAATGAAATAGATAGCCCCTGAATAGTTAGTTCTATTCAGGGGCTTTTTTGTATCTGGAATTTAGATGGAGAGATCGAATGAAAATTGTGAAAAGTCTTATTGATACTGAACAGTTGGAGTTGCCCTTACCGATTAAAGAGCAACTGATGTATCAGCTATTGCTTCCTTGGTCTGGCGATCGTGATGAGGCTGAGAAATTTTGGGAGGAAGTTTCCACCTGTCTGATTTTGATTGAGCGAAATGATACCGATCAAGACTTAGTTGACGTTGATGAAGATACGGAAGTCATTCTGTCATATGCGTTAGAAAACCCTGAGTTTGTCATTTTGCTACCAGACGAGACTGAATCCTATGTCTTTGCGTGCTGTGTCCATGCTGACGATGGCAGTGGAAGTTTTGTGGTGGGTTCTACGAGTAACACTACTCAAGCGATTAAAACGTTAATTGAACTGGCTGAATAAGGGGGAATTTGTATGAGCCAAGAACCTGTAACTGAGAACGAAGTTGATCTATTCACCATTGTTAAAGAAGGGCAGAGTCCAAAGCTTAGTCCTAAATCTGAGAGCTTCCTTGAGTACCAGATTGCCTATAAAGAGGATGATCAGGAGTTCTATATACGTGTTTCTAAAAATTCGTCGTCGGGATTGTTCTCGAACAGTTGGGTGCGTCTTGAAGCTATCTTTACGCTACTTGATGGTCAAGTTGGTAAAACTCTTAAGTCAGCAGCGTTGAAACCCGTAATAACAGGTGGAAGTAGTAATTCGTGTGGGTTCTTAGCGGCTATCCTGCGAACTATCTCTATCCTCGATCCTGTACCCGATAATGTGTTCTTACATCAGGTGTCTGGGCGCTATGAAGTGGTGAAGACTGAGCTTCGAGCACTAGCCTCTAACCCTGACTAATCTTTCATACCTAGCCTCGTTCTGAGGCGGTTTACTTAATTATTACAACGAGAATTTATTATGAACTTAACTCTTCAATTTGATGTTGAGCGATTTGTGCTGCCTATTAGCATAGACCTTCAAAATGCTTTAAACCGTATTTGTAACGAGTCGGGAAAGGTGTCGTCTTCAACTCAAGCTGTAACCGTCAACTTTCGAGAGCGTGCTTACTGTCCTGAAAATGGAGGGTATCACCCTGTCGAGATTCGTATCACTAGGCTTAATGATCAATGGGTTTTCGATTACATCACTGACTTTAGTTACTGTGGATTGATGCCTGAGCTAGAGAAAGAAATCGACTTTGATTTTGGGAATGGTGTGGCTTACATCCGATATATGGGTGAAGTTCCCATTACTGAATCCAGTGTCGCTGAGTTCTATTCGATGTGGGAGAGTAATTTTCTGTCCTACCTATCAATGGACTGCTTTGATGAGATTAAGGTAATGGCGGAAGATGCATAACGCTTATTAGCGTTGCGATGAACAGGAACTTGACCGGAGCGAGTAAGGGAAAAGTGCTCTACGGCTTTATCCTGTTCATTAGTTCAAGTAGGTGAATGAGTGATGGGATATTTGCTCTTAATTGATAAACCTAACTCAAGGATTGTACATCCGTTGCACCATGTTGGAACGTTTATGGACTGATAGAAAACTCCCATTGCGTCAGTGGCAATGGGAGTGAATTTAGTGGTTCTAAAATGAAAGTTTTTATACGTCGAATTATTTGATTGGTGAACTTATTTTGCATTTAGTTGTGAGTTTGCTGATAAATTAGTCATTTAATCGGACCTGGCTCAGCCAGTTATTTATTAGTTTATTAGCGTTAGCTTAAAAACAGCATCGTTTTGAGTTTTACCTTGCTCGGTATCGGTTTGTGATTCTGCTAAATCAGTCACTTTCCATACCCAACATAGGTGACTTAAAAATCAGAGCATAGTGGTAAGTTCTTGGTGAGGGAGGGCTGTAGTGGCCCAGTGAAACATCATTATGTCGCGGTAACTGGACAGCATAGTGCTCTACCATCAAGAAGGTACTGTTCACCGTCACTCAGTGTGCTGGCCTTCTACTTGGTTGAATCTAAATACGCTTGAAGCTCTTGCTTCAACAAGTAACCTATCCAATCAGGCGAGAGTACCTCTGCATGAGGTAGCCACGTTTTAAGTTGGCGTAGTAATTCTGGAATATCCTTGGTTTGGTGACTAATTAACACATCACCGGAATCTAGCTCTTTCAACATTCGGAAGTCATCAGCGTTACCTTCATTTAAGAAGGCTTCTACCCCTTTGGCGCTCATTTGAATAAGGACATCAATGGGGGTGAGTAACTCACCTTCGTATTCACAACCAGTCAGCTTTTGCTCAATGCTAGGGTCAGGATAGTATTTATCCTCGTAACGCACTAACTCACGAATCTTAGCCACTCTGAGAGACTCTAGACGGTTTCTGTGTGTCCCAGCGATGTACCAGTAGCCGGAGTCATTCAACAGTTTGTAGCTGTGGAACTCCTCGTAGGTTTCCCCTTCATGGCTAAAGCTAATCACGTTTCGTCGTTGTATCGATTCGATAAGTTTCTCGAACACTGAAGCACATTCACTAATATCCTCAACTTGTGGGTTCTTGAAGAGAAAGGGCGGTGTGGTCTTGTTGTTCAATACGCCATTGCTTAGGTAGTGCTTGCCTGAGAACAAAGTATCGAATCCCATGTTTAACAGCAGGAGAGATAGCTCATTATTAGTCTGTCTGCCTAGGAACTTGGGGTCTAACGAGTAACAAGCACCATCACGCTGAATCGGTAGGTAGTTTAACCGTTCATTGAAGTCACGATTTAACGTCCTTCTTGCTACCCCAAATTCACGACTTAAATCATCCAAATGCAACTTCTCACCTGTATTTAAACGGGTAAGGATAATGCCAAGTCGTTTCGCTAGTTTGTCATGCTCTTTCATTCTACGCATTGTAGATAGGTCGCTCGTCAGGTGGTGTCGTGGTCGGAAAGAACCTGATTATTTCTAGCTAATTTTCATAAGGTTACTGATATTGCTATAGCTTTCATCGGTTACCCCAAGGTATGTCTTACAAGGCATTCATCAATCATTTCAATATTTCTACATCTGAGCGACACACCCTGTCGTTCACCCCTTCTAAACTAATCATTCACGTTAACGCCGTCTCTTATAAGTGGCGTCATTACGTATTTAAGGAAAACAACAATGAAAAAATCAATCATCCTGCTAGGTCTAACTTCGCTATTCGCATCTTCAGTATTCGCAGGCGGCACGTTCGGTGGTAATCCGGGCGATATCTCGAAAATGAAAGAACTACTAGAGCCACAATGGAATGGCAAGGCAGGTATTCAGAACACAGCATCTTACGGAGTTATCGTGCAATGGAAAGCGGATGTCTGTGGAACAATGAATGGTCATGTTACGGATGTGACTCAATGCGGCCCAGATACTCCGAAAGGTAAAGCACAATAAGTTTTGTTGCGGAGCTTGGTTCACGATATCCCAGTTTCGAAATTGGAACTCTCTAGGCTGAGGTATCAATGAGCTCCGCAACACCCACAATCAACCAACAAGAAGGAGCCTTAACATGGCGATTAAATCAATTACAACACTCGTTACAACCTGTCCTGCATGTGGTGAACGTGCTTATGATGATGGTAGCTGTCAGGTGTGCGGTCACTCTCACTAAAGCTGTATTGGTAAAAATATAAGGGGCGTATGCTTAATTGAGTACGCCCCTTTTTCATATCTAAAGAAAGGAGAATCATGATGAAAGCATATGATCGAGTCATGCCTCAACAAAGATGGTTTAAGCCAAGCGTTTCAACTGGATTGAAGGGAGCACAGTACGGGACTGCTCTGGGCGCTAGGTTTGGTCCTCAAGGCGTTGTCCTCGGTGGTGCAATCGGATTTGTCAGTGGGGCATTAATCGGTGGTGTTCTGGATGACCTAGACGTTTTTTAGCTATTGAAGGAGTAGGGGGTGTCTCTACTTCTTTTTTCTTACATTGATGATTCAGAGTTCGTATTGACGACGGCTTCGATATGTCGAGTTACGAAGATATTAAAGATAAATTTCACAACCAGTGTTAGCAATGTAGAAGTGTTGCTGATGTTCGTTTCTTTATCTAGTCACGATAATTCACTTTGTCATTGCTGTGCTCATTCTGTTCTAAATTCAGCACTGTCCCATTGCACTAATATCAGGTTCTGAAATTAACGGTCTGGCATCAAAAAAGTAGTCTTTTTCTATAGTCTTTTTCGACTTGAGTAAGCCTTTTAATCTATGTCACACGCTTAGACACCTATATCGAAAGCCTTTACCGATTATCAAGTTTGCCTTGAACTTTAGAACACTATATTAACGGTGCATTTTTGATATTTCGATTTTGTGCTGTCTTCAAAGCAACTAAATAAAGGTGAAAAAATGACACGTAAGACTAAGAAAAAGGGGTTCATCTTGACCCTTGATAAACATACTTTGGCATTGAAGCTGATCGCTTCGATTATCCGATTGCAAAACCTATATATCCTACTAGACAGTAAAGGACGACAAGTTTCCTATGCAAAGTTGACGGGGGAAGAAGGTAAGACGGTTGCTGATGCCGATGTATGTACTGTTGAAGTGATTAAGACGGGCAGTTTTATCAATTTAGGTAAAGGTAATTACGTTCGTTGCGCTAATGTTGAAGCCGTTGAGGTCTGTAATGGTCAAAAACGCAAAGGTATTTTGATTCGTGGAGAGGGTGACGCGATCCTGAGTTTCTTACCTATCTCCCAATCGGAAATCCGCGAGAAGGTAGCTGATGCATTGCATGATGCGCTGGTTTCTTATGAAGCGGGTAAGTTTGTACAACCAGATCTAAATGAAATTCTATCCACTCACTAATCGTAAACAGGTAAATGATATGAACACTCTAAAACTGAAAGACTTAATCGAAATGATCAAAAAATGTGGTGAAGACTGCCCACGAGGGAATAGTAAAACTATGGGGGGGCTACTCGCTCACTGTATCGAGAGTTGCGAAGATGAACATGGAACAATGCAGCAATCTGCTTATTTAATGAAGTATGTGCGTACCTGTATGAATAACAACGTTGAAAAGAAAGGTGTCGATACCATTGGTTATGTGCAACTAATCAAGTTTGTTAAGTCATGGGCTCGTACAGCAAAGTTTAAGTAAGAATAACATCGCTGTAATACGGTCTAGCAAGCCACTGCCTACGTGCGCACCATTCAATACCAGTCTTTTCTAAACTAGTCTCATCTCCGAGCACCTCTTTATTACCGATCTTTCTATATCCGATAACCGACGAAGTGTGTCCGGTCATGGATGTACTTCGTCTTTTTTATTTTAACGAATGGATAAACAAAAGATGAAAGAGTTAGAAACATTTCCGAAAACAACATATCAATTGATGCGTGAAACTGAGCACGAATTAGAAGACTTCCTTCAATCTACGTTCTTCGATACAAAATCATTGCTTTTAGATGATCAAGTTAGCAAGTTCGAAGCCGAGCTGGGAGGGCGTGAGGAAGCTAAAAAGGAAATAGATAAACGTATTAATCGATACTTAGAGGGGATTAAATCTGCTCCATGGGCGGCGATACGTGGTGAAGGTAAAGCAATCCACATATCGATAGATTCTGAGTGGGTCTTTAACCAAGAGGCAGGTAAGAACGATATTCTTTGCTACTCATACAGTGTTCGCATTGGTGATAAGTCGTTTAGTGGCGTGAAACATACCGACATGGCGAAACTGATCAAACAGTGTCGTGATCAAGGGCTGTCGAAGGACGAGGAAATGGATAAGCGTAAACAGCTTACCAAGAAAGGCTATAAGATCAGCTTCGACAAGTTCATCCAAGAGTTGCTGATAAAAGCTAAAGCGCGGGGTTTCATCGATGAATGGCCGGAGCATACCTTTATCTATGCGCATTTCCTTCGTGCTGATATTGCCTCGTTCGAGGAGTTTTGGAACATTGGTACAAACAACAAGAACCATAAGAATTCATTGACAACGGTGCAAGGTACTGTCACATCTGGTCGTGGTGCTTACGGTATCGATCTGGACTCCATTGGTCGCAGTAAATACAAAATAGAAAACACCAAGTTCTACTCTGCATCTAACAATGCTTTCGAAACCAAAGTCCGCTTCGTAGATACCATGCTGCTTAGCAGCAAGGCATCACTCGACGAGATCGGAGAGTTGGTCGGTTTCCCCAAGATGACGCTACCAGACAACATGATAGAGCGCATGGACGACTTGTACTGTAAGGATACTAGCTTGTTCAATCGATATGCTATTCGTGATGCTGATATTGCCTTGGAATATGGGTTGCGAATGCAGAAGTTTGCGTTGGTCGATCTTCGTAAAGATATCGGTCTGGAGCTGAATAGCCTGCCTTCGACATTAGGCAATCTCGGTGTGTCGTTGTTCCGTCATACGTGCGGCAGTACAGCAGCAATGCATGATTTCTTAGGATATGAGACGCGCAAGAAACAGTACTATCACGCTAAGAGCAATGGTATCCGTAATTCCTACGATATAGCTAAAACAGTTAGCCGTGAGTATACCGATAACCTAGCGGTGTCTGCCCTATATGGTGGTTGTAACTTCGGAGCTTACTTTGGTGTAAGTGAAAAAGGAGATTACTTCGACTTTGATTTATCAGGAGCGTATACGACTAGCCTCGTATCTTGTCTCAAATGTGACTACGCTAATACGTTTGAATCGAAAAATATCGAAGACTATTTGGGACACACCATGGGGTTTGCGTATGTTCGTTTTAAACACCCCGAAGGTATCAGGTTCCCAGTGATGCCTTGCCGTACAGATCTACGTGGTATCTATTACCCTATGGAAGGTGAGACGTACGTGACGTCACCTGAGATCAAGTTAGCGTATGATATCGGATGCGAAATCGAGATCCTACATGGGATGGTTATCCCATGGGTAGAAGGCTCTACGTCTATGTATAAGGACTTCACTACGATAATTCGTAAGCAGCGAGCTAAGTATAAAAAAGAAGGAAATGAGATTAATTCTCATTTGTGGAAGTTGATTGGGAATACATTATATGGAAAAACTTTACAAGGTTGTAACAATTCCAAAGGGTTTGATTTGGCAACAGGGTTAAGTAAAAACATTCCATATTCACCAGTAACTAATGCCCACTATGGTGCCTATTGTACGTCTTTTGTCCGCGCAACTATGCTGGAAGTCATACATCGTTTGCCTCCAGAAGTGCAATTAATTAGTGCTACAACAGATGGATTTTTGACCGATGCTGCACCTGAACAGCTAGAGCAATGCTTAGATGGTCCATTAGCACAACGCTTCCAGCAAATCTGTACCGAAGTCAGTGGCGAAGACATGATGCAACTAAAGCACCATGCTAAACAGATTATCTCTATGAAGACTCGTGGACAATTGACTGCTGAATTGGGTGATACAAAACCAATATGCGCTAAAGCGGGGATAAAAGCACCGAAAGGCGTTGATGAAAATGAGTGGATGGTTGAGTTGTTCTTAGATCGTTATCCAGGTCAGAAGGTCGCACGTAAACATTTAGCATCAGCACGTGACCAATGGTTAAAAGAGATGGATCTTGTCTCTATCCACACTGAACAGACACTTAACCTCGAATATGACTTCAAGCGTCGTCCTGTAAATCCTCGTATGGTGGAAGTTCGTCACCCTAAAAGCGGTGAAATGGTAGAGCATCTATCTTTCGAGACGGTTCCATGGAATACCGTTGATGAGGGTTTAGATGCTCGTACTTACTTCGACGAGTGGCGAGTAAACAACTGCTTAAAAACGATGGAAGATTGGGACAATTGGATGGACTTCTACAAGGTTCGTCGTTATCTCAAGGGGACAGGTGTTAAATACCTAGAAGATGGCTCAGAGGGCATTTTCAAGGTACAGATGTTACGAGCTATCACTCAGGGTAAATGGGGACTACCAGAAGCACCAAAACGCGCTCCACGAGGTCATTACGATAAGATGGTCGCTACGTTTGAAGCGGATGGTATCGAAGGAATCACCAAGCAAGATCTCGCAAATGCAAAGGGACGTAAGCTACTGGAATCAGCGTTACCAATTACATCACGTATGCTTCCATTACTGTCTTGGTTTGTTAGTGAGTATCCGATGGTAGATATGTCGCTTATTTTCCATCCAGACGAGGTTGATGAAGCGGTATCGATGCTTGAAGAATACAACCATGACCATACTGAAAAACTCGCTGCGTAGTATCACGAAACACTCTCAAAGCCAGATTCCGAAAGGGATCTGGCTTTATATTTCAGAACCAGTGGTAGCAATGTAGTGGAACGATTGCTGTTGTTTATCTGCCGTGTGCTGGTGGATTGTCCGAAGATAGTAGAGTAGCAATCTTGCTGAAGTAATCACGCACTCTACTACTGCTACTATCGGGGTTTGAAATTTAATTATCCACATTATTGCCTTTTGAGCGGTCTGGGTTAGCTCTTACGTATTTATCACCCTCAACTTCAACCGTATGAAAGTTTGGATGCTTACCTTGTTCCACTTCTTTAACGAGGGTCTTTCTGTCAACAACGCCTCTACCGGGAATAGTGTATGTTTGGTTTTCACCATTCTCACCGTCTTGGTTGCCTTTGATGTTGTTAGCCATATCTGCCTTCCAATTATATTGATTACTCTAAGGTAAAATTAATATAGTTGATTTTTATGCTACTGGTGTGATATCTGTTTGCATTTTATTAATCGCTTCTTACTAGGCATATCCTGCTGTAGTAGCATAGATAAAACTATCAGTGATAACTGAATGTACTCAAAGGAGTTACATATGGAAAAAGTAACTGTAGCTAACATGCTCCCAGGTGGTGTGCCTTTCAATGACAGTAATGTTAATCCGACTTGGAAGGCGCACGTACAAACCTCTGACGGGGTGAAGGTTGCATTTGTGAAGTTTGTAGACCCTCGTTCTCTCTACGTTGAATGTGTATGCGCAGTTATAGGTAGAAGTTTAGGTTTATCAATTCCCGCACCACTAATAGTTAGGGTTACTAACGCTGCTATGAGTAGTGTTCCTGTTGGAGAGGCAATACTTGCTTTTGGTTCTGAGGATGCTAAGTATCCAAGCTTTAGACGTTATATAAATAGTGACTGTGCAGAAGCAATGAAAAAATTGGCGGCTTTCTCTAAGACTATTGATGTCGGTATTTTTGATGAGTGGATTGCCAATTGGGACCGGAACATAGGTAATATGCTCTATGATGGTAAAGATGATTTTTATTTTATAGATCATGAAAATGCGGTACCCCAAGATTTAGAATGCCACTTACCAGCCAAAGACAATCAAATCTTGAGGTGTTTGTATTCTAACCTCAGTGAGTTTGAAAAGCATAAGTTGGGGAAAGGAGTTGATAACGATTTTGCTCCAAAACTTAGGGCGATACCGTATGCTTTACTTTCGGAGAAAACCCTTGCTTCACATTACCTAAGTGATAGTGAAATTACTCAGGTAATAAGTTTCTTGTCGGATAGAGTGAGTAGTATTAAAACGTTATTCGGTCTAAGAGTTGGGATCCAGCAACAAGGTTTTGCCATATGAGCAGTATAGATATGATATTTCCAGAAATGCCCCAGTATGAGGGCTCTTGGCAAGCTATCTATTTTGAGCCCGTGGTTGGCTCTGGAGAGCGTGTGACTATAGCTGTAGCTGCTTTTGGTGTTTCAGGTGAGTGTCAGATTATACAGTCAATAAGAAGTGAGTTATTGGAGTGTTTATACGGCATAAATGCTCCTAGAATTCGCAGTATGATTGATATGGTGCTCCAATCATCAAGAACTTACTATCGTAGTGAAAAGACTCTTCAAGGTTGGAGAGCTCCTTTTGATGGTGTGTTTCTTGGTCAGTTGACCCGTGCTTTAGATGATGATTTAACGGGAATACTTAAGCAAGCAATTCGGTTTTCATCTAGCTTAAGTTCGTTGGCATTGGATGCTGACAGGGACGAAGATGAAGATGTACAACCTAAACGGTATTCTGCAAAATTTTCGAAGAATATACAGACAGAATTGTACAATATTAACTCTTCATTAGATGATGCGTTTAACCAAAAAGTCAAAGTCTCTGAAAGTGATGTTTTAACAGCATTTGGGTTTATGAATGATAGGTATGTTTCGAACTTTGGTTTACTTGTACCTACGAGAATGTCGGGTTCTTTAAATGCTATCAAAGCGCGGATTTTTGATATTGAAGCGTTAAAGAAATCGTCTTATTTGATGATGCCCGAGAGGTTTGAAGTGATTATAGGTACCCCCTCATTTTCTGATCCAACGTTATCTGATAAGTCGATAGTAAGATTGAAAGACACTTTAGAGATGGTTGAAGAGATTGCTCTAAAGGAAAATATTAATGTGTTTCGTGCGGAGACTGCTTTGGATGCCGCTAAGCATATAAACCGAATGGCTGCATAGTTTGCATTACTGGTAGTATAGGTTGTGGTGACTAATCTGCGAGTGCATATTTGCTTGCGAAGTTTCCATATGGCTCATGCCAACATAGTCAGGTTTGTAGTTTGGTTATGTCTTTAATGCAGCGAAATTATTTATTCCAAATCCGCGTGTTGGGAGTTCGAATCTCTCCACCCCTGCCATATATCAGGCTCTGGCTTAGGTCAGAGCCTTTTTTGTATCTGGTTTCTTCTCATTATTATAGCTTATTTCTACTCTTATCCCGTAAGTATGGCTTTCTGCTGTACTTTGGCTGCATTTAATCTACTGAACGAACGAAACTACAGTTAGCTGTAATGATCAGTGGCCCGAAATTTTAATAATAAAGGGGAATCACTATTTATATTTAGTTACACTCAACCGATCTGGATTAATGAGTAACTATGTATGGATATATCTCGTCGACGCTTTCTTCAATCATCCTTAGCAATCTCCGCGCTTGCCGTTCTACCTGCATGTTCTCTATCTAGGAGCACTAATAAGCAGGGGCAATATATATACGATATCACTGCAGAACCTTCTACTGCAGAATTGGTCCCTGGGTTTAACACAGACGTACTCGCATTTAATGGTTCGATTCCAGCGCCTGTGATTCGTTGTCGCCAAGGCGAGAAAGTTATAATTCGGTTTACTAACAAGCTTTCAGAGCCGACTACAATCCACTGGCATGGCTTGCGAATCCCTATTGAAATGGATGGTGTCCCTTTCTTGAGCCAGCAGCCTATCATGCCAGGTGAAACATTCGTTTATGAATTTACACCACCAGATGCGGGCACATTTTGGTATCACCCACATATGAATAGTGTGAAGCAGCTTGGTATGGGCTTAGTCGGGCTAATTGTCGTTGAAGAGGCAGAGCCGGTTCAGTTTGATGAAGAGCATGAAGTCGTCCTCAAGCATTGGCATTTAGACAAACTAGGTCAGTGGAAGAACCTTATGGTGCCGCGCTTGAGCGCTCGTATGGGGACTCCCGGAGAGTGGAGTAGCGTCAATGGTGTGCATGAACCTGTTTATACGCTGAAGCAGAATGCCACTACGCGATTAAGAATTGCTAATGTCGATAATACCATTACTTACCCGATCGCTATTGAAGGTGCAGAGGCTTGGGTTATTGCTATTGATGGTAATCCTGTTAAAGCGCCTTATAAGCTCACTCAGCACAAAATTGGTCCGGGAATGAGGTTAGATATCGGATTGATTGCTCCGAAGGCTGGAACACGTGTTTATGTGCGTCAAATGAAAGGACGCTTCCCATTCCCTTTGTGCGAGTTTGACGTTGTTGAGTCTGACCTGTCGAACAACCAGAAACTGCCTTTATTACCTCTCAACCCTGTGCCAGATCTCGATTTGAAAAATGCAGAGCAAATCGATTATGTGTTTGAGTGGGAGGGGGCGATCACTCCTGCTGATCAATCGGGCAAAGCGATCCCCCAATTCTGGCTGATGAACAAACGGGCTTGGGAGGGAATGAGCAAAGATAATATTCCAGCGCCGCTTTCAACATTGGAGATTGGAAAAACCTATATCTTCAACCTAAAGAACGTCACCCAATATCATCATCCTATTCATCTTCATGGACACACATTTACGGTTCTTGAGTTAGATGGCAAAAAACTCGACGAACCGTTTCATACCGATACGGTCTTACTTGGAAAAAACGGCAGTGCGAAAGCGGCATTTGTTGCAGATAACCCAGGGCGTTGGATGTACCATTGTCATGTAATTGAACATATGAAGACGGGTTTGATGGGTTACATCGAAGTAAAGTGACTCCTGTAACTTTTAAAATCTTGATAAGTTTTAAGCGCTATACTTTGCTGAATTCTAAGATTGTATAATCACTATTGCCGTAAATTTGATTACAATGTCGCCATTAACTTTTCTGGGGGAATTATGGGACAACTATCCGTTTTGGGTTTTATTGCATTGGGTGGTGCATTTGGTGCATGTTCTCGTTACTTAATTTCTGAACTTTGTGTCATTTTATTGGGGCGTGGTTTTCCATATGGTACGTTAACCGTTAACGTTGTTGGCTCATTTATGATGGGCTTATTGATAGCAGCTTTCGATAATGAACTTTTGGCAACGGAACCTTGGCGACAAGTGATTGGCTTGGGTTTTTTAGGCGCACTAACGACGTTTTCCACCTTCTCGATGGATAATGTGTTGCTCATGCAGCAGGGCGCTTTCTTTAAGATGGGATTGAACGTATTGTTGAATGTCGTGTTAAGTATTTCAGCTGCGTGGCTAGGCTTTCAATTATTGATGCGCAGCTAGCAAAGTAGTTAAAAATTGAACAGGTCGGCTTGGTTTCACCAAGCCGTTTTTATATACTGATATCACTTGTCGGAGTGCCATAAGGCTGAGACCGTTAATTCGGGATCCGTTGAACCTGATCAGATTAGAATCTGCGAAGGGAACAAGAGAAGATATTCACACCGGAGTTCTTTCTGGTTGACCTATCAAAAGTCGAATGTTGTTACAGGCAAATATCGTAAGCTTTAACTAGCCTTAATTTGACTCCTCTTGTCGCATCTATCCGCCAAGCATTTTTATCCAATTACTTTTTATCTAGTATAACAAAGCAAGGAAAAATGCTATGTCGAGTCGCAAACAAGCGAGACTGGAAGCAAAACAGTTCATTGATACACTCTCGGTACAACCGTACCCCAATTCAAGCAAAGTCTACGTAGAAGGCTCACGTCCAGATATTCGTGTACCAATGCGTGAAATATCACTCGCTGATAGCCTTATTGGAGGCACAAAAGAAGCGCCTATATTCGAACCTAATGAGCCAGTACGCGTTTACGATACGTCGGGTGTATACACAGATCCAGAGCACACCATAGACCTCTATAATGGCTTACCTAAGCTGAGAGAAGGGTGGATTGAAGAGCGCGCCGATACTGAGCTACTTGATGAAGTAAGCTCGGTGTACACCAAAGAACGCTTAGAAGACGAAACACTAGACGATCTTCGTTACGGTAATTTACCACGTATTCGACGTGCCAAAGATGGCCATTGTGTGACTCAATTGCACTATGCTCGCAAAGGTATTATTACCCCAGAAATGGAATATATCGCGCTGCGTGAAAACATGGGGCGTGCCAAGTATCGCGATGAAGTGCTGAATCAACAGCATCCGGGTCAAAGCTTCGGAGCGAACCTACCAAAAGATATTACCGCCGAATTCGTGCGCAAAGAAGTCGCCGAAGGTCGCGCTATTATCCCTTCCAATATTAACCACCCAGAATCCGAACCAATGATCATTGGACGTAACTTTTTGGTCAAAGTGAACGCAAACATCGGTAACTCATCGGTCACTTCTTCGATTGAGGAAGAAGTAGAGAAGCTCGTTTGGGCGACACGTTGGGGGGGCGATACCGTTATGGATCTCTCTACTGGACGCAATATTCATGAAACTCGCGAGTGGATTCTACGTAACAGTCCGGTTCCGATCGGTACCGTGCCAATGTACCAAGCGCTTGAGAAAGTGAACGGTGTTGCGGAAAACCTTAACTGGGAAGTGATGCGCGATACCCTGATTGAGCAAGCAGAGCAGGGCGTTGACTACTTTACTATCCATGCCGGTTTACTACTTCGTTATGTTCCAATGACTGCAAAACGTGTGACTGGTATCGTCTCTCGTGGTGGTTCTATCATCGCGAAATGGTGTTTAGCGCACCACCAAGAAAGCTTCTTATACACCCATTTCCGAGAGATCTGTGAAATCTGTGCTAAGTACGATGTTGCACTATCTCTTGGTGATGGTCTGCGTCCTGGCTCGGTTGCTGATGCTAACGATCAAGCGCAATTTGCAGAGCTTCGTACTCTTGGCGAATTGACCAAGGTTGCGTGGGAATACGACGTACAGGTGATTATTGAAGGCCCTGGTCATGTTCCAATGCATATGATCAAAGAGAACATGGAAGAGCAGTTAGAGCACTGTCATGAGGCTCCTTTCTATACCCTTGGTCCGCTGACGACAGACGTTGCTCCTGGTTACGACCATATTACTTCAGGCATCGGCGCTGCCATGATTGGTTGGTATGGCTGTGCAATGCTTTGCTACGTAACTCCTAAAGAGCATCTTGGCTTACCAAACAAAGAAGACGTGAAAGTAGGCATGATCACTTACAAGCTTGCTGCGCACGCCGCTGATTTAGCGAAAGGGCACCCTGGCGCTCAAGTTCGTGATAATGCGCTTTCTAAAGCTCGCTTCGAGTTCCGCTGGGAAGATCAATTTAACTTGTCGCTCGACCCAGATACTGCTCGTGCTTTCCATGATGAAACCTTGCCTCAAGAGTCCGGCAAAGTTGCTCACTTCTGTTCGATGTGTGGACCAAAGTTCTGCTCGATGAAGATCTCGCAAGAGGTACGAGAGTATGCGAAAGACACTGAGCAAGTTGTTGCGGACCAAGCTATATCGATCAAAATGCTGGATGATCCTCTTGAGGGGATGCGTCAGAAATCGCAAGAATTTAGAGAGTCAGGTTCTGAACTATACCACCCAGCAGCACATGCCGAGGTAAGTGACTAATGAGCAAAATCCTTATTCCGTCATCATTGATTGAACTGACTGGTTTAGTTCAGCAATGTTTGTTGTTGGCGAAAGAACAGGGTTTTAGCATCGAAGACATTGAGTTGGGTGTAAGCCCAACTCAATCTATTCAGCTTGTTCGCGACCAACAGACCACGCGCATAACGACAGATCTTATTGATGGTTATGACTCTGAGAATGAGAGTTCATTTGTGCTCTATTACCGCTCTGCTTTATCGGTAGAAGCGTGTGCTAAGCAACCGTCGAAAGCGATTTATATTGGCATTGCTGATACGCAAGTATCCGATGAAAAGGAGAAAGTGCTTCAGCTTGATATCTGGCGTCACCCAATTAATAACGAAGTGAGAGCGCTTTCCGTTAAGTCCAAATTCAACGCAATGTTCGCTCCCAAATATCACCTTGCTTGGATAGTAACGCTGACAGTACTCGATTTTCCTATCGAAGATGCGTTAACACTTGCTCGAGGAATGTTAACTCAACAAGCGAATGTTTCACGTGAAACACTGTTGAATGACAACCTTGACGAGGGACGAACTACTCAGTGGGCTGACCAATTTGATGATTTACCCACGCCTGTACTGGAGGATAACCGACTAGGTATTCAAGTTGGTTGGTCTGCACAAGGCGAGAGCGTTAGCTTTCCAACTCTAACTAAGCAAAGTCTGGGGCTCTATCCAGTCGTTGATGATGTTGCTTGGATTGAGCGTCTACTGCCACTAGGCATCAACACTATTCAACTGCGAATCAAGAACCCACAACAAGCCGATTTAGAACAACAGATCATTCGAGCAATTGAGCTAGGTCGTCAGTATCAAGCACAAGTGTTCATCAATGACTATTGGCAGTTGGCAATCAAGCATGGCGCTTATGGCGTTCACCTAGGACAAGAAGACATAGAAGAATCGAATTTGGCTCAGATAACTAAAGCCGGCATTCGTCTTGGTCTTTCTACGCATGGTTATTACGAACTACTTCGCATCGTACAAATTCATCCTAGCTACATCGCACTAGGGCATATTTTCCCAACCACCACAAAACAGATGCCATCGAAACCACAAGGTTTGGTGCGCTTGGCTTTGTATCAAAAGCTGATTGATAGCATTCCTTATACAAAAAATACAGAGGCTGCTTTCAGACCTGCAAAAGACAAAGCAGGTAGTGACTGTGTGCTTGGCTTTCCGACGGTCGCAATTGGTGGCATTGATCAATCTAATGCAGACCAAGTTTGGCAAACAGGTGTTTCTAGTTTGGCGGTTGTGCGTGCTATTACGTTGGCAGAATCACCTCAGTCCGTTATCGAGTTTTTTGCACAACTGATGAAGGAAAGACAACTAACGTTTACTGATCTGAATAGTGAATTTGCGGATACCAAGAGAGGCGAGCATGCTCACGAATAAGCAGTTTCTTCGTTATCAACGCCAAGTCGCTCTGCCTGAAATTGCCGAAATTGGGCAAGAGCGTTTGAGCAAATCGCATGTGCTGATCATCGGTTGTGGTGGATTAGGGAGCGCAGCGAGTTTGTACTTGGCATCAGCGGGTGTTGGTAAATTGGTTGTGGTCGATGACGATGAAGTTGATAGCAGTAACCTGCAACGCCAGATCATTTATCGTGAACAAGACCTCCAAGTTGCGAAAACAAAAGCGACTGTAAAGCAACTCACTGACCTTAATTCTATGGTTCAAATTCGTGCTCTCAATAAGCGATTAGACAAAGCACAGCTGCAGCTTGAGGTGATGCTAGCGGATGTGGTGCTCGACTGCACCGATAACATGCCAACGCGCCAGCTAATTAACCAAGTTTGTTTCGAGCAAAATACGCCACTTATCTCAGCGGCAGCAATTGGTTGGCAAGGGCAATTCGCTGTCTTTGATTACCAAACACCAAGTGAACAAGAAGCGCAGAGTAAAGCCTGTTACCGCTGCTTGTATCCGTTTGACGAACTACCACAAAGTCAAAAATGCAGTGAGAGCGGTGTCGTCGGTCCGGTGGTGGGCACACTTGGTAACTACCAAGCGATAGCGGCAATTCAAAAACTGGCGACGGGAAAGTTTCATGTCGAGACTGCCAAGTTGCATCTGTTTGATGGGTTGAAACTGCAATGGCAAACCATGGTGATAAGCAAAGATAAACAGTGCCAAGTGTGTGCTCAGATTTAGCTTACGAGTAATGGGCAGAATTAAGAGAGTTGGAAGCAATGACGTTATCAGAACAACAAACAACACAAATGACTGCGGCTGCCTTAGATGTGATCACTATTGTCATCAATGACCAGTCACATCAAGTTGCCAGTGAGTCGAATCTACGGCAAATCATTAGTCAATTTGCGCTGCCCGAAATGGGCTGTGTTTTTGCAATTAACAACAATGTTGTGCCGCGCAGTGAGTGGGCTAGCACAGTTCTTTCACAGGGAGATAGTATCTCTTTGTTTCAAGCGATCGCAGGGGGTTAAAGTCGATGCTTAAAATTGGTGATAAACAATTCGAATCAAGACTGTTCACGGGAACAGGGAAGTTTGCCAACAGCCGATTAATGGCAGAAGCGATTCAAGTATCGGGTTCTCAACTTGCGACCATGGCGTTGAAGCGTGTGGATGTGAACGACCAACAAGACGATCTTTTGCGGCCGTTAGTACAAGCGGGCGTGAACTTATTGCCGAACACCTCAGGTGCAAAGAATGCTAAAGATGCTGTGTTTGCAGCACAATTGGCGAGAGAAGCGTTAGGTACAAACTGGCTAAAACTGGAAATTCATCCAGACCCGAAGTATTTGATGCCCGATCCAATTGAGACACTTGCAGCCGCTGAACAACTGGTTCGTGAAGGCTTCATTGTCCTTCCTTATTGTCATGCTGACCCGGTTCTGTGTAAACGATTGGAAGAAGTAGGCTGTGCTGCAGTCATGCCATTAGGTGCGCCGATCGGTTCCAACAAAGGGATAGTTTCTCACGATTTCCTAGAGATCATCATCGACCAAGCTAATGTTCCTGTCGTTGTTGATGCGGGTATTGGTGCTCCTTCACATGCCGCGCGTGCGATGGAAATGGGCGCGGATGCCGTGCTAGTTAATACTGCGATTGCAGCTTCGAGCGATCCCGTTGCGATGGCGAAGGCATTTAAGTTGGCGGTAGAGTCGGGGCGTATGGCTTATGAAGCCGGACTTGCTGGTAAGGTTTCTCATGCGGTTGCGTCGAGTCCACTGACGTCATTCCTAGATGAGCTTTAGTCCTAGATTGGTTTAGCTATTAAGCGAGGAAAACATGAGCTTCGTTGAACAATTTAAGCAGCTGAATTGGGATGACATCTCGATGTCGATCTACGCGAAAACGGCAAAAGACGTCGAGCGAGCATTGAATAAACCCAAGCGTGATTTGGAAGACTTTAAAGCGCTAATTTCACCAGCGGCTGAAGCGTACTTAGAGCAAATGGCGCAACTGTCATACTCGGCGACGCGTAAGCGTTTTGGTAATACCATGTCGCTTTACATTCCACTGTACCTTTCTAACTTGTGCGCCAATGCTTGTACTTATTGTGGCTTTTCGATGGAGAACAGAATCAAGCGTCGTACCTTGAATCGGGACGAAGTGGCTGTAGAAGTCGAAGCCATTAAACGCATGAAGTTCGATAGCGTATTGCTGGTGACTGGTGAACACGAAACCAAAGTGGGCATGAAATACTTTCGCGAAATGGTGCCGATGATTAAGAAGCGCTTTAACTATTTGGCGATGGAAGTGCAGCCGCTAGATCAAGACGAATACGCAGAGCTCAAGACATTGGGTTTGGATGCGGTGATGGTCTATCAAGAAACATATCATCCTTCGACTTACGCCGAGCACCATCTGCGTGGCAATAAGATGGATTTCGAATACCGATTGGATACACCCGATCGTCTTGCAAAAGCAGGCATCGATAAGATTGGTATTGGTGCTTTGATAGGGTTGGAAGAGTGGCGTACCGATTGCTTTTATGTGGCAGCGCACTTGGACTATCTAGAGCGCACATATTGGCAGACTCGTTACTCGATTTCTTTCCCGCGTTTACGTCCTTGTGAGGGCGCGCTCCAACCAAAATCAGTCATGACGGATAAGCAGCTTGTTCAGTTGATTTGCGCTTATCGTTTGTTGAATCCAGAAGTTGAGTTGTCATTATCGACTCGTGAATCACCGAAGTTCAGAGACAACGCATTACCGTTAGGTATCACCAGTATGTCTGCTGCATCGAAAACTCAGCCGGGGGGTTATGCGATGGATGATGTTGAACTCGAGCAGTTTGAGATCAGCGATGAGCGAAGCGCAGGTTCTGTGGAAGATATGATTCGAGCCAAAGGCTTTGACCCTGTATGGCGAGATTGGCACTCGGCGTATTCCGGTTAAGTAACAAATAAAGCCACTGTCATCGTTATGTTTCACGTGAAACATAAGCAAAAAAGAGGGTTGATGTAAAACATCAACCCTCTACTTTTTCTAGCTTCTAGCTTCTAGCTTCTAGCTTCTAGCTTCTAGCTTCTAGCTGTGTGCTACTGGTAGCGTTGCTTGACGAAGCCACTCTTTCACATCACCTTCAACCAGCGGGCTGATCTCATCCCATACTTTCTGATGGTAGTCATTCAGCCAAGCAAGTTCTGGGCGAGTTAGCATATCAACGTTGATATTGCGCTTGTCGATTGGACAGCGTGTTAGCGACTCAAATGACAGAACAGGGAAGTCACCGTTAGTTGGTGTTTCAACAACAAGCTCTAGGTTTTCAATACGGATACCAAACGCATCTGCACGGTAATAACCTGGCTCGTTGGACAACACCATACCTTCTGTTAGAGGCACGTCGATTTGCTTCTTCGAAATGCTCGCTGGACCTTCATGAACACTTAGGAAGTGACCAACACCGTGACCAGTACCGTGATCGTAATCGTAGCCTTCCGCCCACAGGTGCTGACGAGCTAGCGTATCGATTTGGTAACCACGTGTGCCTTTCGGGAAACGTGCACGTGCAACACCGATGTGACCTTTTAGCGCAAGAGTGAATTGTTTAATCATCTCTTGTGAAGGCTGACCGATCGCAATTGTACGCGTGATGTCTGTAGTGCCATCTAGGTACTGACCGCCTGAATCCACTAGGTAAAGTGTGTTCAGTTCTAGCTTGCCAGGTTCAGGTTGGTTTTCGTGGTTGTAGTGACACATTGCCGCGTTGCCGCCCGCAGCTGAAATGGTATCGAAGCTAAGATCCATAAGTGTCGGGTCTTCGCTACGGAACGCTTCCAGTTTGTCTGCCAGCGTCGCTTCATCATGCAGGTTACCAGCAACGACTTCAGCATCTAACCAAGATAGAAACTTGCTCATCGCCACGCCATCACGGATATGACATGCTTTCATACCTGCGATTTCAACGGCGTTCTTCGCCGCTTTTGGCATTAGGCATGGGTCAGCTTTACTCACCACAGATGCGCCAGCATTTTGTAGAACCAATTTAAACCATGCGTTACTTGTTGCAGGGTCAACCAGTACATTCTTGCCAGTTAGGTTTTCTAGTCGTGCTTGCAATGCTTCTGGGTGATGAACCGTCACGCCGGCACCAACATGAGCGTCAAACTCAGCAGGTAGGCGAGCAGGATCTAGGAAGTATTCCACGCTTGAGTCTGAGTGCAGAATCGCGTGAGAAAGCAGAACTGGTAGACGTGATACATCTAGACCACGAACGTTGAGCAACCAACAGATAGAATCAAGTGCTGTGATCACTGCGCTGTCTGCACCGGCTTTTTTCACGAGCTCTGCGATTTCTTGGCGTTTGCTTTCACTTGATTGTCCAACTGTTTCTGTTGCCATTAGGCGAACATCAGAAACCACAGGAGCAGGGCGGTCGTGCCACAGTTCATCAATTGGGTTGCTATCGAGAATCTTAAGCTCAAGGGTACCTGCAAGTTTTGCTTGTGCCATGTCTAGCCAAGCAGAGTTGTGCATGTGAGGGTCGATTGCCACAGACGCGCCATTTGCAAGATGGTCTTTAATCCAATCTAGTGCAGGCTCTTCAATCAAGTGACGGTATTCGAATAGATCAGCAGGAACCTGCTTTGTTACTTGTACTGTGTAGCGACCATCAACAAAGATAGCGGCTTTGTCTTTGGTGATTACCGCAGCACCAGCAGAACCAGTAAAGCCAGTTAGCCAATGTAAACGCTCGTTGTGCGCTGGTACGTATTCGCCCAAGTACTCGTCTTCATGTGGGACAAGTAGGGCATCAATATTATGTTGTGCTAGCCATTCGCGAATTGCATTCACGCGGCTTTGGGTATCGTTGTGCATCTGTGTTATTCCTTCAAATTACCGCTCCTTCATGCTCAGGTGTGGGAGCTGTTTCCATCTGCTTCATGCAGTTTACGATTCCATTGAGGTTCGCAATCACTTCAATAGAGTCGGAGTACAACTAGGCCATAGATGAGCCAAAAAGGACTACGACAGTTAAGCTACTCATTTTAGCCGCTAAGCGCAAATTGAGCGCGGTGTTTTTATCTAAGGTGATCGGTTTTTTGTGTGATCATCGTACGTAGCCAGCCTAATGCAGGGTCGTTTTCTCTGTCTCGGTGCCAGAATAAAGTGTAAGCCATAGGTGGGAATTCTAACGGTAGTGGCAGCACGACCAAATCAAGCTGTTTGGCCGCAAGTTGCACAAAATGACTTGGCGCAGTAAAGATAAAGTCGGTGTATGAACATAAACTTGCGGCACTGTTAAAGTCGGGCACGGTGACGGCAATATCGCGGTCGGCGCCAATATCTGCAAGGCGATAATCCAGCAACCAACGGTCGTTGCCATCACAACGTACTTGTACATGGCGTAGGGCGAGATAGGCTTCCAGATTCCAAGGTTGTTTTAGCGCAGGGTGGTTTTTGCGAATGATGCACATTTGGTAATCACGATAAATTTCCAACTCGCAAATGTCATCGGGTGGTTGAAGAGTCAGCTTGGCATCGTTTATATCGATATCTTTTCCAGTTAAGCCTAAATCCAGTTCGCCGCGTTGAAGCATTTTAAATGTATTATCCGACCACGGGTGTGTGCTAATTGTCACGCCAGGTGCTTGTTGAAAAATCGCCGGTAAGAAATGGGGTAGAATGAGAGGGTAGACACTCTCTACCGCTGCTATTTGAAAACGGTATTCACTGCTTTGGGGAGAAAACTCTTCGGGTTGAGTCAGCACTTCTAACTGATTTATCAACAGATCCAGTTTCGGTTTAAGAAACAATGCGCGCGGCGTAGGTGTTAATCCATGTGAGTTTCGAGTGAAAAGCGGGTCATCAAATTGAATGCGCAGTTTAGCCAGTGATTTACTTACGGCAGATTGGCTTAAGCACAATCGGTGGGCCGCACGAGTAACGTTTAACTCTTCAATCAGCACTTTAAAGCAGACCAATAGATTTAAATCGATACGAGCCAGTTTTTCGACGTTCACAGTGAATTTCCTCTGAGGAATAATGCTCATGATTATACATCATTTCCATTCATATCATCAGATGATTAAGCTTTACCCAAAGTTCTTTATCCAATTCGGAGTGTTGTGTGTCTAGCCAGTTTTCTAATAGTAAAAAACAGATGGCGTTATTGACCCTTTTGGTTCTTTTCAGTCCTTTAGCGATTGATATTTATCTACCTGCTTTACCTCTTATTGCTTCCACTTTTCAGGTCGATAATGCGCTAGCACAAGACACGATCACTTGGTTCTTATTTGCTATGGGTGTTGGTCAGCTATTCGCAGGTCCCCTAGCAGATAAACTCGGACGTCGAACTGTTGCATTGGGCGGTATCACCATTTACGCGATGAGCGCTTTATTGGCGTGGAGTGCTCAAAATATTGAGTGGATGTTGGTTTCCCGACTGCTACAAGGCTTAGGTGCGTGTGCGACATCGGTAGCAGCCTTTGCAACAGTTCGCGATATCTTTGGCCCGGAAAAAAGCGGCAAAATGATCAGCTACCTTAACGGTGCGATTTGTTTCATTCCGGCTTTAGCTCCAATTCTAGGTAGCTGGTTAACTCAGCAATTTGACTGGCGTGCTAACTTTAGCTTTATGGCTGGTTTTGCTGTGGTGTCTGGATCATTGATGTTTTTCATGATGAAAGAGACTAACCCGTCAACAGAAAAGCAAGCCGTGTTTAAGCTTAGTCGGTATTGGGCAGTGCTTAGCACACCACCTTTTGTTTTCCATGCGTCATTATGCTTGATGGCGATGGCGGTTATTCTTGCTTACGTTACCTCAGCACCGTCGGTATTGATGACGGGGATGGGGCTGTCGATGAATGAATTCACTTTCTGGTTTGGTGTAAATGCGGTGATAAACATTGCGGCATGTATGCTGGCGCCTAAGTTTATGGAGCGCGTTGGAACTCACAACACCTTAGTCACCGGGATCTCAACTCTGGGTCTCGCAGGTGTGATCATGCTAGTGATGAATGGTCAGAATACCGCGCTTTCTTTCATGTTACCTATCTTTATGTCTTCTGTAGGTTTTGCATTCATTCTGGGTGCAGCGGCAGGGAAAGCGTTAGAACCGTTTGGTGATAAGGCGGGCACGGCAGCTGCACTGCTTGGATTGTTCCAAATGAGTGGCTCTGGTTTGTTGGTGGGTACACTGCAACGCTTATCTCTGGATCCACAAACCTTGATCGCAATTCATATGTGGGTCCTATTACCTGCGTTGGTCGTTCTGTTTACAAAAGCAGGGAAGAACTGGCACTCGAGCTTTGCGAAAGCGTAAATCAGTGTAATTTAGTATTTTCCAATGTAAGTAAGGCGTGTATATTTGTCACTCAGACTTTTCCTGACACCATAACGGAACTCAAAAAGTAATGTCGTTAACCACGTATGAAATGGCTCGTATTCTAGAGCAAATGGAAGATTCACCAGAAAAGGTGATGTTTGGCAAGTTGCTTAATGAGCTGGGTAATCAAAGCTCCGAGCGTATTCGTAGTGCGGCTAAACAAGTACCTCTGCCAATTTTGCGTGATATCGTGTACCAATTTCAGCAAGTGATTGAGTCACGCAAAGATGAACAAGTCGAGCAGATGGCAAAAGACCTCGCTCAGCAAGGTATCTCAGCAGAAGAGCTACTGGCTTACTTGAATAAATAATAAAAAATCCCCGCATGATGCGGGGATTTTTTTAGCTCGTCATTTTCTTTTTCAGGATGTGGTCCAAAGACAGCGGTCCTGGCCCCCATACGATTACGATAAGAATCATCAATCCCCAAAGTTGGTGGTCATAAAAACCTTTCTCCCACAACAGTGGGTAAGAGATCACTGCGATGATGTTGAACACAAACAGCATTGCTGCCATCGGGCGGGTAATCAATCCCAGTGCCAAGAACACCGGTAGAACCAACTCCGCAGCCGTACCTAAATAAGCCGCCAATTCCCATGGCAAGATTGGCACTTGGTATTCCAGCTCAAATAAGTACAGCGTGCTATCCCAAGATGAGATTTTGATTAGTCCTGAATTGAAGAACACCCAGGCTACCCACAAGCGACAAAAGAGAAGTAGTAAAGGGACAAAGCCAGCTTGTAGGGTACTGATTAAATCGTCGTACCGATTCACTAAGTTTTTAACCGTATCCGTCATAGAGTGCTCCTTAGATTGATTGCAATGTAAAGCCGTCAACAATATCGAGTGCCATGATGCGATTGAGATGAGCGAGTAAAACTTCAGGTATTTCGCTCAAACTCTGCTTCTGCTCTAAACATTGCAGCAGTTGGAACACATCGGCATCGAGTGCGTGACACAAGGCTTCTCCATTGGCTTGAATCGAGATGACACCTTGCTGTAATTGGTTGATATTAAGTTGTTCGAATTGGCCAGTTTGAATCGCGCTGAACAAATCAAATACTGCGTAGCTGGAGTCAAAGCTGCGGCAGCCTTGTTTAAGGTGCAAAACCAAAGCGGGTTGTTGCTCCTCACTCACTTCGCCAAGTAACGCAAGCGGTTTTAATGCTGCCGCATTGGATTGTTCATACTGTGCTTGACGAGCGAGGTCGATATGCCATTCGAAGCGTGCGACTTCAGGGCTGTAAGGTGCTTGTGCGATCACCTGACTAAACTGCATGATGGTGTCTTGAAAGCCGTCGCCATAATGCACCACATCTCCTTCTTCTAATGGGTAAGAAAGAACATGCTGGCGAGCTATCTGTTCAAAGCA
Organism: Vibrio sp. Vb0304; assembly: GCF_033338995.1. Taxonomy (NCBI): domain Bacteria; kingdom Pseudomonadati; phylum Pseudomonadota; class Gammaproteobacteria; order Vibrionales; family Vibrionaceae; genus Vibrio; species Vibrio sp. Vb0304. The sequence continues at coordinate 28,675 of NZ_JAWOTT010000025.1, forward strand.
TTCTTCACCAAGCAGCGCTTCAACCATCGGGTAGGTCGCGGATAACACCTCGCTTAAGCTGACGATAAAGTTATTGCGGTAAATCTGCATGCGTTCATCAGCGGTAAACGTATCACTGGCAATATCGCAATCTTCACCGAGTGCTTGATAGTGTAGGGCTTTAGCAAACTGGCTTTGTAAGGTGGCTAGATTCATGATGCCGTCCTTGGTTCGCTTTGTTCACTTGGAAGTGTGCCTTGCAACAGTAGTTGCGATGCTTTCTGTGCTTCTCCTAATAAGACTTCTGGCGCGGGGATATCCAAATCCCATTCAATCAACGTATGACGTGGACCGTGTTTTTTTGTCCACTGTGAAAACAACTGCCAAACTTCATCGCTAACTGGGCGGCTATGGGTATCAATCCATATCTCACCTTTGTCGAGTTGTTTAATGGTAAAACCTGCCAAGTGAATCTCATCCACTTTGTCGGCTGGAATCGCATCTAGGTATGTGTCGCAATCAAAACCGTGGTTGAACGCCGAAACATAAACATTGTTTAAATCAAGCAATAAACGACAGTCAGTGCGCTTTTGCACTTCGGTAAGAAACTCCCATTCGCTGATGGTCGAATGTTGAAACTTCACATAACTAGATGGGTTCTCTATCAAGATCTCGCGTTGCAAATATTCCTGCACTTCATTCACGTTACGAGTGAACACGTTGAGCGCTTCTTCCGTATACGGAAGTGGAAGCAGGTCATTAAAGTAGTGACCGCCGTTTTCACTCCAACTTAAATGGTCAGAAACAAGAATTGGGTCGATTGAGTCAATCAGTGACTTAAGTTGCGCAAGATGCTTTTGACTAACACGTTCCACCGAACCTAACGACAAACCAATACCGTGGCAGCTAATTTGATATTGCTCGCGAAGCGTTTGTAGTTGATGGCGCTCTGCTGCATTGGGTTGGAAATAGTTTTCACTGTGGATTTCTAACCAAGACAACTCGGGTTGGTTTTGGCTAAAGTAATCGAGGTGAGGGGTTCTTAATCCAACTCCAACAAGGTCGTGGAAGGTGTGGTGTTTCACGTGAAACTCCTTTTCAAATCGTGCGGGAAGAGAAGGATGCGTCTTGGCTTTGCGTTGGTTGAGCGTCAACGCATCCTCACAATAGCTAGCGATAAAAGATTATGAAGAAGAAGTGCTACCGCCAGCGAGCTTGTCACAAAGACCTTTTGGTACGACTACGAATGCGTCTTTTTGGTTATCTTCTTTAGAAGTACCAGCGCATGAGCTGCTTTTTGTTGCACAGTCGTTTTTACCTGCTTTAGAAACGCCATAGCACTTTTCTTTTTCAGCAGCGACAGCTGGAGCTGCAGTTAGCATTGTGCCACCAAGAGCTAGAAGACCAGTAACAGCAGCAGTAACAGCTAGATTCGACTTTTTCATAATAAATTCCTCTGAATGATTTCCTTTACTTTAAGTTGGCAAGATGAATCGCCTGTTTTGGCGTTTTTGTTATCAACTTGCTTAACTTAAAAGATAGGAAACTGGCTAAAAAACTTTCAGAAAAATTTCTGAAGTAAATGGGTTTGCAGGGTCAAATAGGTATAACTAATTGATGTATTGGGCAAAAAAACATCAATTTTTTTATCAAGTTTTGTCTAAACAGCACCCGGTTGTTTAGGTTATAATCGGTTTTTATGTATAAATAACCAGTAGCTCTCATCATGATGGATCCATCTCTATTACTCGACGGTTTGAACGATAAACAACGTGAAGCCGTTGCAGCACCTCTAGAAAACTTGCTCGTTCTTGCTGGCGCAGGAAGTGGTAAGACACGCGTTCTTGTTCACCGTATCGCTTGGCTGATGTCGGTCGAGCAAGCTTCTCCGTTTTCAATCATGTCGGTAACCTTTACCAATAAGGCGGCGGCAGAGATGCGTGGACGTATCGAAGAGCTAATGATGGGCAGTGCAGGCGGTATGTGGAATGGTACTTTCCACGGCATTTGTCACCGTATTCTGCGTGCACACTATCTTGATGCCAAGCTACCGGAAGATTTCCAAATCATCGACAGTGACGACCAACAGCGTCTGCTAAAGCGTTTGATCAAAGCGCAAAACCTCGATGAGAAGCAATGGCCAGCACGCCAAGTGGCATGGTGGATTAACGGCAAGAAAGACGAAGGTCTGCGCCCGTCGCACATTGATGCGTACCATGATCCAGTGACCAAGACATATCTGCAGTTGTACACCGCTTACCAAGAGGCGTGTGACCGTGCTGGTTTAGTCGATTTTGCGGAAATCTTGCTGCGCGCACATGAGCTACTGCGTGATAACAAGTTCGTCCGTGAACACTACCAAGCACGCTTTAAGCATATCTTGGTGGACGAGTTCCAAGATACCAACAACATTCAATATGCTTGGCTACGTATGATGGCGGGTCCTGAGTGTCACGTGATGATCGTAGGTGATGACGACCAGTCGATTTATGGTTGGCGTGGTGCAAAAGTCGAGAATATTGAGAAGTTTACGCTCGAATTCCCAAGCGTAAATACCATTCGTCTTGAGCAAAACTACCGTTCAACCAAGACCATTCTGGAAGCATCTAACACCCTGATTGCGAATAACACCGAGCGTATGGGTAAAGAGTTGTGGACGGATGGCGTGGTCGGTGAGCCTATCTCGGTTTACAGCGCTTACAACGAATTAGATGAAGCCCGTTTTGCGGTGAACAAAATCAAAGAGTGGCAAGACAAGGGCGGTGCTCTGAATGACGCTGCGATGCTTTACCGTAACAACGCCCAGTCGCGTGTTCTGGAAGAAGCGTTAATTCAAGCCGGTCTGCCTTACCGTATCTACGGCGGCATGCGATTCTTCGAACGTCAGGAAATCAAAGATGCCTTGAGCTACATGCGTCTGATTGCCAACCGTAACGATGATGCGGCGTTTGAACGTGTGGTGAATACGCCAACGCGTGGTTTGGGCGATAAGACGCTTGAAACCATCCGCTTTGCGGCTCGTGATCGTGGTTGCACCATGTGGGAAGCGAGTGTGGCAATGTTGGACGAGAAGGTGCTTGCTGGTCGCGCTGCTGGTGCTCTGAGCCGTTTTATCGAGCTTGTCACCGCGCTAGAAGACGACACCTTAGAGATGCCGCTGCATCACCAAACTGACCATGTGATTAAATACTCGGGCTTGTTCGCGATGTACGAGCAAGAGAAAGGCGAAAAGTCTAAGGCACGTATTGAGAACTTGGAGGAATTGGTGACCGCAACTCGCCAATTCGAGAAACCAGAAGAAGCCGAAGACATGTCACTGCTGACGGCATTCCTAACCCACGCAGCACTAGAAGCGGGCGAAGGACAAGCGGACGAATTTGAAGATGCGGTTCAGCTCATGACATTACACAGTGCGAAAGGTCTAGAGTTCCCATTGGTGTTTATGGTCGGTGTGGAAGAAGGCATGTTCCCAAGCCAAATGTCGGCAGAAGAAGCAGGGCGCTTAGAAGAAGAACGTCGTCTGTGTTACGTAGGCATGACCCGTGCAATGCAGAAACTGTACATCACTTATGCTGAAATGCGTCGTTTGTACGGTCAGGATAAATACCATAAACCGTCTCGTTTTATTCGTGAACTGCCAGAAACATGCTTGGATGAAGTACGAATGAAGGCGCAAGTTAGCCGTCCTTCAAGCAGTGGTCGATTTAGCCAAACTGTTGTGAAAGAGAGCTTTAATGAAACCGGCTTTACGCTAGGTTCTCGTGTGATGCATCCAAAGTTTGGTGAAGGCACCATCATCAACTTCGAAGGCAGTGGTCCACAGAGCCGTGTACAGATTGCCTTTAATGGTGAAGGCATCAAATGGTTGGTAACTGCTTACGCACGACTAGAGAAACTGTAAGGCTTGACCAAAACTCATACCAATCGTAGTAAATAACTGGTCATTCTAGCTTGTTAAAATACTCGATAACTGCGTTGCAATTTTTGATTGTAGAATAACTACTTATCGAAAAATTGCGCCTTGTTCTCAAGCATTTTCCCTACGCTATTTCTGATCACTTATTTACTGTGATTGGTATCATCAACTTAAGAGCTGCTTCGGCGGCTCTTTTTGTTTGTGCAGTTTTGGTGTCGCTAACGCAGGAGAAAATGGAATGATAAATGGAGTACAAAAGCGCGACTTAACGATGCCGTTTGAAGTGAAAGGTGGGCGTTGTGGGTGAATGCCTGTTTTCAGCAGATCTACTGAGAAAAACTTTAGGCAAAGAAAAACCCCGAGGGCTTGCGCCCATCGGGGTTATAGTCTTACTCGCAGCAATCCAGCTACTAAAAGTGCTCCATGCATCTAATCCATGATAGTGTGCTGAATCCGTCAGCTTAATCCTTACGTCGCCTTCCTAGCGGTGTCCTTAGTGACCTTATCCTGGTCTGCTAACTATCCTCGTTAGCTCTCATCACTTGTTCCCTGAGCGGTGTCCCTGACATCATCCTGATGTTCAAATCCTTGCCTCGTCCAGAGGTGTCCATTTCCCGTCCTTAGTAGCAACCATCCTAGTCACTATTGATTCCGTTCAATGTCCAATTTTGCAATCCATGCCCGACTATTCATCCTGAATAACCGTTTCTTCTTCCTGAAGTTCACCAAGTCCGTGGTGTTTCCTGTTCCGTGTCAGCATCCTTCCGACAGGTTTAATATTACGTGTTTAACGATTTCCAACAACGGGCTAATCTCACATTTTTTAACTCTCTTAGCGTTCAAAAAAGATACATGAGTATTAAATTCAATGGCTTATGCTCTTTTCTGTGCGGTTTTACCATTAAAAAAGAGAGGTTTGCTCAACCCTTTGTGAGAGATCTCGCACAAGGGGTCGAGCGAAAGACTCTTACTGCCCGATAGCGGCACCTTCACGTCTTGGATCCGCAGCGCCTTCAAGACCGTCTTTTGTTATTCGTATCGCATGCAGACCAGAGTTCAAATCCCGAACATCGGTTTTAAAGCCCATCTTCTCCAGAGCAGGCTGTAAGCCCTCTGCGGCGGTACCTTGCTCAATATCTAAGGTGCCAAAACGGTTCAGCAATCGTGGCTGATTAATCGCGCTTTGGATGTCCATATCCCATTGCGTGTGGGCGATAATGGCTTGTGCGACGTAACCAATAATGCGGCTACCACCCGGTGAGCCAATTGCCATGTAAGGTTTGTCATCCTTCATCATAATGGTTGGTGCCATGGATGAACGTGGGCGTTTTCCCGGTTCTAAGCGGTTCGCGATTGGCACACCATCTTGATGCGTGCGGAAAGAGAAATCGGTCAGTTCGTTATTGAGCAAGAAGCCGCGTACCATCAAGCGTGAGCCAAAGGCGTTCTCAATGGTTGTTGTCATTGAAACCACATTGCCTTGCTTATCGACGATATTGAAATGGCTGGTGGAAGGCAACTCGATCGATTGGTCCATGCTTAAGTTCATCGCGTGCGACCAAGGAGGGTTGCCGGCTTCAACCTTACTCAAGGCTTTACCGACTTGAATGAGCTCAGCACGTTGTTTGAGATAATCTTTATCAAGCAAGCCTTCGGTTGGCATTGGCACATAATCTTGGTCAGCCATGTACTTACCGCGATCCGCAAACGCAATGCGCGATGCATCGGCGATCACTTGCCATGATTTTGCGCTTTCGGCTCCCCAACCTTTAAGATCGTATTGCTCGGTGATCGCGAGAATCTGTCCAACCGTCAATGCGCCAGAGCTAGGTGGTCCCATGCCGCAGATGTCATAGCTTTGGTAAGCCGCACAAACCGGTTCACGTTGCTTGATTTGGAACGCATCAAAGTCAGGTTGTGCCAATACGCCAGGATTGCCCGGTGCATTCTGTACTGTCTTGATGATGTCTGTGGCGATATCGCCTTGATAGAAAGCTTTTGCCCCTTGCTCTGCAATTGCCGTCAGAGTTTGCGCGTATTCAGGGTTCTTCAACAACGTGCCTTCGGTTTTTGGTGAGCCGTCTGGATTGAAGAAGTAAGCCTTAGTCGCAGGGAAGCGTGATAGGCGCTTAGCATCTTTCTCAATCAGACTCGCGAGGCGAGGACTGACTTCGAAACCTTGCTCAGCCAAGGTAATCACGGGTTGGATGATCTTCTTCCATTCCAACTTGCCGTATTTCTGGTGCGTGTCCCACAGCAGTTTCACTGTACCAGGAGTGGCAACGGAACGCCCACCGACAACCGCATCGTAAAATTGCAGTGGTTGTCCTTTGTCATCTAGGAAGAGTTTCGGCGTTGCGGCGAGCGGTGCGGTTTCGCGTCCATCATACGTAGTCAGTTTTTGTTTCTCACTGTCCCAATACACTAAGAAGGCGCCACCACCAATGCCTGAAGATTGGGGTTCTACTAAGCCTAGCATCAGCTGCACGGCAACCATAGCATCAATAGCATTGCCCCCTTGGGCAATAACATCCGCACCAGCTTGGGTTGCAATTGGGTTAGCAGCGGTAACCATATAATCTTTCGCTTTGATCAATTGTTTTTGCTCGAAGCCAGTGCTGTGCTCCGGCGCAACCGCATCTGCTGCTTGGTTAGCAAAGACTGATGTAGATAAGATTAGTGGGGAGGTAAGAAAAAGACCCGTGGTCACGAGTCGGTTGAACGTCCAATGCATGATGACTCTCCATGTTGCCAGTTTTGTGCTTTGAGCTTGGCAGTTATGGAGAGTCACGTCGAGTCAGCAATCTTAGAAATGTCGATTGTGCTACGCTTTTAAATCAGTACTTTATCCGATAAAAGTATTGATAGTTTGGTATAGAATACTGCCGCCCACTAGAGTAAATACCACGCCGCATAGACCGTCGATGTAGATACCCGCTTGTTGCAATTTACGCTGTAAGCGCTGTGTCGATAGCATCCATGCAAGGCTAGAGAACCAGAATAGCGACAAGCCAAACAGGATGACCAGTGCAATACCTTTGCCAGTAATCGACATACCTGCTGGGACTAAACTCGACATCAAACTGACAAAGAACACCAGGGCTTTTGGGTTAAGAATGTTGGTCGCAAACCCTTTAGCAAACGCTTGACGCTTATTGCTGATCACTAGGTTATTTTGCTTCTTAGGTTGATCCGTCCGTGGTTTTTGGATCATCGAGATCACGGCACGCAATGCGCCAATTCCTAAGTAGAGCAGGTAACTACCACCGAGCAGTTGTACCACGGAATACAGCACTGGGTGCTGGTGGACGACAAAACTCACACCTGTCAGGCTGAACAAAGAGTGCAGCAAAATACCGACGGACAATCCCAACGCAATGTACAAGCCCGTTTGACGACCATGACGCGTCGCGTTTTGTACGACCAGTGCAAAGTCCGGACCTGGACTCATTAGGGCAATAAAGTGAATGCTGGCGAGTGTCAGCAATATGGTGGATTCATTCATAACACATCTCAAATTTAACCAATGCGGCTATTGTCGTGGTAAGTCACCTGTGGCGCTTGTAAAAAACTGACAGCTTTCTCGGTAAATGAAATTAACGAGTCACTTGAGAAGGGGAAACGCCGTAGGTCTGCTTAAACGCTTTGCTGAAATGCGCTTGATCATAGAAACCGATTTGATGGGCGACGTCGGTACCACATTGACCAGCTTGCAGTAACTTCATGCCTTGTTCGAGGCGCAGGCGTGCGAACCATGCATAAGGCGTCATTCCAGTTTGCGCTTTAAAGTGGCGCTGGAACTGAGTTGGGCTCAGTTGGCACAGTTCTGATAGCGAATCCAAACGCACCGCTTGGTCGAGGTTCGCCATTAGATAATCTTTTAACGTTCCAAGTGATTGACTTCCTAACGGCACCACTTTTTGTCGCTCAAGCGATCCGTAGCGATCAAAAAGCTGGTTAAATCCTTCAAAAGGAAGGCAATCTTTGGTGAGTTGGCTGAGGTTTTCACGACGAAGTAGTCCGTGTAAGTTACTAAGTTGTGAAAATATCTGGGGATCTGAGATGATCAGCTCGTTGAAGTGTATTATTTGACCGTTTTGCTTAAGATCAGCCAGATCGCTCAATAGGTGAGGTTCGATCGCAAACACATTCACTTCGTAGCCACTTTCGAGCTTAGATTGCCCGTCGTGCAGCTCATCCGGCGGCATAATCACAATTTGCCCGTGACCAACTTGGTGGCTGTTACCTTGGTATTGGAACTTCTGCGCACCATGCGTGATCAGGCCGAGATGAAAATCCAGATGGTAATGCCTTTGAAAAGCAAATTTCTGGTATTTCGCCTCTATTAGACTCAAGTTGTCATGGTCGGTTGCGTAGTACTGAATATGTTCCATTAAATTAAAAAGCTTGGTCACATTATGACCAAGCTTATCTGGCTATTTCTAACTTGTCTTGTAAAAAACGATCACTGTGGCTGAACGATTCGGCGTGAGCGACGGTTATTACGTAATCCATCAAAGCTAAACACGACTAGTGCTCCCCAAATAAAGACGAAAGTGATCGCTTTATCCATGGTAAAGGGTTCGCCATACATCAATACTGCAAGTAAAAACATTAAGCTTGGGCCTATATATTGGAAAAAGCCCAAAGTCGATAATTTGAGTCTTGTTGCTGCACCCGTAAAGCACAGCAGTGGCAGGGTTGTTATAACCCCAGCTGCGATCAACAAACTATTTAACGTAAGTGGATTCGTAAACATATTTGAGGTTGGTGTATCGGCAATAAAAAGCAAATAAACAGCGGCCACCGGCAGCAGAAGTAATGTCTCGATAAACAAGCCAGTTTTTGCATCGACACTGACTTTCTTTCTTAATAAGCCATAAAAGCCGAAGCTCATTGCTAACGCCATCGCAACAACAGGTACGGAGCCAAATACAATCAGTTGAACGAGTACGCCACAACCTGCCAATACAACCGCGAACCACTGTAATTTACGCAGTCGCTCACCAAGGAAGACCATTCCGAGTAAGACGTTGATCAGTGGGTTAATGTAATAACCTAAGCTGGCGTCGAGCATATGATTCGAGTTTACCGCCCAAATGAAAATCAACCAATTGCCGCCAATTAGCATGGAACTTGCGATCAGGTAAGCGATTTTCGTTTTGTCTTTCGCGATGTGGTAAGCCGAGCGCCAGTGACGGCCAAAATGGAGGAGTGCAGCAAGCAAAAAGAAAGACCATATCACTCGGTGGCTTAGAATTTCCAAAGGAGATACTTGTGCGATGGACTTAAAGTACATCGGCGCAATGCCCCACATGGTATACGCGCCAATCGCTAGCAAGATACCTTGCCGCGCGCGTTGTTGTTCGTCTTCTGGTGTCATGAAGTGTCACCTAATTGTGTGTTTTATAGAGCAGAAAATCAGTATACGAGTCGTGATGCGAAACACCTAACAATTTGCGGTTTTATTCACCATGAAACCCCATTACAATGTGCCCTCACTTTGTGTGCCAGTGGTATGCATAAGCACCTCTTTTTTAAGACCCAATCTGAGACTTTTCATGACCTCGACCTTGTTAGCCGAACAATCTGATTCGCCTGTAACGCCTCAACGTGTGTTGGAGGATGTGTTTGGTTACCAAGAGTTCCGTGATGGTCAGCAGTTGGTGATTGACGCCGCGATAGAAGGTCGCGACAGCTTAGTTATCCTGCCTACTGGTGGCGGTAAGTCGCTGTGTTATCAAGTTCCTGCTTTGGTTCGCTCTGGCATTACTTTGGTGATTTCTCCGCTGATTTCGCTGATGAAGGACCAAGTGGACCAGCTTAAAGCCAACGGTGTAGCGGCTGAGTGCATTAACTCGACCATGCCTCGTGAAGAGCTGCTCAGCGTGTATAACCGCATGCACACTGGTCATCTTAAGTTGGTGTACGTCTCGCCAGAACGCGTATTGATGCGTGATTTCATTGAGCGCTTGGAAAACTTGCCGCTATCGATGATTGCTGTCGATGAAGCGCACTGTATTTCCCAGTGGGGACACGATTTCCGTCCAGAATACGCCGCGCTTGGTCAGCTTAAGCAGCAGTTTTCCCATGTGCCATTTATGGCGCTGACGGCGACCGCAGATGACGCAACGCGCCGAGATATTCTTGAGCGTCTGCAACTGAATAATCCAGAGGTTTACCTAGGCAGCTTCGACCGTCCCAACATCCGCTACAACTTAGTTGAGAAGCACAAGCCGGTTTCGCAAATCGTTCGTTATCTTGAAACCCAAAAGGGGAATTGCGGCATCATCTATTGTGGTAGCCGTAAGAAAGTTGAGATGGTGACCGAGAAGCTGTGCAACAACCACATTCGTGCTGCTGGTTATCACGCAGGTATGGACGCTGATGAGCGCGCTTACGTTCAAGAAGCTTTCCAACGTGATGACATCCAAATTGTAGTGGCGACCGTGGCATTCGGTATGGGCATCAACAAACCAAACGTGCGTTTTGTGGTTCACTTTGATATCCCGCGCAACATCGAGTCTTACTATCAGGAAACGGGTCGTGCAGGGCGTGATGGTTTACCTGCAGAAGCGATGATGTTGTATGACCCAGCGGACATCAGTTGGCTGCGCCGTATGTTGGATGAGAAAGACGATGGTCCACAGAAGCAGGTGGAAACCCACAAACTGAATGCGATGAGTGCCTTTGCTGAGGCGCAGACTTGTCGTCGTCAGGTGCTATTGAATTACTTTGGTGAGTATCGTGAGAAGCCATGTGGCAACTGCGATATTTGCTTAGATCCACCGAAGCATTTTGATGCCACGGAAGAAGCGCGTAAGGCGCTATCTTGTGTGTACCGTGTTAATCAGAGCTTTGGTATGGGTTACGTAGTGGAAGTGCTACGTGGCATGCAAAACATTCGTGTACGTGAAAACGGGCACGATAAGATTTCTACCTACGCGATAGGGCGCGACCATAGCCACGATTACTGGGTGAGTATCTTCCGTCAGTTAATCCACAAAGGGCTGTTGTTCCAAAACATTACACGCAATTCAACGCTACAACTTACCGAAGAAGCGCGTCCGCTGTTGCGTGGCGATGTGACTCTGGAGTTAGCGGTTCCACGTTTAGACACCGCAGCACGTGCGGCGAAGTCGGAAAAACTGACCAGTAAGAACTACGACAAGAAGCTGTTTGCTAAGTTACGCAAGCTGCGTAAATCGATTGCTGATGAAGATGGTTTGCCACCATACGTGGTCTTTAGTGACGCGACTCTGATTGATATGGCGGAGATCTTGCCAACGTCTTACGGCGAAATGCTGGCAGTGAGTGGCGTTGGTCAGCGCAAACTAGAGAAGTACGCCGACCCATTCCTCGATTTGATTCAAGAACACATTACTCACCACGGATAAGGAACCAAGATGCAAAAGGAATTTGGCTTAGCGGATTACATGGCACAAGAAGGGCGCTTAATCATTACCGCGCCGAGCTTTGACCTTGATAGCTTTCCTGCCTTAGGTGAGCGTTTAGTCGGCTTGCTTTCCGCTACTGTGGTGGAAAAGCAGTGGGATGCGGACATTCACTCTTGGCTGATTGACTTTGAAGGTTGCCGACTGTTTATGAAAGCAGAGCATTACAGCGAAGCGATTTGGTTTGAAGCGTTAGCGATTGAAGAGAGCAGGGAAGAGTTGGATTATCTTGCAGGATTGTTCCAGCGCGGCTTCTAAAAATAGAATTTTTCTTGAAAGGGTGTTTCACATGAAACACCCTTTTTTATGCTCAAACGTTTGCGTAAAACAGACGACTTGCGGCGAAAAGTGGTTAATGTATAATCGCCCACCGCTTCGCTCAGAATGAGCCAAGCCAGTTTATTTTTCATTTTACATTGTTGGTAAGAGCCACTCTATTCAGTGACTCGATTTGGGTTCCCTCACCCCCAAACCAAACTAAAAAGGTATCGCATGAGTAACTTTACCCCTGCGCAGCAGCGCAACGCCCTTATCTATCTGGTTCTATTCCACCTAGTCATTATTGCATCTAGCAATTACCTAGTTCAGCTACCGTTTACTATATTCGGTTTCCATACCACTTGGGGTGCATTCACTTTCCCATTTATCTTCTTAGCGACTGACTTAACCGTGCGTATTTTCGGTGCTCAGTTGGCGCGTAAGATTATCTTCTTAGTGATGTTGCCTGCTTTGGCAGTGTCTTACTTCTTATCGGTGGTGTTCTTCGAAGGTCAATTCCAAGGTTTTGGTCACCTAGGGGAATTTAACTTATTCGTTGCTCGTATCGCGATTGCTAGCTTCATGGCGTACCTACTTGGTCAGATCATGGATGTGCACGTGTTCAACCGCCTACGTCAAATGAAGCAATGGTGGGTGGCACCAACGTGTTCAACGCTTTTCGGTAATGCACTTGATACTATCGCTTTCTTCGCCATTGCGTTCTACCAAAGCCCAGATCCATTTATGGCGGAGCATTGGACGGAAATCGCGCTGGTGGATTACGGCTTCAAACTGATTATCAGTCTTGGTCTTTTCGTTCCTATGTATGGCGTACTACTGAATTACCTAATTAAGAAGCTGACTGCGGTGAACCCTGACTTTAAGGTGACGACAAGCGTTCAGTCTTAATATCAGTGGGAACCCCGAAAGCCGCTTGCTTAAATCAAGCGGCTTTTTTGTACCTGTTTACTTGGGTTTAGAGGGTTTTGTACAGCGTGGGGAGTAATTAGATCATGGGTGTCCAAAAGCTCCCTGAGCTGTACGAAGGTAAAAATGAGCAGTAAAAAAGGTCCCGAGTGAGACCTTTTTATCGAAGTTACGGAACGTAGAGGAAGCTAGTTGGTGAAATGGCTAACGGAGCATCTTCTCAATCAAAATGGCTTTTTGCGCATCGAAGGCGCCAAGTTGCAGGCCTTTCTCCCAACTGATGCTTTGATTGAACATCGCCAACATCAAACCGACACTGCGTTGATTGGCGTCCTGCCAGCAATCAGACTCGCTGTATTCTCCATCATTTATCGCGTTGCCATTAACGAGAATGGGCTCGAAACGCCATTTTTCGCCGACACGATAGTAGCCTTTGCTGGTTAAAGTCTGGTTGGATTGAATCGTTAGATTGTGCTCGATGCCCGGCTCACCTGTTAATTCAAATACAAATCTTAGCTGGTGGTCGCCACATTGCAGCTCAACGATCAGTTGGCCGTTTTCCTCAATCAGTGTTGACTGAGAGTAGTCTCCGAAGCAGTGCAGCAACCAAGAAATAGGGTGACTGGCTGTTTCAAGAAACCACTCTTTGAGTGTGAAGGTGCCCGGTAGGTTAACTTGGGTGATTAGATTGACCACACAAGGTTGGGTTTGCGAGGTGAGCCATTTCTCTATCGTCTTGGCGGTCTCTAGCTGAGCAAAGGCGTAATTAACCAATAGGTTGGAGTTCGGTTGCTGCCAGTGAGTGATGTCGGAATTCAATCCCACCAATGGCTTTTCACAAATCAGCTTGGTTGAACCTAACGTCTTTATGATCTCTGCATGAGTATGCGCAGGTGTCGCGATGGTCACGACATCGAGTTGTTTGAGTGCGCTGATGTTCGTTTCTGCCTTTAGGATTGCTTCCTCACTGCACGCTTGCTGAAGCGGTTCTATTTGGTTGGCGCATAACGTTGTGACCGATACACCATTGTTTCGATAGTGGGGAATGTGCGTGCGTCCCCAGTTGATTCCTATGATGCCAGCTTGTTTGATTTGCTCTGGCTTGTTGAAACGTTCACTCAATGGCGGCAAGGCAATTCGTTCATCTGTTAGACGTTGGTCATGGTGATAATCATTGCTTGGCAGCACTTGCCATGGCTTGTTGTAATGCTGCTTGAGTGCACAAACGAGTTCGTAGAAATTCCACTTATCCTTTAAGTTGCTATCAAAATGGTATAAACCTGCTTCGTTCCGCTCAATAAGCTGCAAAAAGGCGAGTGCAGTATCGTCCATATGAGAAGTCGCGGGATACCAAACTGTACTAGCGGTAATAACGCCGTTCTCTTCATATTGGCGGTCGAGATGCGCCAACATGTTATTGCCTTCTGCTTGGTGATGGAGCTGCCAACCAATTCGAGCAATCATCGCATCTGGATTTGCTTGCCAGATTGCATCTTCACAACGAACTTTGTATTTGCCGTATTCATCTTGGGTGTTTCTTTCTTCAAAGATGCCATAAGGCCCATTTTTTGTGGCATCAAATACCATTGCTGTACTGACAAAAAGATAAGGAATGTTGCGCTGTTTGCAGTGCTCACCAAGCCACGCTGCCCACGCTTCACTCCCCATCGCCATGTGGCACACCGCATCAATGTGGTGCCGTTGCCAAAATTGCTCACTTTGCTGTGGATCATCTGGTGGGATTTGGTGGTGATTCCATTCCAATACGTTCCAGCCACGGAGGTGGAACTGATGAGCAACTTTAGGGGCGAGGGTGCCAGTTAAGCCAGTCATTAAAACGGTTTTCATGATGGTGCATCTTGGTTGGCTAAATCGTGCTTATCAATAAAGCATGGCTGTTTTTCGATGTAGAGCGGAGAAGCTGAGATTTTTGCTGGGCAGCACGTTTTGTAGGGGAAGTAGAAGCAAAAAAGCCCAAGCGAACGCCTGGGCTTTAGTATTGTAAGGCAGTGATATTCGCTTATTTTGCTACGATATTTAATGGCCAGCCGATGTCTGTCTGACGGTTGGATTCAATTTCCAACTCAGCCGCAGTCAGTGGGTTTTTCTCTAGCCATTGCGCATCAATGTGTAACGTTAGATTGTCGCCTTCAACCGTTAGAGTCACATTTGGCTCTAGATCAGGATTGCGACGATGGCTGAGTAGAACCGCAAGACGCAACAGTCTCAATACTCGTTTGGCACTTGAGCCTGATAATGCATGCTGCTCAGGTAAAGAAGTGAGCTGTTCGCGATAGCGACGAGCCACTTCACCAATAAAGAACTTCTGCGCGCGCGTGTAACCAGGCAGATCCAAATTCTGCAGCAAGTAAGCACTATGCTCTCCGCCTTTTTTGAAATCGATAGTTAAACCAATTTCATGCAGTTTTGCGGCGGTCTCGAGTAATATCTTGCCCTGAGGCTCTGTAATCCACTCATCGCCCCCAGCTTGCTGTAAAAGCGTGTGTGCCAGAGTAGCGACTTGTTCGCCGTATTGGTGATCGAGCTGATAGCGATTTTGTACGCTAGCGATAGTGCGGGCACGAATGTCTTCTTGACGAAGCTCTTCAACCATCTCATACACTAAGCCTTCGCGTAGTGCGCCGCCAGCCAGTGTCATAGCATCGATTTCAAGCAATTCAAAAACGGCAATCAAAATAGAGAGGCCACTAGGGAACACTAATGCACGCTCAAGTGTTAAGCCTTCAATATCGAGCTCTTCTAAATGGTCGGCCAACATGGCTTGCTTCTGTAGACGCTTGAGTTTGGAGTGAGTGATTACTTCGTCCATGCCTTGCGCCAGCATTATCTCTTGCAATGCCTGAACAGTGCCTGATGCACCAACACACACATCCCAACCAATTTCTGTATAACGTTCTAAAATCGGCTGGATGGTCTGTTTCGCTCCTTCAATTGCCGCGTCAAAGTTACGAGCATTCAATTGGCGATCTTTAAAGAAGTTTTCAAGCCAAGTCACGCAGCCCATTTTTAAGCTGGTCAGTGCTTTGGCTTCGAAACCTTCCCCGATAATCAGTTCGGTACTTGCTCCACCGATATCGACTACAAGGCGACGACCACTACCGCCAGAGGTGTGAGCGACACCTTTATAGATAGTGGCAGCTTCTTCTTCACCAGTAATCACTTCGATAGGCTGGCCTAGAATTTGGTTAGCCTTTTCTAAAAACACATCTACATTGGTCGCGGTACGTAATGTTGCAGTACCGACGATGCGAATGTTTTGTTTAGGAATGTCCTGCAAGCGTTCCGCAAATAGACTTAAGCAGTCCCATCCTCGCTGCATAGCTTCCATACTAAGAGAATTATGTTCATCTAAGCCCGCTGCTAGACGAACTTTGCGCTTAATTTTAGCCATTGTTTGAACGCTGCCATCGATGTGACGCACAACGAGCATGTGAAAACTGTTCGACCCGAGGTCGATGGCGGCATATAGCGGTGATGATCCTGCTTGACTCATAAAACGAACTCAGTTTCCTATTACGATTGTTTTGGTGCCGATTGACGCGGTTGGCGTGGACGACGTCCCTGCGGCTTACGGTTACCAGAACCAGAGCGGGTACCGCCAGTATTCGTGCGGCGCTGTTGGTTGCGTGGTGCACGCATACGAATCGGAGCCGGTAGATCTTGAATCAGTGCCGACGAATCGTACTCTGAAACTGGGATTGTATGCTCAATGTATTCTTCGATTGCTGGTAGGTTAACCGCGTACTCTTCACAAGCAAAACTGATCGAATGACCGCTCGCACCAGCGCGACCAGTACGGCCAATACGGTGAACATAATCTTCACAGTCGTCAGGAAGGTCGTAGTTGAAAACGTGCGTTACCTGAGGAATATGCAAACCACGCGCTGCAACGTCAGTTGCAACTAAGATGTCGACATCACCTTTGGTGAATTGCTCAAGAATCTTCTCACGCTTCTTCTGCGGTACATCGCCAGTAAGAAGGCCTACACGGTGTCCATCGGCAGCCAAATGACCCCAAACCGATTCACACTTATGCTTGGTATTGGCAAAAATGATAGCGCGATCTGGCCACTCTTCTTCAATTAGTGTTTGAAGCAGCGCCATTTTGTCTTCATTCGAAGGATAGAAAAGCTCTTCCTGGATACGGTGGCCAGTTTTTTGTTCTGGTTCGACAACGACATGCTCAGGAGTATTCATGTGTTCGAATGCCAGTTCTTGAACGCGGTAAGACAGCGTTGCTGAGAACAGCATGTTCAAACGCTCTTTTGGCTCAGGCATACGACGGAACAAGAAGCGAATGTCTTTAATAAAGCCAAGATCGAACATGCGGTCGGCTTCGTCCAGAACAACAGCTTGAATGTTGTTGAGGTTAAATACGCGCTGTTTGTAGAAATCGATGATACGGCCTGTTGTTCCGATCAGAATATCTACGCCGTCTTGCAGTTTCGCAAGTTGCTTGTCGTAGCTTTCACCACCGTAAGCTAGAGCGGTTTTTAGACCTGTGCTTTCAGTTAATGATTCTGCATCATTGTAAATCTGAATAGCGAGCTCACGTGTAGGCGCCATAATAATTGCGCGTGGCTGTGTAGGCTTACGACCTTCATGTTCCGGAGTCGTCAGAAGGTGGTTGAACGTAGCAGTAAGAAACGCGAGCGTTTTACCAGTACCCGTTTGGGCCTGGCCTGCGATGTCTTGGCCGGTGAGCAGGACCGGCAACGCCAAGGCTTGGATAGGGGTACAAAATTCGAACCCTTTTTTGTCCAATCCTTCAATAACTTGGGGCTTTAAGCCCAAATCGGCGAACTTTTGCTCTGTGATATGCGTCTTTTTCATGGCTATAGAATATCAGCTAAAGCTTGCAATACGAAAGTAAATACATTCCAATAGGGCATCTAATTACTGGTTATCATCCAACCAGTTTCGAAAAACACATTGGAGTGGAAGATGAGTGATAAGATTTTGCAGCTAACTGATGACGGTTTTGAAAACGATGTAATCAACGCTGCAGGCCCGGTTCTAGTGGATTTTTGGGCAGAATGGTGTGGTCCTTGTAAAATGATCGCTCCTATTTTGGACGAAATCGCAGACGAGTACGAAGGCAAACTCACTATCGGTAAACTAAACATCGACCATAACGCAGGTACACCACCTAAGTTTGGTATTCGCGGCATTCCAACGCTATTACTATTTAAAGATGGTAACGTAGCGGCAACGAAAGTAGGTGCTCTGTCTAAAACTCAACTAAAAGAGTTCCTAGACGCAAACTTATAATCACCAAGTGATTACAGATAAAACCGTGCAAAGTTACAATGCACGGTTTTGTTTTTCTAACTCTGGACTAGAATACTAATTAGTGCTAACTTATCGCGCGTTAATTGAACAAATTTCTCTTCTTGGTCGATCCTGAGACCAAATCCATCTTAACTAGAAAACAGATCTTATTTTGACTAAACAAGAATCCACCACCATGAACCTTACCGAACTGAAGAACAGACCTGTGTCTGACCTTGTAAAACTGGGCGAAAGCTTAGGATTAGAGAACCTAGCTCGCTTAAGAAAACAAGACATCATCTTCGCGATTTTAAAAGCGCACGCTAAAGGCGGCGAAGACATCTTTGGCGATGGGGTTCTGGAAATTCTGCAAGACGGCTTTGGTTTCCTACGCAGTGCAGATAGTTCATACCTTGCGGGTCCGGACGATATCTACGTATCACCAAGTCAGATTCGTCGCTTTAACCTACGTACTGGTGACTCTATCGCTGGTAAAATTCGTCCACCAAAAGACGGTGAACGTTATTTTGCCCTTCTAAAAGTCAATACCGTTAACGACGATAAACCAGACAACGCCCGTAACAAGATCCTATTTGAAAACCTTACCCCTCTACATGCGAATGAGCGCATGGTGATGGAGCGTGGTAACGGTTCAACAGAAGACATTACAGCACGTGTTTTAGACTTGGCATCGCCAATCGGTAAAGGTCAACGTGGTCTGATTGTTGCTCCGCCTAAAGCGGGTAAAACAATGCTTCTGCAAAACATCGCGCAAAGCATCGCGTACAACCACCCAGAGTGTGAGTTGATGGTTCTTCTTATCGACGAACGTCCAGAAGAAGTAACCGAGATGCAACGCCTAGTTAAAGGTGAAGTGGTTGCGTCGACTTTCGATGAGCCAGCATCTCGTCACGTACAAGTAGCGGAAATGGTGATCGAGAAAGCAAAACGTCTTGTTGAACATAAGAAAGACGTGGTTATCTTGCTTGACTCTATCACTCGCCTAGCTCGTGCTTACAACACCGTAGTGCCTTCATCAGGTAAAGTACTAACAGGTGGTGTGGATGCAAACGCATTACATCGTCCTAAGCGTTTCTTCGGTGCTGCACGTAACGTAGAAGAAGGCGGCAGCCTAACTATCATTGCAACGGCACTAGTAGATACTGGTTCTAAAATGGATGAAGTTATCTACGAAGAGTTCAAGGGTACAGGTAACATGGAATTGCACTTGAACCGTAAGATTGCTGAGAAGCGTGTATTCCCTGCGATTGACTTTAACCGCTCAGGTACACGTCGTGAAGAGCTACTGACGAAGACTGACGAACTACAGAAGATGTGGATTCTGCGTAAGATCGTTCACCCAATGGGCGAAATCGACGCAATGGAGTTCCTAATCGATAAGCTAGCGATGACGAAGACCAACGATGAGTTCTTCGATGCGATGCGTCGTCAATAGTCTCAGATAAGTTATTCTGCGAAAAGCCACCGTATATCGGTGGCTTTTTTATTGCTTTCTCCCGATAGAAGTATCAGAATGAAGGAAATGTTATCGGGAGGTTAACATGCAACAAGGAATGTTGTCGTCATTACTCCTGAGCTTGTCACTTATCACTCTACCTGCGACATTATCTGCCAAGGAAATGCATGAGTCTGTAGTAGAACAGTGGCTTCAGGATACTCAAATACAGACTAAAGTCTCTGAACTGCTTGATTACGCTGTCAGAGATGAAGTCGACTCGCTTAAATTTGCCCTTGATCGACTTGCTTTGCCTCAACAAGAGGTGGTGCGCTTTCAATTGTTGGAAAAGCTTGAAAAGCAAGATGTGATTCTCACGCCTCGAATGGCTCTGTTTGTTGAGTCCCAGATCCGTATGACCCCGACTTATCAAGTGTTAGAGCGAGGTGATGGGTATGAATTTAGTGTACCCGCTTTTAACTTTCCCGTTATTGCGAGTCGCTTGATTAAGCGTTGGAAACAAGACCAAAGTACCTTGGACTTTGTCTTACAAGCTGAACGAAGAGAGCTTAACTTAAAGCAATGGCTTACAGGGCCATCTCAACAAGCTCAAGCGCGTGAAGCGCTTTTGATTCGAGAGTTAGACAGTTTATCACCCAACGCGCTTGCTGCATTAACGGCCCAGTTAACCAAAGCAAATGTGACCAGTTGGTTACCCTCGACGGCCGTGATAGTCAGGTTGGCACAAGTTAGTCAGGATGAGGAAGTGTACAACTTACTCTGGCGGATGAAAGCCGATTACAACAGCCAGTCCGAGCTTGAGCGTTTAGCTGCGGTTGGAGACGTTTTTTCCATTCAGCAATTGATGAATGCCACAGTTAACCCATCACTCAAGCCAGAAGCTATTAGTCTACTTACAAAATCTAACCCTCTATCTCCGCAAGTAAAGCAGTTTCTAGTTAGAAAAATGGCGTTATCAGAAGAAGCAACCATGGTTGCTCGAGAGCTTGCTCAACAAGGGCATCAAACCTGGTTGGAAGAGTTAGTATCTTCGAACCATCAGATAAAGACTCGGCAGATTGAACAAGTATTAAAGTAATCTGGCTCACATACCCACACAAAATAGGAGGATCTTAGCGTCCTCCTATTTGTTATACTGCGGACAGTTTAATCAGCCAGCATGAAGGCCTATGAGTTTTAAGGATTTACGCGAATTTATCGACCACCTAGAACAGAAAGGTCGACTTAAACGCATCACTCACCCTGTCGATCCCGCTTATGAAATGACAGAAATCAGCGACCGCATCTTGCGTGCTGGTGGACCTGCGCTGTTGTTTGAGAACCCAATCGGCTACGACGTACCTGTTTTGACTAACCTGTTTGGTACACCAGAGCGTGTCGCAATCGGTATGGGACGTGAAGATGTTAAAGAATTAAGAGAAGTCGGTAAGCTGCTGGCTTATTTAAAAGAACCTGAGCCACCAAAAGGCTTCAAAGACGCTTTAGAAAAACTGCCAGTGTTCAAACAAGTATTGAACATGCCGGCTAAGCGTTTACGTAAAGCACCATGCCAAGACATTGTTTGGCAAGGTGATGAAGTCGACTTGGATAAAATTCCGGTAATGAGCTGCTGGGCAGAAGATGTAGCGCCGCTGCTTACTTGGGGCTTAACCGTAACCAAAGGTCCAAATAAGAAACGTCAGAACCTAGGCATTTACCGTCAGCAGAAAATTGCCAAGAACAAAATCATCATGCGTTGGTTAGCCCATCGTGGTGGTGCGCTTGATCTGCGCGATTGGATGGAAACCAACCCAGGTAAACCTTTCCCAGTTTCGGTCGCGTTTGGTGCAGACCCAGCAACCATTCTTGGCGCAGTAACACCAGTGCCAGATACGCTATCGGAATACGCATTTGCAGGTTTGCTACGTGGAAGCAAAACGGAAGTCGTGAAGTCAGTCAGCAACGATTTGGAAGTGCCAGCGAGCGCGGAAATCGTGATGGAAGGCTATATCGACCCGAACGAGTTTGCTGATGAAGGTCCTTACGGTGACCACACTGGCTACTATAACGAAAAAGAAAAGCACCACGTATTTACTATTACGCACATTACTATGCGTAAAGACCCTATTTATCACAGCACCTACACAGGTCGTCCGCCAGATGAACCAGCTGTATTGGGTGTGGCATTAAACGAAGTGTTTGTGCCTATTCTGCAAAAGCAATTCCCAGAGATTGAAGACTTCTATCTTCCGCCAGAAGGTTGTTCGTACCGAATGGCCGTCGTCACCATGAAGAAGCAGTACCCAGGACATGCCAAGCGCGTAATGATGGGCGTGTGGTCTTTCTTACGTCAATTCATGTATACCAAGTTTGTTATTGTGTGCGATGAATCGGTAAACGCACGAGATTGGAATGATGTCGTGAAAGCCATGTCAGAGCATATGGATCCTGTACGTGATACCTTGATGATAGATAACACGCCAATCGACTCGCTCGACTTTGCTTCACCAGTGGTTGGGCTTGGCTCCAAAATGGGCTTGGATGCGACCATTAAATGGGATGCCGAGCTGGCGACGCGAACCGAGGTTACTGAGCGAGACAGCAAAGCGATTACCGAAGCAGAACTAAATGAGTTGAAACAGCAACGCCCTGAGATTGTTGACGTCTATCTTCCAGTTACAGCAAACAACCAATTTGCTGTCGTGACTATGAAGAAAGACCAAGCTGGTCAATCCCAAGAATTGATGGAACATCTATGGGGCTTCTTTGTTCAGTACACGGATAACAAATTCATCATTTTGTGCGACGATGACGTTAATGCACGAGATTGGAATGACATCATTTGGGCGGTGACAACTCGAATGGACCCAGATAGAGACACGATTCAAGTGCTTGGTAAGACTGAGAGTTCATCCAAATTAGGACTGGATGCGACCAACAAGTTCGAATCTGAAGTCACGCGCGAGTGGGGTACGCCTATCAAAAAAGATCCTAAACTTGTGGCTAAAGTCGATGAGATTTGGGACCAGTTAGGTATTCTATGAGTCATCAAGTCCACCTTCTACCAATGGACGTTACATTCCAAGTAAAAGAAGGGGAGACGGTGTTGGAAGCTGCGCTCAACAACAATATTCGCTTCCCACACCGTTGCCAAGTTGGCGCTTGCGCCATGTGCATGTGTAAAAAGCTAACGGGCGAGGTGAGCTATCACCTCGAACCTATGCTAACCGAAAAAGAGCAACAGCAAGGTTGGATATTCCCTTGCCAAGCCTATACAGAAAGTAATTTAGTGCTTACTTTTGACGAGTAAGCGAGAGGAACACCATGACCATCCAATGTAAAGTAAAGTCTATTCAGCCGTTAGCTTGTAATACTTACCAAATCCTTCTTCATCCAGAATCACCAGTGCCTTTTAAAGCGGGTCAGTACCTAATGGTGGTGATGGGTGAAAAAGACAAACGTCCTTTCTCTATCGCAAGCAGCCCTTGTCGTCATGAAGGTGAACTTGAACTGCACATCGGTGCTGCGGAACACAACGCTTATGCACAAGAAGTTGTCGAAGCAATGCAAGCGGCGCTTGAAACTGATGGTCAGATTGAAATTGATGCGCCACATGGCGATGCTTGGGTTCAAGAAGAAAGCGAACGCCCATTATTATTAATTGCTGGTGGTACAGGCTTCAGTTACGTTCGCTCGATTCTGGATCACTGCGTAGCGCAGAATAAAACCAATCCTATCTATTTATATTGGGGCGCGCGCGATAACTGCCAGCTTTATGCTAAAGACGAACTGGTCGAGATTGCCGACAAGTTTGCCAATGTTCATTTTGTGCCAGTAGTAGAAGAAGCTCCTGCAGACTGGCAAGGTAAAGTTGGTAACGTGCTACAAGCTGTAGCTGAAGATTTCGAAAGCTTAGAAAACTACGATATCTATATTGCAGGTCGTTTTGAAATGGCTGGCGCAGCACGTGAACAGTTCACTCAGAACAAGAAAGCGAAGAGCGAACGTATGTTCGCAGACGCGTACGCATTCATTTAAATACGGCTTTTAAGGCAGAAAAAGAGGGTTTTTTACCCTCTTTTTTGCTTTTTTGATGAAATAGTCATCGAACAGTCATTTTTTTCCATTTTTTTTCAAAAAAGGGTTGCGAACGGAACTGAGTTCCCTATAATGCGCATCCACCGACACGGCAGACGCGATAAGGCTTCAGCAGGGTCGGAGAGGTGAAAGCTTCTACGAAAAATAAAATTGAAAAAGTGTTTGACACTGTCAATTAAATCGCTAGAATGCACCTCCGCTTTGAGAAGAAAAACTTCTCGCAAAGCAAGCTCTTTAACAATATAGACCTATCAATCTGTGTGGGCACTCGTTGATGATAATCCAATTAGAAGCTTCGGCTTCA
>NZ_JAWOTT010000026.1:0-51585 GCF_033338995.1 Vibrio sp. Vb0304
GTCTACGTTTCGCGATCCGTGAAGGTGGCCGTACAGTAGGTGCTGGTGTTGTTGCTAAGATCTTCGACTAATTCATAACGAATTAAACGAAATCTTGCACTGTTCTTCTTTTTGAAGAAAGCGCATCGAAAAGGGAAGCTTAGGCTTCCCTTTTTCATTTCTAGATTACATTTAGTTATAAGTGTTGAAATAAAAGACGTCACTTTTTCGATTTAAAAACAGAGTTTTACCGGCTTTGTTTCTTAACGCTTTTACTCACCCCTCTTAACCCTTTGATCTTTTCCTGCAGCGGTAAAATCGTTATAACCAAATATTCTGAGCGGACACCATAATGCGACTGGTAACAAGAACTATTCTTGTTTATATTGTTTGTCACAGATTAGTTTTATAGGTTTTTTGAGTATGTACGTTTGTCTTTGCCATGGTGTCTCCGACAAAAAAATTAGGAAGTTGGCGATAGATGAAGGCGTAACAGATATTAAAGGAATCAAAAAGTGCACGGCATTGGGCAGCCAATGTGGTAAGTGCATCAGACAGGCCAAGGAAATTTTAGCGGAAACTAGTTACACGGAATTTAAACAAGCCAGCTAATTGCTGTAAGTATGCAGTAATTATTTGCCTTACATTTTGACACCTTCTCATTTGCTTCTACATTTAAATGAAGCCAAAGAGGAGGGTTTTGTCATGAAAGGCGATCCAATCATCATTCAACATCTCAATAAAGTGCTCGGTAACGAGCTCGTCGCTATTAATCAGTATTTTCTTCACGCCCGAATGTATAAAGACTGGGGCTTAAAGCACCTAGCAGACAAGGAATATCACGAATCTATCGATGAGATGAAGCATGCCGATCATCTAATTGAGCGTATTTTGTTCCTTGAAGGCCTACCGAACCTACAAGATTTAGGTAAGTTGATGATTGGTGAAGATACCAAGGAAATGCTCGAGTGTGACTTAAAGCTTGAAATGGCGGCTATTCCAGATTTAAAAGATGCGATTGCCTACGCTGAAGACATTCGAGATTATGTGTCTCGAGATCTCTTCCAAGATATTCTTGAAGATGAAGAGGAACATGTTGATTGGCTAGAGACTCAACTTGGCTTGATTGAAATGTCTGGTATTGAGAATTATCTCCAAGCGCAATACGTGGACGAAGAGTAACGATACTTTCTGAGTTTGCATACTCCAATAATAGTAAGAAGAAAGAGCACCTGACTCGAAAATCGGGTGCTTAACCCCGTTATCTGGTCTAATCTCTTTTATTATCGGCTTTTTAAGGATATTGCTCGCAATCTTGCCTATGAAGTTTGATTTCTATCCGATAGAATTTATGCCCCCTTACCTAAAAATAAAAAAGAGAAACGTCCATGTCTGAAGACAACCACCAAGCAGCCACTCCAGAAGAAGAACATCGCCAAAAAGCATTGGATTACCATGCTTATCCAACTCCAGGAAAGATTGCTGTCGAACTGACAAAGCCTGCGGAAACGGCGGGTGATCTTGCCCTTGCATATAGCCCTGGTGTTGCAGAGCCAGTGCGTGAAATCGCACAAAACCCGGATAACGTGTACAAGTACACTGCAAAAGGGAACATGGTTGCTGTTATTTCTAACGGTACCGCTATTCTAGGTCTAGGTAACCTAGGTCCACTTGCATCTAAGCCAGTGATGGAAGGTAAAGCGTTACTGTTTAAGCGTTTTGCAGGTCTTGACTCTATTGATATTGAAGTTAAGCACCGCACGATCGATGAATTTGTTGATACTGTTGCGAGCATTGCAGACACTTTTGGCGGTATCAACCTTGAAGATATTAAAGCACCAGACTGTTTTGAGATTGAAAAGCGTCTGATTGAACGTTGTGATGTACCAGTATTCCACGATGATCAACATGGTACTGCTATTGTAACGGCAGCGGGTATGCTGAATGCAATCGAACTTCAAGGTAAGAAACTTGAAGATTCAACAATTGTTTGTCTTGGCGCTGGTGCTGCCGCTGTAGCGTGTATGGAGCTTCTGATCAAATGCGGCGCAATGCGCGAAAAAATCTACATGCTAGATCGCAAAGGTGTGATTCACACTCGTCGTGATGATCTTAATGAATATAAGCAGCTATTTGCGAACAATACAGATAAGCGCACACTAGAAGACGTGATTGAAGGTGCAGATCTGTTCCTAGGTGTATCTGGTCCAAACCTATTGCCAGCGGAAGCGTTGAAGTTGATGGCAGATAAGCCAATCGTATTCGCATGTTCTAACCCGGATCCTGAAATCAAGCCGGAACTTGCTCACGCAGTTCGTGATGACTTGATCATGGGTACTGGCCGTAGTGATTATCCTAACCAAGTTAACAACGTATTGTGTTTCCCATTCATTTTCCGCGGTGCTCTTGATGTGCGTGCAAGTGAAATCAATGATGAAATGAAACTTGCAGCCGTTGAGGCGATTCGTGAGCTAGCAAAAGAGCCTGTACCTGAAGCCGTATTGAAGGCTGCAGGTGTTGATAAGCTAGAGTTTGGTGCGGACTATATTATTCCAAAACCAATGGATTCACGTTTGCTACCACGTGTTGCAAAAGCGGTCGCTCAGGCGGCGGTTAATTCAGGTGTAGCTCGTATCGAGATGCCTGAAAACTACATGGCAGAGTAATATATCTTTCAGATGTGATACACAAAAATGGGACGCTATTGCGTCCCATTTTTTATGTCATTCATTTGGCTCGAGGCAAGAGTTATTACCTGAAACCTCTTATCAGGCTTTTTTATTCTTCGTCGAATGACTCAAATTCGATGCCCATTTCCGTCATCAGCGCTTTTACTTCTGTTGGAATATCATCAGGACGGTCTTTACGAAGGTCTTCATCTGTCGGAAGTGGCTGACCTGTGTACGCGTGCAAAAATGCCTCGCATAGCAATTCGCTATTGGTTGCATGGCGTAAGTTATTGATCTGACGGCGAGTACGCTCATCAGTTAGCACCTTTAAAACTTTTAGCGGGATAGAGACGGTAATTTTTTTTACTTGTTCGCTTTTTTTGCCGTGCTCTGCATATGGGCTAATGTATTCGCCATTCCAGTCAGCCATTGCACACCTTCATTTATGTAATCGGTTAAAAATAATTTAGGTGCTGATTTTAGCTGCATTTACCGCCATAAGCAAAGACATATAGACGTCTAGAAGTGTTGACGTCTCATTTTTTGACGAGTAAAGTGAACATAACAGCAAAGGAAGCGTGTTGATCACTTTATGTTACTCATTAGATATAGCGCATTCCTATTTAGAAGTCATTACCCGTGAAAGGATACACCCATGAGCACTCGCAAACTTGCGACCATTGCAGTACGCACTGGTATTGAATCAGACAGCCAATATCATGCTGTCGTTCCACCTATTTATCTTTCCACTAACTATGGTTTTCCTGCTTTTGGTGAAGTGCCCAAGTATGATTACACACGATCTGGTAATCCAAACCGCGGACTGTTGGAAAGTGCGCTATCTGAACTTGAGTCTGGAAAAGGAGCGGTTGTTACTAACTGCGGTACGTCGGCATTAAATTTATGGGTTTCCGCTTTTCTCGGCCCAGATGATCTCATTATTGCTCCTCACGATTGTTATGGTGGTACCTATCGTCTTTTTAATACCCGAGCTAACAAAGGCGATTTTAAGGTTCAGTTTGTCGATCAATCAGACGAACAGGCTTTAGATGCTGCATTGGCACAAAAACCAAAACTCATTTTGCTAGAAACTCCGTCAAACCCTCTGGTTCGCGTAGTGGATATTGCAGCTACTTGTGAAAAAGCGAAACAAATCGGCGCGTTAGTTGCGGTGGACAATACCTTTTTGACACCCGTGTACCAAAAACCTTTAGAGCTAGGTGCGGATTTTGTTATCCACTCCACAACAAAGTACATCAACGGTCATTCGGACGTAATTGGTGGAGTAATCATCACCAACACAGAAGCGCATGCAGAAGAGCTTGCATGGTGGGGCAATTGTATTGGTGCAACGGGCACACCTTTCGATAGTTATATGACGCTGCGAGGTATTCGTACGCTTGGTGCTCGTATGCGAGTACATGAGGAGAGCTCACAGCAGGTACTGGCTTACCTACAGAAACAAGCGTTAGTTAAAACTATCTATCATCCAAGCCTGCCGGAACATCCAGGTCACGACATTGCTAAAAAGCAGCAAACGGGCTTTGGCTCTATGTTGAGTTTTGAGTTTGCTGGTTCGTTTGAGCAGTTAAAGGTGTTTGTGAAAGAGCTCCAACTGTTTTCATTAGCTGAATCATTAGGTGGTGTAGAAAGTTTAATTTGCCACCCGGCATCCATGACGCACCGTGCAATGGGTGAGGAGGCGCTGGCGGAGGCTGGGGTCTCTCATCAACTATTGCGTTTGTCTGTCGGTTTGGAAGATGCACAAGACCTCATCACAGATTTAGAACAAGCGTTCGCTAAAGCTACCCAGTAATAGGAGACGATAACAATGACTGTACAACGTCAGCTGCATAAGTTTGGTGGCAGTAGCTTAGCAAACCCAGAATGCTACTTACGCGTTGTGGGTATTCTCAAGGAGTATTCGACAGAAAATGATCTGGTGGTCGTCTCTGCTGCAGGAAAAACCACTAACCGCTTGATTGAGTTTTTGGAAGGGTTAAATAAAGATGGCCGAATTGCGCATGAAGCGCTTCAAAGCTTGAGACAGTTCCAAACTGAGCTAATAGAAAGCTTGTTGGAGAGTGAAGCAAAAGAAGAGCTGTTAGCTTTATTACATGATGAGTTCAGTACTCTCTCGGAGCTGACTGCACCACTCACTAATGCGCAAAAAGCCGCGGTACTGGGGCACGGAGAAGTATGGTCTGCTCGCCTATTGGCCGCGTTATTATCTCAACGTTCTATCCCTGCGGTTGCACAAGATGCACGAGCGTTTTTACGTGCAGAAGCGGGAACTCAACCAGAGGTTGATCGCGCTCGTTCATACCCTTTAATTAAAGAGATCCTCGCGCAGCATAACCATAAACGTGTGGTAATTACTGGCTTTATGGCTCAGAACGAGGCAGGAGAAACCATCCTACTTGGTCGTAACGGCTCTGACTATTCTGCAACGGTCATAGGCGCGCTTGCTGAAGTCAGTACTGTCACTATTTGGAGTGATGTTGCTGGTGTCTATAGTGCTGATCCACGTTTGGTGTCTGACGCTTGTTTATTACCGTTACTTCGATTGGATGAAGCCAGTGAACTTGCTCGCTTAGCTGCCCCAGTGCTACACAGTCGTACGCTTCAGCCTGTGGCGCAAAGTACCATGGACCTTAATCTCAAGTGTAGCTATCTGCCAGAGTCGGGTTCTACTCGTATTGAGCGTGTATTGGCATCTGGTCGTGGCGCTAAAATTATTACTTCACTGGATGATGTTTTATTGGTGCAGTTGTCTTTCATGCATGGGCACGACTTCGAAAAAACACAGAGTGATGTATTACAAGCGTTGCAGCGCGCGCAATTAGAGCCACTGGCATTTGAAGCTCAATCCGATCAGCACACGCTACGCTTGGCTTACACCGCAGAAATCGCCGGTGGTGCATTGAAACACTTGCAAGAGCTTGCGGTAGAGGCAGAAATTAAGCTAAAAGAAGGTTACTCGCTCTTAGCTGCGGTAGGTGCAGGCGTTACGAAAAACGCCAATCATTGCTTTGGCTTTTATCAGAAGCTAAAGCACTCTCCGGTAGAATTTATCTCTGAAACAGACTCAGGGCTGAGCCTAGTCGCTGTTTTGCGCCGTACTGATACCGAGGCGTTGGTTCAAACGATTCATAGCCAGTTGTTCCAAGCGCAAAAACGCGTGGCAGTGGCTTTATGTGGCAAGGGTAATATTGGTTCTAGTTGGTTAAATTTATTTGCGACGCAAAAAAGTGAGCTCGAAAAACGTCATGGTATGAGCTTTGATCTTGTCGCGGTTGTGGATAGCCAAACCTATTGGTTCGATGAGCAAGGTATTGAGGCGGCGAGTGTTGCTGAACGATTTGATGATGAAAGCATAGCCAACAATGGGGATTGGCTGGCACGTTTGGGAGCGCTTAAAAGCTATGATGAAGCCGTCGTGCTTGATGTTACCGCGAGTAAAGAGTTAGCTCAGCGCTACGTAGAAATCGCACAGCAAGGCATTCATTTGATTTCCGCTAACAAAGTGGCCGGTTCCGCAGATAGTCAGTACTACCATCAGGTTCAAGATGCATTCGCTAAAATTGGTCGTCATTGGCTATACAACGCAACGGTTGGTGCTGGGTTACCGATAAACCATACCGTGCGAGATCTTCGTGAAAGTGGGGATGAAATCGTCGCTCTATCGGGTATTTTCTCGGGGACGCTATCATGGCTGTTCCAACAGTTTGATGGTTCTGTGCCATTTAATGATTTAGTCGATCTTGCTTGGCAGCAAGGGTTAACCGAACCTGACCCTCGTTCTGATTTAGATGGCTCCGATGTAATGCGTAAGTTAGTCATCTTGGCTCGAGAGTCGGGCCTAGATATAGAACCAGACAGCGTTAAAGTTGAGTCTTTGGTGCCAGAAGAATTAAGAGAACTGAGCTTAGATGATTTCTTCGATAATGGAGCGTTGTTGAGTGAAATACTTCAAGAGCGTCTGACAAAAGCACAGAGAAACGATCAAGTGCTTCGCTATGTGGCGCGTTTAGAAAAAAATGGTAAAGCAACGGTGGGAGTCGAAGCGTTATCTCGTGAGCACGCGCTCGCCAACTTATTGCCATGCGATAACATTTTTGCCATAGAGAGCAAGTGGTACAAAGATAACCCTCTGGTCATTCGAGGACCAGGCGCAGGCAGAGAAGTGACAGCCGGCGCTATTCAATCCGACCTCAACCGATTGGCTGGTTTATTTTAAAGTTGCGATTGACCTAAAAACCCTGGAATTAATCCAGGGTTTTTTATTCCCCTATCAGTGCCATACTGAAGTCATAACCCGTGCAAAATGGCGAGATGATGCTCAAGTAGAAACTTGAACTATCTTCATTATTAACTTGAGAAAAATTCATAATTACAAGGTTGACATTAAATCGTATTCAATACATTCTGTAGACATATAGACGTCTAAACGTCGATTTTAAGGATTTGTTTTCGTGGCGGAGTGCCGCAGGGAGAGTAAGATGGGATATACGCACGCAGGCCATATCGACGCCTTGAACCAGAATATTGCTGAGTTATCAGATAACATCAATGTATCGTTTGAGTTTTTTCCGCCAAGCAGCGCTAAGATGGAAGAAACACTTTGGAATTCAGTACACCGTCTTAAAACGCTTCAACCTAAATTTGTTTCTGTGACTTACGGTGCGAACTCCGGCGAGCGTGACAGAACACACTCCATCATTAAAGAAATTAAAGCCACAACCGGATTGGTTGCCGCTCCCCATCTCACTTGTATTGATGCGACTCGTGAAGAGTTGATTAATATTGCCGATGATTATTGGAACAATGGTATTGAAAATATCGTCGCTCTGCGTGGTGATATTCCTCCAGGTGGCGGTGCGCCTGATATGTATGCCTCGGATTTGGTTGAGCTGCTGAAATCACGCCACGATTTCGATATCTCCGTTGCTGCATTCCCTGAGGTTCACCCTGAAGCTAAAAGCGCACAGTCTGACTTATTGAACCTAAAACGTAAGGTAGATGCAGGTGCAAACCGTGCTATTACTCAGTTCTTTTTTGACGTTGAGTCTTACCTGCGATTCCGTGACCGTTGTGTCGCAGCAGGAATTGACGTAGAAATTGTGCCAGGAATTTTGCCTGTATCGAACTTTAAGCAAGCGTCTCGCTTTGCGGCACAGAACAACGTGAAAGTACCAGGATGGATGAGCAAACAATTCGATGGCTTGGATGATGATCCGGTGACTCGCCAGCTTGTAGGAGCTAGCCAAGCTATTGATATGGTGCGTGTACTGAGTCGTGAAGGGGTTAAGGATTTTCACTTCTACACACTAAACCGTGCAGAGATGACTTACGCGTTATGCCATACGTTGGGTGTTCGTCCTCGCGCAGTAGTTGGTGCGTAAACCTAGTTTCAAAAAGATAAAAGGCTTGCCAAGTGGCAAGCCTTTTTCGCTTTATCAAAGCAAAAGGAGTTTAACCAATCACTTCAAGTTCAGTTAGAACTTCTTCTGCCCAAGTGATCCAAGTTTCACGTAACAGAAGGTTACGGCGAAGCGTTAGACGTTCTAGGCGAGCTTGTTTATCTAAAGTTGACGGCGTTGCGTAGTAAGCCGCTTCAATTTCTTTGTAGTGAGAAACCAGTTTGCGAGACTCTTCAACTAGCTCGGCGAGTTGGTCACGGAATGGAGCTGCAGGTTGAACGGCACATGCCATCAATTTCGCTGAAAACTCATCACGAACTGTTGGGTGTGCAGTTGGTTGATCAAACCACTCTCCTAAAGCGCTGCGACCAGCGTCTGTAATGGAGTAAACCTTGCGGTCTGGTTTGCCTTCTTGGGGTTCTAATACGCAAGTAACCAGTTCTTTCTCAGCCATTTTGTTGAGTTCACGGTACACCTGTTGGTGGCTTGCTTTCCAGAAGTAACCGATGCTAGCAGAGAATTCTTTAGTGATATCGTAACCGGTTGCGTCGCGAGTGCTAAGAACAGTTAAGATTACGTGTGGTAATGACATGTCTTCAATCCAAATGGTCAATAAACTTGTAAACAAGCTACTTATACTTTCAGCTGCGCTCTTACTGGCACTTGAGTTTTTTAATGTATAAGTAGCACCAACAATGTTGGTCCTGTCACCTTAAAGCCGTTTATCACCTAGAGAGATGGGGAGTCCCATCAAGGCTGGAGCAGGTATGATTGGATTTATGAGCTCTCAGCAGGCAAGTAGTATATAAATAATAAGCATGAAGTGGAATAGTAGGACAAAATTACCCTAAAAAACTAACATAATAATCAATAGTGTTAACTTGTGGTTTTTTATTCTTTTGTTTTGGTATTTTTTGGGTCTATTATGGTTTATTTGACTGCTTTTGTTTTGGTGCGATTATCCTGTGATAATAAAAAGCTGAGCATATGCCCAGCTTTTTATTAAAAATGAAACGATTAGCCTGTGTTGCGCATACCAGCAGCAATACCAGCAATCGTCACCATCAACGCTTCTTCCAAGTTTGCAGAGGCTTCTTCGGTTTGACGCGTGCGGTATAGCAGCTCTGCTTGTAGCATATTCAATGGCTCAACGTAGATATTGCGTAAGCGAATCGACTCGAGTCCCCAAGGGTCATGCTGCATCAAGTTTTCATTGTTCTCTACATTCAGTACCGCTTTGATGTCTTCTTGAAGCTGAGCACGAAGTTTTTCACCGAGTGGACGGAGCGACTCATCCACCAATCGCTCATCGTAGTAGCGAGAGATATCAATATTACACTTCGAGTACACCATTTCCAGCATGCCGAGACGAGTTGAGAAAAATGGCCATTCGCGGCACATCTCTTCGAGCAATGCTTGGTGGCCTTTATCGATCGAGTATTGAATCGCTTCACCTGCGCCTAGCCATGCAGGAAGTACCAAACGGTTTTGACTCCATGAGAAGATCCACGGGATTGCACGTAAGCTTTCTACTCCGCCCTTAGGGTTGCGTTTTGCAGGACGAGAACCAAGTGGCAACTTGCCGAGTTCGAGTTCTGGTGTTGCTTGGCGGAAGTAAGGCACGAAATCTGGCTCGCCACGAACCACATTTCGGTAAGACTCACAGCTTACTTCTGATAGCACTTCCATCAAGTCGCGCCATTCTTGTTTTGGCTCTGGTGGCGGTAACAAGTTGGCCTCCAGAATCGCACTTGCGTATAGGTTAAAGCTGTTTACTGCGACATCTGGGAGCCCCAGTTTAAAGCGGATCATCTCGCCTTGTTCTGTTACACGTAAACCGCCTTTCAAGCTTTTTGGTGGTTGCGACAAAAGCGCAGCATGCGCAGGTGCACCACCGCGACCGACTGTGCCCCCACGACCATGGAATAGAGTTAGCTCAACGCCTTCTTCCTCAGCCACTTTAACTAACGATTCCATCGCATGATACTGAGCCCAGCCAGCAGACATAACACCTGCATCTTTCGCTGAGTCAGAGTAACCAATCATGACCATCTGGTGGTTTTGGATAAAACCACGGTAAAGGTCAATCCCCATAAGCTGCTTGATGACCGATTCTGCGTTGTTCAAATCGTCTAGCGTTTCGAACAGAGGACACACATCCATGCGGTAAGGGCAACCCGCTTCTTGTAGCAGTAGATGAACGGCTAGTACGTCAGAGGCGGTACGTGCCATTGAAATAACGTAAGCGCCAAACGCTTCACGCGGTTGTGCTGCAACAATCTTGCAGGTATCCAAAACCTCTTTGACGGGTTCAGACGGTTCCCAATCACGAGGGAGAAGCGGACGTTTAGATGCCAGCTCGTTAGTTAGAAAAGCAATCTTATCTTGCTCACTCCATTGTTCGTAATCACCAATACCTAAGTAGCGAGTCAGTTCAGACAAGACGTCTGAGTGACGCGTGCTCTCTTGGCGGATATCAAGACGTACAAGATGGATACCAAATGCTTTTACGCGGCGTAGTGTATCCAGTAGTGAGCCGTTGGCTATTACACCCATGCCACATTCGTTTAGTGACTGGTAGCAGGCATACAACGGTTCCCAAAGTTGCTCGACTTTTTGCAGTGGTGCTTTAACGGCCAGTTTTTGACCGTGGATCTTAGCATCGAGAATATCTTTGGTTTCATTGAGCAGAGTGCGTAATTGCTTCAGGATCGCACGGTATGGTTCGTGCTGATCTTCGCCAGCAAGCTCACGGACTTGATCGTTTGAAACTGTCATAGACAGCTCGCTGATCAACTCGTTGATGTCATTGAGATAAAGATCGGCGGCTTTCCAACGAGACAAAAGTAAGACTTCACGCGTAACGTTGTGAGTAACAAACGGGTTACCGTCACGGTCACCGCCCATCCAAGAGGAAAAGTGCACTGGGCGAGCATCAATGGGTAAACCTTCTCCAAGGTAAGATTTTAGACGGTCATTCATCTCACGTAGGAAGTCCGGTACTGCTTCCCATAGCGAGTTTTCAACGACCGCAAAGCCCCACTTTGCTTCATCCAACGGAGTTGGGCGTTGTTGTCGAATCACGTCTGAATGCCAGCCTTGGGCAATCAGTTGCTCTAGGCGGCGTTCGGTTTTTCTGCGCTCTTTAGAAGAAAGATCACTTAGCTCCAACTTTGATAAGCACTCGTTTATCTTGACCAGTTTGTTGATCATCGTGCGGCGCGTAATTTCTGTTGGGTGAGCCGTCAATACCAATTCAATATTTAGATCACGAACCGCTTGGGCAGTGTCCAGTTTGCTCACATCGTTTTGTACCAGTTTAGAAAACAGCGAGTTAATCGCGTCTGGTTCGCAAATGTGCTCTTCACAATGGCGTGAAATCGTGTGGTATTGCTCAGCGATATTGGTGAGGTTTAGAAATTGGTTAAACGCGCGAGTAACGGGCGTTAGCTGCTCATCAGGTAGATGTTTGATTTCTTCGATCAAGCTGTCCCTGTCTGCTTGATTCCCTGCTTGAGCTGATTTGGATAATTTACGAATGGTTTCCACTTTCTCGAAGATTTCTTCGCCATGGGCATCGCGAATGGTGTTACCCAATAAGTGGCCTAACATGCGCACATTACTTTTGAGTGCGGCGTATTTCTCGTTCATTGTCGTCCTGCCTCGTAAAAAAACTACATCCATTGTCCTTGTTAAGACTCCAATCTAGCGAAAAGCACCAGTTATAGTCAAATAAAGCAGACTAAGTTTGCAATTATTCCGCTGTCTCCTGATTTAGAGCAAATTTACGGCAGCCATAGAGTAAGAAGTGAAAATTAATTACAAAATAACAAGTTAAATAAGTGTTAAGACTAGCGCTAAATTGTGAAGATAAAAAGATGCAGCTCAATCGAGCTGCACAGACTTTTGAGCTTAAACGCGTATTAACAGCAGTACTTGACCATCGCCTTTGAAAGCACATCAATTGTGGGGTCGATAAAGTCGAAGGATAGAAACTCATCCGGTTGGTGGGCTTGGTCGATTGACCCAGGGCCGAGCACCAAGGTTGGACACAACTGCTGTAGAAATGGTGCTTCAGTACAGTAGTTCACGGTTTCTGAACTGGTTTGGCAGATCTCTTCAACACCACCAATAAATGGGTGGTCATGTTGGCATTCGTAACCTGGAATAGGCTCATGCAATGGAATAATCTCCAGTCTCCCAGGCCATTTCGCTTCGACTTCTTTTAATGCTCCGCGCAACATGTTCTCTAAACCATCAAGACTAATGCCGGGAAGAGGACGCACGTCGTAATGCAGTTCGCAGCAACCACAAATACGGTTAGCGCTGTCACCACCATGAATGTGTCCAAGATTTAGGGTTGGGCTTGGAATGGCAAAACCCGGATGGTGATATTCTTTAATCAATTTGTCACGCAGTTGCATCATGGCGAACATGACTTCATGCATGATCTCAATAGCGTTAACGCCAAGCGCTGGGTCCGATGAGTGACCGGACTTGCCTGTTACGCGAATGGCATTTGCCACATGCCCTTTATGACCTCGAATTGGTACAAGGCTGGTGGGTTCACCAATGATGCAGTAATCCGGCTTAAATGGGGCGTTTGCTGTGAAATGTCGCGCGCCCAACATGGTGGTCTCTTCGTCACAAGTGGCTAATACGTAAAGTGGTTTGCTCTGCTTGCTCCAATCGACTTTCTTCACTGCTTCATAAATAAAGGCGAAAAAGCCTTTCATGTCTGCTGTGCCTAAACCGTAGAAGCGGTTGTCTTTTTCCGTCAGTTTATGCGGATCAAAATTCCATCGCCCTTGATCGAATGGCACGGTATCACTATGGCCAGCAAGTAAAAGGCCACCTTCTCCCTCTCCCATACGTGCGATCATATTGTGCTTGCCTGGCTCGACTTCGATCACTTCAACGCTAAAACCCAGATCTTTAAACCAAGATGCGAGTTTTTCGATGACTTTTGCATTGCCCTGATCCCAGCTCGGATCCGTGGAGCTGATAGAAGAGGTGCTGATGAGTCCTTCATAGACCTCTAGAAAAGTTGGTAATTGCATGGATTCTTCAAATCTCCTGTTGACAGACAGACCACAAAAATGTAAAACACATATTAAATCATATTTAATGAATAAAAAATCAAAATAAAGCAAAAATTAAATATGAATAGTCATTTGAGCCTTTAAGTATATGGATGTCACACAATGCTAAAAACCACGATTATTGGAGCCAGCGGTTACACCGGCGCAGAGTTAGCGTTAATGGTTAATAAACACCCACAACTCACGCTATCAGGTTTATACGTTTCCGCCAACAGTGTTGATGCGGGAAAGAGCATCGCGCAGCTACACGGTAAGCTAGCGGGCATCATTGATATGCCAGTTTTACCACTAACGGATCCACTGCAAATCGCTCAAGAATCGGACGTGGTGTTTTTGGCAACGGCTCACGAAGTCAGCCATGATTTAGCCCCAACTTTCTTGGAGACAGGCTGTCAGGTATTCGATTTATCGGGTGCATTCCGTGTGAAAAGTGAAGGCTTTTACGACACTTTTTATGGCTTCGCACATCAACATAACAACTGGTTAGATAAAGCAGCATACGGCTTAGCAGAGTGGAACCAAGAATCAATAAAAACCACTCCTTTGATTGCAGTAGCAGGTTGCTACCCAACCGCTTCACAGCTTGCAATCAAACCTTTATTAGAACATGCGTTGCTTGATACCAACCAATGGCCAGTGATCAACGCAACCAGTGGTGTATCTGGTGCAGGGCGTAAAGCCTCCATGGTTAACAGCTTCTGTGAAGTGAGCTTGCAACCTTATGGTGTATTTAACCATCGTCACCAGCCAGAGATTGCTCAGCACTTGGGTTGCGATGTGATTTTTACTCCGCACCTCGGCAACTTTAAACGCGGCATTCTTGCCACTATCACCATGAAGCTTGCGCAAGGTGTGACAGAAGCACAAGTGGCACAGGCGTTTGAACAAGCTTATCAAGGCAAGCCTGCGGTGCGTCTTAAAGGCGACGGTATTCCACGTATTCAGGATGTCGAAAATACCCCTTTCTGCGATATCGGCTGGAAGGTACAAGGCGAACACATCATTGTGATTTCAGCTATCGACAACCTACTTAAAGGTGCATCGAGTCAAGCGATGCAATGTCTCAATATTCATTACGGTTACCCAGAACTGACAGCGTTGCTGTAGTCGTTGAAAGAGGGAAATGCGATGACGCAAACCAATCAAGCTCCTTTAGTCATTAAGCTAGGTGGTGCAGCTCTATCATGCACTCAAACCTTAAGCCAACTGTTTGGTGCCATTGCGGCTTACCAAAAATCGGCACAGCGACAAATCGCCATCGTTCATGGCGGTGGCTACCTAGTTGATGAGTTGATGGCAAAGCTTCAGCTTGAAACCGTAAAGAAAAACGGTTTACGCGTAACGCCTTACGATCAAATTCCTGTGATTGCAGGCGCGCTTGCAGGCACTGCGAATAAGTTACTTCAAGGTCAAGCGATTGCGGACGGTCTTAACGCTGTGGGCCTTAGCCTTGCGGATGGTGGTTTGTGTCTTGTTGAAGAACTTGACCCAGAACTCGGCGCGGTAGGCAAAGCATCACCGGGTGACTCAGCACTATTACAAGCGGTGCTAAACACAGGTGCACTGCCGATCATCAGTTCAATTGGTTTAACCAAAGATGGCCAGATGATGAATGTGAATGCTGATCAAGCAGCAGTCGCGGTTGCGGGCGCATTAGATGCGGAGTTAGTCCTGTTATCAGACGTGAGTGGTGTATTAGATGGAAAAGGCCATTTGATCAAAACCCTGTCAGAGCAGCAAGCTAACTCGTTGATCGATGGACATGTGATCACCGATGGCATGATCGTCAAAGTTAAAGCCGCTTTGGAGGCCGCCAATGATCTTGGCCGTCCAATTGAAGTCGCGACCTGGCGTTACCCAGAAAAATTAGCACAGTTATTCGCTGGTGAAAGTATTGGTACTCAATTCTTGCCTCAATAAGCATCAGCAAAAGAATTCAATATTAGGAAGTCGTAGTTGGCACTGACCGCCGAGCGCAGCGCCAGTTAAGTTTGGAGAAAAAACATGAGCAAAGTGAACGTAAATAAAGTGGTAGTCGCATACTCAGGCGGTCTAGATACTTCAGTAATTATCCCGTGGCTAAAAGAGAACTACGACTGTGAAGTAGTGGCTTTCGTTGCCGATGTTGGTCAAGGTGCCGAAGAGCTAGAAGGCATTGAAGCGAAAGCAAAAGCCTCTGGTGCTTCTGAGTGCTACATCGCTGACTTGAAAGAAGAAATGGTCGCAGACTACATTTACCCAACGCTAAAAACCGGCGCGTACTACGAAGGTAAGTACCTGCTAGGTACATCAATGGCGCGTCCAATCATTGCCAAAGCGCAGGTTGAAGTGGCACGTAAAGTGGGCGCGGACGCTCTGTGTCATGGCTGTACAGGTAAAGGTAACGACCAAGTACGTTTTGAAGGCGCATTCGCAGCACTAGCACCGGACTTACAAGTGATTGCACCTTGGCGTGAGTGGGACCTAGTGAGCCGTGAAGAGTGTTTGGATTACCTAGCTGAGCGTAATATTCCTTGCTCTGCGTCTCTTACTAAGATCTATTCACGTGATGCAAACGCATGGCACATTTCGACGGAAGGCGGCGTTTTAGAAGATACGTGGAACGCACCAAACGAAGACTGCTGGGTGTGGACTGTCGACCCAGAGCAAGCGCCAAATGAAGCGGAATACGTCACGCTGAAAGTAGAAAAAGGTGAAGTGGTCGAAGTTGATGGTGAAGTGATGACACCATATAACGCACTGGTTTACCTAAACGAGAAGGGCGCTAAGCACGGTGTTGGCCGTATCGATATCGTGGAAAACCGTCTTGTTGGGATGAAGTCTCGTGGTTGTTATGAAACACCGGGAGGCACCATCATGATGGAAGCGCTGCGTGCTGTAGAGCAGCTTGTGCTAGACAAATCATCATTCGAATTCCGTGAGGAGCTAGGTCTAAAAGCGTCTCACCTTGTATACGATGGCCGTTGGTTTACGCCACTATGTAAATCGATCCTTGCCGCTTCAGAAGAGCTAGCGCAAGACGTTAACGGTGAAGTGGTTGTTAAGCTCTACAAAGGTCAAGCGACAGTGACGCAAAAACGTTCTGACAACAGCTTGTATTCAGAAGAGTTCGCGACTTTTGGTGAAGATGAAGTGTACGACCAAAGCCATGCAGGTGGTTTCATCCGTCTTTACTCGCTATCAAGCCGTATTCGTGCATTGAACAGCCAGAAGAAATAATCCCTTAACATCCATCTTGGATTGAATAAAGACCCGCCATTTATAGGCGGGTCTTTTGGTTTCTAAAAGCGGGTATCTAAAGTTGGTTTGAATATATATGTAAAAATATTGAATTTATACTTTATTTTTTGTCGAAATTGCCGTAACGTTGACCCATAAGAAAAAGTGAGCAAATGACCATCAAATTGGTTACTACTCATTCGAGAACGTTAAAGTAAGCAATAGTCATCAGGAGAGACGCAATGGCATTATGGGGCGGAAGATTTACCCAAGCGGCAGATACCAGATTTAAAGAGTTCAATGATTCGTTGCGTTTTGACTACCGATTAGCTGAGCAAGACATCGTAGGTTCAATCGCATGGTCTAAAGCTCTGCTTTCTGTTGATGTGCTATCGGCAGAAGAACAGCAAAAACTGGAACTTGCTTTAAATGAGCTGAAGTTAGAAGTGATGGAAGACCCTCACCAAATTCTTCGCTCTGATGCAGAAGATATCCACTCTTGGGTTGAACAGCAGCTAATCAGTAAAGTGGGAGATTTAGGTAAAAAACTCCACACTGGGCGTTCTCGGAATGACCAAGTCGCCACAGACTTGAAACTTTGGTGTCGTCAGCAAGGTCAGCAATTATTGATTGCTTTAGATCGCCTACAAGCACAAATGGTCCATGTTGCTAAACAGCACCAAGGCACCGTATTGCCAGGCTATACTCATCTTCAGCGTGCTCAACCTGTAACCTTTGCTCACTGGTGCTTGGCTTATGTTGAAATGTTCGAGCGTGACTACTCTCGTCTGAATGATGCCTTACAGCGTCTCGACACTTGTCCACTTGGCTCGGGTGCGTTAGCGGGAACGGCTTATCCGATTGATCGCGAACAATTAGCACATAATCTCGGTTTCCTCCGTGCTACGCGTAATTCACTCGATTCGGTTTCAGATCGTGATCATGTGATGGAGCTGATGTCGGTGGCTTCGATTTCTATGCTGCACCTTTCTCGTCTTGCAGAAGATATGATCTTCTACAATTCAGGCGAGTCAAACTTCATTGAGTTAGCGGATACGGTGACATCTGGTTCGTCATTAATGCCACAGAAGAAAAACCCAGATGCACTTGAGTTGATCCGTGGTAAGACAGGGCGTGTCTATGGCGCATTATCGAGCATGATGATGACAGTTAAAGCCTTGCCATTGGCGTACAACAAAGACATGCAGGAAGATAAAGAAGGGTTGTTTGACGCTTTAGATACATGGAACGACTGCATGGAAATGGCAGCTCTGTGTTTTGACGGTATTAAAGTGAATGGCGAGCGCACACTAGAAGCGGCGAAACAAGGTTACGCAAACTCGACGGAGTTAGCTGATTACCTAGTTGCGAAAGGCATCCCATTCCGTGAAGCTCACCACATCGTCGGTGTCGCGGTCGTTGGTGCTATTGCTAAAGGTTGTGCGTTAGAAGAACTGTCCCTCGAAGAGTTAAAAGCCTTCTCAGAAGTCATTGAAGCGGATGTGTATGACATTCTGACTATCGATTCGTGTTTGGAAAAGCGTTGTGCTTTGGGTGGTGTTTCGCCTCACCAGGTCGCTTACGCGGTAGAACAAGCGGATAAGCGCCTGAGCCAGCGTGACAGCTCGGCGGTGAAAGTGCGTCCTGCACGTTTGACGGACATTGAAACGTTGGAAGGTATGGTTGCTTACTGGGCGAACCTTGGTGAGAATCTTCCGCGCTCTCGTAATGAGCTCGTGAGAGATATTGGCTCTTTCGCGGTGGCTGAGCATCATGGTGAAGTGACGGGTTGCGCTTCTCTATATGTGTATGACTCAGGGTTGGCTGAAATACGCTCTCTTGGTATCGAAGCGGGCTGGCAAGGCCAAGGGCAGGGCAGTGCGATTGTGAACTATTTGGTTGAGAAAGCGCGCCAGATG
This sequence comes from Vibrio sp. Vb0304, assembly GCF_033338995.1. NCBI lineage: Bacteria > Pseudomonadati > Pseudomonadota > Gammaproteobacteria > Vibrionales > Vibrionaceae > Vibrio > Vibrio sp. Vb0304. Next base: position 18,312 of record NZ_JAWOTT010000026.1, read on the forward strand.
GCGATCAAGAAAGTCTTTGTTCTAACGCGAACGCCTGAGTTCTTTATGAAGCAAAGCTTTTTACCGACATCGAAGTCATTACTGCCGGAGAAAGTTCTGAAAGATTGCGATCAGTGCCCACGTCAACATGCATGTGATGAGGTAGCGCTTGAGATCAATTTAATGGAGCAAGTGATCCAAAAAACGCATGTGGCATGAACTGAAGTTGTGGAGTGATTTTATTAGCATTCAATGACATAGTCATTTTCCTGTTTACTTACATCAGTATTCGCTAAAAAAATCGAAAAAATTTGGAACCTTTGAGAGGAAGCCCGGTCTATTAAAGTACCACTGCTTTTTCTTAGAAGAATCTAAGAGAGCCCCAGAACTGACATTGGTTTTGGGGCTTTTTTCTATCTGTCACTTTTCTCTTTTTTATTGGCCTTTTTTTGTCCCTTTCGACGTTGCCAAGGCAAGATGACAAAACGCATCCATAAGTGTAGAAACAACAAAACGTTGAAAGCGAAGCCGGCAAAGATCAAAGCGATCGACTCGATGCTTTGTGGATCATCTTTGAGCGTAAACCACCACACAATCCAACACAGTACAGAAAGTACCGTCAATTGATCCAAGCATCGTTGGCAACGTCCAAGTTTTTTCCAAAACCAATGTTCTTCGCAGCGGCGACAAGTCATAGTGTTTTCCAAACCATTAGTGTTGCTTCAGATTATATATCTAACTATATGGTGGAAAGCGTTTCTTGTACCGGACTTAGAGCGCTATGACACAACCAAAAATGGAAAGTTAGCTTTGTAAAAGCTTTGTGGCACGTAATTGATGTATGGTGCTCTGTCAGTCTTTAACAGGAAATATAATGATGTCGACAGAGTTGAAACTTGCGCTGAGTATCGCTGGTGGGTTCTTTATGATCGGTGTTGTCGCGATTTGTATGGTCAGTCGCTATGCAATGATGGCAGCGTAAGAGAGATTTCATTGCGCCAAAGTAGTAAAGCAAAGCCTCGTTGATGACGAGGCTTTGCTTTATATTTAGATAGAAGCCTGAAAGCGTTAGCAGCCTGGGCCGCAGTCAAGACAATGTTTCACCATTTCTGGCCCTAAGTGTAGTTTTGCATTCAAATCACGTAGAGCAGTGCGGACGCCTTCTTCAATCACTGGGTGATAGAAGGGCATATCTAACATCTCAGAAATCGTCATCCTATTTTGGTGCGCCCACGCTAAAAGGTGCGCAAGATGCTCTGCATTCGGGCCCATCATTTCTGCACCTAAAAAACGTCCAGTGCCTTGCTCTCCGTAGACATGCAGAATACCTTTATTACGAAGCATGACGCGCGAACGTCCTTGATTTTCAAACGAGACTTCACCGGTTGCGAAACATCCACATGTGCCTAGACGTGTTTCTAGTTGTTTATATGTTTCGCCAACCATAGCAATTTGAGGGTCGGAGAACACGGCTGAAATTGGTGAGCGACGCAGACCCGCACGAATATCTGGGAAACGGCCTGCGTTGTCTCCAGCAATACGGCCTTGGTCAGCGGCTTCGTGCAGCAGTGGAATTTGGTTACTTGCATCACCTGCAATGAAGATGCTCTCTACCGAAGTTTGCAATGTATAGTGATCCGCCGTTGGTACGCCACGTTCATCGAGAGCCACATTGGTGTTCTCGATCGCCAGCTTATCGACGTTTGGACGACGACCCGTTGCGGCCAATACGTAATCGACAACGAAAGTTTCTAATTCACCATCATGGTTGATGAATTGGATTTCGACCTTGTCTTCGCCGTCATTGTCTGATGAAGCAATGCGTTTCATGCTTTCGACTTTTACATCTGCATCAAGGTAGAACTCTTCCTTAAAGGCTTTATCTGCATACGCCATCACCTCTGGGTCTGTCAGTGGGCCCACTTGTCCTCCAAGGCCAAAGAGCTTCACGTTCACCCCTAGGCGGTGTAAAGCCTGACCCAATTCAAGACCGATGACTCCTGGGCCAAATACTGCCACGGACTCTGGTAAGTCATCCCAGTCAAATACATCATCGTTAATCACTAGGCGATCACCCAGTTCATTCCAAGCTGCCGGATATGCTGGACGAGATCCTGTCGCAATAACAATGCGCTGTGCGGTGACCTGAGTATGATCATCTATGATGAGAGTGTGGTCATCGGCAAACTTCGCGTAGCCCGATAGTTTGTCTTCAGCGGGAATATCATCGACACTTTCAAGCACAAAGCCAACAAAACGATCGCGTTCGCGCTTTACACGATCCATAACTTCTTGTCCGTTAATTCGTACTTCACCTTGCGGGTGTATCCCAAATCCAGGTGCTTTTTCGATTTGATGAACACTTTCTGCTGCCGCAATTAACAGCTTAGACGGCATGCATCCGACACGAGCACAGGTTGTTCCGTAGGGACCGCCCTCAATCATTACCACGCTGTTGGTATGAGCTTTTGCTGCTCGATAAGCACCAAGACCAGCCGTACCGCCACCAATAATCGCTACGTCGACATTTACTTGTTTCATCGTGAACTCTCGCTTTTGTTTTAAGCCAAGCTAGCTACATTGAGCTTGGAGAGTGAATTGGATAGTTGAATCTGGATAAGTAGTCACCTTATTGGCAGATGACTACTTATCTAGACTAGTAGAAGAAGTGGTTTAGGGTTGGCCTCCGAGCCAAAAGGCACCGGAGACCGAGGGTGTAGGCTATGGACAGCTTAGCCTAGATACGCTTCTAGCTCTTCGCTACCGCCTATATGCTTGCCACCGATAAAGACTTGTGGAACAGTCGTGCGACCAGATATAGCTCGTAGACTAACTGTTGTTGCGTCTTTACCCAGAATCACTTCTTCATATTGAAGACCGTGGTCAATCAGATTTTGTTTCGCTTTCATACAGAAAGGGCAGCCTGGTTTAGTGAACACCGTGATGGATTCTTGCGTTTTGTAGTCAGGCGCTATGTAGTTCAGCATCGTATCTGCGTCTGACACCTTGAATGGGTCGCCTGGTTCGTTTGGCTCAATGAACATTTTTTCCACTACGCCATCTTTTACTAGCATGCTGTAACGCCATGAACGTTTGCCAAAGCCGATGTCGTTTTTATCCACTAACATACCCATGCCATCGGTGAATTCACCATTACCATCCGGGATGAAGGTAATGTTTTCTGCTTCTTGGTCTTGTTTCCATGCATTCATCACGAACGTATCATTGACCGAGACACAAATAATCTCATCCACTCCGTGCTCTTTAAATACAGGGAACAATTCGTTGTAACGAGGTAGATGGCTTGATGAACAGGTTGGAGTAAATGCACCCGGTAAGCTAAATACGATAACGGTCTTACCTTTAAATAGCTCATCGGTCGTTACATTCACCCAAGAATCACCTTGACGAACTGGAAAAGTAACTTGAGGGACTTGTTGACCTTCTTTAGATACAAACATAATGATTTCCTTTAACTATTTTAAATTATGCGTATAGAGCTTAGCGTTTTTCGTCGCTCTGTTTCGTTTTGTTGAGCCCATTATTGTAAAAATCCTTTGATAGCTCTAATCGTTTGGTGTTATGGTTTTGATAGGTATTAGCTATTGTTAAAGAAGCGAAGCGTGAATTATGAATATTCGAGATTTTGAGTACTTAGTTGCACTTGCGGAACATAAGCACTTTCGCAAAGCGGCAGAGGCATGTTTTGTTAGCCAGCCAACATTGAGTGGGCAAATTCGTAAACTAGAGGATGAACTCGGGACCACGCTTTTAGAGCGAAGCAGCCGACGTGTTTTGTTTACCGATTCAGGGTTACAGCTGGTGGAGCAGGCTAAACGCATCTTAAGTGAAGTGAAAACCTTCAGAGATATGGCAAGTGGTCAAAGCGGAGCCATGACTGGACCGATGCATATTGGTTTCATCCCGACGGTTGGGCCTTATCTACTACCCAAAATTCTGCCGCAGATAAAAGAAGCATTTCCTGAGTTGGAACTATTTCTGCACGAAGCTCAAACACATCAATTAGTGCGTCAATTGGAAGAAGGCAAACTAGATTGCTTAGTTTTAGCTTCGGTTGATGAAACTGCGCCATTTAAAGAGATCGAAGTGTATCAAGAGCCATTAAGTGTCGCAGTGCCATGTGACCACGAGTGGGCCTCTCTCGACCATGTTGATATGTTGGAGCTGAATGGTAAAACCGTTTTAGCGTTGGGAGACGGCCACTGTCTGCGAGATCAAGCGTTAGGTTTTTGTTTTGCCGCTGGTGCAAAAGACGATGAGCGTTTTAAAGCCACCAGCTTGGAGACGTTACGCAACATGGTTGCTGCCGGTGCGGGGATTACGTTATTGCCTCAGCTTTCTATCCCTAATGAGAAGCAAAAAGATGGCGTATGCTACGTACCAGCTGTTAACCCAACCCCCTCGCGTAATATCGTTCTCGTATACCGTCCGGGCTCACCATTACGAGCTAGGTTTGAAGCTTTAGCAGCGAAGATTAAAGAGGTGTTGGCTTCTTATCCATCATTGAATGCTGCAGCATAAGAAGCAGACATAAAAAAGGGAGAGCTTGATGCTCTCCCTTGTGCTTTTGTGATTTAGAACAGTTCTTCTGCGCCAGAGCCTGAAGAATAAATACTATCTTCTAAACGGTCGCCAGCGTATTCGGTAGGCTCCGTGCCTTTTTCAAAGTATTCGAACATTGATGTGCTATCTACCTTGTGCGTTAGCATACCGCTGTTGCGATCAATACGAACTCGAATAATATCCTCTGGAATATTTTTACCTTGCTCCGGCGTCCCTTCTAGCGCAACACGCATGAAGTCAATCCAAGCAGGCTCTGCTGTTTTCGCACCCGACTCGGCACCAGAAATTTGGCCTTGCCCTAGGTTGCTGTTAACTGTGGTGCGGCCAAGTGCACGTGAGTGATCATCAAAGCCAACCCAAGCTATCGCAACGACACCAGGTCCATAGCCATTGTACCAAGCATCCTTGGAATCATTCGTTGTACCCGTTTTACCTCCGATATCACGACGACCAAGTTTTTGCGCGCGCCAGCCTGTACCATTCCAACCTGTGCCTTCACGCCAGTTACCACCACCCCAAATGTTGCTGTACATCATCTCACGCATTAAGAATGCATTCTGTTCAGAGATAACTTGTGGTGCATATTGAGGTTCATCATTTTCAAGGGCATTGTCTGTTGCAAGGCCATCAATTGCGACGTCTTGTTCGCCAAATTCATCAGCGTAGCGATTTTCTGGCTGCTCGCTCATTTGCGGACAATCCTTATGACAAACACTCTTTGGATTGGCTTTAAACAGTACTTCACCGAATGCATCTTCCACGCGTTCTACATAGAATGGTTCAACGTAATAACCACCGTTCGCAAACACAGAGTAACCTTGTGCCACTTTCATTGGTGTTAAGCTGCCAGCTCCGAGTGCGATGGTCTCTGAACGCGGTACTTGGTTAATATCAAAACCGAAACGAGTAAGGTACTGACGTGTCTCCTCGAGGCCAACTTCACGGAGTGTACGCACTGCCATGACGTTTTTTGATTGAGCTAAGCCGAGGCGAAGACGCGTTGGACCACCATAAGTTGGTGGTGAGTTTTTTGGTCGCCAAGCTGAACCAGAACCTGCATCCCACTTGTTAATTGGCGCATCGTTAATCAAAGTCGCTAGAGTCAGCCCTTTGTCAATTGCTGCCGAGTAGATGAAAGGCTTGATACTTGAACCAACCTGACGTACTGACATGGTTGCACGGTTAAACTTGCTGTGAACAAAGTTGAAACCACCAACCAGCGACAATATCGCGCCATTTTCTGGGTTCATCGCAACAAACGCGGTGTTTGCTGTCGGCACTTGGCTCAGTTTCCAGCTCAGTGTTGTGTTGTCATCTTCATCGGTTTCACTTACTTCGCGAACCCAAACTTGTTGACCTGTCGCTAGCACATCATGCGCTGACTTTGGTGTTGAGCCTTGGCGGTTATCGGTAATGTACTTACGCGCCCAGTGCATTCCAGTCCAAGGGATGGTTTGCTCTTCATGGTTCTTAACCCATACTTGTGCCGTCTTATCATCGACTTTCGTCACAACCGCAGGGTAAAGGTCACCATAAGTTGGCTGTTTCTTCAGGTGCTTTTCTATTTGCTCATTGTCCCAGGCCGCTTCCCCTTCTTTCCAAAGCACACTTTCTGCACCACGGTAGCCATGACGTTCATCGTATGACAAGAGGTTATTTACCGCAGACGTATTTGCAGCATCTTGCAGTTTAGAATCCACAGTCATGTAGATATTCAAGCCAGAGGTATAAGCTTCTTCTTCACCGTATTCTTTTACTGCCCATGCACGAGCCAACTCTGCTACGTAAGGTGCGGAAAGCTCAATCTCAGCGCTATGATAACGCGCCACAATAGGCTCATTGCGTGCTTCGTCATACTGCTCTTGTGTAATGTATTTCTCATCAAGCATTCGCATTAATACAACGTTACGGCGTTTTGTTGCGCGCTCAAGAGAGTAAATTGGGTTCATGGTTGATGGCGCTTTTGGCATACCAGCGAGTGTTGCAATCTCACTTAACGTCAATTCATCAAGGCTCTTGCCAAAATACACTTGAGCGGCAGCACCAAAGCCATATGAGCGGTAACCAAGGAAGATTTTATTGACATAAAGCTCCATGATTTCTTGCTTACTTAAAAGCTGCTCAATATGGATAGCAATAAAAATCTCTTTAATCTTACGCATGATCTTCTTCTCATTAGATAAGAAGAAGTTACGAGCTAGCTGTTGCGTAATCGTACTTGCACCCTGTTTAGCCGAGCCTGAAACCGCAACAACAACCGCTGCACGAGTGATGCCGATAGGGTCGATACCAGGATGCTCATAGAAACGACTATCTTCGGTTGCGATGAGCGCGTGAATTAAGTCTTGAGGAATTTCGTCATAAGTAACAGGAATACGACGCTTTTCACCGAACTGTGCGATCAGCTTCCCGTCTTGACTAAACACCTTCATAGGTGTTTGTAATTCAACGTCTTTTAGAGTTGCAACATCTGGCAATTCAGGCTTCACGTACTGATAGAAGCCAAATATTGTGGTGACTCCAAGAATTATGCAAATCAATGTTAAAAATAATAAACGCTTTATGAACTTCACCGGAGAATCCCTGATTGGTTGAGGCTGTGTAACGGCAAACCCTTGTACTCTTAGGTCAAAAATTTAGCACATAAGAGATATTAACTCTTATTTGGATGCTAATAACAACCTTTGCACGAAGAAATTTCGGAGCGAGAGTAAGAGATGGATAAGCTAATCGTTACCGGCATCGATATAGGCCATAACAGCCTCAAAGCCGTAGTACTTAAACCCACAGGCAACAATTACGCTCTGTTGGGTTACAAAGAAATATTACTAAAGGAAGGTATTGTCGCTGAAAATAACACCTTAAATCATCAAGAAATTGTAAAGACCCTCAAGCAGATAAAAAAAGAACTGCCTTTTGGCGCTAGAAAAGTTGCGATCTCAGTTCCTGATAACTCGGTAATTAGCAAGAAACTGCAAATAGAACAAAATCTTGAAGAGAGTGAAGTTGAGTTTGCAGTGATACAAGCCTTTTCTCATCAATCGCCATTCCCTGTCGAAGAGCTGAGTTTAGACTTCGTTCGTCTTCTCGCGGAGGGCGGGCAGAGTGGCAGTGATAGCTATCAAGTGTTTGCGACAAGAAAAGATGTGGTAGAAGGCCGAGTTGATGCATTACAAAAGTCCGGACTAAAACCTGTTTTAGTGGACGTGCATTCGCAAAGCCTTGGTCATATCTGGAAGCTTACCGCCGATCGCTTTCCTGACAAAAACAAATACTGCTTACTCGATATTGGCACCTTATCGAGCTCTTTCACCATGTTTACCGAACAAGGTGAACTGTTTCACAAAGAGTTTGCTTACGGCACACGCGGAGCAAACAGCGCTTCTCCAGTCGATTTTCTGTCCGATGATGCTCAGGAGAAAACAGAGCTGTTTAACTGTCAAATCGTAGAGCGAGTAAAGCGCCAGATGCAGCTCTATACCTCAATCAATGGCTCACAAAACATCAAGGGTATCTGGTTATCAGGGGAGGGGGCCTCCACTCCCATGCTCGTAGAAGAGTTGTCTCAACAATTGTCGTTAGAGTGTGAATTGCTAAATCCGCTAGGGCTATTTGAGATGAAGGTGTCTAAGCGTAAGCGTCGTGCTGTGGATTGGCAGCATTTCTCAACAGCAGCCGGACTGGCCGTTCGTGGCATTCATTGGCTAGGAGGCGCCCGTGCTTTATCGCATTAATTTACTTCCTTGGCGAGAGAATCAAAGAGAAGAGCACCGACGTCGCTTCATCAGTTTGGTCGCATTAGGCATGTTGGTCGCTGTTGGCATCCAGTGGGGTATTGGAAAGTTTTTTGAGTACCAACAAGATCAACAACAGGAGCGGCTCGATTACCTCACTCACTACATTGCCGAACTCGACCAGCGTATTGAAGCAATGAAAATTGCAGAGCAAGAGCACAGCAAAATCCTCGAACGTCTAAAGGTCGTTGAAGGTTTACAAAACGGACGAAACAAAACGACCGAGTTCATGAACTTAATGCCTGCCGTTATCCCTGAAGGTGTATATGTCGACAAGATCAAAATGAATGATCTGGAAATTGAGATCTCTGGGATCTCAGATAGCACTCCAAAACTTGCCACGATGCTGGACAACATGGAGCGCTCGGCCAAGTTGAACGACGTAGAAATGCATTCCATCGTTCACGGCAAAGCCCGTTTTGGGAAAGAGTTTCAAACATTCAAAGTGTCTTTCATGTTCAAAGTAACGGAGAAGAAATTGGAGGCTCAACGTGGTTGATTGGCAGGATCTCGAAATAGATGAAATGGCCGAGTGGCCATTGTTGCCCCAGATTGTAGTAATCGCGCTTCTGATCATGGCGATTCAAGGCTTAGGTTATTGGTTTTACCTTAAACCGAAAGAAGAACAGTTGAATCACTTGATCCAGCAGGAGCAGACACTCAAGGTGGCATTGAAGATCAAAGCGAACAAAGTGGCAGCGTTGCCTCAGCTTCAATCTCAATTGGATGAACTTACCACTCGTTACGAGTTATTACTGCAACAACTGCCTGCGCAAAAAGAGCTGGCTACAATGCTCGCTTCAGTGAATGAGCTTGGCATCGACAATAAGCTGACTTTCACCCGAATCGACTGGGGCGAAAAACAATCAGAGCACTTCCTTTATCGTCTTCCTTTAAACATAGAGTTAACGGGCGACTTTCATGACATCGGCCATTTTTCTCAGGCAATAGCGACGCTACCTCGAATCATCACGTTTAAAGATGTGACTTGGCAACGTGTCAGCCAAGAGAGCGAAACCCTGCACTTTCGGGTGCGCGCTAACACCTATCAGTTTAAGCCGGAGGAGACGAAAAATGACAAGTAAGTCTTTATTGTTGGTATTGATGGGTTCTCTATTGATGGGCTGCCAGGCGAATGATGAATCATTGACGGATTTTATTCGAGGAGTGGAAACACAGGCGCGTCGAGAGGTCGAGAAGCTTAAGCCCGCAGACAAGTATGTTGCAGTCACGTACGCACCGGAAGTACAGCGTGCACCCTTTGAATTACCCAAAGAAGCCATCATCGCGACTCAGCCAGTTGCAAGAAAAGATTGTTGGCAACCGCCCTCAAGAAGGCGAACTGGAAAATTAGAAAAATTCCCATTAAGCCAATTACGTTTGAAAGGGGTCATGGGCATGGATAACACGGTTTCTGGCCTCGTTCAGGCTCCCAATGGCAACGTCTATAAAGTTAAGCCGGGTCAATACCTCGGACGCAATAATGGCAAAGTGACCCATGTCAGCCACTCCTACTTGTTGATTAATGAAACGTTGCCCGACGGCTTAGGATGTTGGCAAAAACGTAAAGTTAAGTTGGCTTTGAGATAGCCCCATTTATTTTTGATATTGAGTAATGAAAATGAGACAAGGATTAACACGTACACCAAGGATACTTACTGGGCTCTTCTCCTTATGGTTGTTTGTATTTTTAGCCCCTTTAGCGGCAGCTGAAGAAGTTTCGTCCAATGCCCTAAAAAGTATCGACTTTCGAACTAATAAAGATAAAGACGCCGTGATTGTCGTCGAATTGGCGTCACCGGCCGCGATTGTAGATATCAAGCGTGTACAGGAAGGGTTAAGTATCGATTTGCTTAACACTTCAGTAAAAGACGAGCAATTGTATCTCCTAGACGTGAAAGACTTTTCGACTGTGGTTGAGAGCGTAGAAGTGTTTCGCGATACCTCGACGACGCGCTTGGTTGCGCACATCAATGAAGAATACATGCATGATTACCGTTTAACGGGGCCTTTTTTGGAAATCAAAGTAGCGAAGATCAAACCCAATGAGAAAGCCCCAGATAAAAGCATTTTAGAAAGAGAAGGTAAGCTTATTTCGATTAACTTCCAAGATATTCCTGTGCGAAACGTCTTGCAGCTTATTGCTGATTACAACCAATTCAATTTGGTTGTCTCCGACTCTGTAGAAGGCAACCTCACGCTTCGTCTTGATGGTGTCCCTTGGCAGCAAGTGCTGGATATTATTTTGCAAGTTAAGGGGTTAGATAAGCGTGTTGATGGCAACGTGATTTTAGTTGCTCCGACTGATGAGTTGGACTTGCGTGAGAAGCAGCAGTTAGAAAAACAAAAACTTACGGAAGAAATGGGAGAGCTTTCATCTGAAATCATCAAAGTTAATTTTGCTAAAGCATCAGACATTGCGGAGATGATCAATGGAGAAGGAAATATCAGCATGCTGTCAGAGCGCGGCAGTATGACCATTGATGAGCGAACTAACTCGTTATTGATTAGAGAGTTACCTGAAAACATCGAGGTGATTCGAGAAATTATTGAGTCTTTGGATATTCCAGTTAAACAGGTTCAAATTGAGGCGCGTATTGTGACCATCAATGAAGGTAACATGGACGAGCTAGGTATTCGTTGGGGTTTTACGTCTATTAATGGCAGTAATACAGTGGGCGGTTCTATTGAGAACAACCTCGCCACGATCGGTCTTTATAATGGAGAAGGGGGCGACGACGGTGGTGACGGTGATGGAGTGGGGATCGATGACTTCCTAAATGTAAACTTAGCTGCAACCAGCCCGAATGCCACCAGCATTGCTTTTCAGGTCGCAAAGTTAGGTTCAGACACCTTGTTGGATCTTGAGCTTTCTGCTCTGCAACAAGAGTCTAAAGCTGAGATTATCTCGAGCCCACGTTTGATCACTACCAATAAGAAACCTGCCTATATCGAACAAGGTACTGAGATTCCTTATCTTGAGTCATCATCAAGTGGTGCAACGACGGTGACGTTCAAAAAGGCGGTATTAAGTTTGAAGGTAACCCCGCAAATCACACCGGATAACCGCTTAGTATTGGATTTAAGTGTCACGCAAGATAGACCTGGACAAGTCGTGAAGACAGGCACTGGTGAAGCTGTTGCGATTGATACTCAACGTATCGGGACGCAAGTGTTAGTGAATAACGGTGAAACGGTCGTTCTTGGTGGTATTTTTCAGCACAGCATTACTAACTCGGTGGACAAAGTGCCTTTGTTGGGCGATCTGCCGCTATTAGGTGCGCTTTTTCGTCGAAGCTATGAAAATGTTGGCAAAAGTGAGCTGTTAATTTTCGTCACGCCTAAGGTGGTGATTCAGTAGTTCTGCCTCGGGAAAAACTGATTAAATCAAAAATAAAGTTGCAATAGTGGCACCATGCTTGGATAATTTCGGGTCTTATCACGAATTATCTGTGAGGAACTGGTGCCACAAGCCTTGTAGAACAGCAGTTTAGCTGTGTTTTCTTGTGGCGATCTTATTGAATCAATGTTGTAAATTACTGCTAAACATGGCTGAGAAACGTAATATTTTCCTTGTTGGCCCAATGGGCGCCGGCAAAAGTACAATTGGTAGACATCTAGCACAGCAACTGCATATGGAGTTTGTTGACTCCGATACAGTGATCGAAGAACGCACTGGTGCAGACATCTCTTGGGTTTTTGATGTAGAAGGTGAAGAAGGCTTCCGCAAGCGTGAAGAAGCGGTACTTGAAGACCTAACACAAGAGCAAGGCATCGTGCTTGCGACTGGCGGTGGCTCTGTTAAGAGCAAAGAAAACCGCAATCGTCTTTCGGCACGTGGTGTTGTTGTTTACTTAGAAACGACGATTGAAAAGCAACTTGCGCGTACAAACCGCGACAAGAAGCGTCCTTTACTTCAAACGGATAACCCTCGCGAAGTATTGGAGCAATTAGCTGAAGAACGTAATCCTTTATATGAAGAAGTAGCGGATTACACTGTTCGCACTGACGATCAAAGTGCAAAAGTGGTAGCCAACCAGATCGTAAAAATGCTAGAAGAGAGATAAGTCTTTATCTTTTTTTTAATTGGAGCAAACCGATGGAACGGATTACGGTCAACCTAGCTGAGCGTAGCTACCCAATCTCTATTGGCGCCGGGTTATTTGAGGACCCGGCGTACCTCTCTCAAGTTCTCTCAAACAAAAATGCAAAACAAAAAGTTGTTGTGATCAGTAATGTCACAGTGGCGCCTTTGTATGCAGACAAAATTTTAAAGCAACTCGAGCAGCTCGGTTGTAGTGCATCCTTGTTAGAATTGCCTGACGGTGAACAGTACAAAAACTTGGATGTATTTAATCAAGTAATGAACTTCTTACTGGAAGGGAGTTATGCTCGTGATGTTGTGATCATCGCGTTAGGTGGTGGTGTTATTGGCGACCTTGTGGGTTTTGCGTCTGCCTGTTACCAGCGTGGGGTCGACTTTATTCAAGTACCGACCACATTACTATCCCAAGTGGACTCTTCGGTTGGTGGAAAAACCGCGGTTAACCATCCGTTGGGTAAGAACATGATAGGTGCGTTTTACCAACCTAAAGCCGTGATCATTGATACCAACTGCCTGTCGACGTTGCCTGAACGTGAGTTCGCTGCGGGTATCGCCGAAGTCATTAAGTACGGCATTATTTACGATGCAGATTTTTTTGTATGGTTAGAAGACAATCTTGAGCGCTTGTATGCGTTGGATGAAGAAGCACTAACTTATGCGATCGCACGTTGCTGTGAAATAAAAGCGGAAGTGGTGGCTCAGGATGAGAAAGAGTCGGGCATCCGTGCTTTGCTTAACTTAGGTCACACCTTTGGTCATGCGATTGAAGCGGAACTTGGTTATGGCAATTGGCTGCATGGTGAAGCGGTATCTTCCGGCACTGTTATGGCGGCCAAAACGTCGCATCTACGCGGTCTGATCTCGGAAGAGCAATTTGAGCGTATTGTTGCGATTTTGCGTCGTGCAAAACTGCCTGTGCATACTCCAGACAGTATGAATTTCGATGACTTCATCAAGCACATGATGCGAGATAAGAAAGTCCTCTCTGGTCAATTACGATTGGTTTTGCCTACAGGCATTGGCACTGCCGAGGTAATTGCTGATACGACGCAAGACGTACTCAAACAGGCGATAGACTTCGGTCGCGATATTTAACCTTGTAATGGCGCCTTTGGGCGTCATTCTTGTAGTGTATTAAGGTTATTAGATGAGTGTTGCTCACGTACTGGAATTAGATTCTCAAATCGAGTTGCTTGATAGGTTAGGTCTACTGACTAACTTTGGTTCCAATCTCATTGCGATTAATGGTCATGATGGGTACGGGAAATCTTGGCTAGCGCAGCGATACCTTGAAGTGGGTGCCAGTAACAAGAATCAATGTTTGTTACTTTGTCATTCTAATCAAGACGATGTGCAGCATCGCGTCCTTATTTTGAGTCAACTGGTTTCAGACGCATTGTTTAATCAGCAAGAGCCTTTACTTGATAGCCTTGAAAGGCTTTTAGGTGATGAGCCGTGTGACATTGCAATTGTTGTAGATGATGCGCATTTATTGAGTGAGACACTTATCTCTGAGCTTTGGATGCTGGTCTTAGAGGCGCACCATAAGCCAAATTGGACCATCAATATCCTACTGTTTACACAGTCTGGACGTTTAGAAGGTTTGCTAGCACGTCTCAGTTATGGACAAGAGATAAAGCCTGTTGAGCTTGATATTGATATGTTGTCCGAAGTGGAAGCTCGTCGTTTCTTTGAGTCACTTGTTGCGCGCTACGTCGATGATGAGTCTGAGAAACGGGTTCGAGATGCATTTAAAAAAGTCGACCCAGTACCGGGTGACATCATGGCGTTAGGAGAGATGAAAGTGGAAAAAAGGATCATTATCCGCTCGATTGTCGGTTCACCCCTGAATATTGCGTTGGTGGTATTAGTATTACTGTTGCTTGCTGCTGGTGGCTATTGGTGGATGCTTAGTCAACCAAGTCCTGATGATAAAGCGCAGCAAATTGCTGGCAGTTTAGAGCAAACGGCTATTCCAACTTTTGAAGAGTCAGGAATCAGTGCAGCGCAGTCTTCACTGATTCCTGTAACCGATGGCTCTAGCAGTCTTGATAAGTCTGGTGCGGTTGATGATTCTGATTCATTACCGCCAGCAGTGACAGAAGAAGTAGCGAGCGTAGGCAGTGATGACAATCAACAAAGAGTGGTGATTGAGTCGAATGTGGTCGATGCATTGCTTGAAGGTAAAGCTGATTCAGCAGACACAAAAGCGATTGATGATGTCGTAGGTACTGAGAAGACAGAAACCGCCGATGAAACTAGCTCCCCTTTGATTAAAGTCGTAAAACCGAATCAAGATATGACGCAAGCACCTGCTCAGTCAGAAGAGGGTGAGGCAAACCAACCTGTTGTGAAATTTTCATTTGCTCGTGAAGAACTAAAAGCGCTATCGCCAAGAGCTTATACTTTACAACTCGCGGCTATGACCTCAATGGAAGATGTACAATCCTTTCTCAATGAGCATCAACTGAATAATCAAGTGCGAATTTATCCTACCGTTCGTAATGACACCGAGTGGTATATCATCACATATCAAGATTATCCGACAATTCAAATGGCTCGTGATGCCGTCGCAAGCTTGCCAGATTCGGTTAAGTCGGTGAGTCCTTGGGCAAAATCACTCCGTCAGGTTCACCGTGAAATTGAACGAGTGAAATAAACCTGAGCTTCCCTGAAAAATATGTTACATTCCGCAGCCTTAATTTTTGGTCGATAGATAGAGCAGTAGATGAAAAAGCAACGAGCCTTTCTTAAATGGGCAGGAGGAAAATACGGACTGGTTGAAGACATCCAACGTCATTTGCCGCCGGCTCGAAAGCTAGTTGAACCTTTTGTTGGTGCGGGCTCAGTGTTTCTGAATACCGATTATGACCATTATCTACTTGCAGATATCAATCCAGATTTGATCAATCTGTACAACCTGCTGAAAGAACGCCCTGAAGAGTATATCTCTGAAGCGAAGCGTTGGTTTGTCGCTGAGAACAACCGCAAAGAAGCCTACCTACACATTCGCGCTGAGTTTAATAAAACCGATGACGTGATGTACCGCTCTTTAGCGTTTTTGTATATGAACCGCTTTGGTTTTAATGGCCTATGCCGTTACAACAAAAAAGGTGGCTTCAATGTACCGTTTGGCTCTTACAAAAAGCCGTATTTCCCTGAGGCGGAATTGGAGTTTTTTGCAGAAAAAGCCAAAAAAGCTACGTTTGTTTGTGAAGGTTATCCTGAAACATTTCGTCGTGCGCGCAAAGGGAGCGTCGTGTATTGCGATCCACCTTATGCGCCGCTTTCAAATACGGCAAATTTCACCTCATACGCAGGTAATGGTTTCACGTTGGACGACCAAGCTGCATTAGCCGACATTGCTGAAAGAACAGCGACTGAACGTGGCATTCCTGTGTTGATTTCTAACCACGACACTACCTTGACACGTCGGTTGTATCACGGTGCGGATCTTAATGTGGTTAAAGTAAAGCGTACCATTAGCCGTAATGGTAACGGTCGTAATAAAGTGGATGAGCTACTTGCGCTTTTTCATGCGCCAGACATGGATAAATCAAGCTCTTAATTCTCACACTATTATATCTAAATAGTGGATCTCCCCACTGGCTTCGGTAGAATTGCGCGCAGATTGTTTGCTCATTACTACTGAGGTCAGGTATGAAAGATTTTCTTATTGCTCCATCCATTTTATCGGCAGATTTTGCTCGTCTCGGTGAAGATGTAGAAAAAGTACTCGCAGCGGGTGCGGATGTGGTGCATTTCGACGTTATGGATAACCACTATGTACCAAACCTGACTTTTGGTGCGCCTGTGTGTAAAGCACTACGCGATTATGGCATCACAGCGCCAATCGATGTTCACCTAATGGTGAAACCCGTTGACCGTATTATTCCTGATTTCGCAAAAGCGGGTGCGTCGATGATTACGTTCCATGTAGAAGCTTCTGATCATGTAGACCGTACACTGCAGTTAATTAAAGAGCACGGCTGTCAGGCTGGTGTGGTACTAAACCCAGCAACGCCACTTGCAAGTCTTGAATTTATTATGGATAAAGTCGACATGATTCTACTGATGTCGGTAAACCCTGGTTTTGGTGGTCAATCATTCATTCCTCATACACTAGATAAACTGCGTGCCGTTCGTAAGATGATTGACGAGTCTGGTCGTGATATCCGCTTAGAAATCGATGGCGGTGTGAAGGTTGACAACATTCGTGAAATTGCAGAAGCGGGCGCAGACATGTTTGTTGCAGGCTCGGCGATTTTCGGTGAGCCAGATTACAAACAAGTGATCGATCAAATGCGCGCTGAACTGGCTGAAGTTAAATAAGCACCGATAAGCCAGCGCAATAACACGCTGATTTTAAAGGCTGCCAGCTTGTTGGCAGCCTTTGTGTTTTCTAGTATTAGAAGAAATTAAATATCCACTGCGCTGAGCAAATAATCACTTGCCTATTTTACGCCCTTTCTGTACTATTCGTGCTCCTTAAACTCAGTCAATTATCTTTAGTTCCTTGCTTCCTCTGGACGACTGAGCCATTTGTGGAAGCTGAATAATCCGTAAGGAGCAACCAATGCGTCATTACGAAATCGTATTCATGGTGCACCCAGATCAAAGCGAGCAAGTTGCTGGCATGATCGAGCGTTACACTGGTTCAATCACTGAAGCTGGCGGTAAAATCCACCGTCTAGAAGACTGGGGCCGTCGTCAACTGGCTTACCCAATCAACAAGCTTCACAAAGCTCACTACGTTCTTATGAACGTTGAAGCTGACCAAGCTGTAATTGATGAGCTAGAAACTGCTTTCCGTTTCAACGATGCAGTTCTACGTAACATGATCATGCGTACTAAAGCAGCGATCACTGAGCAATCTATCATGCTTAAGCAAAAAGAAGAGCGTGCTCCACGTCGTGAAGAGCGTTCTGAAGCTAAGCCTGAAGCTAAGTCAGAAGCTGCTGAGTAAGTTTTCTTATGGCCAATCGAATGGAGCTGAGCGGCACCATTGCCAAACCGCCCATTCGTAGTAAAAGCCCTGGTGGCATTGAACACTGTCGGTTTTGGCTGGAGCATCGCTCTACTATTATCGAAGCTGACTTACCTCGACAAGTTTATTGTCGTATGCCGGTAGTCGTCAGCGGGCTTGGGTCACAAGCACTAACTCAGAATTTAGTTCAAGGCAGTAACATTAAGGTAAGTGGTTTTGTCACTTATCAAACCGGCCGAAATGGCGTGGGAAAATTAGTGTTACACGCCGACAACATTACTCAAATTTAAGATCAGGAGATAGCCCATGGCTCGTTTCTTCCGTCGTCGTAAATTCTGCCGTTTCACTGCAGAAGGCGTACAAGAGATTGATTACAAAGACGTAGCAACTCTTAAAAACTACATCACTGAAGCTGGTAAAATCGTACCTAGCCGTATCACTGGTACAAGCGCTAAGTACCAGCGTCAACTAGCACGTGCTATCAAGCGTTCACGCTACCTAGCTCTACTACCGTACACTGACAAGCATCAGTAATCGGTTCATTTTATTAAGAAAGAGGATTAAGCAATGCAAGTTATTCTACTTGATAAAATTGGTAACCTAGGTGGTCTTGGCGATACTGCAAACGTTAAATCTGGCTACGCTCGTAACTTCCTTATCCCACAAGGTAAAGCAGTTATGGCAACTAAAGCTAACGTTGAAATGTTTGAAGCTCGTCGTGCTGAACTAGAAGCTAAAGTTGCTGAGCAACTAGCTGCTGCAGAAGCTCGCGCAGAGAAAGTTAACGCTCTAGAAGCGGTAGTTATCGCTTCTAAAGCTGGTGACGAAGGCAAACTATTCGGTTCTATCGGTACTCGTGACATCGCTGACGCTATCACAGCTGCAGGCGTTGAAGTTGCTAAGAGCGAAGTTCGCCTTCCTGAAGGTGCTCTACGTAACACTGGTGAGTTCGAGATCAGCGTTCAACTTCACTCTGAAGTTTTCGCGACAGTTAACCTACAAGTTGTTGCTGCTGAGTAATTCAGTATCAAGACGAAATACTAAAAAGCACCTCCTTGGAGGTGCTTTTTTATTTCTAAAACTGAGAGAAAAAGGGTTAAAAAGCGAAAAGTAAATTAACGGAAAATACGCTGTCCGCTTTGCTTAAGCCTTCAGGCACTTTATCGTGATACTGACGAGAGTGCGCCAGTTTCAGTGCAATATCTTCAGTAATATCATTGGTTACACTGAGTTCACTATCAGTACGTGTGTTACTTCTACCTGTTACCAACGTAATATCAGCTGCGAAACTTAAATTATCCAACGCATGCCAAGTTGTGTTGATATTTCCTCGAAAAATGCCTTCTCTAACGATATCGGGAAAGACAATATCGTCATCATCTATTTCGTCTAAGTTTGGCTCTTGATAGCGAAAACCAGGGCCTACCTCTACCTCTAAAATGAAGTTCTCAGTGTAGGAGAACTGGTAACCCAAACCACCTGACAACGTATAGTCTTTAAAATAAGCACTGTAGCGAGAATCCACCCCTTTAAAGCTGCCATACAAATATGTCTTAGGGCCTAACTTGTAGTCACTCTGTAGGGAGTAGGTGGATGAGCGTTTGTCTTCTTCACCGTCTTTGTACAAGTTGTAGTACTTCCATTCACCATTAGAACGGTGTCGACCTGACGTATATTCAGCACTCAAACGAGCATTCAGGGAACGAGAGTCCGTGTTACCTGTGTGAGCTTGATAGCCGAACTCCACCTCGGTTTTTAGTGGGTCGGGTACATCAATATTTTGCTCTGGCTGTACTGATTCGTCAGCATACGATGCACTAGCGCACAGTAGGCTAAAGCTAAGTAACCAGTATCGGGACACATCAACCTCGAACGTAATCAAAAAGGAGGGGCATGATACTGATACAGATATTTGGTTGGGTCAATGGTAGGTTAATTTTTATTAGAGCTAGGCGGAAGAACCAGGCTATTACCTGGGTGGTTCACATGATGATTTCTTAACAAGTAATTGTCGCTTCGGGGAAGCATCTCAGTTAGGTTAAGGTTATAATCGTGGGTCAATAGTAGTTATCGAGCAAAGTCATGGCGGAAAACAGAAATCGCAAACCTTCAGACAGTCAGGTCGACGCAATCAAAGTGCCACCTCACTCACTAGAAGCCGAGCAATCAGTAATTGGTGGTCTTTTACTGGATAATGAACGTTGGGACACCGTTGCCGAACGTGTTGTGAGCAGTGATTTCTATAGTCGTCCACACCGCCTGATTTTTGAAGGTGTAAAAACCATTCTTGAAGCGGGTAAACCTCTCGATCTTATTACTTTATCGGAATATCTAGAGCGTCACGAGTTGTTAGAAGATGTAGGCGGTTTTGCTTACCTCGCTGACTTGGCGAAGAATACGCCAAGTGCAGCTAACATCAATGCATATGCTGATATTGTCGCTGAGCGTGCGATTGTTCGTGGCCTTATTGGTGTCGCGAATGAAATTGCGGACGCGGGCTATGACCCTCAAGGTCGCAGTTCTGAAGATTTAATAGACATGGCGGAGAGTAAAGTTTTTGCTATCGCCGAGTCTCGAACTAGTGAAAACGAAGGACCACAAAACGTCGACAACATCCTCGAAAAGACGTTAGAACGTATCGAGTTGTTGTATAAAACGCCACAAGATGGTGTTACGGGGGTCGATACCGGTTTCACCGATCTCAATAAGAAAACCGCAGGTTTGCAAGGCTCTGATTTGGTGATTGTCGCAGCGCGTCCATCGATGGGTAAAACGACCTTTGCGATGAACTTGTGTGAAAATGCGGCCATGCAACAAGAAAAGCCCGTACTTATTTTCTCGTTAGAGATGCCAGCTGAACAGTTGATGATGCGTATGTTGGCCTCTTTGTCTCGTGTTGACCAAACCAAGATCCGTACGGGTCAGCTAGATGACGAAGATTGGGCGCGTATTTCTTCTACTATGGGTATCCTGATGCAGAAGAAGAATATGTACATTGATGATAGCTCTGGTCTAACTCCGACCGAAGTGCGTTCGCGCGCTCGCCGTATCGCTCGTGAACATGGCGGTCTATCGATGATCATGGTCGACTACCTTCAGTTGATGCGCGTGCCTTCGTTAACCGATAACCGTACTCTTGAGATTGCTGAGATCTCTCGCTCTCTTAAGGCGCTGGCAAAAGAGCTAAATGTGCCTGTTGTGGCACTGTCGCAGCTAAACCGTTCCCTAGAGCAACGTGCGGATAAACGACCAGTAAACTCGGACTTGCGTGAATCCGGTTCCATCGAGCAGGATGCCGACTTGATCATGTTCATCTACCGTGATGAGGTTTATCACCCAGATAGTCCGTACAAAGGTACGGCCGAAATCATTATTGGTAAACAGCGTAATGGTCCTATCGGCTCTGTTCGCCTCACTTTCCAAGGTCAACATTCGCGTTTCGACAACTACGCGGGTCCTGCATTCGATATTGATGATGAGTAATCCCATGAGCTATATGAAAGCGGCCAAGGCGTGCATTGATTTGTCTGCGTTGCAGCACAACTTACAGCGCGTAAAAGCTCAAGCGCCACAAAGTAAAGTGATGGCTGTCGTCAAGGCCAATGGTTATGGTCACGGATTACGTCATGTCGCAAAACATGCTAACCATGCGGATGCGTTTGGTGTGGCTCGTATTGAAGAAGCATTGCAACTGCGCGCTTGTGGAGTAGTAAAGCCGATTCTATTGCTAGAAGGTTTTTACTCTCCTGGTGACTTACCTGTTCTTGTGACGAACAACATCCAAACTGTGGTGCACTGTGAAGAGCAGCTTATCGCCTTGGAGCAAGCAGACCTTGAAACTCCGGTTGTCGTGTGGCTGAAGATTGACAGTGGCATGCACCGCCTTGGGGTTCGTCCTGAACAATATGACGAGTTTGTAACGCGGCTGAAGGAGTGTCCAAATGTAGCGAAACCGTTGCGTTACATGAGCCACTTTGGCTGTGCAGATGAGCTGGATAGCGATATTACCCCACAACAGATTGAGCTGTTTAAATCGTTGACTTCTGGTTGCCAAGGGGAACGTTCACTGGCGGCATCTGCGGGGTTACTGGCATGGCCTCAAAGCCATTTAGATTGGGTTCGTCCGGGTATTATCATGTATGGTGTGTCGCCATTCGATGACAAAACGGCGCAAGATCTTGGGTATCAGCCTGTCATGACACTTAAATCCCACCTTATTGCGGTACGTGAAGTGAAGAAGGGTGAAAGTGTTGGCTACGGTGGTATTTGGACCAGTGAGCGAGATACAAAAGTTGGTGTCATTGCTGTAGGGTATGGCGACGGTTACCCAAGAAGTGCTCCAAACGGTACGCCGGTGTGGGTTAATGGCCGTAAAGTACCTATTGCAGGTCGAGTTTCCATGGATATGCTGACGGTCGATTTGGGACCAGACGCAACGGATAAAGTCAGCGACGAAGCGATTCTTTGGGGGAAAGAGCTCCCAGTAGAAGAAGTAGCGGGTCACATTGGTACGATTGCGTATGAACTCGTGACTAAGCTAACGCCTCGCGTCGAGATGGAATACTCCAAATAAACAACGAAAGGCTAACCCAAGGTTAGCCTTTGTTTTATCTACTCACCGTTAATCGTAGCAATAACGCGGCGGCCGCCACCAAAGTCTCGATGCTCACCCAAGTAAATACCTTGCCATGTTCCTAAAGCTAATCGACCATTTTGGATTGGTACCGTCACACTACTGCCAAGCAGTGATGCTTTAATATGTGCCGGCATGTCGTCGTCACCTTCATAGGTGTGCTGATAATAAGGAGCACGCTCTGGCACAAACTTATTGAAGTGCGCTTCCATGTCCATACGCACGGTTGGATCAGCATTCTCATTTAAGGTCAAACTGGCGGAGGTGTGCTGAATAAATAAGTGTAATAAACCTACTGAAAGTTCGTTTATTTGTGGTAATTGTTGTTCAATTTCATCAGTTATCAGGTGAAAACCGCGGCATCTCGCTTTTAATTGCAGTGTTTTTTGTGCCCACATACGTGTTCCTTTGGAAATTTATAAATTGGCGTCTATCCTATTCCAATTAGAGCCTGTCATTAGTAAATGATATGATTCTTGTCATCGTAAATGAATTGTTCAATTTCAGGGCAGGGAACGTGACCTAACTCAATGTGAGTGTAAAAGCTCTCGGTCATAATTGGCGCCTGAAAAAAAATTACAAAGACTTGTTTTGTGGCAATTTGCCCAAACATCTAATTTATATTCTATTTGCTAAATCGGGGATTCCACAGTTTTCGCTAGACTGTAAGGAATGGAACCTACTGTAACATCGGGATAAAGACCATGTTGAAAAATATCAATCCAACGCAAACACAAGCTTGGAAAGCGCTAACGGCGCATTTCGAATCTGCACAAGATATGGATCTTAAAGAGCTGTTTGCTCAAGACGCAGCGCGTTTCGACAAATACTCTGCACGTTTCGGCTCAGACATCCTAGTCGATTACTCAAAGAACCTCATCAATGAGGAAACTCTGAAGCACCTGTTTGCTCTTGCGAAAGAGACCGAGCTGAAATCTGCAATTGAAGCGATGTTCAGTGGTGAAGCGATCAACCAAACAGAAGGTCGCGCTGTTCTTCACACTGCACTACGTAACCGTGCTAATACTCCAGTTATGGTAGATGGCGAAGACGTAATGCCAGCAGTGAACGCGGTTCTAGAAAAAATGAAATCATTCACTGAGCGCGTTATCGGCGGTGAATGGAAAGGTTACACAGGCAAAGCAATTACCGATATTGTGAACATCGGTATCGGCGGTTCTGACCTTGGCCCTTACATGGTGACGGAAGCTCTAGCGCCATACAAAAATCATCTAAACCTTCACTTCGTATCTAACGTTGATGGTACACACATCGTTGAAACGTTGAAGAAAGTTAACCCAGAAACGACGTTATTCTTGATCGCGTCTAAGACGTTTACAACACAAGAAACCATGACTAACGCGCACACTGCTCGTGATTGGTTCCTAGAATCGGCGGGTGATCAGGCTCATGTGGCTAAGCACTTTGCTGCGCTTTCAACAAACGCGACAGCCGTGTCTGAATTTGGTATCGATACAGCGAACATGTTTGAATTCTGGGACTGGGTTGGTGGCCGTTACTCACTATGGTCTGCGATCGGTCTATCAATTGCACTAGCAGTAGGTTTCGACAACTTTGTTGAGTTGCTTGATGGTGCTCACGAGATGGACAAGCACTTCGTATCAACAGATCTAGAAAGCAATATTCCAGTGATTCTTGCTTTGATTGGTATTTGGTACAACAACTTCCACGGTGCGGAGTCAGAAGCTATCCTACCTTACGATCAATACATGCACCGTTTTGCAGCATATTTCCAGCAAGGCAACATGGAATCAAACGGTAAATACGTTGACCGTGACGGCAATGCTGTAACTTACCAAACTGGCCCAATCATTTGGGGTGAACCAGGTACCAACGGTCAGCACGCGTTCTACCAGCTAATTCACCAAGGTACTAAGCTTATCCCATGTGACTTCATTGCACCTGCAATTAGCCACAACCCAGCTAGCGATCATCACCAAAAACTGATGTCTAACTTCTTCGCGCAAACTGAAGCTCTAGCGTTTGGTAAAAATGAAGAAACCGTGAAAGAAGAGTTGGTGAAAGTAGGTAAGAATGCTGAAGAAGTGGCAGCGATTGCGCCATTCAAAGTGTTTGAAGGTAACCGTCCAACAAACTCTATTCTAGTGAAGCAAATCACGCCTCGTACGCTAGGTAACTTGATCGCAATGTACGAACACAAAATTTTCGTACAAGGTGTTATCTGGAATATCTTCAGCTTTGACCAGTGGGGCGTGGAGCTAGGTAAACAACTGGCTAACCAAATCCTACCTGAGCTTGCAGACGAGTCTCAAATCAGCTCGCATGACAGCTCAACAAACGGTCTAATCAACGCATTTAAAGCGTTCAAAGCTTAATGTTTGAATAGATAAAGAAAAGGTCAGCAAATGCTGACCTTTTTATTGCCTGAGGCAAAAACAAAATAGGTTGGCCAGTGCCAACCTATTTTTTCTCTTTTATTCGAAGCAAATTTCGATAAAGGCATTTCCCCATTGGGAAGAGAAAGGCATGATAATAATTGAGCCTTCACACTTGTGGCGAATCGTATGACCTCGGCCCGAAACCACAACCGGTGTTGCCATATCAAAGTCAAAACCACTTTCCGCCAGAATGCGTTTCGCACCACCAGTAACCATGTTGGTGATCTCACCCACCATATCGGTCACTTCTTCATTGAGCCCATTTGGACGTTCACCAAGCATGTTCTGCATGATTTCTAGGGCGAGTGCTTCATCAAAGGTGATCGACATTGAACCACGAGTTTGTGGGCCTACCATACCAATCAGACCAGAAACGTCACCTCGTGCGATCTCATCTTTTTTGATTCGCGGTTTTTGTGGCTTCAGCTCAAGAGAAGCCATAGTTTTTAGCACGTTCATTAAAGAAGCTAAAAACGGGTTTACAAATTCAGCGCGCATAACGTTCTTCTATACTTTTTCTTTCGTCTCGGAGGAACAGGCCTGGCATTCACCATGAGTTTCAATAACTTGGTTGGTCAGTTTGAATCCATGCTTCTCGGCGTTTTCGGCTAACAAGGATATCAGCGTCTCATCTTCGAGTTCAACGACATCACCACATTTATCGCAAATTAGTAATTGGAAAAAGTGCTGCTGAGTATTGAAAGAACAACAAGTAATAAAGCTATTTGTCGATTCCACTCGGTGGATGAAGCCTTGCTCTAGGAGAAAATCTAATGCTCGATAAACAGTGGGCGGCTTAGCCTGAGGCTCACTCTCTTTTAGTTGCTCCAATAGCTCATACGCACTTGAGGCGCGGCGATTAGAACAAATGAGTTCAAATACGCGTCGGCGTTGCGGAGTCAGTCGTACTCCACGCTCTGCGCAGATACTTTCAATTTGTTCAATGATTGTTGGGTTCAAACCTTTCACCATAACTATCGGACGTGCTCTATGATAAATCATTTCTATACGAAGTTCGTTTAGAAATGCTTCATTTTACCCACTATCAGAACGAAAATCATGAATTAAAGCAAGTCGGTGGTGGTGTGAAGGCGGAATAATCATCACAGAATGAATCAACGAATGACAGATTCGTATTACTTCTGCGTATTCCTAAGCACTTGGCTAGTCAGCCAACCAAATCATTCTCGCTGAAACTAGCACCCAGAGGTGCTTGGGTATACAATACCCGACTTATTTTTTGAGCGTACTGCTGCGCTCGACCTTGGCAACATAAAAACGGGTGTTTATATCATGACTCATTCTTGCAGGCTCTCCGTAGCACCAATGTTAGATTGGACTGATCGTCATTGTCGCTACTTCCATCGCTTAATGACCAAAGAAACCCTGTTGTACACTGAAATGGTGACGACAGGTGCGATCATTCATGGAAAAGGAGATTTCCTGGCTTATAACGAAGAAGAGCATCCGTTAGCCCTTCAACTTGGTGGTTCAAACCCAGCAGATTTGGCTACGTGTGCCAAGCTAGCGCAAGAGCGTGGCTACGATGAGATTAACCTAAATGTGGGGTGTCCATCTGACCGCGTACAAAACGGTCGATTTGGTGCTTGCCTAATGGCTGAACCGCAGTTAGTTGCGGATTGTGTCGCAGCAATGAAAGACGTGGTCGATATCCCTGTAACAGTCAAGACTCGCATTGGTATTGATGATCAAGACTCTTACGAATTCCTAACGGATTTCGTTTCTATTGTTTCAGAAAAGGGTGGCTGTGAGCAGTTCACTATCCACGCACGTAAAGCATGGTTAAGTGGTCTAAGCCCAAAAGAAAACCGTGAGATCCCACCATTGGATTACCCACGCGCTTACCAATTGAAGCAAGACTTCTCACACCTAACGATTGCGATTAACGGTGGCGTGAAATCATTAGAAGAAGCAAAAGCACATCTTCAGCATCTTGACGGTGTGATGATTGGTCGTGAAGCATACCAAAGCCCATATTTACTGGCATCGGTAGATCAAGAGTTGTTTGGCTCTAATGCTCCAGTGAAGAAACGCAGCGAAATTGTTGAAGAGATGTATCCATACATTGAAGCGCAATTAGCGAAAGGTGCGTACCTTGGTCATATTACCCGCCACATGTTAGGTTTGTTCCAAAGCATGCCCGGTGCTCGTCAATGGCGTCGTCATATCAGTGAAAATGCGCACAAACCAGGTTCTGGTCTAGAAGTATTGCAAGACGCGCTAGCTAAGATTCCAAAAGAATTGAATGTGTAAAATTCGCCAGTGAATGGCTAAAATTACCAACTAAAGAATGATAAAGCCAGAGTGCAGAAATGCCTCTGGCTTTGTTTTTTTATTAAAAATCATAATCTTAACTTCGTTTCTGTAAGTTGGTATGGAAACTGCTCTGTTTATTGAAAACAAATGGAGAAGTGATTATGTTGGAGCTAATCTTTATTTTAGTCTTTGCGGCGACCTTGTTGGTTACGGGTATCACAATGATGACCGTATTCGCAGCAACTGGTATTGCGTTAGTTGTGATGTTTTTACTGGGAATGGTTGGAGCGGTACTCAAACTATTACCATGGTTAATCGTGATTGCATTGGGTATTTGGTTCTTCAAGAATTACGTCGCTCAGCCCCGCTATAAATAATGAGTAACATCATTTAGTTGATGGAGAGGCGTGAGAATATGGTATATTTCCTCTCACGTCCTCTACGTGAATATCAGCTATCTCGGAGTAAATACTACATGACAAATAAAGCGAACATCGCTTTAACGGCATTATCGTTGGCAGTATCTTTTCCTGTTTTTGCAGAGTACTCTGTATCGACAAAAGTCGGCGCAGAGGTATGGGCTGCCGACACTAAAGTTAATGAAGTGAGACGAGATAGCAGTACCGCAGGCACTTTTTACGCGGCGATTGAACATGATGTTAAATATGTCCCTAATGCGCGCCTTCGTTACTCAAGTGTTGATGCGGATTACATGGGGTTCGATAAGCTCGATTTAACCTTGTATTACCACGTTCTAGAGCATGATTTATTGCACTTTGATGCGGGTCTCACGTTCAGTAATTTAAGTGACACTAAATACATTGATGCTGGCTCAAGCAGGCGTGTAGAAGAATTTGATGAGCTGATTTGGGCTTGGTATGGTTACGCAGAAATTCAAGTTCCGGATACAAACTTTGATGTGATTGGTGAGATAAACTTTGGTGACAACAAAGGTATCAAAAGCACCGATTTCATGGCAGGTGTTCAATACAATGTACCGCTCGAAAAAGCTCGACTGGCTTTTCGTGGAGGTTACCGTGTGATTGATTTAGAGTCCGATAAATTCATGTCGGATCTAGGGAAAGAGTTTATTTTTGCTAACGGCTTCTTTGTGAGTGCGGAATACGCGTTCTAAATTCAGCCATGTTAGATATTCGATTTACTTAAAACGTCGCTTTATAAGCGGCGTTTTTTTATATCACTTCATTATATCTAATCGAAATTTCTCCCTATTTGGCTGACTTAGACCATGCTTACCTAGGAGCAATGTGAAAGTTAAAGCAGGGATAGCGATGACAATAAATGAACTAAGACATCTATTCCGTGAAAATCAGCTTATCGAAGCGATTATTGAGCCTGCAATCCAAGAGGGTGGTTGGGTTGTAGAGTTCAGACATGCGCGCGGTGGTTTTGTTTTTCTAACGGACAGTCACGGCGAAGAATGTCTTTATGAAGATTTGGATACTGCGTCAAAATCGGCAATGGCAGTAGGCTTTCAACAAGTCCGCATTGAAGATCGATGAGCAAAAAGTAAGCCGTTCTTACTTCCAAAAAGTTATAAAACATTCACTTCTATTCTTTCTTGTTATTAAGGAGAGTGGGTACTCTATCGTCACGCAATGAATAGGGATGTCGTGATAATGTCTTTTCAAAAGAATGAGTATTCTCACAAGAATGTGTCTGAAGATAATAATGGGCAAGGAGGAAATCCTCCAATCGCAAGCCCTCTGAATGACCAACAAATTAGCTCACTCCAACAAACTGTCTCTGAGTTGTCTTCACAGCAACTTGCTTGGGTCAGTGGGTATTTTTGGGGATTAGCTCAAAATCAACCAAACACAGCGGTAACGCCAATTGCACAAGCAACGGCAGCCGTATCAGCGAAGCCAGCAGGTAAGTTGAGTATTATTTTTGCTTCCCAAACGGGCAATGCTAAAGGTGTTGCTGAAGCTCTGGAACAGGAAGCAAAAGCAGAAGGAATTGCAGTCGAACTTTTTGATGCAAGCGATTACAAAGGTAAAAACTTAGCCAAAGAAACGCATGTCATTATTGTGGCATCGACTAACGGCGAAGGCGAAGCGCCAGACAATGCCATTGAGCTACATGAGTTTTTGCAATCGAAGAAGGCTCCTAAGCTGCCAAACCTGCAATATGGTGTTATTGCATTGGGAGATTCTAGCTACGAGTTCTTCTGTCAGACCGGTAAAGACTTCGACACTTACCTATCAAAGCTAGGCGCGACTCCATTTATCGAGCGTCTTGATTGCGATGTGGATTATGAAGCCCCTGCAACTGAATGGCGTAAGAATGCGTTAGACAAGGTAAAAGATACACTGTCTTCTGGCTCTGAAGCGGATGTGGTTCAACTTCCTGTGGGTCAAGCTGCGACTGCGCACTCTCCTTACAATAAACAAAATCCGTACACTGCGACGTTACTGACCAGTCAAAAAATCACGGGCCGTGACTCTGGAAAAGACGTTCGTCATATAGAAATCGACTTAGAAGGCTCGGGCTTAACGTATCAGCCAGGTGATGCACTAGGTGTGTGGTTTGAAAATAGCTCGGAACTTGCAAATGCCATTCTTGGTAAGGTCGGTTTGTCTGGGGTTGAGACTGTTGACGTTGATGGTGAAAGCTTGTCAATCCACAGTGCTCTCGTGAGTAAATATGAAATCACAACATCTAACCCGCAGCTCATCACAAAGTTTGCCGAGTTATCCGGTAGCAAGAAGCTACAAAAGTTAGTTGAAGATAAAGATAAGCTTCGCGAGTACTCTGCAAATACTCAAATCGTTGATGTACTGGCAGAAAAGAAAACCAAGTTAACCGCAGATGAATTGATTGGTTTGCTTCGTCGCCTTACTCCACGCCTTTACTCTATTGCATCAAGCCAAGAAGAGGTCGATGAAGAAGTACACCTAACGGTTGCTTTGGTTGAGTACGAACAAAACGACGAAAAACGATATGGTGGTGCGTCTAGTTTCTTAGCACAGCGTCTCGAAGAGGGGGGTGAAGTTAAAGTATTTGTTGAGCATAACAACAACTTCAAACTGCCGGAAGATGATAGCACTCCAATTATCATGGTTGGTCCTGGTACAGGGATCGCACCATTCCGTAGCTTTATTCAGGAGCGTGAAAACCGCGATGCTGAAGGCAAAAACTGGTTGTTCTTTGGTGATCGCACGTTCACTCAAGACTTCTTGTACCAAGTGGAATGGCAAAAGTATCTCAAGTCAGGAGTACTAAGCCGATTGGATGTTGCCTTTAGTCGTGACCAAGTAGAAAAGGTTTACGTACAACATCGCATCTTAGAAAACGCAGCTCAAGTGTGGCAGTGGATCCAAGAAGGCGCTTATATCTATGTCTGCGGTGATGCAACGCGTATGGCAAAAGATGTGCACGACGCATTGGTTATCGTTGCTGAACAAGAAGGCAAGATGCCGCGTGACGATGCAGAACAATTTATTAATGACCTACGTAAAGCGAAACGTTATCAGAGGGATGTGTACTAATGACTTTTTCTACGGACAATAATAAGCAGGTTGTATTAGGTGAAGAGTTAGGGCCGCTATCTGATAACGAGCGCCTGAAGCGAGAAAGCAACTTATTACGTGGCACCATTGAGCAAGATTTACAGGACCGTATTACTGGTGGCTTTACTGCCGACAACTTCCAGTTAATTCGTTTCCACGGTATGTATCAACAAGACGATCGTGATATCCGTAATGAACGCACAAAGCAAAAACTGGAACCATTACATAATGTGATGCTTCGTGCTCGTATGCCTGGAGGCATCATCACGCCAACGCAATGGTTAGCGATCGACAAGTTCGCAACGGAGCACTCTTTATATGGAAGTATTCGTCTGACGACTCGCCAAACGTTCCAGTTTCATGGGGTATTAAAACCGAATATTAAGTTGATGCATCAAACGCTCAACAGTATTGGCATTGATTCGATTGCAACCGCGGGTGATGTAAACCGTAACGTGTTGTGTACCACTAACCCAGTGGAGTCAGAGTTACACCAAGAAGCTTACGAATGGGCGAAGAAGATCAGTGAGCATCTATTACCAAAGACGCGCGCTTATGCAGAGATTTGGCTAGACGGTGAAAAAGTAGAAAGCACGGAAGAAGACGAACCGATTCTAGGCAAGAACTACTTACCACGTAAGTTTAAAACTACAGTGGTTATCCCACCGCAAAATGACGTAGATGTACACGCTAACGATCTCAACTTCGTAGCGATTGCAGATAACGGTAAGCTGGTAGGCTTTAACGTCCTGGTCGGCGGCGGCTTAGCGATGACGCATGGCGATACATCAACTTATCCGCGCCGCGCTGACGACTTTGGCTTTATTCCGCTGGACAAGACACTTGATGTTGCCGCAGCTGTAGTAACAACTCAGCGCGACTGGGGTAACCGTTCAAACCGTAAGAACGCAAAAACCAAATACACATTGGATCGTGTAGGTAGCGATGTCTTTAAAGCGGAAGTCGAGAAACGTGCTGGTGTTAAGTTTGAGCAAAGCCGTCCATATGAATTCACAGAACGTGGTGACCGTATTGGCTGGGTAGAAGGAATTGATGGTAAATATCATTTAGCGCTTTTCATCGAAAATGGTCGCTTATTAGACTTTCCAGGTAAACCACTTAAGACGGGTGTTGCTGAAATTGCCAAAATCCACAAAGGCGATTTCCGCATGACAGCAAACCAAAACCTAATTGTTGCGGGTGTACCTAAAAACGAAAAAGCGAAGATTGAAAAGATCGCTCGTGAACATGGCTTAATGGACGACGGCGTAAGTGAACAGCGTAAGAACTCAATGGCTTGTGTTGCTTTTCCAACTTGTCCGCTAGCGATGGCAGAAGCTGAACGTTTCCTTCCTCAGTTTGTTACTGATGTTGAGGGGATTCTGGATAAGCACAACCTACCAGAAAATGACAACATCATTTTGCGTGTAACTGGGTGTCCAAATGGTTGTGGTCGCGCAATGTTGGCTGAAATTGGTCTAGTTGGCAAAGCGCCGGGTCGTTACAACTTGCACCTAGGTGGTAACCGTGCCGGTACTCGAGTACCAAAAATGTATAAAGAGAACATCACGGATAAGCAAATCTTAGAAGAGATTGATCTGCTGGTGGCTCGATGGTCGAAAGAGCGTGAAGAAGGCGAAGCCTTTGGCGATTTCACTATTCGTGCTGGCATTATCCAAGAAGTGCTCGTATCAAAGAGGGACTTTCATGCTTGATTCTGTAGCATCCAAGCTGGAGCTCACAGAGTTACTGACATTAACAAAGACGGAGCAAATCCTCCGTCTTGCTCAAATTAATGTCGAGCTCGAAAAGCTTTCAGCACAAGAGAGAGTAGCGTGGGCTTTAGATAATCTAGAAGGCGAGTTCGCGGTTTCTTCTAGTTTTGGTATTCAAGCCGCGGTTATGCTTCATTTAGTTACTCGCGCCAAAGCGGACATCCCCGTCATTCTAACCGATACTGGTTACCTGTTTGCTGAGACGTACCGATTTATCGATGAGCTGACAGATGCTCTCAACCTAAATTTAAAAGTTTATCGAGCCAAGGAAAGTGCGAATTGGCAAGAAGCTCGATATGGAAAATTATGGGAGCAAGGCGTAGAGGGAATTGAAAAATACAACAAGCTCAATAAAGTTGAGCCGATGCGTCGAGCGTTAAAAGAGCTTAATGTTGGAACGTGGTTCTCTGGACTGCGTCGAGAGCAAAGTAAATCTCGTGCAGGTTTACCGATTCTATCAATTCAGAACGGTGTGTTTAAATTTCTACCAGTAATTGATTGGACTAATAAAGACGTTCATTACTACTTAGAACAACACGGCCTTAAATACCACCCATTGTGGGATGAAGGTTACCTTTCAGTTGGTGATACACATACTACTCGTAAATGGGAGCCGGGAATGTCAGAGGAAGAAACTCGATTCTTTGGCTTAAAGCGAGAATGTGGCCTACACGAAGATGATGGCTCTGAACAAGATGGGTCTGGCATATAGCCATAATGCTCTTTAAATAGAGTTTAGGTTAAGTTTAATAAAGATAGCTGCAATAAAGCAGCTTTCTTTATTTATGGTACTTGAAAAACACGTCTCAAAGAACAATTCTGTGGATAAGTTGTGTGAGAGTTTGGGGTAAAGTTGAATAAATAAAGGTTTGATCGAAAACTCATCGTTTAACCATTATTTTTGCAATTTTTGAAAAATAACACTTGCCAATGTGAGCGCGATCTCTATAATGCCTCCTCGTCGACAGGGCAAGGCCTCACAAGGGTTTAAGCGAAGTTGATAAGGCTGAAAAGAAAAACGAAATAATTTGAAGAAAGTGTTTGACACAATAAATTATCTCGCTAGAATGGCCGCCTCTTCCGAAGTGATGTCAATCACAAAGAAGAGTTGCTCTTTAACAATATAGACCTATCAATCTGTGTGGGCACTCGTTGATGATAATCCAATTAGAAGCTTCGGCTTCAAA
>NZ_JAWOTT010000027.1:0-50849 GCF_033338995.1 Vibrio sp. Vb0304
ATGGCTGGGCAGTTTAAGATGGACTCCATCCCGGGATCGCTTGTGGTAGTTGGCGGTACTTATGAGCCTTGGTTATCGGTACTGGAGCAAGTGGGCTGGAAGTGTCACCAAGTAGGTGACTTACGCAAAGCTAATACGCTGTTAGAAGATATTGGTCCATGTATCGGTATTGTTGATCTCAGCCATGACGAGTTCAGCTTGAATGGTTTGGCGAACTTAGTCAGCTCTCACAAACACGTACGTTGGTTAGCGTTTATTCGTGAATCTCAGCTTGGCACTGACACCATATGCCAGTTCATTGTTAACTTTTGTATCGATTTTTTCACAGCGCCGATCCCAGATGCACAGTTATTAAGCACAATAGGTCACCAGCTTGGCATGCTTAAGTTGGAGAAAAAAGTTTGGCCTAGTTTTGGTAGCAGTTTAGATATGGGTTTGATCGGTGAATCTATCCCGATGAAACGTTTACGCGATCAAGTGAAGCGCATTGGTCCAACGGACGTCAGTATTCTGATTTCTGGGGAAAGTGGGACTGGTAAAGAGGCGGTTGCTAGGGCCATCCATAAAGTCTCTTCACGCTCTCATAAACCGTTTATGGCAATTAACTGTCGCGCACTCAATGAACAACGTTTCCAAGCTGAAGTATTTGGTATTAACGCCGATGAAGATATGGAAGCATGCCTGCTTGAACAAGCAGATGGCGGCACCGTGTTGTTTAACGACATTCTTACCATTTCAAAAGAGCAGCAAATGAATCTGCTGAGATTCTTGCAAGAAGGCACCATTGATACCAAAGATGGCGTAAAAGCGGTTAACGTGCGTATTCTTGCTGCTAACTCGTCAGATGTTGAAAAAGCTTTGATTGACGGTGACTTCAATGAAGAGCTTTACCATTACATCAACGTTTTGCGCATCAATGTCCCTAGCTTGAAAGAACGTGCGAGTGACATCGCATTGCTGGCTCGTTTCTACTTACAAGAGTTCTCAAAAGAGTACAACTCGCAAGCAAAAAGCTTTTCTGAGGATGCATTCAAGGCACTGACACGTTATTTCTGGCCTGGAAATGTGCGTGAGCTGATGAACCAAGTGAAGCGAGCGGTATTAATGTCCGACAGCGTAATGATTGAAGAGCATCACTTAGATTTACCTCAACGTAATGACTCAAAGCGCAGCTTGAAATCAATCCGAGAGAAGAGTGAACGTGATGCGTTGCTGGTTGTTTTGGAATCTCATTCTGGTCAAGTTTCAAATGCGGCGAAAGAGCTCGGAGTTTCGCGTGCAACCATGTATCGACTACTTAATAAACATAACTTGATTTCCGAACAAGCCATGTAGTTGGCCTTTCCCTGTGTTAAATAGGCGAATAAATACAATAAAAGAGAGTGGCCACAGAGCCGCTCTTTTTATTTTTGTTTGGTTTGATTTATAAAATCCGCAAATTTATATATTCCTCAGGTGAATATGTTATACGTAAAAGTATATGAAACTAAATTGCGGTGTATTGATTTGTTTTTAATCAAAAAGGCAAAAAATGTTTGATATATATCCATCAAAGCTTACAATTTAACCGTAACTCAATGAGTTATACCTTTCATAAACGGATTAATTTTTAGCTAGGAGGCGCAAGATGAAACATTACGTTGTTAACACCACTGCTTGCGCTGATCGTATGCCTATCGCTCCGATAACCCTTAAATCGGATGATACCAATACCACTGGCTCACAAGATAAAAATTAATCCGTAACCTATCATATTTATTACTAGGCTGCGGAAAAGTAGCGGCTTAGTATCAACAGAATATTTCTGTTCATTTTACGCACTATTTTTCCCAGTCGAATACATCGATAATCGGAGAAAATATTATGCGTCACTCTATTTACCTACAATTGGCCACTTTGCTATTGAAAGCAGACCTTAAACGCGAAGAAAAGCAATGGCAGCGCACCATACGCCGAACTGCTCATGATATTCCATGGACGAATGTTCATCTATTGAGAGATATTGGTTTAGATCGCGATGGTCGTTCTACACGTGCCAATGTTCCGGATGCAGTAAAAGTTGAACGTCGAGTTCGTCACCTTCGTCGAGTCTTAACGTCGCGAATAATGACGTAATCGTTAGCGTGTTGGGCTGACTGAGTTGCTAACGAGTCATTCAACACGCTTAACTTTTTATATGAAGTATGACTTCATTGGATAAACAGCTGATCTTGAAGATCAGCTGTTTTCGTTTGAAGGTGGTACTGTTAAGGGCAAGGATTCGAGTAAGTTGTACCTATTGCTTGAATTTCAGTAAGTAGTTCGTCGCTAAGTTGCAAATCAATACTGTCGATATTGGCTTTTAATTGGTCTAGGTTTGTTGCTCCGATAATGTTAGAAGCAACAAATGGACGCTGATTGACAAACGCGAGCGCCATTTGTGCAGGGTTTAGACCATGCTCTTGAGCTAAATTGACGTAAGCTTCGGTCGCTTTAACACCTTGCGGAGTGAAGTAGCGCGCAAAACGCTCCCACTTAGTGCATCGAGCGCCTTCAGGTTTTGCCCCGTTTAGGTATTTACCACTCAGGCAGCCAAATGCCAAAGGAGAGTAGGCAAGTAACTGAACGCCTTCGTAATGGCTGATTTCAGACAAGCCAACTTCGAAGCTGCGGTTCAATAAGTTATATGGGTTTTGAATGGAGACAATTCTTGGCAAATCGTGTTTTTCTGCCAAACGCAATAGCGACATCACACCCCACGGCGTCTCGTTGGATACGCCGATATAGCGCACTTTACCTGCATTCACTAATTCAGTAAGCGCTTCCAACGTTTCAATTAACGTGACTTCTTCTTGTTTGTCAGGGTATGGGTAGTTGAGTTGACCAAAGCAGTTGGTTTGACGCTGCGGCCAATGTAGTTGGTACAAATCGACATAATCGGTTTGTAGACGATTAAGGCTGTCATCAATTGCTGTATGGATGTGGCGACGATTAAGGCTCATGTTGTCTCTAATGTGAGGAACATTGCGAGGGCCTGCCACTTTTGTTGCCAGTACTACTTTCTCTCTTTTGCCGCTTTTTGCTAACCAATTACCGATGTATTGCTCGGTGAGCCCTTGTGTTTCCGAGTTTGGCGGTACAGGGTACATCTCTGCGGTATCGATGAAGTTCACCCCATGATCGAGGGCAAAGTCGAGCTGTTCAAAGGCGTCCTTTTCTGTG
Source organism: Vibrio sp. Vb0304 (assembly GCF_033338995.1). NCBI lineage: Bacteria > Pseudomonadati > Pseudomonadota > Gammaproteobacteria > Vibrionales > Vibrionaceae > Vibrio > Vibrio sp. Vb0304. Next base: position 3,202 of record NZ_JAWOTT010000027.1, read on the forward strand.
TTTTGCTCGCCAAACGTCATAGTGCCGAGGCAGATTTTACTGATCTCAAGTGATGAGTGCGGTAGTTTTGTGTATTGCATATCACGTCCTTGAAGAGTTACCGACTAAATAAGTGACTCCAATATAGGGGATTTTTAGCCGCAATCGCAAATGATTTACGTATAAAGGGAGAGCAAACTCGAAAGCTACAGTTAGCCTAACTACACTTAAATAATCGTGTGAAGGAGGTATGTTATGCAGAAGCATCAATTGGACATGTGGCTACATGGTCCACATAAAGATACTTATAAAACTCCCAAAGTATTTGTGATTGGGTGTTCTGATGTCTCTGACTATCTTTTAGCTGTGGAGTACAAGCATCAACTTGAGCCGATTAAAGACGGTGAAGACCCGATACATTTTGGCTCTCTAGACTTAGTAAAAGAAGAATTATTGAGGCTAGGGGTCGATAAAGCGTATTTAAGGCTGCGTAATGCGTATGACGAATGTGGCACTGAAGAGGCAGCCTCGTACTGCGATATTGAGTTATCGCTCGTGACGCACTAAATAGCTGATATAGTTTTATTCTGGTTGAGTGTTAATGTAGTGCTTGAGTAAGATCTGTTCAGTAAACTGTGTTCTAAGGTAAAAGCCTCGGGGCAGAGTTTTCATCGGCTTACCATTTGAGTTATATGCTTCGGTGAGCGCTTTTGCATTTGCGGCTTTAGGGCGAAGATGCAGCGCTTCTCCGTGTCTGGCGGAAATTTGATCAAATCTTCCCAAGACGATCATCTCCATTAACTCTTCCCAGTCATTTCGCAAAATCCGTTCTTCTTCTTCATCTGGTGACCAAATGAGTGGACTGCCCACACGTCTTTCAGCGAGTGGGATTTCTCGTTCTCCTTCTACGGGTACCCAAAGCACACGAGATAGCTTGTTTCGAACATGACTTGTTTCCCATGTAAGACCATGAACACCAGTGAGGGGGGCCACAGAAACAAAGGTTGTTTCTAAAGGTTTGCCAGAGTAACTGATCGGAATACTTTTCAACTCGATCCCTAGTTTTGCGAAATCTTGTTGAGGTTTACTGCCAGCTGGAGCGCCCAAGTGCCATTCGAGTAATTGACCCACCCAACCTTTATCACGTTTTAAGTTTTCAGGAACAATCATATTCGCCTCGGCGGCCAACTCAGCAAAACAGAGTCCTGCCATATCATGCGCTCGTTCCAATAGCTCTGCTTCTGTTTGTGGTTCTGGTTTCATAGTTACAAGGTGGTATTACAAAAAATATAGTTTATCAAACTCCGACCAAATCTACTGTTTAAGATTTCACCGAGGCGGTGTAAGAACGATCAATTCATAACTTATCCACAGGTGGAGGAGGTATTGATAAGATCCTGGCGGGGTCTGTATGAATAAACAGGGGTTAAAATGCATTTTTGGGGTTGATTTTGTTGTAATCATCTAAACGAATAGCAGGTGAGTGTGGATAAATAGCCTGTTGGTGGATCTTTGACCGATCTGAGTTTGGTGAAAAGATCATCAAGAAACTGAAGATCGAATTATCGTTGTTTTTAAAAATAAATACTTTTTTATCAATGTTTTATGTTTATTTTTTTGTTTCTTCATCTGTTTTGCTTTTGATGGGATTGAACTGAATTACTCATTTGAATTGAATTCTTCACAAAGTTATTCACAGAAAAGGTGAATAAATGTGGGCAATGTCTCACTCTTGTGTTGATAAGGTATGGTTTGATTAAAAGATATCCAAAAATGGTGAAAAGGTAATAAATCTTGCTCATATCACATCAGTAAGTTTGCTAGTAATGGGGATATGTGGAAAAATCACGGTAATAAAAAATTTATTCATAGAGGTTAGCCAGTGATAGATGGCGATGGTTACCGACTTAATGTTGGTATTGTGATATGTAATAACCATGGTCAGGTCTTCTGGGCTAAACGATACGGGCAACACTCATGGCAATTTCCACAAGGTGGGATTGACGAAGGTGAAACCCCTGAACAAGCCATGTTCAGGGAGTTATACGAAGAAGTCGGTTTAACGAAAAAAGACGTTAAGATCATTGCAACAAGTCGTCATTGGTTAAGATATAAGCTACCAAAGCGATTGGTGCGTTGGGACTCCAAGCCTGTTTGTATCGGCCAAAAACAGAAATGGTTTCTGCTGAGATTAGAATGCGATGAGTCTCGCATTAATATGCAACGCGGAAAATCCCCTGAATTTGATGGTTGGCGCTGGGTAAGTTACTGGTATCCAGTTAGGCAAGTTGTTTCTTTCAAGCGAGATGTTTATCGACGAGCGATGAAAGAATTTGCATCCTTAGCCATGCCTTTTCGAGAGAGAAAAGCGAAAGGGAAAAGAAAAAAGCAACGTAGAGGATAATCATGCTCAGTCAGCTAAGGGAAATAGTTGAGAAAGTCTCCAGGGTCGATGATGTGCATCTGGCACTCGATATATTGGTGAAAGAGACTTGTGCTGCCCTTAGTACTGAGTGCTGTACTATCTATCTTGCTAATGAAGAAATGCAGCGCCTTGAGTTAATGGCAACTCAAGGCCTTATTTTTGAAGGTGATAGTATTCATATCAACTTCAATGAAGGCTTGGTTGGGTTGGTAAAACGAAGCGCTGAACCCCTTAACCTTGCCGAAGCCTCAAAACACCCCGAGTTCAAATTCTTTCCTCAACTCGGCGAACAGATTTACCACTCTTTTTTAGCTACTCCAATCATTCATCGTAAACAAGTTTTAGGTGTGTTGGTGATCCAACAAAAAACGCCGCGCTTGTTTAGTGAAATGGAAGAATCGTTTCTTGTTACCTTATCCGCTCAGTTAGCGGTGCTCATTGCACATGCGCAGAATCTTGGGCATTGGCAGTTAGCATCTAAACCCACGGTATTAAAAGGTTTGCCTGCGTCTACTGGTGTCGCGATTGGAGAGTTTTGGTTCGACAATACCCAGCCGAGTTTATCGGATGTTTTCCCTTCGTCCACGTTAGATAAGGAACGCGAGCACGAGACATTACTGGTGGCCATAGAGCGAGCGTTAAATGACTTTCGCCGTATGCGGAAAAAGCTGGACAGTGAAATCAACAAAGATGCGCTGGCGATCTTCGATCTGTTTACTCACTTACTGAATGATCCGATGCTTCGCGGTGATTTGAAGAAGCAGATTGAAAAAGGAGATAGGGCAGACTGGGCGTTACGCCAAGTTGTAGAGTCATACTCGAATCGATTTGCAAGAATGTCGGATGTATACATGCGTGAAAGAGCGCAAGATATCCGAGAGTTAGGGCAAAGGCTGCTCTATTTTCTGCACAACAGTGAGCAAGAAAATTCTGCAATTGATCGTCCCATTATTTTGGTGGCGAACGAACTCACTGCCACCTTGCTCGCTTCTGTACCTAAAGAGTTTTTGTTAGCCGTCGTATCATTAGAGGGAGGCGCAAACTCTCACGCTGCCATTTTATCTCGAGCTCTTGGGGTCCCTGCAGTCATGGGCGCCAACATTAATCCGGATGTGGTGAATGGCAAACTCGGGATAGTCGACGGCTATACGGGTGAGATCTTCTTAGAGCCAAACCGCCAGTTGTTGCGAGAGTATCGCAGCTTAGTAAGCGAAGAGTCTGAACTGTTTGCCATGGTAAACAAGGACCTCGCACTCCCTGCGGTTACGCAAGATAATCACCATATCGAAATTATGCTGAATGCGGGACTCAGTGCAGACAGTAATATTGCCATCAACACAGGTGTTGATGGTGTTGGGTTGTACCGAACTGAGATTGCATTTTTACTTCAGCATCACTTTCCTTCGGAAGATGAGCAGTATCATCAATACCAAGCAATACTTAACAGCTATCCGAATCAACGAGTAGTGATGCGTACTTTGGATATTGGTGGTGACAAACCTTTGCCGTATTTGCCCATCGAAGAAGATAATCCGTTTCTAGGCTGGCGTGGCATTCGTTTTACATTGGATCATCCAGACATTTTCTTGATCCAGCTGCGTGCAATGTTAAGAGCGAGTGCAGAAAGCGGAAACTTAAGTATCTTATTGCCAATGGTGTCAGGGGTAAAAGAGCTAGACGATGCCATTAGCTTGATTAATCAAGCTCACAGCGAAGCCGTTTTGCTTGATGATAGAATTCAATTCCCACAAATTGGGGTCATGATTGAAGTACCATCGATGGTGTATCTGTTGCCAACGATTGCTCACCGTGTTGATTTTGTTTCTGTCGGGACAAACGATTTAACTCAGTATTTATTAGCGGTAGATAGGAACAATTCGCGCGTAGCGGATGTCTATGAATCTATGCATCCTGCGGTACTGTTAGCGCTTAAGCAAATCCATGAGGTGTGTGATAAATATCAGGTGCCCGTGTGTATTTGTGGTGAGCTAGCGGGTGATCCATTTGGCGCTCTTCTCTTACTTGGGTTAGGGTATACCAGTTTGAGTATGAACACCTCCAACGTGGCTAAGGTGAAATATTTGATTCGTCATAGTCAACAAGAAGAATTAGAAAAATTAGCGGAGCAAGCAATGACAAAGTCCTATGGGGAGGACATTCATCAAATGATGCATGACTTCTTCATTCAACAGGGCTTTGCGGGCTTTATCCGTGCAGGTAAAAAGTAGGAAATCGTGACCGTCTCTTTATTTTTGTTATTGTTGGCGCTAGGCGCTTTTGTGGGTGTGATGGCGGGGTTACTCGGTATCGGTGGTGGTTTGATTGTTGTTCCTGCCTTGTTGTATTTGCTTCCTCTTGCTGGGATCTCTCCAGAAATGAGTATGCACATGGCCTTAGCCACTTCGTTAGCGAGTATTATTGTCACGTCTGGCTCATCGGCGATGAATCACCTTAAGCTCGGCAATGTCGATATGTTTGTCGTAAAATGGTTGATGCCTGGTGTGGTCATTGGTGGCTTTGTTGGTGCCAATATTGCTGAGTGGATCCCTACACACTATTTGCCGAAAGTGTTTGGTGTCATTGTTCTTTGCCTGTCAGTACAAATGTTTCGTTCCATTAAAGTTACGAGCAGTAAACCTATGCCGAGCAGCCCTGTGACTGTAGTTTACGGCACGGGAATTGGTGTCGTATCAAGCCTTGCTGGTATTGGTGGTGGCTCACTGTCGGTACCATTTTTAAATAAACATGGGATAGAGATGCGTAAAGCGGTGGGCTCATCCTCCGTTTGTGGTTGCGTGATTGCTATTTCTGGTATGATCGGCTTCATCTTACATGGCTATAAAGTGGAAGGCTTACCTTCATACAGTATTGGCTATGTTTATCTTCCCGCTTTATTAGCGATTGCTATGGCCTCGATGCTCACAACAAAAGTGGGTGCGAAGCTCGCAACTAACCTTCCAACAGCGGTATTAAAAAAGATATTCGCGGTGTTCTTAATGTTTGTTGCAGCGACCATGCTGCTCTAAGTTTGTACCCAAGTCATTCTCGCTGAACCAAGCATCTAGAGGTTACTTGGGTATATTTATTTTGTTGTGATAAGAAGAGAATGATTTATGTCTCAGGGATATATTGAATTTCCCAATATTGATCCGGTTTTAATCTCTATTGGTCCTGTTTCGGTTCGTTGGTACGGTTTGATGTACCTTGTTGGCTTTATGTTTGCTCTATGGTTAGCGAACCGACGTGCGGATAAGCCTGGAAGTGGTTGGACACGAGAGCAGGTTTCTGATTTGTTGTTCGCAGGCTTCCTTGGCGTGGTGATTGGTGGCCGTGTAGGCTACGTGCTTTTCTACAATTTTGAGCTCTTCCTGGCTGACCCTTTGTATCTATTTAAAGTGTGGACTGGTGGTATGTCTTTCCACGGGGGCTTACTGGGTGTGATTACTGCGATGTTCTGGTATGCACACAAAAACGGGCGAACTTTCTTCGGTGTTGCTGACTTTATCGCGCCGCTTGTGCCATTTGGTTTGGGTATGGGGCGTTTAGGTAACTTCATGAACAGCGAGTTGTGGGGCCGAGTAACGGATGTGCCTTGGGCGATCGTTTTCCCAAATGGCGGTCCACTGCCACGTCATCCATCACAGCTTTATGAAATGGCGCTTGAAGGCATCGTCCTTTTCTTCATTTTGAATTGGTTCATCAAGAAACCTCGTCCTCTAGGTTCTGTTTCAGGACTCTTTCTTGCGGGTTACGGAACCTTCCGTTTCCTAGTAGAATACGTGCGCGAACCAGACGCTCATTTGGGTTTATTCGGTGGCTTTATTTCCATGGGACAGATTTTATCTCTGCCAATGGTGGTTATCGGTGTCCTCATGATGGTTTGGGCATACAAACGTGGTCATTACAAAGACGAATTACCACAAAAGACGAAGTAAGGTATTGGTGTGAAACAGTATTTAGATTTGTGTCAACGCATCGTTGACCAAGGTGTTTGGGTTGAAAATGAGCGTACAGGCAAGCGCTGCCTGACCGTAATCAACGCGGATTTAACCTACGATGTTGCGAACAATCAATTTCCGTTGGTCACCACACGTAAAAGTTTTTGGAAAGCAGCTGTTGCAGAGCTACTAGGGTACATTCGTGGTTACGATAATGCGGAAGATTTTCGTAAGCTGGGCACGAAAACCTGGGATGCCAATGCCAACCTAAATGATGCCTGGTTGAATAACCCATACCGTAAAGGCGAAGACGACATGGGCCGTGTCTATGGAGTTCAAGGGCGCGCCTGGGCGAAACCTGATGGTGGTCATGTTGACCAGCTACGTAAGATAGTGGATGACTTAACGCGTGGTGTTGATGACCGCGGTGAAATCTTGAACTTCTACAATCCGGGTGAGTTCCACATGGGGTGCTTGCGTCCTTGTATGTACAGTCACCATTTTTCATTGCTGGATGATACGCTTTACCTGAATAGTACTCAGCGTTCGTGTGATGTACCGCTTGGCTTAAACTTCAATATGGTTCAAGTTTACGTGTTCTTGGTGATTATGGCGCAAATTACGGGCAAGAAACCTGGTCAGGCATTTCATAAGATTGTGAATGCTCACATTTATGAAGATCAGCTTGAACTGATGCGCGATGTTCAGTTGAAACGTGAGCCATTAAAAGCGCCGACGTTCCATATCAACCCAGAGATTAAATCTCTAGAAGATTTGGAAACATGGGTCACACTGGATGACTTTTGGGTTGAAGGGTACGAGCATCACGATCCTATTCGTTACCCATTCTCAGTGTAACGAGTATCGTTCTTCAAGATATAGAAAAAGCTCCGAATGGAGCTTTTTTCTTTTTTGTACTTAGAAGGTATTATTTTAGTGCACTGACAATATAACGGTGAATTGGGTTGGTCTGCATCGGTGTGGACAGTGCCGGGCTAATAAACTTAGGTTGAGTGAATATTTCTTTACTCACTAATGAGCGGATAAGCTCAAAATACTTCAGCTCCGTTTTCCCGCACAACAATAGTGAAAAGTCATCGCCCAATTTATCATAGGCATTGAGCACCTCTCGGAATCCTCTAAGATACAAGTAATCCTTCGTTAAACCTCCACCTCGATAGACTCGGGCAGTCGTTGTAAATGCTTGAAGATCAGAAGCTTTATACTGTTCTTTTAATAGCATGAACGTATGGCGGAAATCGCGATCCTTGATCATCGACTCTACTGCCAGAACTCGTAAGGCTAAGGTTCTTAGGCGCTTGATACTGAAATGTCCTGACAGATACTCACATAATATAGCCAGCCCTTCTTGAGTGTTGGTATTGGCAGGACAACCTAAGCTCAGGACTTTTAGCGGTTGTTGACGACCGTTAAGCGTAGTCAGGAGATGTACTCCCATTTCATGATGTGCAAGAGCCTCCAGCTCATCAGTGGTGATGTACGCCGCGTGGTTAATTTTGACTCGAGATCCTGAAACTAGTGCGTTTGCTAACATCCCGTCCAACACCTGTATTTCACATTCATACCCATTGCGTTGAGCAAAATTTTGCATGAAACGTGCTATTGCACGGCTATCGTGCTGAGGTTCTTTTTCTTCTTCTGTAGGAAGGTGCAATATGAAATGGGCGTTGGCAATATCTTTGGCGCTCGGTTCCCCATAATAGCGTAAGGAGTTATAAAGAAACTCTTGCGTGCCTATGGTATTCACTTGATCCAGTTTATCTGCATAAGACTGAATTACATCTGCGTACAGCCTCTGCAATTGGGTGTCTTGAATGTTTTCTAGAGGTAGCTCATATAGACGTCGCTTTGCGCTGTGAGTATCTACATTAGTAATTGAATATTGAAAATTAGGCTCTTGAGAATATTTGTTTTTAATGAAACGTTCTCTTTCTTGAGCATAATTAAGAGGATTCACGCTACTGAGGATATCAATATCAGCAACCAGTTGGGTTAGGTTTTCGTCTATTGCGAGTAGCTGATCAGAAATAGCGTCATTAAGCTGCGTCATGTTGTCGACTCCAAATGAGATAGCTCAGCATAAGCATGCTGATGTGGCTCAAATTATCACCGGACAATCGATTTGAACAGTTTAATTATCATAAAAAAGGCTCCACGATGTGGAGCCTAAACAATAAGCGATGGTATGTCGTTGTTGTTACGTTGTTAGGGCTAGAATCGCACCTGGTAGAATAACGAATACTGACATTAGGTAGCCACCAACAACAGCTTTATTCTTAATAGCCATTTCAGAAATCATCTCAGCGCCTTTAACCGGAATCTCACGTAGGAATGGAATTCCAAAGATAAACAGCGTCGCCATGATGTTAAATACTAAGTGGACTAGAGCGATTTGAAGTGCGAATACTGCGAACTCTCCAGATACCGCTGTCGCTGCTAGTAGTGCCGTAATACAAGTACCAATGTTAGCACCCAGAGTGAAAGGGTAGATATCTCGTACTTTCAACACGCCAGTACCAACCAACGGAACCATTAAACTTGTCGTGGTTGAGGAAGATTGTACTAGAACGGTCACGATTGAGCCTGATACGATGCCGTGAATAGGACCACGACCGATGGCGTTTTTCAAAATTTCACGTGCGCGACCAACCATTAGGCTCTTCATTAATTTACCCATCACTGTGATTGCAACGAAGATAGTCGCAATACCCAAAGCAATAAGCATGACGCCGCCAACAGTATCACCGAAGGTAGAAAGTGGCTCTTTAATTGCGCCTACGACTGGCTTTGTAATTGGTTTAATAAAGTTGAAGCCTTTAATGCTCATATCACCAGTAGCAAGCAGTGGAGAAACAAGCCAGTGAGAAACTTTCTCTAAAATGCCGAACATCATTTCCAACGGAAGGAAAATAGCGACAGCAAGCAAGTTGAAGAAGTCGTGAATGGTTGCACTTGCAAATGCACGTTTGAACTCTTCTTTACAGCGCACGTGGCCAAGAGATACAAGCGTATTGGTCACTGTGGTACCAATGTTAGCACCCATCACCATAGGGATAGCGGTTTCTACAGGTAAGCCACCTGCAACCAAGCCTACAATAATAGACGTTACAGTACTTGAAGACTGAATTAAGGCTGTTGCCACCAAGCCGATCATTAGACCTGCAACTGGGTGTGCGGCAAATTCAAATAGCACCTTAGCTTGATCGCCAGTTGCCCATTTAAAGCCACTACCAACCATAGATACTGCTAGAAGAAGCAGATATAACATGAATGCCAAGTTAGCCCAGCGTAACCAACGAGCTGTGCTCGAAATTGGTGCCACTGTTGAAGTAGCTTGGTTCATCATAATTTTCTCCGTTGACCTTTCAGTTCATTTTTCGGTCTGTAGTTGAATCTGCGGGCGATGTTAGAGAACAAATATTTCAGTAATATTACAGATTTCTTGCTGTGAGAGATTTTTATTGTTCTTTTTGATAATGGCGTAAAAGAAGAAGAAAATTAATTTTTAACTTGTTGATTTTAGTGGTTAAATTTTGGTTTCGTTTTGTTTGGTTTTTGCGTTTTTTTTGTAGAGAAAATGCGCCTCAGTTCAACTTTTATGACAGTATTGACTTTATACTTTCGGTAAAACTTATGCTTTTGTAAGGTATTGTATGGTTTTGTCGAGTTTATTGTTTGTCTCTGTCACATTTGGTATAAAAAGTATCACTTTCTTTTCGGGACTCGATCATGTCACATCTAAACTACAACCATCTCTATTATTTCTGGATGGTGTGCAAACAGGGCTCTGTAACTAAGGCGGCTGACGCGCTCTTCCTGACACCGCAAACCGTGACAGGACAGATTAAAGCGCTTGAAGAGCGCATGAAAGGAAAGTTAACCAAGCGCAATGGTCGTACAGTTGAGCCCACTGAGTTAGGTCAGCTTGTGTTTAAGTACGCCGACCGGATGTTCGGTTTGAGCTATGAGATGTTAGATATCGTCAATTACAGCCAGCACTCGAACATTCTATTTGAAGTTGGTGTAGCCGATGCATTATCTAAACGCTTGGTCAGTAAAGTACTGATGACGACCGTCCCGGAAGATAACAGTATTCATTTACGCTGTTATGAATCGACCCACGAACTGCTACTTGAACGCCTTTCTCAGCACAAGCTAGATATGATCCTTTCGGATTGTCCCGTTGATTCTACTCAAAGTCCTGGCCTTTATAGCAAAAAGTTGGGTGAAAGTAGCATGAGCTTTTTTGCTTCTTCTGAAATTGAAAATGTGCGATTCCCTGAGATCTTGGAACAAAAAAAACTTCTGATTCCCGCGAGCCGAACGGCTATGGGGCGTAAAGTTATTCAATGGTTTGATCGTCAAGGCCTTCAACCCAATGTGCTAGGGGAGTTTGATGATGTTGCGTTGATGAAAGCTTTTGCTCGGTACCACGATGATGTGATTTTCTTGGCACCGACCGTATACATGTCGGAGATTGAAGACGACCGAAATTTACAGCTAATTGGCCATGTCGATGGGCTAAAAGAAGAGTACTACGTGATTTTTGCGGAACGAATGATCCAACACCCCGCGGTAAAAAATGTTTGTGATGCTGATTTCAGTCAAATGTTTGAGTAAACCCGTATCGTTGCGTAAATAAATAGATTACTATCAATAAAAATATAATTCTAAATAATATCTAAGTAAGCAAGATACTTGTTTTAGTGAGCAAAACTATTAATTATTGATGGCGCACCAATTAAAATCCTTGGTGGATAATATTGGTGTATCACTAACAACTAAATTAGAGGTTCTAATAATGAAGACTCTGGAAGTGTATCTTGATTTTCTTAGATATATAAATCAGTGCAACACAACAAGCTGGCCAGGGTTGGAATAAGTAAGTTGTAGCTAGAGGTCCAACACATGAATCTACAAGAAATGGAGCAGAACTCCGCAAAAGCCGTCGTGTTGCTCAAAGCGATGGCAAACGAGAGACGCCTACAAATCCTTTGTATGCTGCATAACCAAGAGCTGTCCGTGGGAGAGCTGTGTGCAAAGTTAGAGCTAAGCCAGTCGGCATTATCTCAGCATCTTGCTTGGCTTCGCCGTGATGAGTTAGTCACGACAAGGAAAGAAGCACAGACGGTGTACTACACATTAAAGAGTGATGAAGTGAAAGCGTTAATAAAAACACTGCATAGTCTTTATTGTGCTGAGAGTGCTCAACATTAATTAAATAGTCCTAATATACTGCTCATCTTAGAGTGTGAATCTAACTTGTTGGAATATTTGAGAGTGGCGTTAAACTTTTGATGATAGGGTACTACTCATCGACCAATTTGCTTTGTTCTCAAGTGTTTTATTAGTGCTTTCTAGTTTGAGCGTTATATGGGTAATGAATAAGCTGATGTCTTTAAATGGGACATTCAGAAAAAGAAAAGCTGGCATTGCCAGCTTTTTTTATTAAGAAAACTTTGTAGATATAAAAAAACCGACACAAGGTCGGTTTTTTCTTCACTGTAAAATCAGGACTCTATTAAAGAGCTTTGATTTGTGCAGCGAAACGAGACTTATGGCGAGCTGCTTTATTCTTGTGAATAAGGCCTTTAGTTGCCATGCGGTCTAGGATAGGTGTAACTACAGCGAATGCAGCAGTTGCAGCTTCTTTGTCGCCTGCTTCGATAGCAGCAACAGTTTTCTTCATGTAAGTACGCATCATTGAGCGACGGCTAGCATTGTGCTGACGACGTTTCTCAGCTTGGATAGCGCGCTTCTTAGCAGATTTACTATTTGCCAAGGGTCTAACTCCCAAAAACTTAGTTCTGTGACAATTTAAGGGCGAGGAATATCCCTCATTTGCGCTTAAATGTCAAATGATTTGTGCAAAAACCGATCTAAGCCAAAACAAATTTTGGTAAGAGAGGTTATCGCGGTTAAGATGGCGGGGATTCTAACAGCATTTTTATACCAATGCTAATAATTATCCGCGAAAGGCACACTTATTCCTTACAACCCGCGGATAGATTTTTGACGTCTATTTACAGCACCTGTCAGAGAAACAGTATAGAGTTAGCTGTCTTATGGTGATATTCCGAGGTTACAGTGAGTAAACGACTACTCAAGTCTGGCATGATCGTCAGTGCTATGACATTTATTTCCCGCGTTCTTGGCCTAGTTCGTGATGTTGTAGTGGCAAATTTAATGGGGGCAGGAGCAAGCGCAGACGTCTTTTTCTTCGCCAATAAAATTCCTAATTTTTTACGACGTTTGTTTGCTGAAGGTGCTTTTTCCCAAGCGTTTGTACCTGTTTTAACGGAAAGCCATGCTCAAGGCGACATGGATAAAACTCGGGAGCTCATTGCTCGTGCGGCGGGTACATTAGGGGTGATAGTCTCAATTGTTACCATCTTAGGTGTTCTAGGTTCCGGAGTGGTGACTGCACTGTTTGGTTTTGGTTGGTTCCTAGACTGGATGCATGGTGGTCCCGCGGCTGAGAAGTTCGAACTTGCTAGCGTGATGCTCAAGATTACCTTTCCTTATTTATGGTTCATCACTTTTGTTGCCCTATCGGGAGCCATTCTTAATACACTAGGTAAGTTTGCGGTTTCTTCGTTTACTCCCGTCTTCCTCAACGTAATGATCATTTTGGCAGCATGGTTTATCTCGCCGCAGATGTCACAGCCAGAGATTGGTCTTGCCATCGGTGTTTTCCTTGGTGGTTTGGTTCAGTTCTTATTTCAAATCCCTTTCCTTATTAAAGCGGGGGTTATGGTTAAGCCAAAATGGGGCTGGCGCGATCCGGGCGTGGTGAAGATCCGAACCTTAATGATTCCTGCTTTGTTCGGTGTGTCGGTAAGCCAAATCAACTTGTTGTTTGATACTTTTATTGCCAGCTTTCTGCAAACCGGTTCGATCAGTTGGTTGTACTATTCAGATCGCTTGTTGGAATTCCCGTTAGGTCTGTTTGGTATTGCTATTGCAACGGTGATTTTACCAGCATTATCACGCAAACATGTTGACGCACAAAATGAAGGATTCGCACAAACCATGGACTGGGGGGTGCGCATGGTGATCTTACTTGGCCTTCCTGCAATGCTTGGTTTGATGGTACTGGCAAAACCTATGTTGATGGTGTTATTCATGCGAGGTGAGTTTTCGCCACAAGACGTACATCAAGCATCATTGTCACTCTTTGCTTACGCTTCAGGCTTGTTGAACTTTATGCTGATTAAAGTGCTCGCTCCGGGTTATTACTCGCGTCAAGACACTAAAACGCCAGTGAAATACGGCATCATTGCGATGGTGACCAACATGGTATTTAATGCAATTTTTGCGTACTTCTATGGCTACGTTGGCTTGGCTATCGCGACGGCACTATCGGCATTTGTGAATATGGCACTGCTGTATCGTGGCCTGCACATCGCAGAGGTATACCAAATCACTAAGCGAACCGTCTTCTTTATTATACGTTTAGCTATTGCTGGCGCGGCGATGGTGGCGGCAATCTTATGGCAACTGGAAGATATGTCAGTATGGCTGGGCTGGAGCTTTGCTCACCGAAGCGCGGTGCTAGGGATGTTGATCGGTTTAGGAGCCGTAGTTTACCTAGTGGTTCTATTTTTAACTGGTGCGCGTTTAAAAGACCTAAAAGCTGGGACAGACTGAGGGTGATTAGTATATAATCCGTCAGTTTCACACAGTGTAAAGTAAAACAGAGGCAGAAAGCAGTATCCAATGGAACTGATTAGAGGCATTCACAATATCAACCCGCGACATCATGGTTGTGTGCTGACTATTGGCAATTTCGATGGTGTCCATAAAGGCCATCAACAAGTATTGCAGCAAGTGTCTGAGCAAGCGGACAGGCTATCCTTGCCTTCTGTTGTGATGACCTTTGAACCTCAGCCGATGGAGCTGTTTGCCAAAGACAAGGCACCTGCAAGGTTGACGCGATTACGCGATAAGTTCGTGCAATTGAGTAAGCTCGATATTGACCGCTTACTGTGTGTCAATTTCAATCGCCATTTTGCAAGTTTAACCGCGGAAGAGTTTATCCGTGACTTGTTGGTCGAGCGTTTGGGTGTTAAGTTTCTTGTCGTTGGTGATGATTTCTGCTTTGGCAAAGGCCGTACAGGTAACTTTGCAATGCTGCAGGAAGCAGGGGAAAAATACGGCTTTGATGTCGTAAGTACCCAGAGCTTTTGTTTACAACAATTACGTGTCAGCAGTACGGCTATCCGTCAAGCGCTGGCGCGTGACGATTTGCATTCCGCGCAACAGATGCTGGGAAGAAACTACAGCATCAGCGGTCGTGTTTCTCACGGAAGAAAGCTAGGTCGAACCATTGGGTTCCCTACTGCAAATATTCCTTTGAAACGCTGTGTTTCTCCGGTTTCCGGAGTCTATGTTGTTCAAGCGCTTGGCTTAGGAAATAAGCCAGTTGGTGGTGTTGCTAATATTGGTCAAAGACCAACCGTCAATGGTGTTCGCCAACAGTTAGAAGTGCACTTATTCGACTTTCATGCCAATTTATATGGCAAGCAACTAGAAGTGGAACTTTTGCATAAACTTCGAGATGAGCAAAAGTTTGAGTCGTTTGAAGCACTTAAACAACAAATCGAATTGGATGCTGAAGCAGCAAGGGTGTGGCTGCGTCAGCTTAAGCGTTGAGCGGTTTATTCCACCGTTCAACATAATGTCTAATTTTCGCCCAATATAACGGAATTAAGAATCGATGAGTGAGTATAAAGATACCCTGAACTTACCTGAAACAGGGTTTCCAATGCGCGGCAACCTGGCCAATCGTGAGCCAGAAATGCTTAAGCGTTGGTACAAAGAAGATCTTTACGGTGAAATCCGTAAAGCTAAGAAAGGCAAAAAGTCATTCGTATTGCACGATGGCCCTCCTTACGCAAATGGTGACATTCATATTGGTCACGCACTAAACAAGATTCTTAAAGACATTATTATTAAATCCAAAACACTTTCAGGTTTTGACGCACCTTACATCCCAGGCTGGGACTGCCACGGTCTACCAATCGAATTAATGGTAGAGAAGAAAGTAGGTAAGCCAGGCCAAAAAGTGACAGCAGCGGAATTCCGCGAGAAATGTCGTGAATACGCAGCAGGTCAGGTTGAAGGTCAGAAAGAGAGCTTCAAACGCCTTGGTATCATGGGTGAGTGGGACAAGCCATACCGCACTATGGATTTCGCAACTGAAGCGAACATTATTCGTGCTCTTGGTAAGATCGCAAGCAATGGTCACCTGCTAAAAGGTTTCAAACCTGTTCACTGGTGTACAGACTGTGGTTCTGCTCTTGCTGAAGCGGAAGTAGAATACAAAGATAAAGTATCGCCATCTATCGACGTTCGTTTTAAAGCGGCTGACGAAGCGGCACTGCTATCTAAATTTGAACTGACAGAAGGTCATGAAGGTCACGGTGACGTATCTATCGTTATCTGGACAACAACACCTTGGACACTGCCTGCAAACCGCGCAGTATGTCTACGTGATGATCTAGAGTACGTGCTTATCCAAACAGAAGGCGACAACGCTGAGCGTATCATCGTTGCTGCTGAGCTAGCGAAAGACGTAATGGACCGTGCGGGTATCGAGCACTTCCACAACCTTGGCTTTGCTAAAGGTGCGGACCTAGAGCTTTCTCAATTCCAACACCCATTCTACGATTTCACTGTACCGGCGATCCTTGGCGATCACGTTACGACTGATTCAGGTACTGGTGTTGTTCACACTGCTCCTGGTCACGGTCAAGAAGACTTCGCGGTTGGTAACAAGTACAACCTAGAAGTAGCAAACCCAGTTGGCTCAAACGGTGTTTACCTACCAGATACAGAGCTATTTGCTGGTCAGCACGTATTTAAAGCGAACGATGCAGTAGTAGAAGTACTAAAAGAAAAAGGTGCACTACTACACCACCACGCTTACGAGCACAGCTACCCACACTGTTGGCGTCATAAGACTCCAATCATCTTCCGTGCTACACCTCAATGGTTCGTTTCTATGGACCAAGCTGGCCTACGTGCTAAAGCATTAGAGTCAATCAAGAATGTAGAGTGGATGCCTGAGTGGGGTCAAAGCCGCATCGAAGGTATGATCGAAGGTCGCCCTGAGTGGTGTATCTCTCGTCAACGTACTTGGGGTGTGCCAATTGCTCTGTTTGTTCATAAAGAAACAGCAGAACTTCATCCAAACACGCTAGAGCTGATCGAGAAAGTCGCGAAGCTGGTTGAAGAGAAAGGCATTCAAGCATGGTGGGATGTCGATGCAGCTGAACTACTAGGTGCTGACGCGGACCAATACGAAAAAGTACTAGATACGCTAGACGTATGGTTCGATTCAGGTGTCACTCACTTCTCTGTTGTTGATGCTCGTGAAGAGTACAACGGCAACAGTGCAGACCTATACCTAGAAGGTTCTGACCAACACCGCGGTTGGTTCCAGTCTTCTTTAATTTCATCTATTGCGATGAAAGACGAAGCACCTTACAAACAAGTACTGACACACGGTTTCGTGGTTGACGGTCACGGCCGTAAGATGTCTAAATCTATCGGTAACGTGGTTGCGCCAAAAGACGTAACTAACAAGCTAGGTGCTGACATTCTTCGTCTATGGGTTGCTTCTACAGACTACACTGGTGAAGTTGCGGTTTCTGATGAAATTCTAAAACGTAGTGCAGATGCGTACCGTCGTATCCGTAACACAGCGCGTTTCTTCCTTGCTAACCTAAGCGGCTTCAACCCTGAAACAGACATCGTTCCTGTTGAAGAGATGGTTGCGCTAGATCGCTGGGCGGTTGGTCGTGCACTAGCAGCACAAGAAGAGATCGTTAAAGCATACGAAGAGTACAACACACACGGTGTAACTCAGCGTCTAATGCAATTCTGTTCAATCGAAATGGGCTCTTTCTACCTAGACGTAATTAAAGACCGTCAGTACACAGCAAAACGTGGCGGCAACGCTCAACGTAGCTGTCAGACAGCACTTTACTACATCGTAGAAGCGCTAGTTCGTTGGATGGCGCCAATCATGTCGTTCACTGCAGATGAAATCTGGAACGAAATGCCAGGTCAACGCGACAAGTTCGTATTCACTGGTGAGTGGTTCGACGGCCTATTCGGTCTTGCTGAAGGTGAAGAGCTGAACAACGAATTCTGGACTGAGATCCAAGCGGTTCGTGGTGCGGTTAACAAACTTCTAGAAGATGCGCGTAAAGAGAAAACCATTGGTGGTGCACTACAAGCTGAAGTGACTCTATTTGCTGATGACGCACTAGCGGCGAAGATCAACAAACTTGAAGATGAACTGCGCTTTGTTCTACTAACCTCTGCGGCGAAAGTTAAGCCTCTAGGTGAGAAGACTGATGCAGCACAAGCGACAGATATCGAAGGCTTGTTTGTTGAAGTAGCAGCAGCTGAAGGCGAGAAGTGTGACCGTTGTTGGCACCACACGCCAGACGTAGGCACAATCGAAGGTCACGAGAAAATCTGTGGTCGTTGTGTGTCTAACGTAGACGGCGAAGGTGAAGTACGTAAATTCGCGTAATTGCCTAGAACGACTGAACTTTTTTTAAAATTAACAGCCCCAGTATTTACTGGGGCTGTTTGTAGGTAAAGTAATGAGTGAAAAAGCACTGACGTTAAAGCAATCTGGAGTTCGCTGGCTGTGGTTAGCAATTCTGGTATTTATTGCAGATATTGGCATCAAATTGGTGGTGATGGACAACATGGGCTACGGATGGGCAAACCGAATTGAGGTGTTGCCATTCTTCAACCTACTTTACGTTCATAACTACGGTGCCGCTTTCAGCTTCTTGAGCGATCAAGCTGGTTGGCAGCGCTGGTTATTTACAGGTATCGCGTTTGTTGTGACGGGTCTTTTGACCTACTGGATGAGTAAGCTTCCAGCAAAAGAAAAATGGAACAACATTGCTTATGCACTGATTATTGGTGGTGCAGTGGGCAACGTGTTTGACCGCGTCGTTCATGGCTTTGTTGTTGATTACCTAGACTTCTTCTGGGGTAACTACCACTGGCCAGCATTCAACCTTGCTGACATGGCGATCTGTATTGGTGCGGCAATGATTATTCTGGATGGCTTCCGTAAAAAAGACGCTGACAAGTAATCTTTTGCGGTATATCGAATAACCCTAAGCGTCGTCCGTTGATTCGAGCGACGCTTTTTATTATGTTGGAGCGCCAATCAGCATATCAATGTATAAAAAGACCAAGCTGACAGCGTAATAACCCAAGAACAAGGAAGCATTAACGTGACAACAATAACCAATGAATCGGTAGTAACCCTTCACTTTACGATTAAAATGAAAGACGGATCGGTTGCAGATAGTACTCATAACATGGGTAAACCAGCGAAGTTTGTTATGGGTGATGGCAGCTTGAGTGAAAACTTTGAGCAATGCTTGATCGGCCTCGAAACAGGCGCACAAAAAGCGATTGAGCTAAAGGCAGAAGACGCGTTTGGTATGCCAAACCCTGATCATATTCACTATATGGATCGCACTAAATTTGTAGGTGATGCAGAAGTGGAAGTTGGTACAATCATGGCCTTCAGTGGCCCTGATGGCATGGAAATCCCGGGCATTATTACAGAGATTGCAGGCGATTCAGTCACTGTGGACTTCAACCATCCTCTAGCGGGACAAGACGTGACTTTCGAAGTTGAAATTTTGTCAGTAGAATAGCGAACCAAATAAAAGATAACTTCCATGAGCAATGAAATGAAAATCCTGTTAGCTAACCCACGTGGTTTCTGTGCTGGTGTTGACCGCGCGATTAGCATCGTAGAGCGTGCGCTAGAGATGTATCAGCCACCGATTTATGTGCGTCATGAAGTGGTGCATAACCGTTTTGTGGTTGAAGGTCTCAAACAGCGTGGTGCTATCTTCGTTGAAGAACTGCACGAAGTGCCAGACAACAACATTGTGATTTTCTCCGCTCATGGTGTATCGCAGGCGGTTCGTCAGGAAGCCAAGCAGCGTGATTTGACCGTATTTGACGCAACGTGTCCTTTGGTAACCAAAGTGCATATGGAAGTGGCGCGTGCGAGCCGTCGTAATATGGAAGTGGTTCTGATTGGTCACGCAGGTCACCCTGAAGTCGAAGGTACGATGGGGCAATACGCCAGTGAAACCGGTGGTATGTACTTGGTTGAAACTCCAGCCGATGTTGAGAAACTGAAGGCGATTGTGAAAGATCCATCCGATCTTCATTACGTAAGCCAAACGACGCTTTCTGTCGATGAAACTGCCGATGTTATCGAAGAGCTACGCCGCGTGTTCCCAGATATCCAAGGTCCACGTAAAGACGATATCTGTTATGCGACACAAAACCGCCAAGATGCCGTACGTGAATTAGCTGGTGACGTAGATGTGATGGTTGTGGTGGGTTCTAAAAACTCATCAAACTCTACACGTCTTAAAGAGCTAGCTGAAAAGCTAGGGACACCTGGCTACTTAACCGACTGTCCGGAAGATATCAAACCTGAGTGGTTCGAAGGCAAAACAAAGGTCGGCGTGACTGCGGGAGCATCTGCTCCGGAAGAGCTCGTTAATCAGATTCTAGAGCGAATCAAAGAACTCGTTGGTGCCGAAGCGGTTGATGAAGTACTTGGCCGTGAAGAGAATATGTTCTTTGAAGTACCTAAAGAATTGCAAATCAAGCAAGTGGATTAGTCTCCATTTATCGAATATTCAAAAGGCGACCTGTGGGTCGCCTTTTTTACATCTCTCTTAACTCATTTAGGTAATCACGAATTTGGTCTTTTCCTAAACCATCGATAATCATATCAGACATCTTCGTGATTCTTCGCTCAAGCGATTGAGCAACCTTTTCGCAATGTGCGTACATGTCTTCATCAGAACCATAGGTCGGAAAAGCATCAACTTGCCAGTTTACTCGAACGCCCCCCGCAAGCCACTGAGGAGCGGTTTCTTGATGTAAAGAATCACAGAGAATAATAACGATGTCGGGAAGAAACTGAGTTCGCTCCTCCCATGAATGTGTGTGGATATGCGGAATGGGGAGTTGGTGGTCATCTAAATATTTTTGCACCACTGGGTGCACCTTGCCTGTGGGATGTGAGCCTCCACTGGTGACACTAAAATCCGCTGACAGGATATTGGTTGCGATTGACTCCGCGAGGACGCTTCGTCCAGCGTTGTGCTTACATATGAATAAAACTTTATACATCATCGCCTCGTCTTTTCAGAGCGTCCTATTTATACGCTAGCGGAAACTCAGCGATGATGTGTGAAGTTTTTGTGTTAGTGGCTAATGCCGAGCATCTCTTTGAGCACCTTTAAGTAGCGGCGGCTTACTGGTATCTCAAAGCCTGTTTTGGTGATGATTTCCGCTAACCCATTTTCCAGTAACTTGATTTCGCTAATCGCTTTAATACTGACTAAGTATTGACGATGGCAGCGGACTAGAGGGGTTTTCTCTTCCAACGTTTTTAATGTCAGTTGGGTGCTCGCGGTTTGGCTGGTGGAGCGTACATGCACGCCGCTGATATCACTGTAAGCACATTCCACCGTGTCGGTGGCCATGATAACGATGCGGTTGTGTCCGATGCACGGTATCTGATCCAACGTGTCAGGTGTAATAGCAGACAGTTGTTGCGTTAGGGCGGATTGGCTAATGACTTTGTTTAGTCGTTTTACCGTTTTAGTTAGCCGGCATGGGTCGACAGGTTTGAGCAAGTAATCAAAGGCATTGTCTTCAAATGCTTGAATCGCATACTGATCATAAGCCGTGACAAAAACCACATAAGGCATGGTTTCTGGATCAAGCATCCCAAGTAGTTCAATCCCCGTGACTTGAGGCATTTGGATATCGAGAAACACCACATCAGGCTTAAGTTCATTGATTTTTTTTAGGCCGAGGATTGCGTTTGAGGCATCGCCCACGACCTCAACTTGGCCTGTTTCATCCAGTAACTCTGCTAGCTCTTCACGAGCAAACTGTTCATCATCAATGACGAGTGCGGTTAACATCCAACATTACCTTTATTGCTTCAGCGTGCTTTTATGATTTTGGGGGAATGATAAAGCTCATTTTAGTAAATTGATGTGGCTCGCACGTAATTTTTAGCGCTGCATCACGTCCAAATTGATTAGTGAGACGCTTGTCCACAATTTCTAAACCTAGCCCTGAGTGGTTTTCTTTTGGCGCCTCAAAACTGCCTGCGTTGTCTTCGACGGTAATCAAGTGACCTTGTGGGTGTGCTTCGCTGTATATATGAACTTTACCACCTTCAAGCATGTTTGAAATGCCATGCTTAATGGCATTCTCAACCAAAGGCTGGAGTGTAAAGCTTGGTAATTTGATGTCCAGCAATTCAGGTTGAATATCGATTTCAACCTCTAAGCGGTCCGTAAAACGCGCTTTTTCGATGCTCAAGTACGAGTTCACATGTGCAAGCTCTTCCTTTAACGTCACGGTATTAATGTTCTGCTTTAAATTGCTGCGGAAGAAGTGCGATAGATTTTGGATTAGCTCGCGCGCTTTGTCAGGGTCACGACGAGTAATCGCACTAATAGTATTGAGGGCATTAAACAAAAAGTGTGGATTCACCTGAGCGTGAAGCAATTTTATTTCTGCTTGGGCGAGTAAGGCTTGTTGTTGTTGGTAATCGCCATAAAGGATTTGGCTAGATAGAAGCTGGGCTATTCCTTCCGCCATCGACATGTTGGCCGTCGAGAACAATTTACGCTTCGGTTCATACAGCTTTATGGTACCAATGACCTCTTTCCCTGCACGCAGTGGGATGATCAGCGCAGATCCGAGCTTGCAATCTTTTGCAATGGAGCATTGGTATGGACGCTCCGCGCCATCAAGATAAATGATGTCGTTTTTCTCCATGGAGTCTAATGTGCTTTGCGATGAAATCGGCGTGTTTGGTTTATGGTGATCATCGCCAATGCCCACAAACGCTAAGATTTTTTCTTGGTCAGTAATCGCGACAGCGCCCACTTTGGTTTCTTCGTAAATAATACGTGCGATTTTCTCTGCGTTTTCGGTGTTGAAGCCGTTGCTTAGAATTCCCACTGAGCGATCAGCAATGGTGAGCGCTCGACGCGAAAACGTCGCAGAAAACTTTTCAAAGATTGCTTTTCTGTCTTGCAGGATACTCATGAACAACGCCGCACCAAATGAGTTCGCGATGATCATAGGCGCTGCAATAGCGGACACCAGTTCATAGGCTTGATCAAAAGGTTTCGCGACGGCGAGCAGCAAAATCATTTGCACCACTTCTGCAACAAACGTGACGCTGAATACAACGCTTGGATTAAACAGCAATGCACCTTTATTTCGCTTGATAAGGTAAACGTGGAGCAAACCACCAATTACGCCCTCGGCGGTGGTTGAAATTGCACAGGCTAGGTCGGTAAAACCACCAAGAGAGTATCGATGGATGCCACCAGTAAATCCGACGGCGAAACCTACAACAGGTCCACCAAACAGCCCGCCCATAACTGCGCCGATCGCACGAGTATTGGCAATAGCATCGTTGATGTGCAGACCGAAATAGGTGCCGAGAATACAAAAGCCAGAGAAGAGTACGTAACAAATTAGGCGGTGGCTTAAGCGCGAAGAAATACTCAGCAAAGGTAAGATGATTGGCGTTTTACTTAGCATGTAAGCCAAAACTAAGTACACACACATCTGTTGTAAAAGGGAGATGACCAGTTCCATAGTGAACCTAACCTAGAATCAATGTTGTTATTGTATACCTAAGTAACCTCAAGATGCTTGGCTCAGATAGATAAGAACAGCTAAGTAAATGATGCTGCGCTGTGCTTTCTGAGTCTTAAAGTGACTTGGGTATAAAACAAAAAGAGCCTGCAATTGGCAGGCTCCTATCTTAGTCACTCAGATGTGACGAGTATTACGCTGTTTCTGATACGGCTTGTGGTTTCTCTTCGTCAGCCAGTTCAGTTTCACCTTTACCCTTAGAGGTTTTGATAACGTAACCTGTCACAGCTAGGGCAAACACAATACCTACGATAGTTGATAGTTGCATTGGCAGACCAAAACCTAGCGAGCTGTTGTTTAAGATGAACGTGACACATACCGTGGTCATGAAGATAGCTGGGATAGTGGTAATCCAGTGCAGCTTGTTGTGACGCAGTAGGTAAGCGGACGCAGTCCAAAGCATCATTACCGCTGTTGTTTGGTTTGCAAAACCGAAGTAGCGCCAGATAATGCCGAAGTCTACTTGAGTTAAGATACCGCCGATAACGAACAGTGGAAGTGCCATCAGTAGACGGTTACGTAGCGTTTTTTGTTCCATGTTGAAGTATTCAGCAAGGATCAAGCGGCTTGAACGGAACGCTGTATCGCCAGACGTAATTGGTAGGATAACCACCCCCAGGAACGCAAGGATACCACCGAACACACCTAGCAGACCAAATGATGCGCTGTATACCACGTTACCAGGACCACCGTTTTTCACAGCTTCGGATAGAGCGTCTAGAGAGCCGAAGAAAGACAGAGCGATAGCACACCAAATTAGCGCGATAACACCTTCACCAATCATTGCACCGTAGAATACGAAGCGACCGTTTTTCTCATTTTCCATACAACGCGCCATCAGTGGAGACTGAGTTGCGTGGAAGCCAGAGATAGCGCCACATGCGATAGTGATGAACAATGCAGGCCATAACGGCATGTCATTTGGGTTGAGGTTAGAGAACATGTCCGAAACTTGGAAGTCACCCATTACTGTGTGTTCGCTAGAGAAAGCAACGGCTGTCATTAGGCCAACAGACATAAAGATAAGTAGGGCGCCAAACAGTGGGTAGAAACGACCAATGATTTTATCGACAGGAACAATCGTCGCAATGATGTAGTAAGCAAATATAGCAATAACCATTGTAGTCATGCTTACGCTCAAGCTTGTTTGATCATTGATGAGGTTAGTAATCATGCCAGCAGGGGCTGAAACGAACACTACGCCAACTAGAAGTAATAGGACAATGGCAAAAATATTCATAAAGTGTTTTGCGCCATTACCTAGGTAGCGACCTGTAATGGTAGGTACAGATGCACCGCCGTTACGCACTGAAAGCATGCCTGAGAAGTAATCGTGTACTGCACCAGCAAAAATACAACCGACTACAATCCAAAGCATCGCCGCAGGACCGTATAGTGCCCCCATGATCGGGCCAAAAATTGGACCAACACCTGCGATGTTAAGTAGTTGAACTAGGTAAACTTTCTTTGTTGACATTGGAACGAAGTCAACACCGTCCGATTTGGTGTGAGCTGGCGTTTGGCGTTTTTCATTGATGCCGAAAATCTTCTCGACGAAAGCGCCGTAGATGAAGTATCCGCCGATTAGGGCTGCGACACAGGTTAGAAACCACATCATAGCAATTGTCCTTGGTCTTAGTTGGGTAGGGTAATTTTTTAATCTCAGGATGCATGTTATGCGTCACTTGTGTTAAATGCATTCGGTTAGTAGATGAGTGGTCGAATAGAGCACTGAGTGGTCGATATGCTGCTTGAGCGGTTTTTAAAAATGGCGAAAGGTTGATGACAGTCTTGAGCGGCTGATTTGAGTCATCAGTGGTTAAATCTGCAAGCTCAGCGGCAAGCGCCAATAATTAGTGGTAAGCTTATTTTTGAAAACAATTACTTAAGGAAGAACCATGAAAAAGGTAACGGTAGGTCTGGCACTGGCTTTACTTGCAGGATGCACAGCAACGACAGCAGATCTTGCCAAGTCGGGAGATTGGCATCAGATCGGATATCAAGATGGCATAACCGGACACACATCGCGCACGATGAGCGAGCTTCGTGAGTTGGGTAGTGTTAAGCAAAGTGACTACGACCAAGGTTATTTAGAAGGTTTACGTGAGTACTGTAATCCTGCTTTTGCGTATCAAATGGGGTTATCTGGTCAGTATTACGAAGGGGTTTGTGAAGGTACTGAGCAAGCGCAAAAATTCCGCATGGAATGGCAACGTGGTTGGAATGAATACTCAAATTAATAGTCAATAAAGCCGTTGTTACACTGTCTGCATCACATAAATGTGGCAAAATCTTCCTTATTAAACTATGTTCATATTGCTTGATAGTGAGCACAGCAAAAAAAGGAATCACATTATGTCAACGCAAATGGCTGGTGGCTGGAGTCCATTTCATGAACTCACAGCAGAGAATAAAGAAGTATTTGCTAAAGGTATCGAGGGGTTTGTCGGTGTCAAATACTCCCCTTTGGTTGTGGCTACTCAAGTCGTAGCCGGACAAAACTATGCGTTTTTCTGTAATGCAGAAGTTGTCTACCCTGGAGCACAACCATACCCAGCAATGGTTCATATGTTCAGTGACCTTGAAGGTAAAGTCGGTATTACTCACATTGAACGATTGAACTACTAAATTAAGCCATAAAAGGCGCCTGACTTTTAAATAAGTGAGGCGCTTTATTGATTAAGATTGATTAGTTTGCGCGATCACGACTTTTCTTAAATATCCTTGCTTGGCGTTCAGTTGCTCAGTCGCGCTTTCTCTATCCAGCCCGGTTAAAATCATCAAAATCGCTAACTTGGCGTCGTAGTTCGTTTCTTTGAGCGCCGTTTTAGCCTCTTGGTTAGTACAATCTGTTGCTTGCATAACAATACGAGCCGCTCTTGCAACTAGCTTTGCATTCGTCGCTTTCACATCTACCATTAAGTTCTGATAACTTTTGCCCAGGCGAATCATGCTTGCGGTAGTGAGCATGTTTAGTACGAGTTTTTGTGCCGTCCCTGATTTTAAGCGAGTGGATCCCGTTAACGCTTCAGGTCCAACAACGGGGCTAATCGCAATATCAGCAATATCTGCAATCGGAGAGTCAGGGTTACAAGATAGTGCTACAGTGGTGGCACCAAGCTCGTTCGCATACTCTAAGCCACCAATCACGTAAGGTGTTCGTCCACTTGCCGCAATACCAACGACGACATCGCGTTGTGTTAGCGTATTCTCTTTAAGATCTTGCTCGCCCAATGCTGGGTCGTCCTCCGCCCCTTCTTTTGCACGGAACATTGCCTCTTTTCCACCGGCAATAATACCAACGACCATCTCTGGATCTGTGCCAAAAGTTGGTGGGCATTCTGAAGCGTCCAAAACGCCAAGTCGACCACTGGTACCCGCACCGATGTAAAACAACCGACCTCCGACCTTAAATGCTTCCGTGATCTTATCAACGGCTTCAGCGATCTCAGGCAATACTTTTTCAACGGCAAGAGGAACGAGTTTGTCCTGTTGGTTGATGCGTTGAACAATATCGAGAGAAGGCAGCAAGTCGATGTCCATGGTGTCTGGATTTCGCCCTTCAGATACCAGATGGGATAAAGCTGCGATAAGTGCATCGTTCGTCATAATGAATTAAGCCTTTTTGTTTAGGATCTATTGCCCTTAATTTTTTGAATAGAGTACACCCAGTGAAGCGAGACGACTTGCCCCCGTAACTTCCGGTAAGTTGCTAGGGAGGCCGTGAATATGGCGCTGCGCAAGCCAAGCAAACGCCATTGCTTCCATGTAGTCGCCATCAACGCCTTTTTCTGCCGTTGTCGCAACGCTCCATTGTGGCAATAACTTAGCTAGTCGCTGCATCAAAAGTGGGTTTCTTGCTCCACCGCCACAGACCAATAGTTGAGGTGTGATGCCATGAGAAAACTTGTCGACTTCGTTGGCAATGGTAATTGCAGAATACTCGCAAAGTGTACGTTGTACGTCTTCGATTGGTAAATTGTGATGGGCCAGTTGTTGATGCAGCCAGTCAATATTGAACAGTTCTCGTCCGGTACTTTTAGGGGCTGGCATGGCGAGGTAAGCTTCTTTGAGTAATTGAGTCAACAAAGTAGCGTTTACCGTTCCTTTAAGTGCAAATTGTGCATCTTCGTCGAAGCTTTGCCCAGTATGCAGCGCACACCATGCGTCCATCAACATATTGCCCGGGCCTGTGTCATAGCCAATGACTGGTTGTTCTGGATGCAGTACCGAGATATTGGCAATGCCTCCAATGTTAAGCACCACAGTTGTGGAATCCTGCATCGCAAAAATGCATTTATGGAAAGCAGGGACGAGTGGGGCACCTTGTCCACCTAGCGCCATGTCTTTACGACGAAAATCCGCTACCGTATCAATGCCTGTCTTGACCGCGATAATGTTGGCATCGCCCAATTGAGTGGTAAACGGCAAGTTTCCGGTAGGCTGATGGAACACTGTTTGACCGTGATTACCAATCGCACGAATTTGCTCTGCGACGTAACCAGACTTATTGAGCAGCTGTAACACGGCATCTGCAAATAGGTGGCCGAGCTGGTGGTCAAGTTCACCTATGGTTTTTAAATTTGTTCCTTGACCGGTACAAACAGATAACAGCATGTCTTTTAGCGCTGCGGGCATTGGGTAGTCGTCGTGCGCAATCAGGCGAACGTGCTCATCGCTTATTTCAACTAGAGCGGTATCAACACCATCCATACTCGTTCCAGACATCACACCAATGTACAGTTCGTTAAATTTCATAGCCGATCTCGTCAATTCTTCATTCACTTATTGTAAAGCAAATCTGAAGCGAATAACCTCATCGAATACGAGATATTCAGCCGATTTTGAGGAGAAAACATGGGACCGTTATGGGTTGACGTTGCGGGGTATGAACTGACCGCTGAAGACAAAGAAATCTTGGAGCATCCTACGGTTGGTGGCTTAATTCTATTTGCTCGCAACTATCATGATAGCGAACAGCTTCAAGCACTTACTCAATCCATCCGAAAGGCGGCTAAGCGCCCGTTTTTGATCGGTGTGGATCAAGAAGGCGGCCGAGTGCAGCGCTTTCGTGAAGGTTTCTCATTAATTCCTGCTGCTGATGAGTACGCTAAACATCAAAATGGTGAAGAGCTTGCTCGTATGGGCGGTTGGTTAATGGCAGCAGAGCTGATTGCCCATGATATTGATTTAAGCTTTGCCCCGGTACTTGACCAAGGCCATCAATGTAAAGCGATCGGTAACCGTGCATTCGGTGAAGATGCCGATACCATTCTTCGCTATAGCACTGCTTATATGCAAGGAATGAAGAGTGTTGGCATGGCAACGACAGGCAAACACTTCCCTGGACATGGTGGCGTGATTGCAGACTCACATCTAGAAACACCATACGACGAGCGCAGTGATATTTTTGAACAAGATATGGCGATCTTCAAAGCGCAAATTGATGCCGGTATTTTAGATGCCATGATGCCTGCTCACGTGATTTTCCCACATTATGATGCTCAACCAGCCAGCGGTTCTGAATACTGGTTAAAACAGGTTCTGCGTCAGCAATTGGGTTTTAAAGGTTTGGTTTTTTCGGATGACTTGACCATGGAAGGCGCTGCGATTATGGGCAGCCCAGCCGAGCGAGGTGCTCAAGCATTGAGAGCTGGCTGCGATATGTTGTTAATGTGTAATAAACGAGAAGCGCACGTTGAAGTATTAGACAACTTACCGGTTTCAACCGTGCCACTCGCGGATGCATTACTGAAAAAACAGTCATTTTCTCCAAGCGAACTTAAGCTATCTCAAGAGTGGAAAGCGGCGAGTGAAGCGATGAAACGCTTGACTAGCTAAACCTCTTGTAAAAGATTCAAAACGGCGATGAGAAGCCAAAGTTAATTATGCTTTGGCTTTTTATTTAGCTGTAAACTTTAGTTTACACTAAATGTTTTTTATTATGTACGCTTGTTTTTCTTTTTTAGCCTGTTATCTTGTCGTTAAAGCTTAGTTGTCTCACCAAGGGTTTGGTTGGGTGTAAAAATAAATATACAGGTTAGAGTTATGCAGAAAAGTGAGTTGAGCAATATTAATATTATCGAAGAACAGGTTCTTATTACTCCGGAGGAACTAAAAACCAAGCTTCCTTTGAGTGAAAAAGCACGTCGCTTTATTCAAGAGTCTCGTCAAACTATCGCTAATATTATTCACAAGAAGGATCACCGCCTGCTTGTTGTATGCGGTCCATGTTCTATCCACGACGTAGAAGCGGCGAAGGATTACGCAAAGCGCCTTAAAGCACTCTCTGAACAACTAAGTGACCAACTGTATATTGTTATGCGTGTTTACTTTGAGAAGCCGCGCACCACGGTCGGCTGGAAAGGCCTGATCAATGACCCACACCTAGACGGCAGTTTCGATATTGAACACGGTCTGCATGTTGGACGCGAACTTCTGGTGGAGCTGGCAGAGATGGAAATCCCGCTCGCGACTGAGGCTCTAGACCCAATTAGCCCACAATACTTGGCGGATACTTTTAGCTGGGCAGCCATCGGTGCTCGTACGACGGAGTCACAAACTCACCGTGAAATGGCAAGCGGCCTGTCTATGCCAATCGGTTTTAAGAATGGCACGGATGGCAGTTTGGCAACCGCAATTAACGCGATGCAAGCTGCGTCCTCTAGCCACCGTTTTATGGGAATTAATCGTGAGGGACAAGTCGCACTATTAACCACCCAGGGCAATGCTAATGGACATGTGATCTTACGTGGCGGCAAGCAAACTAACTACGATTCGGTATCCGTCACTGAGTGTGAGCAAGAGATGGCGAAATCTGGTCTTGATGCTTCATTAATGGTGGATTGCAGTCACGCCAACTCACGTAAAGATTACCGTCGCCAGCCATTAGTCGCGGAGGATGTGATTCATCAAATCCGTGAAGGCAATAAATCTATTATCGGTCTTATGATTGAAAGCCATATCAATGAAGGAAATCAATCTTCTGACTTAGCTCTTGAAGAGATGAAATACGGTGTATCTATCACTGACGCATGTATCAATTGGGATTCAACTGAGGCACTATTACGTCATGCACATGAAGAGCTAGTGCCTTTCTTAGAAAATCGTCTAAAGGCTAATTAATACAGGATTTAAGGAACATCAATGGCAGTTGAACTTAACGCATTACGCGATCAGATTGATGCAGTCGACAAGCAAATGTTGGAGCTATTGGCTCAGCGTTTAGCGCTCGTAGAGAAAGTTGGGGAAGTAAAAAGCGAACATGGTTTGCCAATTTATGCTCCAGACCGCGAAGCGGCGATGTTAGCTTCTCGTCGCGCTGAAGCTGAAAAAATGGGAATTCCTCCACAGCTTATTGAAGATATTCTGCGTCGAACAATGCGTGAGTCTTATGCCAGCGAGAAAGATTCCGGTTTTAAGTGTTTGAACCCTGATTTACGCTCAGTTGTTATTATTGGTGGTAATGGTCAATTGG
The DNA here is from genome assembly GCF_033338995.1 of Vibrio sp. Vb0304. Lineage (NCBI taxonomy): Bacteria > Pseudomonadati > Pseudomonadota > Gammaproteobacteria > Vibrionales > Vibrionaceae > Vibrio > Vibrio sp. Vb0304. The sequence continues at coordinate 33,818 of NZ_JAWOTT010000027.1, forward strand.
GTGGCCTGTTTGGGCGTATGTTCAAATTGTCGGGCTACCAGGTCAAAGTTCTCGGCAGTAAAGACTGGGATCATGCGGATGAGATTCTAGACAACGCGGGTTTAGTCGTGGTCACGGTGCCGATTCATCTAACGGAAGGGGTGATCGAAAAACTGGCGAACTTGCCGCAAGACTGTATTCTGTGTGACCTGACTTCTATCAAGTCGAAGCCTCTGCAAGCAATGTTGAATGTGCACCAAGGTCCTGTAGTTGGTTTACACCCAATGTTTGGCCCAGATGTTCCGAGCCTTGCCAAGCAGGTTATTGTGTACTGTGATGGTCGTGGTCACGAGCATTACCAATGGCTATTGCAACAGTTTGGAATTTGGGGCGCAAGCTTGTGCCAAATCGATGCACAAGAGCACGATCATGGCATGACGTTGATTCAGGCGTTGCGCCACTTCACGTCGTTTGCTTACGGTATGCACCTAAGCAAAGAGAACCCGAACATCGATCAGTTGTTGAAGTTAAGCTCGCCAATCTACCGCCTTGAATTGGCGATGGTGGGACGACTGTTTGGTCAGGATCCGAATTTGTACGGTGATATCATTTTCTCTTCTCAAGAGAATATCGATATGATCAAGCGATTCCATCAGCGTTTAGGTGATGCGGTAGCGATTCTGGATAGCAGAGACAAAGCGCGATTCATCGAAAGCTTTAAGCAGGTGAGTGATTGGTTTGGTACTTATTCTCAACAATTTATGAATGAGAGCCAAAACTTACTCAAACAGGCGAATGATAATATTCATCGCGGCTAATCACGGGTCATTTAGCCGTGCAGAGTCCGAAACAAAAAGAGCAGCGTAAGCTGCTCTTTTTCGTGTTGATGGACAAATCAGTTCGTCGCAGTATTACTCGTATCTTCACTTGATACTGTGTTGATACTGGTATCGCGATAGGGTGAATTGGTTAAATTGACTTGTAGACGTACAACGTTATCAATCAATTGAACCAAAGGTCCCCATTTCACTTTTTTCTCTTTTTCAAAGACGTCATTGAAGTTTTCTGGCGTCCACTCCATTAAGTATTGAGGGTTGAGTGCTCGTCCGAGGAAGCGTACTTCATAGTGCAAGTGTGGCCCTGTGGAGTTGCCAGAGTTACCGCATTGAGCAATGATGTCGCCTTTACTAACAAACTGACCGCTTTTCACTTTGAAGCGTTGTAGATGAGCAAAGGAGCTCATAAAGCCAAATGAGTGACGAATGGTGACATAGTTACCATAACCACGATTGCTCGGGCGAACGGTTTCCACCACACCGTCAGCCGGTGCCAGGATCTCTTCTCCTCTTTTACAAGTCAGATCGATACCAGTATGAACATGCCTCTTACCTGAAATCGGATTAATACGACTGCCGTAAGAAGAAGAAATACGTTGGTATGTGACTGGACTGTCATTTGGTATCAAACGGAACATCGTCGCTCGAACAGCAGAATCGATAGCGGCTGCGTCAATTCGCTCCTCTAACCCCATGCTGTTCTCATCGATCATCAACTCTTCGTCTGCGAGACCTAAAACCGATTCAACGTCGAATACCCGTTTGCCCAATAGCTGAATTTGATTGTTTTTGTCAGTCAAAGACTGGGAAAGTGAATGATTGGTATCAAGCTGCTCTTCGTAAAGAGCCGTCACTTCGGCCTTTTCACTTTCCAGTTTGGCGATGATTTGTGTTAGTTCGTCTTTATTGTGCATCTGCTGCTGATTAAGGTACCACGCGCCACCAACGACGGCGGGTAATGCCAATACTGAAGCAAATACTGCTAGGACCGAACTGCGGCCCAAATAGAACTGCTGATCGCCGTCTTTCGTCGGGATCTGCATGATGATTTTTTTAGACATAGTTATTGTTACTTAAATAGGCGTTCATTTATTTTTCTCCTAAAAACCTGAGAGGTGCTCTAACTCTCGATTCAGAAGGTCGTTATTGCCTACATTCAATTCTATAAATCGTTTTAGTTGGCTAATGCTTTCGATGTCTATCTTAGCGATCTTCAACCTAATCTCACACTTAGAGACATTCACAATTTGCGCTTTTAACGTAATCACTTGTTCGGATTGATCAAATGAAAAAGTCACATGGACTGGAAGGGTTGGATCCAAAGCCTCAGTCTCTTCCACTTTCATGAGTAAACCATGCTAGGAAAGATCTTGAATCCTAGCTTCAATTGCCAAGTCACGTTGTTCTATCTTAGCTGGAGCTTGATGGAGAATACGTGAAAAGCGTCGTCTCTCTGTCATATGAATATTCTCGTCAGGTCGTCAAACAGAATTGAATAGTATATCAATACGAACAAAAAATGTTCGATTGTTGTTTGAAAAGTGTCGAGATCGCTACAGAGTGACGTAAGTGCTATGTCATGTTCTTAACGAACGAGACGGGCTAATGAGCTCTTTTTATAACAAAGAAAACAAAGGCCGCTATGATAGCGGCCTTTGTACAAATTACAATCAAACTTTGTGGGTTGCGATTACTTCGCAATGCGCTTGTATTTGATACGGTGTGGTTCTGCGGCTTCAGGACCCAATGTTTTCTTCAACCAATCCATGTACTCTGTGTAGTTACCTTCGTAGAAGTTAACTTGGCCTTCGTCACGGTAGTCAATGATGTGGGTTGCGATACGGTCAAGGAACCAACGGTCGTGCGAGATAACCATTGCACAACCAGGGAACTCTAGTAATGCTTCTTCTAGAGCACGCAGTGTTTCAACGTCAAGGTCGTTGGTTGGTTCGTCGAGTAGCAACACGTTACCGCCCGCTTTAAGCAGCTTCGCAAGGTGGACACGGTTACGCTCACCACCCGATAGTTCACCAATAATCTTTTGTTGGTCACTGCCTTTAAAGTTAAAGCGTGAACAGTATGCGCGAGCTGGGATTTCGAAGTTGTTGATCTTAATGATATCAGCACCTTCAGAGATCTCTTGGAATACGGTTTTAGAATCGTCCATGCTGTCACGGAACTGATCGACCGATGCCAGTTTTACTGTATCGCCCATCTCAATTGTGCCCGAGTCTGGTTGTTCAGTACCACTTAACATCTTGAATAGCGTCGATTTACCTGCGCCGTTCGCACCGATGATACCAACAATCGCACCTTTAGGGATGCTGAATGACAGGTCATCAATCAGAACACGACCGTCAAATGACTTGGTCAGGTTCTTCACTTCAATAACCTTATCACCTAGACGCTCACCTGGTGGGATAAACAGTTCATTGGTTTCATTACGTTTTTGGTGATCAGAGCTTTGCAGTTCTTCAAAGCGAGCCATACGTGCTTTTGACTTCGCTTGACGACCTTTAGGGTTTTTACGTACCCACTCAAGCTCTTTCTCGATAGTCTTTTGGCGAGCACTCTCTTGGGAGGCTTCTTGTTGTAGACGAGCGTCTTTTTGCTCCAGCCATGAGGTGTAGTTGCCTTCCCATGGGATACCTTCACCACGGTCCAGTTCTAAGATCCAGCCCGCAGCGTTATCTAGGAAGTAACGGTCGTGGGTGATGGCCACTACGGTACCTGTGTAATCCACTAAGAAGCGCTCTAGCCAAGCAACTGATTCTGCATCTAGGTGGTTGGTAGGTTCATCAAGCAATAGCATGTCTGGCTTAGAAAGTAGCAAGCGACAAATAGCCACACGGCGGCGTTCACCACCTGATAGGTGCGCAATTTTTTGGTCCCATTCAGGTAAACGTAGTGCGTTTGCTGCACGCTCAAGCGCATTTTCTAGGTTATGACCATCTTTCGCTTGGATAAGGGCTTCTAGCTCGCCTTGCTCTTTTGCAAGTGCGTCGAAGTCTGCATCTGGTTCAGCGTAAGCTGCGTAGACTGCGTCCAAACGTTTCAGAGCGTCAGCAACGTCAGCAACCGCTTCTTCAACAACTTCACGAACGGTTTTTGATTCGTCTAATACTGGTTCCTGAGGTAGGTAACCTACGTTTAGACCAGGTTGTGGACGCGCTTCACCGTCGATATCCGTGTCGATACCTGCCATGATACGTAGCAGTGTGGATTTACCTGCACCGTTCAGACCTAAAACACCGATTTTCGCACCAGGGAAGAAGCTCAGAGAGATGTCTTTAAGAATTTGACGCTTAGGTGGCACAATTTTGCTCACCCGCGACATGGTATATACGTATTCAGCCATTGCCGATCGTTCCTAAATTAACTGTCATTCAAACCCATCATTTTATACCAACTGCTTTGTTTTTGTTACCGCATTGCAAGAATTTCCCTAACGAATGGATTTCTTATTTTGAGCTGACCGGAAACTTACACGGTTAGGGTATACACTTTTGTTATTCGTTAAGAATGACGAAGTGTTTTCTATGCGAGTTAGAAACGCTTTGTCTCCATCGTCTTAAAAGTTTGACGAGTACAATTTTTAATACACTAAGTTGCTTTACATGGACATCTGCATTCTGTGTAAATAGATGCATGTGTGAAAATTGCCTTAACATCACATGAACTCTAACAAAACTAGGCTTTAGGGCAGTATATGTCTGGGGAAAATGACACAAATGAGATTCAACGTATCTGAATTGGCTAAAAACGTATGCTGCGCCGCCGCGTTGTGTGCTATGAGTTTGAGTGCTAATGCTGCGCTGAGTTTGGAAAAGCAGCGCGAAGTATATGAGCAAGCTCAAGATTTATTAGATAAAAATGACATCGATGGATACCTTTCGATTCGTCCTAAAATTTCTGACTATCCACTAACGCCTTATGTGGATTACCGCACTTTTATTAGACAGTTACCGGAAAAGTCACCACAACAGGTAAACGAGTTTATTTCTGAGCACGAGTCTTTTCCATTTTCTCGTCGAGTTCGCGCTCCATACCTCAATCATCTTTATAAGCAAAAAGATTGGAAAACTATTACTGAGTTTCAAAAAGTCATTCCTAGTGGTGAGCGTTACCAATGTATTTTCTACGTCGCCCAGTTAAAGCAAGGCAAGAAAGTCGCGGCATTTAAAGGGGCTGAACATATGTGGTTACGTGGCATCAGCATTGCTGATGAGTGTGACCCATTATTTGCGGCATGGGACAAGGCGGGTGAGCGTACCGATGAACTGATTCTACAGCGTATGTTACTGGCGTTTGATGCTCGTAATGGCGGTTTGATGAGTTACTTGCTCAAACTGCCTAAATCAGCGCAGGCAAAGCAACAAGCCAAAGAAATGAAAGCGTTGTTTGATAATCCTTCAAGTGTTGCGGAATTCGCGAAGAAAAAACCTGCGAATGATTTTAATCGAGCGCAAAGTGAATATGCGTTAGAAAAGTTGGCTCGTATGAACACTAGCCAAGCACAAGGTGCGTACGATGCCGTCATTAAAGGACAGAAGTTTTCTCCAGAAAAAGCGCAAGAACTTGCCGACTATATTGCATTTCGATTGACTCGTACGGAGTCTGAGTCATTAGCTAAATGGCGCGATGATAAAACGAAAACCAGTCAGTACTTACCGTTGATTGAAACGCGCATCCGCTTAGCGATTCAAAATGCAGATTGGAAAGGCGTACAAGAGTGGATTGCTGTTCTAAATAAAGAAGAACAAGCCACGCTACGCTGGCAATATTGGCTTGGAAGAAGTGAAATAGCGTTAGGTGATGACATCGCGGGGAAACAGCGTTTAGCAACTCTGCTTGGGCAACGAAACTTCTACAGTGTGGCTGCCGCCAATGCAATCGGACAATCAATCAAATACCCAACGCATACGGTTAAGTTGGATAAGAAAGTTGTTCAACCCTATCAAGACTCGTTAGCTCGTATCGAAGAGTTGATCGCGACGGATAAAATCGCAGCAGCGAAGAGTGAATGGGCACACTTACTGCGCCGCGTAGGAAAAGATGAAAAGGCGATGTTGGCGGCTTATGCATCATTTAAACGTTGGCATCACCTAACGGTGACCGCGAGCATTCAAGCGCAGATGTGGGATAATATCGAACTTAGGTTCCCAATAGCACACCGCTGGTGGTTTAACTTTTATGCGAAAAAGCACAACATTGATCCCGTCACGATGATGTCTCTCGCTCGACAGGAAAGTGCGTTAGATGTTGAAGCCCGCTCTCCAGTTGGCGCTCGTGGTCTTATGCAGATCATGCCTGCGACGGCGAAGTACACGGCACGTAAATATAAGTTGAGTTATCAAGGTACGCAGGATCTCTACAATGTAGGAAAAAATATCGAAATTGGTAGCCATTATTTGCAAGGTTTATTAGAGGATTACGATAATAATCGTATTTTTGCTCTTGCTGCTTATAATGCAGGTCCTAACAGAGTAAAAACGTGGCGAGAGCGTACCCAAGGAAAAGTGGATGCTTATGCCTTTATTGAGGCAATTCCATTTAAAGAGACGCGCGGTTATGTACAAAACATCTTGATGTTTGAAACATACTATCGTGATCTTTTGGGTATCGATGGCGCGTTCTTGAATCAACATGAGATCAATACCAAGTATTGAGTGAGGTAACTTGATGTCGCACGAACCCGAGTACAAAGACTGGCAACAGATTATTGAGCTAATTCGAACAAGTATGGGCACCCAGCAAGATGACATGCTGTTAACTATGCTGATGTCACGTGATGAGAGAGAGTCATTAATATCACGCGTTAATATAATTAACGAACTTCTTAAAGGAGAATTATCTCAACGTCAGATCAGTCAGATGCTTGGTGTGGGCATTGCCACCATTACTCGTGGCTCTAACGAACTAAAGTCGAAATCTGATGAAGAAAAAGACAAGTTGAAAGTCTTGTTAGAACAAGTTGCGGTATCTAAGTAGACAGTATATCCAATTTGCTTTTAGGCCTTGGTGTTACAATTGACTAAGATAACGTATTACAAAGGGCGGAAATATCCGCCCTTTTGCGTATCTAGAGAATAGGCTGAGTGTTATAAATTTGAAGGAAAGTGCTCAGGGTTTGTGAATGGAATCAAAGCCAGAATCAAGGCTTGGTGATAGACCGAGCTTCGAGTTAGCTGGTTTTGGGTTAGTAGGCTAATAGCGCCACCTTTCTGTTTGATGTTATCAGTACCAAACACTTTGTCCATTACATCTCCCAACTCATTCGCATCCTTGAGTTTTTCCAAGACTTTTGGCGGCAACATTAAGCTTGCAGAACGAGATTCACCGCGGTGAGTCTCTGACTCAACCACCATCCAAGCAAACGTCACGTTTGCTTCAATTCCCGCTTCGAGACCGACATAGTAATCCGCGTTTGGCATCTCTACTTTTGCGTTTTTAACGCGGTTTAGCGCACCACGATGAGTTTCTTCATTCGTCATGGGCTGATCTGCGACCTCACTCGGTACACTGATGCCAACGAAGTTGAACTCTTGATGCGGAAATGCATTACGAAATGCACTTTGAACTGCATTAATTTTGGCTGGGTTTAGCGATGCGATTACGACTTTTTGGGTTGCCATGATCTTTTTACTCACTGGTGTCTATTAACTCAATTTTACTTGCGTAGGCTTTACGTTCTCACTCGGGTAACAGCCTAATACTTTCAAGTGCTTAGTGATTTTTGTTAGCTCTTCAAGTGCCTGTTGCATTTCTGTCGAAGCAAGATGTGATGTCAAGTCTACGTAGAACATCTCTTCCCACGGGTTCCCCATAATTGGGCGTGATTCCAGCTTGGTCATATTGATGCCGTAACGTTGCAGCACTAATAGTGTTTCAACCAATGAGCCTGCCTCTTGGGAGGTCGACATGATCAATGTGGTTTTTGCTGGAATCTGAGTAGAAACTTCAACCGGTTTACGAGCAACCACGATAAAGCGAGTATGGTTTTCGGTTTGGTTTGCGATGTTGCCTTGAATTGCTTGCAAGCCATATAGCTTACCGCTTGATGCATTACCAATTGCAGCCACATCATCACGATCCATCTCTTGGACTTTCTGCATTGCATCTGCTGTGCTCGCGCAGGATTCCAGCTTTACCCCTTTCATACGGCTTAAAAACTCACTGCACTGTTGGTGTGGCTGAGGGTGAGAATACAGCGTTTTAATATCTTCCAGACGAATGTCTTTTTTCGCAACCAAGCAGTGTTCGATTGGTTGAGTTAGCTCTCCAACGATGTAAAGCGTCGTGTGTTGTAGTAAGTCATACACTTCATTAATAGAGCCAGAGCTGGTGTTTTCGATTGGCAGAACGCCATAATCAGCATGGCCAGATTCAACCGTTTGAGTCACTTCTTTAAAGTGCTCGCAGTTGAGCTCGATAAGCTCCGTATTTTTACGACTGAAGTATTCGCGACTTGCCAAGTGCGAATAAGAGCCTTTGGCTCCTAAAAAAGCGACGCGAGCAAGTGGCTTACGGCTTTGCTGTGGGTTAACGAGATTTTGCAGATAACTTTGTTGAAGCAGAACTGAGTCTTCAATGATGGTATGGAAAAGTTTGGTGATGTACTGCGCGTCAAGTTCGTATTTATCTTGGCCATTAGAAATCAGCTTGACCAATAATTGCTGTTCACGGACGGCGTCGCGAACAGGCTTTGAGGTTTGTACTTTGCTTTTGGCTACTTCAATGCTGAGTTTACGGCGCTCAGACAATAAGCTGAGAAGTTGGTCATCCAACTCATTCAAGCGTAAACGAATTTCTTCGAGGGAAATAGGTTGGTCAGTCATCAATTCTTTCCTTATAAAAAAGCCTCCCGATTTGGGAGGCTTTCTGTTTGTTTTTGACTTTTCTTTCACAAACGAGTTCGCCCCTCCAACTATGGGAGGAAAAAGAAGTCAAAAATAAACAGTGAGGTTAAATGCATAAATAGTGCTTAATTTATGAGTGTTTAAACACAATAAGCAAGGCTGGGGAGAGCGTCAAGCAAAAAAATAGCGCCTTTCGGCGCTATTTCCTCAATCTGTTCAGTTTACTCTTCTTCTTCCACTAGCTCAGGCTTACTTGCACGTCGAGCTTCAGGTTTGTGGGTCAGCTTGTTCAATTGTCGTTCTAGTTTTTGCTCCACTTCGTTGATAGCTGCGTAAAGATCTTCGTGAGTTGCTGAGGCAATGAGCTGGCCTTTAGGAACTTTGATAACCGCTTCGAATTTTTTCTGTTTGTTTGGTTCCTCACTGAAAGTTGCTTGGCAACCAATTAGGTCTACTTGCCATTTCTCCAGTTTTTTAAATTTGCTCTCAATATGAGCTCGGATTGCAGAGGTGATTTCGATGTTTTTGCCAGTGATATTCATTGTCATAAGTGTTTTTCCTCTGTTGCATCCCTCATGGGTTGAGTTCAGATTACCGCTTTAAGCATAAAAAAATGTGATTCAGATCATTATTTTGCTCGGGTTTTTTATGATGAAAAATGAATGTGATCTCACTCAAGAACTTCTGAGATTTATCGTGAAATTGCTTGTTATCGGTTAGTAAATCCGTAGATTGGATAGAGTACTCAGCTGAAAACGGCCTCGTTTTTAGGGAAGTTTTACGGCCTAATATTTGAGGTGGTTAAAATTTAACTACACGTAAGGTGTGATGACGATCACTGAGTCTCTCCAATGAATCCATTTAAAAAGCCGCTTGCTGTACAAGCGGCTTTTTACTGTCTGGCATTTGGCTGACTTTTCGTAGCGGTATCATGAAAATGGGGTCTTTTGGGGCTAGTGAAACCCCTTCTAAACTTTTGACTTGGTCCAAACTTTCTAGTTGTTTGTATATTATGTAGTAGCGATTAATGCTTGTGACGTACCCAACCGTTGAGCTTAAACTTTTCCGCATAACGACTTCCACGTTATTAAACCAAACATTAGGATCGTAACCTTGTTGGGCTGCACGCTTACGAATACGCTCTACATTGCCGGGGCCCGCATTGTAAGCCGCCAATGTAAAGTAGAGTTTATTTTGTGCAGTAATATCAGGATCACTGAAGTACTGCTTACGCAAAAAAGCTAAGTATTTCACTCCAGCATGAATGTTGTTTTCTAATTGTCGAACATTTTTGATATTGATATTCGGATCTTGAGCGGTGCTGGGTAGGACTTGCATTATGCCAACGGCACCTCGGCTTCCAACTAGGTCGTTATTAAATCCTGATTCCTTGTAAGCGATTGCAGCGATCAGTAAATAGTCGATATCGTATTTCTCACCATAGCGTGAAAATAGCGCCGCGAGTTTTTCTAGTTGAGCAATTTTCTTAGGGTTAAGAGCTCTGTTCAACCATCCCGTGTTATCGATGTATTTGCCGTAAATAACGTTACCGAGTAGTGTCCCAGAGCGAGACTTCTGGATGAACTTATTCACGACGGCTTTTAATTTGGGACTATTTTCTCGCATTGCCCAAGCAATTTTGCCATTTTTGCGGATAGGGATTTTTTTGTGCACCCGAATATCATCCATCACTTTCAGCCAAAGCTTGGCTTTATGGCTATCGAGAACAATGGCTTTGACGTAACCATTGTTGAGCATTCCGACCAGCTCATAATCTTGAAGTGTTTCTTCAATAAAGTGCACGATAACAGGCGGTAAGCCTTTTTTGTTTAGTTTCTTATTTAGTGTCTGAATGCTTTCAAAGTAGCTAGAACTGGCGCGCACCCAAATCTCTTTGCCGCTCAATTGTTCGATTTTCGTCATCGTTGGTGTGCTTTTGTTTGTCACTACCCACTCTTGAATACCAGTGAGGATGGGTGAACTGAACTCCACTTTCTGTTTGCGCGTGTCGGTAATAGTCAGGTTGGCGACAACTAAGTCACCTGAACCGTTTTCTAAGGCTGGCAGTAGCTGGTCGCGGGCAACAGGAATAATTTGTACGTTAAGCTTTGGTTTGAGTTTACGAAGGTCTTTTTCGAAATGCGCCAGCAATTCCGCGCCTATGCCTTTTGGTGTGCCGCCCTCAATGTAGTAAAAGCCTAAATCAGCAGAAACTAAGACGCGCAGTACATTCTTCTCCTTGATGACATCGAGGTCTCCGGTATAAGGAGGCTGTTTGAGCGGCGAGATTTGCAGTGCGTAAACGGAAGCAGACAATAGGAGCAGCATAACTGCGCAAAGCTTAGATATCGTCACGTTCACATCCTTTTTATAAAGGGGGAGGAGAACTTTAAGCATATGTGGAGCTAGGAAGATCATCAAGAAAGGGCTGAATATACTATTGAGAGTAATAAAAAACCGCCACGGTAAAAACGGTGGCGGTTCAGTTTAAAGCAAGTTCAATTACTTCACAGGGTTGAGCTCTATAAGCTTTTCAGTTCTTGCTACGGCGTCTTCCAAACCAAGTTGCTTGTAGGCCTCTAGCTGGATAGTCAGTGACTTACGTGCAGCTTCTGTGTCTGGATACGCTTTTTGTAGCTCTTGGCTGCGATTAATAGCAGCGACCCAAGCTTCACGGCGAAGGTAGAAGTCAGCAGTCGCTAAATCATAGTTCGCTAGACGGTTTTTCAGCGCAACCATACGTTTTTGTGAATCTTCTGCATATGGGCTATTCGGGTAGCGTTGAAGTAGTTTTTTGAAGTCATCAAACGCTTTTTTTACCGGTTCAGGATCGCGATCGCTTCGATCTACGCTGAATAAATCATGCATAAAGTTACGATCTTGCGCCATGTGGCTTAGACCTCGCATGTACAGCACCCAATCCATCTTTTCATGGGTTGGGTTTAAACGCATAAAGCGAGAAATGGTTGCCAAGCCCAAAGCAAGGTCGTCGTTTTTGTAGTACGCATAGATTAGGTCAAGCTGCACCTGTTCAGAGTAGGCACCGAATGGGTAACGTGAGTCTAATGCTTCCAGTTTCTCAATTGCAGAAAGCCAATTACCACTTTGAAGAGAAATCTGTGCGTCTGCATACAGTTCCGAAGGCGGCACATCAGGAACGATTTCTTCTTTGCTTGCACATCCAAACAGAAGGGATACCGCTAAAAGGCCTGTTAAAGTCTGACGTTTCATATCAGGAGTCTGTTCCTTGAATCTAAATATTTCTTAAGCTGCCGTTACTTTCTTTCTAGTAACAGATACAATGACGTAATAGTCTATTTTTTCACAGTCGTGAGCATTAGTCTCACAGTTTTTAAAAAAGTTCGATATGGCTCAGCAGATTGTATTAACAAATACCGTAAAAGATAGCCAGTTAGGTCAACGTTTAGACCAAGCTATCGCCGAATTATTCGCGGACTTCTCTCGCTCGCGCCTAAAAGAGTGGCTGCTTGATGGGAAAGTTCAAGTTGATGGTGAAGTTGTCACTAAACCTCGTACCAAAGTAATGGGTGGCGAGGAAATTACATTGCAAGCCGAGTTAGAAGATGAAGAACGCTGGGAAGCGCAAGATATCCCGCTAGATATCGTCTATGAAGATGAAGATATTATCGTTATCAACAAACCTCGTGACTTTGTGGTTCATCCGGGCGCTGGTACGCCTGATGGCACTGTGCTTAATGCGTTGTTGCATCATTACCCTGATATTGCAGAAGTACCTCGTGCAGGTATCGTGCACCGTTTGGATAAAGACACAACGGGTTTGATGGTGGTGGCGAAAACCGTTCCTGCACAAACTCGTCTGGTTCGCGCACTGCAAAAACGTAATATTACTCGTGAGTACGAAGCGATCGCTATTGGTCGTATGACTGCGGGCGGTAAAGTGGATCAACCTATTGGTCGTCACTCTACTAAGCGCACGCTTATGGCGGTGGCACCAATGGGCAAACCAGCAGTAACGCACTACCGTGTTGCTGAACGCTTCCGCGAACACACGCGTATTCGTTTGCGTCTAGAAACGGGTCGTACGCACCAGATTCGTGTGCACATGTCTTATCTTCAGCATCCGCTGCTCGGTGATATTGCATATGGTGGACGTGCTCGCATCCCGACAGGTGCGTCTGAAGAGCTAACGGCAATGATCCGGGGCTTCGATCGCCAAGCATTGCACGCAGTAATGCTGCGCTTTGAGCACCCAATTACGGGCGAAGTTCTTGAGTTTCATGCTCCAGTGCCTGATGACATGGTTGTGATGACTGAAGCGCTTCGTCAAGATACAGAAGAGCACGGCTTACCGGAAGAATTCTAATATGAAGACGATCATTCCGAACTGGCCAGCGCCTAAAAATGTCAAAGCTTTCGCCTCAACACGCATAGGCGGATTTTCGACAGGCCCTTACCAAGGGCTAAATTTAGGTACTCACGTTGGGGATGATTTGTCTTTAGTAGAGAAGAACCGAGCTTGGTTGGCGCAACAGGCAAGCATGCCAAATGCGCCAATCTGGTTAAACCAAACGCATTCAACCGTTGTGGCTCAAGCAAATGAACCAACAACACAGGTGCTTGATGCGGATGGTGTATTTACTTCTTCAAGCCATGTTGTTTGTTCAGCGATGACCGCCGATTGTTTACCTGTATTATTGACTAATACACAAGGTACGCAAGTAGCCGCTGTTCACGCAGGTTGGCGCGGCTTAGCAAATGGCATTGTCGAAAATGCGTTAGCGTTGTTTTCTGGTGAAGTGATAGCGTGGCTTGGCCCCGCCATTGGCCCTCAAGCCTTCGAAGTGGGTGAAGATGTTCTGCAAGCTTTTGTTGATTTTGATTCACAGGCGAATCAAGCATTTGCTCCACGCGATATCGACGGTAAATGGTTTGCTGACATGTCGGTGCTGGCAACGCAACGTCTAAACCGGGCTGGTGTGACACAAGTGTTTGATTCTGGACTTTGTACTTACCAAGATAAAGCCTCTTTTTACTCTTATCGCCGTGATGGTAAGACTGGTCGACAAGCAACCTTTATTTGGATCGAAGACTAGCTATAAGCACCAAAGTGCTAAGATGCATACTACTATTTTTGCAAAGCTATCTTTATTCATTCACTCCCTTGAAATTCCCCTCCTGAGTATCCATCTTTCTAACTGTCAAAAGAATTTCCTTTAGTTGAGGTTAGGAAGGTAGATATGCGTCTTGATCGATTCACAAGTAAGTTTCAAATCGCTATCTCTGATGCTCAATCACTAGCGTTAGGGCGCGATCATCAATATATCGAGCCAGTTCACCTCATGGTGGCTTTGCTTGATCAAAATGGCAGTCCAATTCGTCCATTGCTTACTATGCTGGATGTGGACGTAACGCATTTACGCTCTAAATTGAGTGAAATGTTAGATCGATTACCAAAAGTCAGTGGCATCGGTGGGGATGTTCAGCTCTCTAGCTCGATGGGCACATTGTTTAACCTGTGTGACAAAGTGGCGCAAAAGCGTCAAGACTCCTATATCTCGTCTGAAGTCTTCCTGCTTGCCGCTTTAGAAGATCGCGGACCATTGGGGCAATTGCTCAAAGAGATCGGCTTAACAGAGCAAAAAGTCAGCCAGGCAATCGAAAAGATCAGAGGTGGTCAAAAGGTCAATGATCCGAATGCAGAAGAGCTTCGTCAAGCATTGGAAAAGTTCACCATAGACCTTACCGAACGTGCAGAGCAAGGTAAATTGGATCCGGTTATCGGCCGTGATGATGAAATCCGTCGTACTATCCAGGTATTGCAGCGTCGTACTAAAAACAACCCTGTGATTATCGGTGAACCAGGCGTAGGTAAGACAGCAATTGTTGAAGGCTTAGCGCAGCGCATAGTTAACAATGAAGTACCTGAAGGTCTGCGTGGTCGCCGTGTGCTATCACTGGATATGGGCGCACTGGTTGCTGGCGCGAAATACCGTGGGGAATTTGAAGAGCGTTTAAAATCAGTATTGAATGAACTTGCTAAAGAAGAAGGCAACGTCATCCTCTTCATTGATGAACTACACACTATGGTCGGTGCTGGTAAAGGTGAAGGCTCAATGGATGCGGGCAACATGCTAAAACCGGCATTAGCTCGTGGTGAGCTGCACTGTGTTGGCGCAACAACATTGGATGAATATCGTCAGTACATCGAAAAAGATGCAGCATTAGAACGTCGTTTCCAAAAAGTGCTGGTGGATGAGCCGACCGTTGAGGATACCGTGGCGATTTTACGTGGCTTGAAGGAGCGTTATGAGCTTCATCATCACGTCGAAATTACCGACCCAGCGATTGTTGCTGCGGCGAGTTTGTCACATCGCTATGTCTCCGACCGTCAGTTGCCGGATAAAGCGATCGACTTAATCGACGAAGCGGCTTCAAGCATTCGTTTACAAATTGACTCTAAGCCGGAGTCCTTGGATAAGCTTGAGCGTAAAATCATCCAACTCAAAATTGAGCAGCAAGCACTAAGTAACGAGCACGATGAAGCGAGTGAAAAGCGTTTGAAAGCGCTTAATGAAGAACTCAATGAAAAAGAACGTGAGTACGCTGAACTAGAAGAGGTTTGGAATACAGAAAAAGCAGCTCTTTCTGGTACTCAACATATTAAGTCTGAGCTTGAACAAGCTCGTATGGACATGGAGTTTGCTCGCCGAGCTGGTGATCTAAACCGCATGTCGGAGCTTCAATATGGTCGTATTCCTGAACTTGAGAAGCAGTTAGATCTTGCAACCCAAGCTGAAATGCAGGAAATGACGCTATTGCGTAATAAAGTAACCGACAACGAGATTGCAGAAGTACTTTCTAAGCAAACCGGTATTCCGGTATCCAAGATGCTAGAAGCGGAAAAAGAGAAACTACTTCGCATGGAAGACGTGCTGCATAATCGTGTGGTAGGTCAAAGCGAAGCGGTCTCTGTTGTATCGAATGCCATTCGTCGTAGTCGAGCTGGGCTTTCTGATCCAAACCGACCAATTGGCTCCTTCTTATTCTTAGGTCCAACTGGTGTGGGTAAAACAGAGCTTTGTAAGACGCTTGCGAGCTTTATGTTCGACAGTGAAGATGCGATGGTCCGTATCGATATGTCTGAGTTCATGGAGAAACACTCAGTGGCAAGGTTGGTTGGTGCTCCTCCAGGCTATGTCGGATATGAAGAGGGTGGTTACTTAACTGAAGCGGTTCGTCGCAAGCCGTATTCGGTAATTTTGTTAGACGAAGTAGAGAAAGCGCATCCGGATGTATTTAACATTCTGCTGCAAGTTCTCGATGATGGGCGTTTAACGGATGGTCAAGGTCGTACTGTTGACTTCCGTAATACGGTTGTGATCATGACATCGAACTTGGGCTCATCTCGTATCCAAGAGAATTTCGCAACATTAGACTATCAAGGTATCAAGAGTGAAGTGATGGATGTGGTTAGCAAACACTTCCGCCCAGAGTTCTTGAACCGTGTTGACGAAATCGTGGTGTTCCATCCACTTGGTCAAGAGCACATTAAGTCCATTGCTTCTATTCAATTGGAACGTTTGGCGAAACGACTAGAGGAGAAAGGCTATCAACTAGAAGTTTCCGACAAAGCACTCGATTTGATCGCTCAAGTTGGTTTCGATCCTGTGTATGGTGCGCGTCCTTTAAAACGTGCAATTCAGCAGAATGTCGAGAACCCGTTAGCCAAATCAATTCTTTCTGGTGAAATCGTTCCAGACAAGACAGTGCAGCTAATTGTTACTAATGACCAAATTTGTGCTCATCAATAATTGTATGGATACAGTAAAATTGAGATAAAAATCACACTAAAGGGGCCGTTTGGCCCCTTTTCTATAGTTTTTTAGAGTCTTTTGTCTGTTTTCTATACGAATAAACTAAAAAGGTGAGTTTTTTTAAAAAATGCACTTGTGTTCTTTAATGAACTCCCTATAATGCGCCTCCGTTGTCACGGGAAAGCAAGTGAAGCGGAACCTAAACAACTACGGTTAGTGAGTTAAAATTAACTCGCAGATAAATAACTTAAAAAAGTGTTTGACACGATAAGTTATCTAGCTAAAATAGCCGTCCACTTTGAAGAGAACTTCGAAGTGTGCTCTTTAAAAATATAGACCTATCAATCTGTGTGGGCACTCGTTGATGATAATCCAATTAGAAGCTTAGGCTTCAAATTAGGTTTCAATGATACGAAGTGACCATTGAATCGAAAGATTCAGCACAGTCAATTCAAACATTACTTCTGCTATTTATTAGCGAAAGGAATGTTCAGTATTCATTGAGCCGAACAAAATCTTAAATTGAAGAGTTTGATCATGGCTCAGATTGAACGCTGGCGGC
>NZ_JAWOTT010000028.1:0-50285 GCF_033338995.1 Vibrio sp. Vb0304
GGTGGCTACGACGGGATTCGAACCTGTGACCCCATCATTATGAGTGATGTGCTCTAACCAGCTGAGCTACGTAGCCAAAACCATATTTTTTGTTCTCAACGCTTTGTTGCCTTGTCGTTGGGAACGGCGCGCATTATGCGAAGTTGAGTGAGATCCGTCAACAGTTTTTTTTAATAAATTTCGGAAAAAACCTCGTTCGCTTCCTTTTTAAACAAAGAGGCGTGTTTATGATCTAAAACTGGAAATAAATTAGCTTGTAGTTGCGTAATTTATTTTTGTTCATTTACTTAAGGTATTAAAAAAGCCAGCTTAACAGCTGGCTTTTAGTGTAAATGAAGTGTTTAGAATTCATTCATTTAATTAAACATTGAAGCGGAAGTGTACAACATCACCATCTTTTACGATGTAGTCTTTACCTTCTAGACGCCATTTACCTGCGTCTTTTGCGCCATTTTCACCATTGAATTGGATGAAATCGTCGTAACCGACTACTTCTGCACGAATAAAGCCTTTCTCGAAGTCAGTGTGGATCTTACCTGCCGCCTGAGGCGCAGTTGCACCAACAGGGATTGTCCAAGCACGTACTTCTTTAACACCTGCTGTGAAGTAGGTGTGTAGAGTCAGTAGTTCGTAACCAGAGCGAATTACACGGTTCAGACCTGGCTCTTCGATCCCCATATCTGCTAGGAATTCTTCGCGATCTTCATCTTCTAGTTCAGATAGTTCAGATTCGATAGCTGCACATACAGGTACAACGACATTGTTTTCTTTTTCTGCGAACTCACGAACCGCATCTAGATATGGATTATTTTCGAAGCCATCTTCGTTTACGTTTGCAATGTACATAGTTGGCTTCAGTGTTAGGAAGTTTAGATAGCCGATTGCTGCTAACTCTTCTTTAGATAGCTCAACTGTGCGTGCCATGCCGCCTTCAGTTAGTACTGGTAACAGTTTTTCTAGTACGGTTAGTTCAAATTTTGCGTCTTTATCGCCGCCTTTTGCCTTCTTCGCGTTACGTTGAATCGCTCGCTCACAAGAATCTAGGTCAGCCATTGCAAGTTCGAGGTTGATCACTTCGATATCTTCGATAGGTGAAACTTTACCTGAAACATGAACAATGTTTTCGTTTTCAAAACAACGTACAACGTGGCCAATCGCGTCTGTTTCACGGATGTTAGCTAGGAATTTGTTACCTAAACCTTCACCACGTGATGCACCAGCAACAAGACCAGCGATGTCCACGAACTCCATCGTCGTTGGAAGAACTCTCTGTGGGTTAACGATCTTAGCTAGTGCGTCTAGACGTAGATCTGGCACAGGAACCACACCAGTGTTTGGTTCAATGGTACAGAACGGGAAGTTTGCTGCTTCGATACCCGCTTTAGTTAGTGCGTTGAACAGAGTTGATTTACCTACGTTAGGTAGACCAACGATGCCACATTTAAAACCCATGATAGTAACCTTATTCAGCTTTGAACGTGTGGAGGCGATTTTGTGCTTTAGATAGGCCATCCTTAATCAGGATATCTAGACAACGAACAGCCTCATCAGCTGCTGCATCTAAAAGCTCTTGCTCTTTAGCTGGCGCTTTACCTAATACAAAACCCGCCACTTTATCTTTGTGTCCCGGATGACCAATGCCAATACGAAGACGATAAAAATCTTTGTTATTGCCCAGTTTGCTAATGGTGTCACGCAGACCGTTGTGTCCACCG
This sequence comes from Vibrio sp. Vb0304, assembly GCF_033338995.1. Lineage (NCBI taxonomy): Bacteria > Pseudomonadati > Pseudomonadota > Gammaproteobacteria > Vibrionales > Vibrionaceae > Vibrio > Vibrio sp. Vb0304. The sequence continues at coordinate 1,716 of NZ_JAWOTT010000028.1, forward strand.
TGACCCCCACCTTTTTTAAACTTAGCGACACCTGGCGGTAAGTCTAGCTCGTCATGAGCAACCATGATCTCTTCAGGTTTAATTTGATAAAATTTCGCAAGCGCAGCGATCGATTTACCTGATAGATTCATGAAGGTGGTTGGGATAAGCAAACGGAGATCCTGGCCATTGACCATAATGCGTCCTGTTAGACCAAAAAACTTTGGTTCGTTCTTCAGTGTAACGTTGTGAACGCGTGCTAATTCTTCTACAACCCAAGCGCCCGCATTGTGACGAGTTCTGGCGTATTCTGGTCCCGGATTAGCAAGACCAACAAGAAGTTTGATTGGTTGAGTCAAGGTTAGGATCTCTCTGGAATCTCAAAAAGCGCAGTATGATAGCACAGAATTCTCGCAGTGGGCGACCAAGGGATTTTCTGCCTATCGATACAAATAAAAAAACACCCCAAAGAGGGGTGCTTTTGAAATCAGTTTAACTGAAATGTTCGTATTAGTTGAACATTGCAGATATTGACTCTTCGTTGCTGATACGACGAATCGCTTCAGCTAGCATGCGAGATAGGCTTAGTGTTGTCACTTTACCTGTTGCAGCCATCTCTTTAGACAGAGAGATAGAGTCAGTCACGATAACTTGGTCAAGAACTGAGTTCTTAATGTTATCCGCAGCGTTGCCTGAGAATACTGCGTGAGTAGCGTAAGCGAATACACGCTTAGCACCGCGCTCTTTTAGTGCTTCAGCTGCTTTACATAGTGTGCCACCTGTGTCGATCATGTCATCAACGATCACACAGTCACGACCTTCAACATCACCGATTAGGTTCATTACTTCAGAAACGTTTGCACGTGGACGACGCTTATCTACGATTGCGATGTCGATGTCGCCTAGTGCTTTTGCTGTTGCACGAGCACGAACAACGCCACCTAGGTCAGGAGATACCACTACAGGGTTATCTAGACCGCGAGCCTGCATATCTTCAAGTAGCACTGGCGTGCCGAAGATGTTGTCTACAGGTACATCGAAGAAGCCTTGAATTTGCTCTGCGTGTAGGTCGATAGTTAGAACGCGGTCAACACCAACGTTAGATAGGAAATCAGCAACAACTTTTGCAGTAATTGGCACACGCGCAGAACGTACACGACGGTCTTGGCGAGCGTAGCCGAAGTAAGGGATAACTGCAGTGATACGGCCTGCTGAAGCACGGCGCATTGCATCAATCATAACAACCAATTCCATTAGGTTGTCGTTAGTCGGTGCACAAGTGGATTGAATGATGAAAACATCGCTACCACGAACATTCTCATTGATTTGAACTGCAACTTCGCCATCAGAAAAGCGAGAAACAGATGCATCACCAAGAGAGATGTAAAGACGATCAGCAATACGTTGGGCTAGTTCAGGTGTTGCGTTACCAGCAAATAGCTTCATATCAGGCACGGTGGAAACCTCGGGTTTGCGTCCAGTTTAAATAGGTCGGTGTGAGGCTGATTGGTATTCAGCCAAAGTCTCTTTTAATGGCGAAATATTGCGCCCTTGAGCGACAAATGCCGAGACTTTATCAGAGAGTTGTGCAAGGATAGTTTCTGCTTCAGATTTGCTCGAAAATTCAGCAAAAACGCAAGATCCTGTCCCCGTCAATCTTGACGGCGCGTATTGTAGCAGCCAAGAAAGTTGCTTATCAACCTCTGGGTAGAGCATTCGTACAATTTTTTCGCAATCGTTTACGCTTGGCGTATTTAAAAGTGTTTCTAGATCTCGTTTTGGGGTGTTTCGCGTTAGATCTGGATGACAAAAAACGTCGACGGTTGCGATAGATACATTCGGTCTGACGACTAAATACCACTTTTCTTCGGGATAAGCAGGAGAGAGTTTTTCACCAACACCTTCAGCAAAAGCTGCAAATCCGCGCACAAATACGGGCACGTCTGCGCCTAGTTTTAAACCTATTTCAGCCAGTTCGTCGTCAGTTAGATTCAGTTGCCATAAGTAATTCAGTGCCACTAATGCTGTAGCAGCATTCGATGAGCCCCCACCAATGCCTCCACCCATAGGCAGCACTTTCTGTAGCTCAATATGCGCGCCAAAAGGGCAGTTTGAGTAAGCTTGAAGCGCGGTTGCTGCTTTCCAAATTAAATTGTCTTGAAGGGGCACACCTTCTATGTCTGGAGAAATCGTAATATCACCAGAATGGTTCGCTTGAATGGTGAGCTCATCGCCGTGATCGACGAATTGGAATAACGTTTGTAACTCGTGGTAGCCATTCTCTGTACGGCCGTTGATATATAGAAAGAGATTCAATTTCGCTGGTGATGGCCAGCGTGTTGAAAGTTCAATCATTGGGTGATGTTCCATTTTGTGATCACTAGATTTATTTTGACATCAGCTGTGGTGAGTTTCAGCTTATTTGGCAGAGGGAGAGACTGTTCATGCCATTGAACGTCGCCATATCGTTGATATGCAATGCTCCAATCATTTAAACCAATTTGTTTGTTTAACGCTTGCAGTGTATTGGTTGGAGACAGTTGGAATTTGTCGGCATCGGTCGGTAGACCTAATAGCCAGTCAGGCATGTGATCGACGGGCATCATCAACCCTGTAAGACGGTAAATCAGCTGGTTAGCACTGCGAGAAGAAAGGACCTGATCGTCGTAAGTTTCTACTGTGGCGCCTTGTGGGGTGATGGTGAGCTTTAATGCCGTTTGTCCGAGAATCGTTGTTAAACGCAACTGGCTTAGTGCTGAAGAATGTTTCCAGTAGAAGTTTAAATTTTGTCTTTGGTCTGGGCCAATATAACCAAGTTTCCCCGTTGCTTGAAAATCTTGGATGGTTTCGAGTCGCTGCTCATGAGCTTGCCATTCAACGCTGGTAACACTTTCAGGAACGGACGAACAACCAGCGAGCAGTAAGCTCGACAAGAAAAAAAGAATAAAGGAGCGTAACGTCATGTTTGATGGCTTATTAATCAGTTTCATCGGGAATCGCTCACAACTATAGCATTGAAAAGTCGCACTTAGGAAAACAAATCCGGCTTACCCTTTCAATAAATGCGTGCTTACAGTAAAATTCTGGACCTATTTTATAACCTATCCCAGAGATACCACGTTAGATGTCCTTGCTTGCTATTGGAATTAATCACAATACAGCGTCTGTCGACTTGCGAGAGAAGGTGGCGTTTGGTCCGGATAAACTCGGCCCTGCACTCGAGCAACTTAGAGAGCACGAAGCAGTTAACGGCAGTGTGATTGTTTCAACCTGTAACCGAACTGAGTTGTACTGCGATGTTAAGCAAGGAGCGCGAAACAAGTTGATCGATTGGCTTGCTCAATTTCATCAAGTGAGCCGCGAAGATTTAATGCCGAGTTTGTATGTTCATGAAGAGCAAGCAGCAATAAAGCATTTGATGCGCGTATCGTGCGGTCTTGACTCTCTGGTGTTGGGTGAGCCTCAAATTTTGGGGCAGGTAAAGCAAGCATTTTCTGACTCGCGAGATCATCAAGCCGTCGATGCCTCGATTGATAAACTGTTTCAAAAGACGTTCTCAGTCGCCAAACGGGTAAGAACAGAGACAGATATTGGTGGTAATGCCGTGTCCGTGGCTTATGCGGCATGTACACTGGCAAAACATATTTTTGAGTCGTTATCAGATTCAACCGTGCTTTTGGTTGGTGCGGGTGAGACGATTGAATTGGTCGCGAAGCATTTAGCGTCCAACGGTTGCACAAAAATGATTGTCGCGAACCGCACTAAAGAGCGCGCGCAAGGCTTAGCGGACCAATTTGGCGCAGAAGTGATCAGTTTGAACGAAATTCCTGAACATTTGGCGAAAGCGGATATTGTGATTAGCTCAACGGCGAGCCCATTGCCTATTATTGGCAAAGGTATGGTCGAAACGGCTCTAAAGCAGCGCCGGCATCAACCTATCTTGTTGGTCGATATTGCGGTGCCGCGAGATGTAGAGTCGGAAGTCGGTGAACTGAACGACGCATATCTGTATTCTGTTGATGACTTGCAATCTATCATCGACAGCAACATTGAGCAGCGTAAAGTCGAAGCGATTCAAGCTGAAGCGATTGTTAGTGAAGAAAGCGCTGCATTTATGACATGGTTGCGTTCACTGCAAGCCGTCGATAGTATTCGCGACTATCGCAAATCAGCCAACGAAATTCGTGAAGAGTTACTGAGCAAAAGTTTGCAATCTTTAGCGGCAGGCGCAGATCCGGAGAAAGTGCTGCGCGAGCTGAGTAATAAACTCACCAACAAACTGATTCACGCTCCAACTCGCGCATTGCAAAGTGCAGCAGAGCAAGGCGAACCAGCAAAATTAACGATTATCCGCCAAACACTTGGCTTGGATGATCTATAACTCACGCTTTTTATTAAGAAAACGACACTATGAAAGCCTCTATTCTGACTAAGCTAGAAACGCTAGTAGAACGTTACGAAGAAGTTCAACATCTTCTTGGTGATCCTGATGTAATTGGAAATCAGGACAAATTCCGTGCTCTATCAAGAGAGTACTCTCAGCTAGAAGAAGTAACCAAGTGCTTCCAAGCTTATCAACAAGCACAAGAAGATCTTGTCGCCGCTGAAGAGATGGCAAACGAAGACGACGAAGAAATGCGTGAAATGGCGCAAGAAGAAATCAAAGAAGCGAAAGCGACGATTGAGCGTCTTACTGATGAGTTACAGATTCTTCTTCTGCCAAAAGATCCGAACGATGATCGTAACTGTTTCCTAGAAATTCGTGCAGGTGCGGGTGGCGACGAAGCGGGTATCTTCGCGGGTGATCTATTCCGTATGTACAGCAAGTACGCAGAAAAGCGTGGCTGGCGCATCGAAGTCATGTCTTCAAACGAGGCTGAGCACGGTGGTTACAAAGAGATGATCGCAAAAGTGAGCGGCGACGGTGCATACGGCGTGTTGAAATTTGAGTCAGGCGGTCACCGTGTACAGCGTGTTCCTGCAACTGAATCTCAAGGCCGTGTGCATACTTCTGCTTGTACAGTAGCAGTAATGGCGGAAATCCCTGAAGCGGATCTGCCTGAAATCAAAGCAGCAGACCTGAAAATCGATACGTTCCGTGCATCTGGCGCGGGTGGTCAGCACGTTAACACCACGGATTCTGCAATTCGTATTACCCACTTACCAACGGGTACGGTAGTAGAGTGTCAGGATGAGCGTTCACAGCACAAGAACAAAGCGAAAGCAATGGCTGTTCTTGCTGCTCGTATCGTTCAAGCGGAAGAAGAGCGTCGTGCCGCAGAAGTGTCTGATACACGTCGTAACCTTCTAGGTTCTGGTGACCGTAGTGACCGTATTCGTACATACAACTACCCACAAGGTCGTGTGTCTGATCACCGTATCAACCTAACCATCTATCGTTTGAACGAAGTGATGGAAGGTGACCTGCAGAGCTTGATTGATCCTGTGATTCAAGAGCACCAAGCAGACCAACTTGCGGCGCTCGCAGAGAACGGCTAATCGATGAGCCAAGTTCAATCGATTGAGCAAGCACTGAAAAGTGCGACGGCGAAACTGGCAGAAGGCGGCAAAGAGTCGCCTTCTCTCGATGCAGCTGTACTCCTTTGCCATGTCCTTGGCAAACCACGAACTTATCTACTGACCTGGCCAGAAAAAGCATTAGAAGCAGAGCAACAAGCAAAATTCGACGCTCTACTTGAACGACGTTTAACTGGTGAACCCGTCGCTTATATTATTGGTGAGCGAGAGTTTTGGTCTTTACCGTTCAAAGTTTCTCCCTCTACCTTGATCCCAAGACCGGATACAGAACGTTTGGTCGAAGTTGCACTCGATAAGACCTACGAGCAGACTGGGCCTATTTTAGATCTTGGAACGGGGACGGGGGCAATTGCTATCGCACTCGCATCTGAAATGCCAAAACGTCAAGTAATGGGCGTAGATCTCAAACAAGAAGCGAAAGCACTTGCAGAGTACAATGCTGAGCAGCTAAACATCAAAAATGTGACCTTTGCTCAAGGCAGTTGGTTTGAGCCTATTACAGAAGGTACGAAGTTTGCTTTAATTGTCTCCAACCCGCCATATATTGATGAAAAAGATCCACATTTATCCCAAGGTGATGTGCGCTTTGAGCCAAAATCTGCATTAGTTGCTAAAGAGAATGGCTTAGCTGATATTCGTCATATCTCGGATCTTGCTCGTCAGTATCTTGAAGTGGGCGGTTGGCTGGCATTTGAGCATGGTTATGATCAAGGTGAGGCGGTGCGTGAGATAATGCGTGGCTTTGGTTACCAACAGGTCGCTACGGAAAAAGATTATGGCGGTAACGATCGAGTAACACTTGGTTGTCTGGCCAGTTAATCATGGAAGTCAGCAAACACTAACTAAAAAGAGAAGAAAAATGTACGTAGCTCTAAAACACATACACTTAGTGACGATCGCTCTCAGCGCGACGCTACTATCGATCCGATTCGTGTTAATGATGATGAACTCACCGAAGCGAAATAATCGCTTTTTGAAAGTGTTTCCCCACATCGTTGATACTGCATTGCTAGTGTCAGGTATCGCGCTTATTTTCATTACTGGTTTCATCCCGTTTACCGATGCCGCACCGTGGTTAACAAACAAAATCACCTGCGTACTGGCGTACATTGCGCTTGGATTCTTCTCATTGAAACTTGCGAAAAACAACCTACTGAAGATATTTGGCTTTTTCGGCGCATTAGGTTGGTTGGTCATGGCTGCAAACATTGCTGTGTCTAAGAGCCCTACGTTATTTGGATAGACGTCATGTTAGAGTTTTTTGACGAAGATTTTGACAATATACCGTTGGTGGAAGGTGCGCTTGAGCTAAACAAAGCGATTAACCCAGAAACCAAAGTACATTGGGCGAAACAAGAGTTAGAGCGTCTTTACAAAGATGCAGAAGCCACGCTTGTTCATGAAACCGATGAAGAGCAACGATTTGATGCATTCCTACGACTGTTTTTCCACGAGTGGGGATTCAAAGGCGACGAGCAGGAATACTTTATTTCGGACAACAGCTTCATCGATAAAGTGTTGGAGCGCAGAAAAGGTATTCCTGTGAGCTTAGGTTCGATTTTGTTATACCTAGGCAAAAAGCTGGGGTTCCCGTTGAAGGGAGTTACTTTCCCTACTCAGTTCCTGTTAAAAGTCGACTGGATGCATAAGAAGCCAGACTACATCAACCCATTTAATGGTGAGTATGTAGGTGAAAGGATTCTTCAAGCTTGGCTTATTGGCCAGGAAGGACCGCTAGCTCAGCTAAAGGCTGAACATTTTGAGGAAGCTGACAACCCAACAATTATTGGTCGCTGGTTGGCATTGATTAAAAGTGCGATGTTGCGTGAAGAGCATTATACGCTGGCATTACGTTGTACAAATCTTGCTCTAACGTTTGTGCCAGATGACCCATACGAAATTCGTGACCGTGGTTTTATTTTCCAACAGCTAGAGTGCCCTCAAGTAGCGGTATCAGATTTTCAGTACTTTATTGACCAATGCCCTGACGATCCGGCTTCCGAGCTACTAAAATCACAAGTTAATGTGATGAGTGAAACGCACGTCACACTTCACTAATTTTATCGATGTGCCGAACTGTGGCGTATCGTGGACAGAAAAAGAGAATCAAAATGGAACAGAAAATCGTTAATATCGGCGACATTCAGGTTGCTAACGACAAGCCATTCACCCTATTTGCAGGTATGAACGTTCTTGAGTCTCGTGATCTTGCGATGCAGATCTGTGAGCACTACGTAAAAGTAACGGAAAAACTTGGTATTCCTTACGTATTTAAGGCGTCGTTTGACAAAGCAAACCGCAGTTCTGTTCATTCATACCGCGGTCCAGGTCTGGAAGAAGGTATGAAAATCTTTCAGGAGCTGAAAGACACTTTTGGTGTAAAGATCATCACGGACGTTCACACTGAAGCGCAAGCTCAACCTGTCGCTGACGTGGTAGACGTTATTCAGCTTCCTGCATTCCTAGCTCGCCAAACTGACCTTGTTGAAGCTATGGCCAAAACAGGTGCGGTTATCAACGTGAAGAAACCTCAATTTATGAGCCCTGGTCAAGTGGGAAACATCGTTGAGAAGTTCGCAGAGTGCGGTAACGACAAGATCATCCTATGTGAGCGCGGTTCTTGCCACGGTTACGATAACCTAGTTGTAGACATGCTTGGTTTTGGTGTGATGAAAAATGCTTCGAAAGGTAGCCCAATCATCTTTGACGTAACGCACTCACTACAAATGCGTGACCCATCAGGCGCAGCATCTGGCGGCCGTCGTGAGCAGACGGTTGAGCTTGCAAAAGCGGGTCTAGCGACAGGCATCGCAGGTCTATTTATCGAAGCGCACCCAAACCCAGACCAAGCGCGTTGTGATGGCCCATCTGCACTGCCTCTAGACAAGTTAGAGCCATTCTTAGCACAAATGAAATCGCTTGATGATCTGATCAAGAGCTTTGCAGATATAGATATCAAGTAAACGCCAGATGACTGGTGGTAACAAATACTATAGCCAACCGAGTGTTGGCTATTTTTTTATCTGAAAAGCCGTGAATTCTCAAACTTGTTACTGATGAATTTGTTATTGCTAAACAATGCATCATAATTATTAAATCAATGTGTTAGGGTGCACGTGGTTTTCAAATAGATCGAATGCTTAAAATGTGCTTCAGTAATCCCAATAAGAAAAAGGTAAATAAATGAATCAGCGTCTGATGATCAAAACTGTTTTGAGTGCCGCTATCTTGGCCTCGTTAGCTGGGTGTGCTACGCAACCTGCACCAGAATGGAATGCCGATACAACCTATAAATTGACCGTGTTGCACACTAACGATCATCATGGTCGCTTTTGGCAAAATCGATACGGTGAATATGGCATGGCGGCGCGTAAAACGTTAATCGATGATTTGCGCGAAGAAATACAGGCTGAGGGGGGCAGCGTGTTACTGCTTTCTGGTGGTGACATCAACACAGGAGTACCTGAGTCTGATTTACAAGATGCCGAGCCGGATTTTAAAGGCATGAGCAAAATTGGTTACGATGCGATGGCTCTAGGTAATCATGAGTTTGATAATCCATTGGACGTGCTATTCAAGCAGCAAGAGTGGGCAAACTTTCCGATGTTGTCTGCCAATATTTACGATAAAAATACTGGCAAGCGTTTATTCCAACCATATGCGATGTTTAAAAAGCAGGGCATTAAAATTGCGGTCATTGGCCTTACAACCGAAGACACAGCGAAACTTGGCAACCCTGAATTCATTGAACAAATTGACTTCCGTGACCCAAAAGAAGAAGCCAAGAAGCTGATTGCAGAACTGAAAGAAACAGAGTATCCAGATCTGATTTTTGCTGTCACGCATATGGGACACTATGAAAATGGTAATAGAGGCATCAATGCTCCTGGCGATGTGGCGTTAGCTCGTTATTTGAATGACGGCGATCTCGACATGATCGTTGGAGGACACTCACAAGAACCTGTGTGCATGGAAGGTCCAAACGTTATCAAAAAGAACTTTAAACCAGGTGATGAATGTCAGCCCGATAAACAAAATGGTACCTTTATTGTTCAGGCACATGAGTGGGGGAAATATGTGGGACGCGCCGATTACGAGTTTCGTAATGGCGAACTCTCGATGGTGAGCTACGATCTAATCCCTGTAAACTTGAAAAAGAAAGTTAAAGTTGATGGTCAGTCGCAACGAGTCTTGATCCAAGATGAGATTAAACAAGACGAAATGATGCTTGAGTTTCTTCGTCCTTATCAAGAAAAAGGTCAGGGCAAACTAAACGTGAAGATTGCAGAATCTAACGGTAAGCTTGAGGGTGACCGCAATGTGGTTCGTTACCAGCAAACAAACTTAGGTCGATTAATTGCAACGGCTCACATGGAACGTGCGAAAGCAGATTTCGCCGTAATGAATTCTGGCGGCGTTCGCGATTCGATTGCAGCAGGTGAGATTACCTACAAAGATGTGCTGACTGTTCAGCCATTTGGCAATATGGTCTCTTACGTTGATATGACGGGCAAAGAAGTATTGGATTACCTAAATGTCGTTGCAACTAAACCTGTCGACTCTGGAGCTTACGCGCAGTTTGCCGGCATTGCGATGAGTATCAATAATGGTGAGGTAACCAATGTGTTCATTGGTAATAAGCAACTTCGCTTAGATGGTAATTACCGCTTTACCGTACCAAGCTATAATGCTGCTGGTGGAGATGGTTACCCTAAAATCGACGATCATCCAGGGTATGTAAATACAGGTTTTACCGATGCTGAGGTTTTGAAGGATTATTTAGAAACACATAGCCCTATTGATGTTAATGAGTATGCCCCTTCAGGTGAAATCACGTATTTAGTTGATACGGCGATTGATCAGTAACCCAACAGATAAAAAGCGATTGACTCAAACTCGCTGATATCATTAACTAAAAGCGCAGATCCAATTCAATCTGCGCTTTTTGTTTTTATGAGGAGAATCTTGATGACTCCGGCCATTAATCTTGCGAAAAAGAAAAAAATTCCACACACGATTCATCAGTATGAGCATGACCCTAGAGCCGATAGTTATGGCTTGGAGGCTGCTGAAGTACTGGGGCAGGATCCGAAAACAGTATTTAAAACCTTGCTGTTCTGCTTGAACGGGGAGCCAAAGAACCTTGCGGTTGCGATTATCCCTGTTGATCAAAAGCTGAACCTAAAACTGGCGGCGAAAGCAGCGAAGGGCAAAAAGGCCGATATGGCTGATCCGGAAATCGCCCAAAAGACCACAGGTTATGTCGTTGGTGGAATTAGCCCACTAGGGCAGAAGAAAGCCTTACCTACTTTTTTGCACGAAAGCGCAGCAGAGCAAGACACAATCTGTGTGAGTGCTGGTAAACGTGGTTTAGAAATTGAGTTAGCCCCGAGAGATTTGCTGAGCTTAACTCGCGGTCAGTTTGCACCTCTTTGTTTGTAAACTCATGACAAATAAAAAGGACGCTCATGAGCGTCCTTTTTTGATCTTGCCTGTCAGTGAAGCGTTACTTCTTCAGACTCAATGTACCACCAGTGCGTTTAGCTGGTTTACTTGGTTTCGCGGCATTTGGGTTCATGTAATGCTGCTTGGGCTTACTCGGTGATTGAGGCTTGTTTACTGAATGCGTATTGCTTGATGCATCTGGTTTACGGTGTGATTTACCATGCTCGCCTTGCGGTCTGCTGCGTTCACCTTGTGGTTTCGCTTTGTAATGTTCTTTAGCTGGACGTCCGCCTTCATCATCACGCTGACGACGCTTTTGTTGACCTTTTTTCGAGTTTGGTGCATGACGGAATTCATCAGCATTGTTACCGCGGAAAGTTCGTGTCTTCTGGTTACGACGAGCAGTAGAATCTTGGTTTTCTTCACGGCTATCAAACAGCTTCGCGTCGGTCGCTTTACGAATGTTGCGACCTCTAGAGTCTGTTTTTGATGCTTCTTCTGTACCTACCGAGCCTTCACACATTGCTAGGATCTCTGCCACTTCTTCGTCACTTAGATAACGCCATTTCCCATTGGGAATACCATCAAGAGAGATATTCATGATGCGTACGCGACGCAGCTTGAATACTTCATAGCCCAGCGCTTCACACATGCGACGGATCTGACGGTTAAGTCCTTGAGTGAGCACAATACGGAAAGAGAATTTAGTTTCTTTCGTTACCTTACAAGGTAGGGTGACTGTGTCGAGAATCTTAACGCCACTCGACATCTGTTTGAGAAACTCGCCTGTAATTGGCTTGTCCACGCGTACGACGTACTCTTTTTCGTGGCTGTTGCCTGCGCGAAGGATTTTGTTCACGATGTCGCCATCGTTGGTCAAAAAGATCAGACCATCAGAGGGTTTGTCTAAGCGGCCGATCGGAAAGATACGTTTTTGGTGGCCGATGAAATCAACGATGTTTCCAGGGACGTCTCTCTCAGTTGTACAGGTGATGCCTGTTGGTTTATTGAGAGCGATGTAAATCGGCTTCTCTTTTGCTGCCACTGGCTTACCATCCACACAAACATCATCACCAGGTAGCACTTTTGTCCCCATTTCAGGTTTGTTGCCATTAATGGTGACACGGCCTTGCTCAATCAGTCTGTCTGCTTCACGGCGTGAGCAAAACCCCGTTTCACTGATGAATTTATTTAATCGTTTAGCGTTGTCTTGTGACATTTTTGTCTCCTAACGTTTCACAACGGCGAATGAAGCTCCCTTCCTTTAAGGGGAAGGAAGAATAAGGGCGGGCATTCTAGCATTAGGGTGAAATTTAGCCTAACCGTTTTTGGTGACGTTCGCGGGTTTCTAATTTCTTTTCCGCACTTTTTCTAAGTAGGACGTAAACGGCTCCAGTTCCACCGTGAAAGCGTTGCGCACTATGGACGCATTGGACTTCCTTTATTTGTCGTAGCCAACTGCTAACAAAGCTTTTCATCATTGCAGGTGGATTTGAGCGTTCTCCTCGACCATGGACGATAACGACCGTTCTAATGTCCATTGATAGGCATTGCTTTAAAAACGTCACGACTTCATCACGTGCTTCTTTCAATGTTTTACGGTGCAAATCCAAGCGAGCTTGGATTGGATACTTACCAAGGCGAAGTTTGCGGTAAACCCCGTCCTGTACACCATCACGTTTGAACTCAACAAAGTCCTCTGGCTTGAGCATTTCAGCGTGATCAAGTGATAGGTATTCTGGGTCATCTTCCGTTAACCAGATTGCTGCTTCTCGTTTTGCGAGCTGTGCTTCTGTTACTTGGTGTACTTTTTTGTGTTCGGTGGTGTCTTGAGTGATTGGCTTTACATCGCCCATCATCTGTTGAAATAGATCAAAATCGTCGTCGTGAGACATAGCAGTAATCTCATTAAGAACAGGGAAGAATAATAGGATTATATCAATGAGTGGTGCATTGAGATCAAATAAAAAACCGGAGTAGGCAAGTAACCGACTCCGGTGCAAAGCGTTTCTAGAGCTAAGCGAGATCTAGTGAGGAGATTTGTCGTTCATGATCTTGTATATGAAGAAACCGCCGTAAAATAACATCAGACCAATTGCCCCAAAAATTACTATCATTGACGATAGACCCACTGCATTACCAAATAGGAGATCAAGCCAAAAGTCCATACGTTTCCTCCAAGATGTTCCCGACAGGAATAAACTAAATGGCGGTGTCTTGTTGCACACTGATCTGGATCAATTATGTTGCTAAGGTTAATAAACTGTATTTTGTTGTGAGTTATCAGTCACATTTTACGTGCTAGTGTTCAGTTATTCATCAAACGAATTAAGACCTAAGGTTTTTTTGTAAAAAGCACTTGCGCCACAGTTCAGAATCCGTAATATACGCATTCGTTGACGGGGACAATTCCTCAGTTAAACATCTCGGTGAATAGCGCAGCTTGGTAGCGCATCTGGTTTGGGACCAGAGGGTCGGGGGTTCGAATCCCTCTTCACCGACCACTTTTAGAAAGCCTGCTCAATGAGCAGGCTTTCGTCGTTTTTAGCGCTAGTAATTTTAGACTTCAATAGTATCGAATCAAATTGGGGTTCGCCTGATGTTCGAATATGGCACTTCACCGACACGTATTGAGAGGAAGGCTCTACAGAAATGTAGGGCCTTTTCATTTTTTAGAGTGAGTAAATTTATTACTTGATGTCACACGAGATAGTATTGATAGGAGTTTCAGAAGTAGTGAAGCAGACATAAGCGGTCTTTGGGTGATTTGGACCAATCTTGACGTAACCCGCTTTTAAATCGTCTTCATCAAACGTTACTGAGTGAGATTTGCTTGTATTTCCATCATAGTAAACCGCTTCAAAGCCTTGGTTCATCATATGTGCAACGCGATTTCGAGTGTGGGCTGTTGAAAACGTGATGTTCGCGCAACGCATCATTGGTTTTTCGGTAATAAGAAATTGACCACTCTCTTTATCTAAAACACCGCCTTTTACTTCCGGAGTTATATCAATAGCTTGAAAAGCTTCTACGTTGCATGGCGGTTTAGCATAAGACAGCGAAGAAGTGAGCATAATTCCAATCGTGTATAGGAATAAATATTTAAATTTCATATGAGTTGTTTTGTATCCACTTAGCTTAACGGCGTTTTATAAGAAAGTTTGAATGAATTTTAAATGGTTGTATTTAAATAATTGTATTTAAATGGCATTTTTCAAACAATCACTAGATATCACAATTTGCTTGGCGCGTCTTACCCAGTGGTTTGATGTTAAATCCCCGATTTTTAAGCAGTTCAATCAGGTTATCTTTACCTACTAAATGCAAGCCACCAACAACAACGGTGTAACGACCCGATTGCTGAGGTAGAACACTGCCAGTGTCGAGTTTTTTAGCCCAATCTCGATTACGCTCGTATAAAAAGGCTTGGTTAAACTCTTCTGTTGTATGATCGGTCAAAGAGGCTTCGACCAACATGCTACCATCACCACTCTTCCAACTCTCTATCAAGCATTGAACCAACTCTTCTCCGCCATCATATTCTTCAATTGATGAGAGAAGTATCTCTTTACCGCCTTCTGATTGACCTGCGATTAAATCGATTTGGAATTGCACGGACTCCAGTGGAATGACCGGGATTTGCTTTTTATCAGCGAGTCCTATTAAGTGCATGTCGACCCCTTTATCAGAGACATACCCCAGTTTGTTGACTAAAGCGAGTTGGATGGTGAATGCTGCCATCCAAGGTGGGGAATTTAGGAGTTGAGTTTCTGGCAAACCTAAATCTTGGGCAATTTCAATTAAGTGGCGACGTTGAGCTCTGTCTAAAACATCTTTAGAAAGAATGGTTGTTTGTGGGTAAACCAAGCCTTCAGAATTCCTGACGTCTGCTTCAATAATCAACCCTGCGCTTTGGCTTAAATGCTGGATGACCGTTCTAGGGAGTGGGTACATCGTTTTATCCCCCACATGTACCGAGCCAATAATCATAAGTTCGGTTTCCCCTTTTTTCGCTAACCAATGCTGTGGCTCTGCATAAGAGGAAAAAGGAGTCAAAGTAACAAGTAGAGATGATATGAGCGTCAAGAGACGAAACATAGAATGGTCCTCAGATAAGATACCTTTAAACTTTATACGCAAAATAGCGTGAGGTTAAGTGCAATTTCTCCAGTGGGGTATTCGACAAAATCGTCATTTCTAAAAATATTGACGAGTTTTGACGACGAATAAATGAGAGTCACTTCACGAAAGGTAAATAGGTAATTCGCTTACTAATGGTTCACAAAATAATTAGGCGTGATCCAAATCTTACAAAATCAGTCGTAACTCATGAATATAAGTGACCTAGATCGCAGCAAACTCGTCAAAACAAGTTGTTCGATTTTGACGTGTATTGTAACTCCATGAAAATTAGATTTTTATTGTTTTTGCTGAGTGTCATTTTTTGAGCTGGATCACTTCCTATTTCTATTTATTTTACGCTTAGAAATAACAGGTTGTATGTTGAATGTAACGGTTAGATACCTCGCATTTGAGGGGCCGAGATTTTTATCATTGTCGTTTTGAACCACTGACTTTTTTGGGGAAGTAAGATGTTTAAACCTAGTCTGATTGCTGTTTCTGTTATCACTACATTAGCAGGTTGCTCTGCGCTGCAAAGCTCTGAACAACAAGTTGTAAATTCGTTGGCTAATAATCTTGATATTCAATACCAAGTGTTGACTAACCACGGTGCAAACGAAGGTCTTGCTTGTCAGGACTTAGGGGCTGAGTGGGCGTCTTGTAACAAGGTAAACATGACGCTGGTTAACCAAGGTGAAGCGGTTGACTCAAAAGATTGGGCTATTTACTTCCATAGCATTCGTCTGATTCTGGATGTTGAAAACGAACAGTTTAAAATCTCTCGCGTAACGGGTGATCTACACAAACTAGAACCAACAGATAAGTTTGATGGTTTTGCTGCGGGTGAAGAGGTTGTGCTTCCTCTTGTTGCTGAATACTGGCAGCTATTTGAAACTGACTTCATGCCAGGCGCTTTCGTTGCTGCACCAAATGCAGAGCCTAAGATGATCGCTTCTCTTAACACAGAAGACGTTGCATCTTTCGTGACTGGCCTTGAGGGTAACAACCTAAAACGTACGCCAGATGACAACAACGTATTTGCGAGCGCTGTGTCTCGTTTCGAGAAGAACGAAGATCTAGCAAAACAAGACGTATCAACCACGTTACTACCAACGCCAATGTCTGTTGAAGCAGGTAAAGGTACGGTAGATATCGCGGCGGGTATTGCACTGCCTAAAGACGCATTCGATGCGGCTCAATATGCAGCAATTCAAGGTCGTGCAGAAGTGGTAGGTGTGGATGTTCGTGGTGATCTTCCTGTAAGCATCACTGTTGTTCCTGCAGACTTCACCGGTGAATTGGCAAAATCTGGTGCTTACGAAATGAGCATCAAAGGCGACGGTATTGCGATTAAAGCGTTTGACCAAGCAGGTGCTTTCTACGCAGTACAATCTATCTTTGGCCTGGTAGATAGCCAAAATGCTGATTCTCTACCACAACTGTCTATTAAAGATGCGCCGCGTTTTGATTACCGTGGTGTGATGGTGGACGTGGCTCGTAACTTCCACTCTAAAGACGCGATTCTTGCAACGCTTGACCAAATGGCCGCGTACAAGATGAACAAACTACACCTTCACCTAACGGATGATGAAGGCTGGCGTTTAGAAATCCCGGGTCTGCCTGAGCTGACTGAAGTGGGTGCTAACCGTTGTTTCGATTTGGAAGAGAAAAGCTGTTTACTGCCTCAGCTTGGCTCAGGTGCAACGACAGACAACTTTGGTTCTGGCTTCTTCAGCAAAGCAGACTACGTGGACATCTTGAAGTACGCGAAAGCACGTAACATCGAAGTGATTCCTGAAATCGATATGCCAGCACACGCTCGTGCAGCAGTGGTATCAATGGAAGCACGTTACGACCGTCTAATGGAAGAAGGTAAAGAAGCAGAAGCGAACGAGTACCGCCTGATGGATCCTCAAGATACATCGAACGTAACGACGGTTCAGTTCTACAACAAGCAAAGCTTCATCAACCCATGTATGGAATCTTCAACTCGCTTTGTTGATAAAGTGATTTCAGAAGTAGCAGCAATGCACCAAGAAGCGGGCACGCCGCTAACAACATGGCACTTTGGTGGTGACGAAGCGAAGAACATCAAGCTAGGCGCTGGTCTGCAAGACATCAACGCAGAAGACAAAGTAAGCTGGAAGGGTAACATTGATTTGTCTAAGCAAGACAAGCCATTCGCACAGTCACCACAATGTCAGACGTTAATTGCAGACGGTACGGTAAGCGATTTTGCTCATCTACCAAGCCACTTTGCAGAAGAAGTGTCGAAGATGGTGGCAGAGAAAGGCATCCCAAACTTCCAAGCTTGGCAAGATGGCCTTAAGTACAGTGAAGGTGAGAAAGCGTTCGCAACAGAAAACACGCGTGTTAACTTCTGGGACGTTCTTTACTGGGGTGGCACATCATCAGTGTACGAATGGTCTAAGAAAGGTTACGACGTTATCGTTTCTAACCCAGACTACGTATACATGGACATGCCGTACGAAGTTGACCCGAAAGAGCGTGGTTACTACTGGGCAACGCGTGCAACAGATACTCGTAAGATGTTTGGTTTTGCACCAGAGAACATGCCTCAGAACGCAGAAACCTCTGTAGACCGCGATGGTAACGGCTTCACTGGTAAAGGTGAAATCAAAGCGAAACCTTTCTATGGTCTATCAGCACAGCTGTGGTCTGAGACAGTACGTAACGACGAGCAATACGAGTACATGGTATTCCCTCGCGTACTGGCAGCCGCTGAACGTGCATGGCACCGTGCTGATTGGGAAAACGACTACAAAGTGGGTGTTGAATACTCGCAAAACTCTAACCTAGTAAACAAAGCTGCGCTAAACCAAGACTACAACCGCTTTGCGAACGTACTTGGCCAACGCGAACTGGCTAAGCTAGAAAAAGCGGGTATCGACTACCGCCTACCTGTACCAGGCGCGAAAGTTGAAGAGGGTAAACTGGCAATGAACGTTCAGTTCCCGGGTGTGAAGCTTCAATACTCTCTAGACGGCAAGAACTGGCTAACTTACGTAGATAATGCTCGTCCAAATGTGAAAGGTGAAGTGTTTATCCGTTCTGTGTCAGCAACCGGTGAGAAAGCAAGTCGAGTGACCAGCGTGAAATAACTCGATTCTTGTAAGTTAATTTTTTGGCAAAGCCTCAACATCATGTTGGGGCTTTCTTTATTTTTTTAGGAAATTAAGCGTGATCGATGTCTAATTATTTTTCATTGATAAATAAGTTTTGGGTTGTAATGGTCAAGGTTATTGTGAACCGGATCGACTTAATCTGATAAATATCAATAAATTATCTGTTTACGATCACACTTCTATTTTTTGATAATTTTATAAAAATACGGTAAGTGCCTGTATTTTCCATGTTTTTATCAGGGTTGTTGAGCTTCGTTTTGAACAAGATCACTTTTTAAAATGTTTTATTTTCCATCGCGAATTAATTGAAACAATATTGCGAACGCCAAGGAGGCACATTCCAAAGTTTGCGATAAAAGGGAAGAGATGCCCTCTAAAACTATCGCATAACGTGAATAAATAAAGGCAGTAATTATGAAAAACATTTTTGCACTGAGTGCTCTTTCTCTCGCTTTCGCTTCTAGCGCTTTTGCTGGTTCTTCTTACGTAACAGGTAATGTTCAATTCCACGATGATGGTCGAATTCATGGTTCGGACGTTACGTCTACACTGGAAGCTGGTCATACTTTTGATAACCAATTCGGCGGCTTTACGGTTTACACCGAATTTGATGGTATTCAGTTGGGTAAACTGGAAACAGAAAACGGTGGCGCAGGTAACACAACACCAGCAATCACTGTGGGTGGTGAGCAGTCATTTAATATTACCGATCATTTATGGGTTGCCGCGGGTTACCAACACCTGTTCTCTGCTGGCGAGAATGTACAGTACCGTCCATTGGTTAAGATCGGTTACAACTTCGATAACGGCATCTCCTTAAGTAACCGTACTCGTGCGCACATTGATGCGACAGACGCAGATGCGGATACAGATTACCGCATGGACAACCGCATCGGTTACGTGATGAATGAGGATGTGACGCTAAGCTACAACAACGTCTACATGATTGAAGCGGAAACCATGGACCACGAGCTTCGTGCAACGTGGACTCGTAAAGGTGTTCAACCTTACTTTGAGTTCCGTAGTCAAGCACACGGTGCAGAAAACGCGAGTGGTGACAGCCTAGTGAATAACGCTTTTGTATTTGGTGCCTCTTACGGCTTCTAATTTTATATTTGTCTTAACTGTCCATTAAGAAAAAGCCCAGCGGTTTATCTCGCTGGGCTTTGTTTTTATTGGTCGTTGCCTTCGTGGTGGCTATATTCGAACACTTGGCCTTTTTCGTTAAAGGCGTAAACGGTGTAGCTGTCTTTTTTGTCGCCATATTCCATACCAGGGGAGCCCATTGGCATGCCTGGTACTGATAGGCCTTTTGCGTTACGTGGTGGATTTTTCAAAAACGCTTTAATGTCTTCGGCTGGAATGTGACCTTCAAACAGATAGCCGTTGATCTCTGCCGTGTGGCAAGAGTAAAGCTGTTCATTCTTGATGCCTAGATCGCGTTTGATGGCGTTCATGTCATCGTGCAATTTTTCTTCGACCGTAAAGCCGTTCTCTTCCATGTGTTTTGTCCATTCTCCACAACAGCCACAGTATGGCGATTTATGGTTAATGACATCGGCTGCCAATACGTTGGCGGACACGGTCGCAAGCATTGCAAAGGTCAATAGTTTCAACTTCATAATACCCTCAAAAAGAAGTGGTTATTTTACTGAAAACAGTCGTAGTCGATTTGCATTACTAACGACAGTAATTGAAGACAGTGCCATTGCCGCTCCTGCGACAACAGGACTGAGCAAAAATCCAAACGCTGGGTAAAGCACACCAGCGGCAACTGGAATACCCAACGAGTTGTAAACAAAGGCACCAAATAGGTTTTGCTTCATGTTCTTAAGTGTAGCGCGAGAGAGTTCAATCGCATGTACTACCGCCATTGGTGACGTGTTCAGGATGGTCATTTGCGAACTTTCAATGGCGACATCACTGCCGCTACCCATGGCAATACCTAGGTTGGATAACGCGAGAGCAGGGGCGTCGTTAATGCCATCCCCCACCATTGCCACGACATGTCCTTGAGATTGAAGTTGCTCAATGTGCTGAGCTTTCTCATCTGGCATTACTTGGGCAATCACTTCATCAATACCAAGTTCTTGGCCGATAGCATTGGCAACGTGTTGGTTATCGCCCGTCAGCATTACCGTTTTGATGCCTTGCGATTTTAATGCAGAGAGCGCTTGCTTCGCATCTGATTTGATCGGGTCGGCAATGGCGATCAGACCGATCAGTTCGCCGTTCAATGCCACAGCTACCGGAGTCCACGCATTTTTTGCGCATTCATCGATGGCAGGTTTTAGTGCGCTGGTCTCGACGTTCTCTGCTTGCATAAATTGAAGCGAACCAATGAGTAGCGGTTTATCTTGATACGTCGCCCAAATGCCGCGCCCGCGAACGTTCTCAAACTTGTCTAATGAGACATCCTTTGCGTCGTGTCGTTTGGCGTAATCACATACCGCTTTTGCCAGTGGGTGCTCAGACTGACGCTCTGCCGCATACGCTAAAGCCAATAGATCTTCTTGGCTGGTGGCGTGAGTAAACACTTTCTGAACGCTAGGTTTACCTTGGGTAAGCGTGCCAGTTTTGTCGAACACAACCGTGTCGACTTTGCTTGCCAATTGCAGGGCGTCGGCGTCTTTGATCAGAATGCCGAGCTCTGCGGCTTTACCCACTCCCACCGTGACAGAAAGCGGGGTTGCTAAGCCTAGAGCGCAAGGGCAGGCGATGATCAGGACGGTTGTGGTGACCACCAGCATATAACTCGCTTTTGGCTCTGGGCCAACGGCAAACCAAACGAGCGCGGCCAGTATTGCTATGCCAACAACGACAGGGACAAACACCGATGAAATCTGGTCTGCCAGTTTCGCGATGGCTGGCTTACTGCTTTGCGCTGTGCGCACCATGCGGATGATACGAGCCAGCATGGTATTTGCGCCAATGCCCGTTGCCTCAATGACTAATCCACCATCGGTATTTAATGTACCAGCAGACACTTGAGCCTCTTGCGCTTTTAACACTGGTACTGGTTCACCAGTGAGCATCGACTCATCAATGTATGATTCACCTTGAATCACAACACCATCAACAGGCACTTTCTCGCCTGGTTTGATACGCAGTTTCATGCCTAGCGTGATTTGCTCAACCGTTATTTGTTGATCGCCTTGTTCCGTGATTACCGTAGCTTGCTGAGGTTGCAGGTTAATCAGAGCTTGCAATGAGCGTGTTGTGTTTGCTTTGGCTTTTGCTTCTATATAGTGACCAAGAGAAATTAAGCCGATGATCATTGCACTCGCTTCAAAGTACACGTGGCGTGAAGCAAGAGGGAACCAGCCTGGGAAAATCACCACAAGCATCGAATAGAACCACGCTGCGCCAGTACCGAGCGCGACTAACGTGTCCATGGTGGCGCGCTTGTGAGTAGCAGCTAACCAAGCGTTACTGAAGAAGTGTTTCCCTGCTGTGGCAAGAAGGAGTAAACATACGATACCGATCACTCCCCAAGCTAATTGGTCGTTGGTGTTGCGAATCATCATATTGCCGCCAGCAACGCCCCAAATCATTAAAGGGGCTCCGACGACAAGGCCAGCAATAGCATCCAGTTTAAAGCGTTTTTGTTGCTGACGTTGTTGCTGTGCTTGCTTTTCTTGCTGGGTTGCGGCGTCTTGTAGGATCTCTGCTTGGTAACCGGCTTGTTTTACCGATTCAACAATTGCGTTAAGGAGGTCATCAGAGTCTTGGCTTGCGAATACTAGTGCGCTTTGTTCTGCAAGGTTGACCTGTGCTTTCTCAACACCTTCCACGTTAGTAAGTGCTTTCTCTACTGAAGATACGCAACTCGCACACGTCATGCCTTGAATCAGCATTTGCAATTGAATACTCGCTGGTGGCACCTGCGTATCTTTAATATTGCTTTGCTGTTCTACCTGTTCGGTCTCTGGTGAGCTTTCGTTCTCTACTTCAACAGAATCAAGGTTGGCGGTATAGCCGAGTGTTGCTATTAAGTCGATCACTTGTTGCTCGGAGAGGAGGGTACGAATCTCTAAGTGCGTTGTTGAAGCCTCAAAAGAAATAACGTCTTGATTAGATTCTAATAAAGATGAAAGTTTTTTGACGCAACCGCCACAGCTTAAGCCTGAAAGGTTTAGTTCGTAGTGATTTCCTGCTTGGTAACCAAGAGATTCAATCGACGAGACGAGCTCTTTAAGAGAAGACTCGGTTTTGACCTCTACTTGCGTCGGGGACAAATTGAGGATCTCCACATCGTGATTCGCATGTAAAGCATTCTCAACTTTTCTCGCACAGCCCATGCAGTTGAGCCCTGATAAAGGTATAACTAACTGATACATAATCTGCACCTCAATAGTAGTGATGCTATGAGCTTAAACCTTCCTGCAAGGGTAAGGTCAATACCCATTTGCTACTCACAACAATTTCGTCAAAATCTCTCGAATCCCACAAGTGCACGGTCATTTTACTTGCGAGTGATCTCAAGGTTTTTTCTCTTTGAATATAAAGTTCCGTTAAAACACCTAAAAGATGAATGAAGTCGCTCACGTTTTTAGATGCTCTCAATGTCAGTTCAGTGTCAAAACGTACTTTTAACGTTTTTTATTTTTTATATTTGATTTTAACTAATTGTTTTTTATTGATTTATTTTATTTTTGATCTTCTCATTTTGAAGTCGCTCAGATTGCTGTAGGGAAAGTTTTTTAGTGCGAAAAAAGTTTGTCATATTTGCCCCGTCCAAACACTGTTTCAAGTTCCTGCCATGTCCTAGTTAGTGAATTTGAAAATGGAAAAAACTAAAAATATAGGGGTTTATAATGTCTTACCTAAAGAAAAGCCTACTTGCCACGGCAATTACCGGCATGATGTTCAGTGGTGCTGCATTTGCTGATGGTGCAAACAGTGACGCAGCAAAAGAGTTTCTAACCAAAGATTCATTTTCTTATGAAGTTTACGGAATCATCGCGATGCAGGCCGCGTACCGCGATTACGATTCTGGCAGCAAAGCAACGGACGATGATTTGGGTGGCATGCAGCTAAACAACGAGTCTCGTATTGGTTTCCGTGGTAAAAAACAATTTGCTAACTTCGACCCTACTTTTATTTGGCAAATCGAAGGCGGTTATGTAGACCCTAGCTTTGGTGGCGAGGGCGCAGGTCTTGGTGAACGTGACACATTCGTCGGTTTTGAAAGTGCATCTTGGGGGCAAATTCGCCTGGGTCGCGTTTTGACACCTATGTACGAATTGGTTGACTGGCCAGCATCTAACCCTGGCCTCGGCGATGTATACGACTGGGGTGGTGCTATTGGTGGCGCCAAGTACCAAGACCGTCAATCAAACACTATCCGCTGGGACTCTCCAATGTTTGCTGACAAATTCTCCCTAGATATCGCAGCTGGTGCAGGTGATAAAGCAGGTCTAGGTGAAGGGGATGACTACTGGGGTGGTATCGCAGCACACTACAAAATTGGTCCTATCCAGTTAGATGCGGCATATGAAGGTAACCGTAATATCAAGATGGAAAGCCAAACGTGGGAAAACAACACGTACTTGGTAGGGGCACAAGGCTGGTTTGATAACGGGATCTCTTTCTTTGCGCAATACAAATACATGGAAGCAGACGCAAGCAATGGTGTGAGTGAAAAGCAAGATGCAATGTCTGCCGCTATCATGTACACCACGGGTGATTGGCAATACAAACTGGCTTACGCCGCTAACTTTGATCTCGAGCGTGATGGTAAGAAAATTAACGATACAGCGGACGATGTGTTATCTGCACAAGTTATGTATTTCGTAGACCCATCGGCAGTGCTGTACGTACGTGCTCGTACTCTAGACTTTGGCGACGGTGCGTCTCAATTAGATAAACCAACAGAAGCACGTTGGAAGTCTGCTGACTACGACGAGTTCTCTGTAGGTGTTGAATACTACTTCTAACTAAAGAAGCAGCTAAAAGGGCGGAAACGCCCTTTTTATCTTGATACTTATTCAAATAAGCCTTTGAAATGACTGGCCTGTAAATTTTAGAGGCTTATCTAAATTGGTATAAAGTGAGAAACCATGATGAAAAAAACAACGACACTTCTCGGACTTTGCGCAATGCTTTCGGCGCCAGCTTTTTCTGCTCAACTCACTCTGCAATCTGAATTAGTTCCTCGCGTTCTCAACGGCGAGTTCGTCTACCCTGAGTGGATATCCAAGAACAACAGCATCGAGTTAAAGGATGGGGAAAACCAATTGGCGGTAACGGTTGGACAAATCGTATTTGAAGATGGAAAGCGCCGTAAATTCGATTCGCAGCCGCTGGTATTAGAGTTTGATGCAGAAAAAGACACCGAGCTTTCTCTGACTTATCAAACATTCCGTACTATTGAAGAGGCGAGAGCGTTCGAACTCGATCCTAAAGTGGTATTGAAAGACAAAAACGGAAAAGAAGTGGCATTCTCTATGGTTCAACTTCGTAAAGGTGGTTTGCAAGGTTTTCGTGATTATGAACGAGAAGTTGCCGACTATAATAACGCAATGAATAAAGAATCGACTAAGGCAAGCATTGCGTCTTCTCCAGCGGAAACCAAAACAATCAAAGCATCGTTTAATGAATTGAGCCGTGAAGAGCAGCAAGAATTTATGCAATGGGCAATGCGTAACCTGAAGTAATTTCGTCTCGTGCTTTAACAGTAAATAGCAGGGCTGTGCCTTTTTGGTTCTGCCCTGTTTTTATTTCTGTTGTCAAACCGATTGTAGAATTGACTTACGGTGGTAAAATGTCGCCACTTTTATCCTTGACATTACAACGAGAGATCTCTCGTTGCTCATTACCCCTAAGGAACTCAAATGACGGTTAAAACTCGTTTTGCTCCTAGCCCAACTGGCTATCTACACGTTGGTGGTGCGCGTACTGCACTTTACTCTTGGCTATACGCTAAAAACCAAGGTGGTGAATTCGTTCTACGTATCGAAGATACAGACCTTGAGCGTAACTCTCAGGAAGCGGTTGATGCAATTCTTGAAGGCATGGAATGGCTAGGCTTGGAGTGGGATGAAGGTCCTTACTACCAAACTCAACGTTTTGACCGTTACAACGAAATGGTTGATAAGCTTCTTGCTGAAGACAAAGCTTACAAATGTTACGCGTCTAAAGAGCTGCTAGATGAAATCCGTGCAGAGCAAGAAGCAAATAAAGAAATGCCTCGCTACGATGCTAACCATCCAAAAATCAAAGCAGCAAACGAAGCGGCAAAAGATGGTGATCCATGTGTTATCCGTTTCCGTAACCCGAAAGAAGGCAGCGTAGTATTTGATGATCAAATCCGTGGTCGCATTGAAATCCGCAACGATCAAATGGATGACCTAATCATTCGTCGTACAGACGGTTCACCTACTTACAACTTCTGTGTAGTAGTGGACGACTGGGACATGGGTATCACTCACGTTGTTCGTGGCGAAGACCACATCAACAACACGCCTCGTCAAATCAACATCTACGAAGCACTAGGTGCGCCAGTACCTACATTTGCACACTGTGCAATGATCCTGGGTGATGACGGCGCGAAACTGTCTAAACGTCACGGCGCTGTATCAGTCATGCAATACCGCGATATGGGCTACCTGCCTGCGGCACTAAACAACTACCTAGTACGCCTTGGTTGGTCTCATGGGGACCAAGAAATCTTCTCTCAAGAAGAGATGATCAATCTATTTAGCCTAAACGCAGTATCTAAGTCAGCGTCTGCTTTTAACACTGACAAACTGCAATGGTTGAACAACCACTACATCAAGAACTCAGATCCTGCGTACGTTGCTGAGCATCTACAATGGCATCTAGACCAACAAAAACTAGACGTAACGAATGGTCCTGCTATTACTGACGTGATCAAGCTGGTGGGTGAGCGTTGCAACACACTAGTTGAGCTAGCTGAGCAAATCCGTTACTTCTATGAAGATTTCTCTGAGTTTGAAGCGGGCGCAGCGAAGAAACACCTGCGTGGCGTGGCTAAAGAGCCTCTAGAACTTGCATTAGCGAAAGTGGAAGCACTAACTGAATGGACGACAGCGAACATCAAAGATGGCGTTATCGCAGCAGTATGTGAAGAGTTGGAAATCGGCATGGGCAAAATCGGTATGCCATTACGTGTTGCTGTAACAGGCGGGGGTCAGTCTCCTTCTGTCGATGCAGTAATGGAGCTGGTTGGAAAAGAGCGCTGTATTGCTCGCATTAAGATGGCGCTTGAGTTCATTGCTGAGCGTGAAGCAAACGCATAATTGCTTTGAACTGAACGTTCTTTTGAATAAATAGTCACAAAGCCGCGGTGAGCAACCGCGGCTTTTTTGTATCTTCAATTTAGATAACGAGAAACTTTCTCTCATATTGGTGAATGAAGAGATGGTTTCACCTGTAATTTACCTCAATATGGATAAGATTTTTTAATCCAAATATCGTTGGCATGAATAAAAAACGAGCGATTATATATCAAATATCTGATTGATTTTTATCCATGTTCCTTAAAGTTCCATTTTATTTGTCTCATTTTTAAGAAAAATCTTTGCTTTAGCTATGTTGTTCCAAAAATTAAAGCAAACGTTTGCGTCGTGGTTGCGTGGGGATTTTTTTGCTTAAGATCACATGTTGTCGAGATTTTTGATGACAATAAATTGACAGAATTGGGATTTTTCTCGCGATTTCTTAGCGTTATAGTTCATCCCGTCAGCGATACCGAGATGGCGATATGTATCACTGAACAGGAAATGTACGTAAGTTGCTTCCATAAAAAAAATGCATGTGCATAAAAAGAAGCTGACTAAGTATCTCACTCAAGGAATGAATAAAAAGAATTGAAATACAACGTCAGTCAGACGGCGCATTTCGGCATCTAACAAAAGAACTTCTTTAGAGGAATCAATAATGAAAAAATTAGCAGCGGTAATTTCAGCGTCTCTACTTATGGCTTCAGCAGCACAAGCAGAAGTATACGTTGGTGGTAAGATGGGTAAGTCATGGATGGAAGACGCGTGTGTAGCGGGCCAGGCTTGTGACAAAGACGATTCTACTCTTGGCGCTTTTGTTGGTTACGAAATGAATAAATACTTCGCAGTAGAAGCGGGTTTCGACAACATCGGTGATTTTAACCAAACTTCTTTCGGTGGCCACGTAGAAGCGATCACTCTTGCTCCTAAATTTAGCCTACCAATCACTGAAGACATCGCACTTTACGGTAAAGTGGGTGGCGCTTACGTAATGTTTGATGGCAAAGATGATTACTCTTACCTAGGCGCAGCTGGTCTTGAATTCAACCTAAGCCAAAACGTAACAGCTCGTGCGGAATACCAAACACTGACTGACATCAGCAACGATGTAACTCGTGCGACAGGTAACACTGCAACACTAGGTGTTTCTTTCAAATTCGGCGGCAACGATGAGCCAGTAATCGTAGAAGAGCCAGTTGTTGTTGAAGAAGTGGTTGTAGAAGAAGTGGTAGAAGAGCCAGTTGTAGTTACGAAAACATTCGAAACTCAAACAATTGGTACAGGTAGCTTCGATCTAAACAGCACAACTCTAAAACCAGAGAGCGCTGCAAAACTTGATAACCTAGTTGCTTTCCTAAACGAGCACCCACAAGCGAACGTTGAAGTTGTAGGTTACACAGATACGTCTGGCCCAGCAGCTTACAACCTAAAAGTTTCTGAGAAACGCGCTGAGTCTGTTGCTAACGCACTCGTTGAAAAAGGTATTGATTCATCACGTATCCAAGCTCGTGGCGAAGGTGAAAACAACCCAATCGCTTCAAACGACACTCGTGAAGGTCGTCAACAAAACCGTCGCGTAGAAGTCGTTGTTCCAGAATTTGAATACCAAGTTCAGCAATAAGCTCCTATTCGACCGTAGTATAGAAGACTGAAGCTGAAAGCCCCAAAGAGTTCGCTCTTTGGGGCTTTTTATTTCTCTTTAAAAACTGACTGAAATGTTCAAAGTGGCCAGGTATTATTTAAGATCAATGCTGTTTAAACGCCCCATGAATGTCAGGATCTCCAAGTTATCTTTATGTGCTTCTAACAACGCTTTTTTGGTTTGCATGTAGGCGGCAAGTTTGCCGTACTTACTAATAGAGCGAACCACCGTTTTATATTTATACTCACCGTCATCATTGAACTCTCGCCACTTGGCGATGTAACACGTATCTCGGTTGTCAGGGTTTTCAAGAGTAGGGTTAGGCTTGTGAACGATTTTAGGCTCAACGCTATGTGGAAGCCTGGTCATTAGGTAAGGGTCTTTCAAAAGACGTCGCCAGAATTTGCCCCACATTTGCCGGCCTAACTCGTTTCTCAGCTTAATGGCTTTTTGTAAGCCTTTCTTTTCTCCAATACGAACAAATCCTACCGAGCGGTGTAGTACCGTATCCTCGGGGGTATGGATATGTATCTTAAAGGCTGTCTTGCCTTTAGAAATAAAGCGGTGTCCAGTGTTAGTTATTAAATTGCTCTTAGACATAGTGCTAACTAATAATTTTATTAATAGCTAAAAGGGTAAGCAAAACTCATAGATAATTAAAGTAATAAAATACAAAACTGTAAATAGGGCTTGTTGAAATGATTTCAAGGGGAAGAAGTCAGATCAGTAGAAGGGTTTATCCCGTAACCGAAACACCCGATCCGATCATATTGATTACTGGGAAGATTATCTAACACGGTGTACTAGGGGGAGCAGTGCGAGGCTTGAAATTGAAGATACAAAAAAGCCTTAGCTCAAGTGGGAGCTAAGGCTATGATATGGCGCCCCCAGTAGGATTCGAACCTACGACCTGTCCCTTAGGAGGGGACTGCGCTATCCAGCTGTGCCATGGGGGCGTAATACCAATAGTTGCAGTTCATTGCACTGTTTTACTGAGTTCAAATCTAGCAATCTACCAGATCTGTATCAGCATCACGTTGAACGATTCGCTACGGTCATTGGTATAATCAAATAAGATGCGCTGCCTATGATATTCAAAAGTGAGCATATCTCAAGACTTAATGTTTGCTTTTATAGGATCTTGTTCATTACGTCGCCAATTTGAACGCTAGATGCTAAATTTGGCTGATCAATCGTCAGTTCCGCTTCGTGTTCGTATATGCGTGATACCGTTAATGTAATTTCGCTTTGCGAGACTTTGTTTCTTGGCAATCCATTTTGGTCGATAAACGACGCGGTGTGCCAAAGCTGCAATTTGTCTCCCTCTTTTACGCCGTGCATACGGCCGAGATCCATCGTTACGGTATTACCGAAGACTGCCACAACCTCTGGCAGTGTAATTTTGCAAGATAGCTCCGACTCCAGATCCAACATAATATTGCGACTAACGCGAAGCATCATCTCGCCATAGGTCGATGCCCAAAAACGTGCACTACGAGTGTCCACTTGACTCGTCTTAGCAAATGGCCAACGCGCGACCTCACGGTAGGCTTTGTTGAAGATTTCATGGCCAGTTTTACCATCAAATACTTTCATTTCTAACGCAAACTGACGATTGATGATGTCATCTTGCAATAGTTGAGATTCGACCGTTGCAGTGAGATCGGTAATGACCCCTCCAATGATGTATTGTGCGCCATTGTCTTGCGCGATCATTTGAGTGCGAGCAGGATAGTTGCTGCTTATTGAGTAGTCCGTTGTACCAACAGACACAAAGCTGCGTGAGGTTTGATCAAGTTGACGGTTCACTACGTGGCTAAAATCGTCACCAACTTGATAAATTTGTCCCATCACTGCTTGTTGTGGTGATGCGACCTCAATATTGCCGACCAGCATTGTCTTTTTGTATTGATCGGTGTGGCAACCCGTTGCCGATGGATAAATATCAACGCGGATTTTTACCTCGACTTTACCGCGACGTTTGCGTTCAGACTCCACCAAAATGTAACGGACTTCATGATTGGTAAACTGGTATTCGTTGCGACTTTCTTCTAATAGCGGCATCAAGTTGCTAATACTGCCAATATCTGCGCCCGAAAAATTGACGGCTTTGAACAGCGCGTCTTCCAACGCATGGAGCCTTGCCGTCTCTTCTGAAGAAACGATGGTGGCAACGCCTGTGACTTCATACCAAGATGCCATTACCTTAAAAGGCACAAGCATCACTAAAGTGATTGAAAACAGACTGTTTAATATTTTTTTCATTGGTTACAACCGTTCGGGTATAAATATTGCTTTAACAAATTCAGTGAAGTTTGGTGGGTTTTTCTTCGTTAGGCAAACAAAGAAAAGCAAAGACTGTTCCAATATTCACTTTCTTGGAAAGGAATTAATAAAGAACGGTATCACCTAAGATTATCTGGAGAATCAAACCATGAAAAAGTGGCTTGTCGCTGCATCGATGATGACGCTTCTGACATCGTGCGCGTACTCACCGATTTACAATGGTAAAGAACCTTACTCGGGAAGCCAGTTCATGCTGATGGATAGTCCGCGTCATACGATGGACTTTTTCATTGAGAGCATGACAGAAGACCTGATGGTTTCTAATGTGGCAGTATCAGCGCGGACACCGATTGCGATTACCTCGTTTGTTGATCTACAAAATATGGATGCAACAAACTGGTTAGGTAACTCGGTCTCTGAAGGTTTTATCCATCAGTTTCAGCGCCGAGGGTTTAAAGTGGTTGATTTCAAAACTACGGGCTCTATTCAAGTGACGCAACAGGGCGATTTTGCTTTAAGTCGTGATTGGCAAGATTTAGCTCAAGAGCAGCAAATTCAGTATGTATTGACCGGAACGATGCTGCGCCAAGAGGGGGGAGTGCTTGTCAATGCACGCGTGGTTGGCATGCAAAGCCGTGTAGTTGTAGCGACAGCGCAAGGTTTCCTTCCGGCTGACCGTATTGGGCGTGACTTAGATACGTTAAATAGCATCCGCACACAAGATGGTGTGTTGATTCGTTCTGACCCTACCATTCGTCAGCCGTACACTGTGATTCTCCGTCCATAGGATAGAAGCATGAAGAAGTTATTATTTATTGTTGCCACACTGATATTGGTTGGGTGTCAGCCATTACAACAGATGCGTCAAGATGAAATCTTAGTGGCGGTGGGCTACGCCAGCGTCAGTGAGCAAACAGGCCGCACAGTAGAAGAAAAGCGTGTACGAGCAATGCGCGCATCAAAAATTGATGCTTATCGTGAGCTAGCAGAGCAAGTTTATGGCATGCGTGTTAGTGGACGTGCAGAGCTGCAAGACCAGCGTTTGGGTATTGAAAGCACCACTGGTGCCGTCGATGGTGTAATTCGTGGTGCAGAAGTTGTGCGTAGTTATCTTGTTGAAGACAGTTATGTGACTGAGCTGCGTCTGGATATCCGTAAGATGGATAAGCTACGTGATTATGGAGAAGTTCAGCAGGTACCTGAGAAGCGTCAGCAAACCTTGTTTTAAACCATTTCACTAGACAGATAATCTTTTTGAGCGGCTGATTGGTAACAATGAGTCGCTTTTTTTATATCTACGTGAGCGCGGGAATTGAGGGTAGGAGTGACGTTTAAGCTTTTATATTGGTGCCAAGCGTCGAGATGGTGTGGGTTTTTCCGCCCGCATTGTAGGTCATGCCAACTTTGCCATGAGTTCGCTGAAGCATGTTGTTGAGTTTATTGAAGCTCAGCTGTGCGCGACTAAGCGATTCGCCATTTACTTGGTTAACTTGTTGACAGTCGAGGACGATCGATTGGATTTGAGCAACAACCTGACTTAGGTGCTCATCTTCAGTAAGTTGATTGACGTGCGGGTGAGAGGCGATTCGCTGATCAGTTGTTCTGAGCTGATCAATGAGCGTCATCTTCTGTTTGGCAATGTTCTCAATCTCGGTAGAGACACGCGCCGTTATTGCTTGTGTTTCTTGGCGTAAAACAGCGGAAAGTGCCTTAGCATTTTCTAGCTGGAAATTAACGAGATCGACTAATGCTGCCATAAAATACTTACCTTCGGCCTAAGTCAGTTAGCTTTTGCCTTGCAATTCGTTTTCAAACTTAATCATGTTGTCAGCCAATTTTTCAGGATCGACTTTGTATGAACCGTTTGTGATAGCTTCTTTGATTGCTGCAACTTTGGCGCTGTCATATGCCGGAGAAGCTGCCATATCCTTCTGGAGTTTACTGACGGCTTTACTTTGCTGGCTGAGTGATACTGCGTCTTGTTGCGCTGGCGCCTTTTTTGATTCTGTCGTGCTGGTAGCATTGGAATCGTTACGTGCAGGTGCGCGACTTGTTGTCGTCATCATTTGCCCTGAACGTATATTATCTATACCTGCCATGTTTAACCTTTGCCTTGTATCGTAATACTGGTATCCAGACTATCGACCAGCGCAAAAATAACTTTAGTCATTTTTTGCATTTTTATTGATCAGTTTAAACACGCTACCAGTGGATATTAAAAATTAACAGTGATTTCCGCAATGTCAGTCACTATGCCTTCTATTATACGTTGTGACTTATCATTTTTCACTCTTACTTGATCGCCAGCTGAACCATCCTGCAATGCTGTGCCTTGCGTTGTGATCGTCATGCCAGAATTCACCGCTTTGATAATGACCTTTTCATTTCGGCATACCACACAAACATCATTTCTCTCTACGACATCGCCTAAACGAACATTACGCTTTAGCTTTGCCCCAACCACTTGATCGTAGCTAGAAAATCCATCTTTACGAAAGCGCTGTAGCTCGATCATGGAAGTGGTAACATCCGATGCGCTGACGATTTCTCCTCTCCCTAATGTTCGTGTCGCGACGATCATTGGTACTGATACCGAGATCCTCACAGGGACATAGACTTTCCAGTCATCCGGTTGGCATTCCACTAACACATTGATGTTACTTCTCGTGCTGCTGGTGGAAGAGGCAGATGTATCTAACGGAACAGGGCAATCCGTTGCTTTTATTCTCGAGTCGATCTCTGCCGCATTAACAGATAGCTCGCCACCATCAGGCTGATCAACCGTAGCAAGAATATGTTGTTCTGCTGCTGTTTTTATTTGCTCGATCTGATTATCTGAAGCTGAATGAACAAAAAAGCTAAACATACTGAGCAAAATGCCGATAGACTTAGCGTACTTTGTAATTAGCGCTCTACATATTGTCATAGTCAATGGTGTCGAAGTGAAAGTGAAATACGCCATACTGTCTCCCTGGTATCGTGCTTGCCAGTGGTAGAGTATCATTTAAAAACAAAAAGTTTGAGATGGAGATGAGCATATGACGGGGATTCTTGACTCGGTGAATCAACGTACGCAACTCGTCGGTCAGAACCGATTGGAATTATTGACCTTTCGACTGATGGGCCGACAGCGCTACGGCATTAACGTATTCAAAGTGAAAGAAGTACTACAGTGCCCTAAGCTGACTTCAATGCCAAATCTACACCCTCTGGTTAAAGGTATCGCTCATATCCGCGGCCATACCGTGTCCGTTATTGATTTGAGCCTGGCAATTGGTGGCCGCCCAACCACTGATTTAGATAAATGTTTTGTTGTTATTGCAGAATTTAACCGTACGATCCAAGCATTTTTGGTATCATCGGTTGAGCGTATTATCAATATGCATTGGGAAGCGATTTTGCCACCGCCAGACGGCGCAGGTAAAGCGCACTACTTGACTGCCGTTACAAACATTGACAATGAGCTGGTTGAAATCCTTGACGTTGAAAAAATCCTGGCAGAAATTGCGCCAGTTGATGAAACGATGGATTCCGCTATTGGCGAAGAAATCGCACAAGCAGAACAAGAAAAGCCTATTGTACGCCGCATACTGATTGCTGATGACTCGACGGTCGCGCGTAAACAGGTAGAGCGTGCGATTACATCCATCGGTTTTGAGGTCGTATCTGTCAAAGACGGCAAAGAAGCGTACAATAAGTTGATTGAAATGGCTCAAGAAGGCAATATCTACGATCAAATTTCGTTGGTTATTTCCGATATTGAAATGCCAGAAATGGACGGCTATACCTTAACGGCTGAAATTCGCAGACATGCCGATTTGAAAGACCTTTATGTTATCCTCCATTCTTCATTAAGTGGTGTATTCAACCAAGCTATGGTTGAGCGTGTAGGTGCCAACACCTTCATTGCGAAATTTAACCCAGATGAGTTGGGTAACGCGGTTAAATCTGCATTAACACAATAAAAGAGACATTAATGACTGCTATTACAATCAGTGATCAAGAGTATCGTGACTTTAGCCGTTTTCTAGAATCGCAATGTGGCATCGTGTTAGGTGATAGCAAGCAATACCTCGTGCGTAGCCGACTGAGTCCTTTAGTGACGAAGTTTAAGCTCGCATCGTTATCAGATTTGCTACGTGATGTTGTTACAGGGCGTAATCGAGAATTACGAGTCGCCGCTGTGGATGCGATGACGACTAACGAAACCTTGTGGTTTCGAGATACTTATCCGTTCACGGTTTTAGCTGACAAATTATTGCCAGAAGTAGCGGCAAGCAAGCGCCCAATTAAGATCTGGTCTGCTGCCAGTTCATCGGGCCAAGAACCGTATTCTATTGCAATGACGATCCTGGAAACGCAACAGCGCAAGCCGGGCTTGTTACCAAACGTGTCCATTACAGCCACAGATATTTCGGCAAGTATGCTCGAGATGTGTCGTGCAGGGGTGTACGACAACTTGGCTTTGGGTCGCGGGCTTTCACCAGAACGTCGTCGCACCTTCTTTGAAAATGCGGACGGTGGTCGCATGAAAGTCAAAGATAACGTCAAGCGTTTGGTGAACTTTCGTCCACAAAACCTGATGGACAGTTACGCACTGATGGGTAAGTTCGACATCATTTTCTGTCGTAACGTATTGATTTACTTTTCTCCAGAAATGAAATCTAAAGTGCTTAACCAAATGGCGAGCAGTTTAAACCCTGGTGGCTACTTGCTGTTAGGGGCATCAGAGTCGCTAACTGGTCTGACTGATAAATTTGAAATGGTGCGCTGTAATCCGGGCATCATTTACAAGCTTAAATAGCGGTATCTCTTCATTGATAGAAAAGCCTGACTTCGTGTCAGGCTTTTTTGTTTGTTACCTTTCTGCGCCGAGCGCTTCATGTATCACTCAATTAGTTGAAGCGCGTTTTTGCCTTGTGCCCTCAACACGGTGTATCTTTATTAAGTGAGCAAAGTGATACGACATGACATTCCAGTTACTTTGGCTCACTTATTGCTATTTCAATTCACGGTAACCACTAGGTTGGTGTAATGCTTTAGGTTTTGGCATGCTAATTGCTTTTTGGTTATCAATCACGGTCAGTTCTTAATTGTAGAGGCAAACATGGCTATATCTTTTGACAATGCACTAGGCATCCACCAGCACACGGTGGGCGTACGTGAGCGCAATGCAGAGGTGATTTCCACCAACATCGCACAAGCAAACACGCCTGGTTACAAAGCAAGAGGTTTAGACTTTGCGAAGGAATTGCAAGCGGCAACATCTGGGGCAAGCATTGGTCTTAGTCGCACAGATGGTCGGCATATTCCTGCCACTACAACGTTGGTTGGGGACAAGTTATATCGTCTTCCTACGCAACCAGATACGGGAGATGGCAACACGGTAGACTTGGATTTAGAGCGTAACTTGTTTATGCAAAACCAAATCAGACACCAAGCATCACTCGACTTTCTAGGCAGCAAATTCAAGAACTTAACCAAAGCAATCAAAGGGGAATAATTTAGATGAGCTTATTTAACGTTTTCAATGTGACAGGTTCCGCAATGAGCGCTGAATCCGTTCGTCTGAATACTACCTCAAGCAACTTGGCGAACGCCGACAGTGTCAGCAGCTCTGCGAAAGACACTTACAAAGCGCGTCATGCAGTGTTTGGTGCAGAGTTAAGTAACGCCATGCGTGGCGGTGATACGGTGCCAGTGAAAGTGATGGGTATTGTAGAAAGTGATAAACCGCTGAGTGCGGAGTACAACCCAGACCATCCCCTTGCAAACGAAGAAGGCTACATTTACAAGCCTAACGTCAATGTAATGGAAGAAATGGCAAACATGATTTCAGCTTCTCGTGCATACCAAACTAATGTACAGGTCGCTGATTCTAGTAAACAAATGCTGCTGCGTACGCTGCAGATGGGTCAATAAGGATAAGGGGGTAGCGTATGGCCGGAATTAACAACGTTGGTCAAAGCGGCTTGTCCTATATCGACCAGCTTAAAAGTCTACAAGAGAGTAACAAGAAAGCGGAAGAGAGCACGGGTAAGCAGGATCTAAAACAGGAAGACTTCTTATCATTGCTCACGAAGCAACTGTCTCAGCAAGACCCTTTTAAGCCGGTAAGTAATGACCAGATGATTGCGCAAATGGCTTCATTTGCGACCGTTGATGGCATTGGCAAGATGAACACTCAGTTTGAGAGTTTGAATTCGTCAATGACATCAAATCAAGCGTTACAAGCTTCCTCTTTGGTAGGGCGTGACGTATTGGTCCCAGGAGCAGCAGGTGTGAAGCAGGACGACGTGCCAATGGCGGCAATGGTTAAGCTTTCACAATCTATCGATAATCTGTTTGTTCGTGTAGAGGATGAAGCTGGCCAACTGGTTCGTACCTTTGAGGTAGGGGCGAAACCAGCCGGCGACACGCGTGTGCTTTGGGACGGTAAAGATGAAAGCGGAAATCCACTGCCAGCTGGCAAATACAAAGTGAAAGCGTCTGGCTTAGTTGAAGGGGAGTCGCAAGAGTTCCCAGTATCGACGTATGCCAACGTAAACAGCGTATTGCTTGGCAAAGGTGACGGAAACGTATTACTCAATCTGGCTGGTTTTGAATCGCCAGTTCGACTTGCAGAAGTATTGGAAGTCGGCAAAGCGTAGTCATAGCTCGCTAGATTAGGAGATTTTGGAATGTCATATGTATCTTTAAGCGGTTTGTCCGCCGCCCAACTGGATTTGAACACCACCAGTAACAACATTGCGAACGCCAACACTTACGGCTTTAAAGAGTCCCGTGCTGAGTTTGCTGATGTCTACTCTAACTCTTTATTTACTAACGCAAAAACCACACCGGGTGGTGGTGCGCAAGCAAGCCAAGTGGCACAGCAGTTCCATGAAGGCTCTAGCATTTACACCAACAACCCAATGGATTTGCGTGTTTCGGGGACAGGTTTTTTCGCTGTAGCGAAAGAGCGTCTAACTCCACAACAGAATGAACTGACACGTAATGGTGCATTTCACTTAAATAAAGAAAACTACATGGTGACCGCGAACGACGAGTTCTTATTAGGTTACCAAGTGGACCCAAGCTCTGGTGAGGTTTCTTCATACGAGCCACAACCCATCAATATTCCTGCTGAATTTGGTAAGCCAAAACAAACAGCAAACATTGAAGTGGGTGTGAACTTGCCAGCGAACGGCGATTTGAAAGATCCAACGCAGTTTGATTTTTCAGACCCAGATACATACAACCGTTCAACCTCTTCGACAATTTATGACTCGATGGGTCAGTCTTACAAGCTAACGACGTATTACTTGAAAGATCAGACTCAGCCAAATACATGGAACACTTACTACACCGTGACAGATAAAGAAGGTGAAAAGCCTTTAAATGTTGCGGCTGGTGATGCGCAAACGCCAACAGGTCATGTGGGGCATACCATGAAGTTCAACAACGATGGTACGTTGGCGAGCTTGAACAATGGTCAGCCAATCACTTCTGTGGCTCTGGGCGATCCGGCGACGAACACGACACCAGTCGATATGAATGGTGCCGATCCTGCGCAGACGCTTAACTTCGGCTTAGGCTCAGCAACACAGTTTGCGGCTCCGTTCGAACTGACTAAGTTTGACGAAGACGGTGCAACGACGGGCTTCCTAACCAAAGTTGACTTCGATGAAAACGGCAGCGTATTGGGAACTTACTCAAACGGTGAAAACGTTACATTGGGTCGTGTTGCTCTCGTACGTGTTCCAAACGAGCAAGGTCTGGATAAGAAAGGCGGCACTCAATGGGATTCAACGCAGTTCTCTGGTGACAAGATCTGGGGTGAATCAAATAAAGGCTCTTTCGGCACCATCAATAACGGTATGCTGGAACAGTCAAACATTGATATGACGCAGGAGTTGGTGGACCTGATCTCTGCTCAGCGTAACTTCCAAGCAAACTCACGTTCGCTAGAAGTACACAACCAACTACAACAGAATATCTTACAGATCCGCTAGAGCACTAGCTGGGTCATTCGATACTCTGCTTGAGTAAGCAATGGCGTGTGATTGCTTCTTAGTAATTACCGCTTTGTTCATTTTCATCATGACATTCATCTGATGCTTAGCCTGAATACACCTCACTCAGGCTAAGCATGCTTTGATCTACGATTTGCCGCTGTTGCCGCCGTATGGATCAAAACCTTGCCTCTCGTTACAGTTTTCTGCCTCTATTGACCTCTTTTCATTGTTGATTTTTAATTCAAAGTATTGATTAATAAGTCTATTTTTGTTTTGGCATAACTATTGCTTTCTACTCCGTGTACAGAGAGATTTTTTGGAGTAATTTATGGATCGCGCACTGTTTCTCGCAATGAGTGGCGCCAAGCAAAATATGCAGGCACTACAATTGCGCGCTAATAACTTGGCTAACGTAAGCACGACCGGATTTCGGGCTGATTTAGCACAGGCTCGCTCAATGCAGGCTTATGGTGAAGGCCATCCTTCACGTGTATTCAGCATGACAGAGCGTCCAGGGCATAACTTTGCTCAAGGTAGCGTGATTACAACAGGGCGTGATCTGGATGTGACGATTGAAGGCAGCGGTTGGATATCGGTACTCGATCATACAGGGAAAGAAGGGTTGACCCGTAACGGCAACCTAAAAGTCGATCAAAATGGCATGCTTACCAACGCAAGTGGTCATTTGGTGCTGGGTGAAAACGACGCGCCGATTACTTTGCCTATCCCTCTCTCCAAAATTGAAATCGGTCGGGATGGCACCATCTCTGTACTTCCTCAAGGTGCCCCGGCAGAAGAATTCCAAGCGGTTGATCGCATTAAGCTTGTTAAGCCTAATGATCAAAGCTTGTTTAAAGACACCAATGGCTTATTTCGCCATAAAACTCCAAACCAACCTTACGAAGCAGACGCGACTGTTAGCCTCCAGACGGGAGCGATAGAAGGCAGTAACGTGAATGCCGTAGGTGAAATGACCGCATTGATTGACTTACAACGTCAGTTTGAAATGCAAGTCAAGATGATGAGCACAGCTGAAGAAATGGATAAATCTTCAGATTCACTGCTTCGTATGAGTTAACAGAGTTAGAGGTTCACTATGCATCCAGCACTATGGGTAAGTAAAACAGGTCTAGACGCCCAACAAACCAACATTGCCACGATTTCGAACAACTTGGCGAACGCCTCTACTGTCGGCTACAAAAAGAGCCGTGCAGTATTCGAAGATCTGTTCTATCAGAACATCAACCAGCCTGGCGGCCAGTCATCTCAGAACACGGAACTGCCAAGTGGCTTGATGCTAGGTGCGGGTTCTAAAGTGGTTGCGACGCAAAAAGTGCACACGCACGGCAATGCACAGACAACGACCAACGCACTGGACATGATGGTGGAAGGCGACGGCTTTTTTCAAGTGACATTGCCGGACGGCAACATCGGTTATACCCGTAACGGTCAGTTCACGCTAAATGGTGAAGGCACGTTAGTCACGTCGGGTTCTGGCTACCCTGTAGAGCCTGAAATTGTGATTCCAGAAGATGCGATTTCTATTACTGTCGGTACGGATGGTGAAGTGTCGGTTCGCGTCCGAGGGCAGCAAGACAACCAAGTCGTTGGTCAGTTAACCATTACAGATTTTGTTAACCCGGGTGGCCTAGAGCCAATTGGTCAGAACCTTTACTTACCAACGGGTGCCAGTGGCGATCCACAAGAGGGTGTTCCAGGTTTGGACGGTTTGGGTGAAATTCGTCAATCCATGCTGGAAGCGTCCAACGTGAATGTAACGGAAGAGTTGGTCAACATGATCGAAGCCCAGCGCGTTTACGAAATGAACTCAAAAGTGATCTCGTCAGTCGATAAAATGATGAGCTTCGTTAACCAGCAATTGTAACGATTAAGAGCAAGATTTGAGGAGCTCACGATGAAACGTATTTGCCTACTCGCTTTGATTGCTACGATGTCGGGATGTGCCATGTTGGAACCGATTGAAACGGATGAAGTGACACAAGCAACCACTGTGGTCGACGCAGTAGAAGGCGATAAATCGAAAGAAGAGAGCAGCGGTATTGTAGATACTTTACGTGGTAGAAGTGATCCGGTTGCTGGCGACCCTGCTTGGGCTCCAATTCATCCGAAAAACAAACCTGAGCATTACGCTGCTGCAACAGGTTCGTTGTTTAGCGCCGAGCACATTACCGATCTATACGACGATTCTAAACCACGTGGTATTGGCGACATTATTACCGTAACACTGGATGAGACAACCAGTGCGACGAAAAGCGCAAATGCCGATTTATCGAAAACCAATGAAGCGCAAATGGACCCGCTTCAAGTGGGCGGAGAAGAGCTGCAAATTGGCGGAAAATATAATTTCTCTTATGACCTAAACAACTCCAACTCATTTGCAGGTGACTCTTCTGCAAAACAGAGCAACAGCATCAGTGGTTACATCACTGTTGAGGTGATCGAAGTACTGGCAAACGGCAACCTCGTGATCCGCGGTGAGAAGTGGATGACGCTAAATACGGGTGATGAGTACATACGTTTAAGTGGCACTATTCGTCCGGATGATATTAATTTCGACAACACCATTGCATCAAATCGCGTTTCTAACGCAAGAATTCAATACTCAGGGACTGGTTTGCAACAAGATATGCAAGAGCCAGGCTTCTTGGCACGATTCTTTAATGTAGCGCTATAACACGCCGTGCTGACGGCAATTTGACTGCAAGAGATAAGTAAGCATGAAAAAACTCCTTTTAGTACTGATGAGCGTTGCTCTGTTTTCTACCGTAGCCCAAGCCGCACGTATCAAAGACGTCGCGCAAGTGGCAGGTGTACGAAGCAACCAACTCGTGGGTTATGGTTTGGTTTCAGGCTTACCTGGTACGGGTGAAGCGAACCCGTTTACAGAGCAAAGTTTCGCCGCCATGCTGCAAAACTTCGGCATTCAGATGCCGCCGGGCACAAAGCCAAAAATTAAAAACGTTGCCGCAGTCATGGTTACGGCAGAGTTGCCGCCTTTCTCTAAACCGGGTCAGCAAGTGGACGTGACTGTCTCTTCCATCGGAAGTGCTAAAAGTTTGCGTGGTGGTACGCTACTACAAACGTTCCTCAAAGGTCTCGACGGTCAAGTTTACGCGGTTGCTCAAGGTAACTTAGTAGTGAGCGGCTTCAGTGCTGAAGGCGCTGACGGTTCTAAAATCGTAGGTAACAATCCAACCGTTGGTCTTATCTCTAGTGGTGCGACAGTAGAGCGAGAAATTCCAAACCCATTTGGTCGTGGTGATTACATCACGTTCAACTTGCTTGAGTCAGACTTCACAACGGCTCAACGTATGGCGGATGCTGTAAACAACTTCCTTGGCCCACAAATGGCGAGCGCTGTTGACGCGACATCAGTGCGCGTGCGTGCTCCTCGTGACGTCAGCCAGCGTGTTGCGTTCTTATCGGCAATCGAAAACCTAGAGTTCGACCCAGCAGATGGTGCAGCCAAAATCATCGTTAACTCTCGCACGGGCACCATCGTAGTTGGTAAGCATGTGCGTCTTAAACCAGCAGCAGTAACGCACGGCGGCATGACGGTTGCGATCAAAGAAAACCTGAATGTTAGCCAACCTAACGGCTTTTCTGGTGGGCAAACCGTAGTCGTACCAGACTCGGATATCGAAGTCAGCGAAGAGCAAGGCAAAATGTTTAAGTTCGAACCAGGCTTAACGTTGGATGATTTGGTCCGTGCCGTGAACCAAGTCGGGGCTGCGCCTTCGGACTTGATGGCAATTTTACAAGCATTGAAGCAAGCTGGTGCCATTGAAGGCCAGTTGATCATCATTTAATGGTTAGGAGGTAGGTATAATGAACAATCCTAACGACATTGGTTTTATCCATGACATCAGTTCTCTGGATACTCTGCGTCAAAAAGCAGTGAAAGAGGGAAAAGATGGCGAGCAAGAAGCATTGCATGCGGCTGCTCGTCAGTTCGAATCGATCTTCACCTCCATGATGTTGAAATCCATGCGTGAAGCCAATGAGGGCTTTGAGTCCAACATGATGAACAGCCAAAACGAGAAGTTCTACCGACAAATGTTGGATGAACAGATGGCGAGTGAATTGAGTTCGTCTGGTTCAATGGGACTGGCCGATATGATTGTTAAGCAATTAACGGCTGGGCAAGGGAACGACAAAAAAGAAACGGCTATGCGTGATGCGGCAAACAATGCTGCGGAATATCGTCGTGTTGACCCGAAAAAAGCGCGCGAGATTGAACAGCGCTTGATTGAATCTGGTCAATTATCTCGACCAAGCAATGAACCCACTCGATTCGATTCACCAGAATCCTTTGTTAACTCGATGAAGCCATACGCGGAGAAAGCTGCGAAAGCCTTAGGTGTCGAGCCATCTTTGCTACTTGCGCAAGCCGCTTTGGAAACGGGGTGGGGACAAAAGGTCGTGAAGAACGCGCGTGGCAGCAGCAACAACTTATTTAACATCAAAGCAGATCGAAGCTGGCAGGGTGACAAAGTGACGACTCAAACTTTAGAGTTCCACGATAACACGCCAGTGAAAGAGACGGCAGCATTTCGCTCCTACTCAAGTTACGAAGACAGCTTTAATGACTTTGTACGATTTTTGAATGACAACCCACGTTACGAGACAGCATTGCAGAAACGCGGGAGTTCAGAGTTGTTTATTCGCGGTATCCACAGTGCGGGTTACGCGACCGATCCGAACTACGCAGATAAAGTCCTGCAGGTGAAGGATAAAATCGAAAGTATGTAATGTCTCTGCGAAAATTTATGACGTTCTCGAAGGCTTGCCATAGTGCAAGCCTTCACTTTATCTGAACATCTACGCCTTTCTATCACTTGGCACATCTTTTGCTTTTAATGTGTCTAGGTGATCGGTTTGCCGATTTATATTTCGTTTTCGGGGGCATGTATGGCGTCAGATCTTCTGAATGTAGGTACTCAAAGTGTGCTTACTGCTCAGAGACAATTAAACACCACTGGTCATAACATTTCTAATGTTAATACAGAGGGTTATAGCCGTCAGTCTGTTATCCAAGGCACGAATGATCCGCGCATGTTTGGTGGTTCTACCTACGGCATGGGTGTGCATGTGGAAAATGTTCGCCGCTCGTGGGATCAGTTTGCCGTGAATGAACTGAACCTGTCGTCGACCAACAATGCCAACAAAACGGATACCCAAGACAATCTTGATATGCTCTCTAGCATGTTGAGCTCCGTGGCATCGAAGAAAATTCCCGAGAACCTGAATGAGTGGTTCGATGCGGTAAAAACCATGGCAGATACCCCGAACGATTTAGGGGCACGAAAAGTGGTATTGGAAAAGGCGAAAATCTTCTCTGATACATTAAATGATTTCCACGAAACCGTTCGACTGCAATCTGATGTCACCAATAAAAAATTGGATATGGGCATTGAGCGCGTTAACCAACTTGCGTTGGAAATTCGCGATATTCATCGGCTGATGATGCGCACCCCCGGCCCACATAATGACCTGATGGATCAGCATGAAAAGCTGGTTACTGAGCTGTCAGAGTACACCAAAGTTACCGTAACCCCACGCAAAAATGCGGAAGGGTTTAATGTTCATATCGGCAATGGACACACACTTGTTTCTGGCACGGAAGCAAGCCAGCTCAAAATGATCGATGGCTATCCGGATGTTCATCAAAGACGATTAGCAATGGTGGAAGGGAATGGCATTAAAGCGATCAAGTCTGATGATATGGATGGAAAAATCGGCGCTTTACTTGAAATGCGCGACAAACACATCCCACAACTGCAAGATGAAATGGGCCGTTTAGCAACGGGCTTCTCCTACAAAATTAATCAGCTGCAATCTCAAGGTCTGGATCTCAACGGTAAGATAGGTAAAGACGTATTTACCGATGTGAACTCTGAGCTGGTGGCAAAATCTCGAGTTTTTGCTGCGCCTGACTCTCAAGCTGATGTTGCGGTTTACATCGAGGATATTTCCGCGATCAAAGGTGGTGAATATTCGCTGCGTTATGATGGCGACCAATACAGCGTGACAACACCGAAAGGTGAGCAAATGTCGTTGAACATCGACCGTTCGGATTCGTCGTTTGTTCTGGATGGTATGAAAGTGCAAATTGGTGAAGGCCTTGCCGCCGGTGAGCGCGTATTGCTACGCCCAACGAGAAGTGGTGCAGCCATCATAAAGATGGAAACCAATGACGCAAAAGCTATTGCCGCACAAAGTTATGAAGCCTCAACCACTTTTGCCCAAGGTAACGCCAAGTTTAAAATTCGTGAGGCGGGGGATGTTAAAGAGTTTGAGGTTACCGTACAACCAGCCGACGAGAAGCATGATAAGCCGTGGTTAAAGATCACGGATAACAAGGGTAATTTACTATCGGACAAATACTCATACCCGTTAGATAAAGATAACCCGATGATTGAAATATCAGTGCCGAAAAGCCATCCGCTGTATAAAAACGGCGATGCAACCGTGTTTGAGTTGAGCGAAGGCGCTCTGATGAATGATAAATTCACCGCAAACTTGGTGCCTTCTGAAGGTGGTAACGGCAACTTGAGAAAAATGCA
This sequence comes from Vibrio sp. Vb0304, assembly GCF_033338995.1. NCBI lineage: Bacteria > Pseudomonadati > Pseudomonadota > Gammaproteobacteria > Vibrionales > Vibrionaceae > Vibrio > Vibrio sp. Vb0304. The sequence continues at coordinate 46,704 of NZ_JAWOTT010000028.1, forward strand.
GAAGATCCAAACAGACAAGATGATGGATGGAAAATCCAGTACCTTGATCGATGTTTATCATAACCTCAATACCGAAGTTGGACTGAAGTCTTCTACAGCAAACCGTTTAGCCTCCGTCGCTCGTTTAGAGCATGAAGCGGCGCAAGAGCGCGTTGCTTCTATTTCTGGTGTTAACCTCGATGAAGAAGCGGCCAACATGATGAAGTTTCAACAAGCGTACATGGCTTCATCACGTGTGATGCAAGCGGCGAATGATACCTTCAATACCATTTTACAACTGAGGTAAGGAGAAGAGATAAGTGCTAACCCGAATTTCTAGTTTCCATAACTATCAGTCCGTACAAAATGATCTGCGTCGTCAAGAGAATAAGGTTCACCACAACCAAGAGCAACTTGCTTCAGGGAAAAAGTTACTGAAACCTAGTGACGACCCCCTCGCTGCGCATTACATCCAAAACATTAGTCAGCAACAAGAACAGCTACAACAATATCTTAGCTCGATAGTGTTGGTGCGTAATCGTTTAGAAAACCACGAAGTTAATATCGCCAATGCGGAGAATTTTGCCGACGAGTCGAAGCGCTTAACGATGGAGATGATTAACGGTGCCTTTTCTGCTGAAGACCGACAAGCAAAGAAGCGTGAGTTAGAAGAGATTGCGAACAACTTCCTTAACTTAGTGAACTCGCAAGATGAATCTGGTAACTACGTGTTTGCGGGCACTAAGCCAAAAAGTCAACCATTCTATCGCGATAAAGACGGTAGTGTTCAGTACGCTGGAGACGATTATCAGCGCAAAATGAAAGTCTCTAGCATGCTCGAGATGCCAATGAACGATCCTGGCAGCAAGCTGTTTATGGAGATACCAAACCCATTTGGCGACTATCAGCCGAATTACGATCTACAAAACGGCTCTGAGCTGTTGCTAAACAAAGCCACTAACGTTGACGCGAAGGATGATGCCGCGTATCGCGTGACATTTGTCGATATGAATAACGGCAAATTTGGTTACCAATTAGAGCGTAACGGCAAAGTAGTGGATGCCGATGAGTTTTCTCCAGAGAAAGGGATTGAATACAAAGGCCTGAAAGTGCACGTAAAAGGCCAAATTACGCCTGGTGACAGCATTGAGATCGAAAAGCGGGCAGAGTTCAGCATTTTCGATACCTTCAAGGATGCAATGGCATGGTCAGACAAATCGGTTTCGGATACGTCGGCGACTGCTAAATTGCACCAAATGACAGAAGAATTCCACGCTGCTTTTATCCATTTGAATAAAGCGCGTACAGATGCCGGTGCTCGATTGAGTACGCTGGATATCCAAGAGCAAAATCATGAAGACTTTAATTTGTCTCTGGCAAAAGCGAAGAGCAACTTTGAGGACTTGGATTACTCTAAAGCCGTGATCGAGTTCAGTGAAAACTCGCGAGCGTTACAGGCATCGCAACAAGCATTCGGTAAGACCAAAGATCTAACGTTGTTTAACTACATCTAGTATGACACTCATACGCATTGTCTGATTTTGATGCCTTATGTGCAAAGCCTTAAGCGCGATAAGTCGACGTAACCTGAGAGTCTGAGATGTCATGCGGCACGATTTTACCCAAAGCGGCAATGATGCGGGAGGCAAGTCGGGCGGCAACAGGGCAGCGTTCAATACCCTTGGGCTAAGATGAGTCTGACAAACCGGAAATAGCTTAATGATAAAGCTAACTTATTGTTTATTTGATTCTTTTAAAAGTAGTTAAATAATTTACGCAAGTTGGCACACAAATTGTATTGAAAATATCAGAACAGATTTAGAGATTCTAAACCCTGCGTTTAAGGCAGATTTAGCAAGTAACTTTTACGGTCAGTGCTTATCCAAATGAGAGTAAAGCTGGCCGCTTCGCAAAAGCTTGCGAACTCAACAGGAGAGCAAAATGGCTGTAACAGTTAGTACTAACGTCTCCGCGATGACCGCGCAGCGTTACCTAAACAAAGCGACTGATGAATTAAACACGTCGATGGAGCGCTTATCTTCAGGACATAAGATTAACAGTGCAAAAGATGATGCGGCAGGTCTACAGATCTCTAACCGCTTAACTGCACAGTCTCGTGGCCTAGATGTCGCAATGCGTAACGCGAACGATGGTATCTCGATTGCACAAACCGCTGAAGGTGCGATGAATGAGGCAACCTCTGTCATGCAACGAATGCGTGACCTTGCGATTCAATCATCGAACGGTACTAACTCTCCAGCTGAGCGTCAGGCGATCAACGAAGAGTCAATGGCATTGATTGACGAGCTAAACCGTATTGCAGAAACCACTTCATTTGGTGGTCGTCGTCTATTGAACGGCTCATTCGGTGAAGCAGCATTCCAGATTGGTGCGAGCTCAGGAGAAGCCATGATCATGGGACTCACCAGCATTCGTGCGGACGATACTCGCATGGGCGGTGTGACCTTCTTATCTGAAAATGGTAAAGATAAAAACTGGAGCGTTGACCCAGCTAAATCTGACTTGAAGATCACGCTACCAGGTATGGGTGAAGACGAAGACGGCAATGTTGATGATCTAGAAATCAACATTAATGCCAAAGCGGGCGACGACATCGAAGAGCTTGCCACTTACATTAATGGTCAGTCTGATATGATTAATGCGTCTGTAAGTGAAGATGGCAAGTTGCAAGTTTTTGTCGCGCATCCAAACGTTCAGGGCGAGATTTCCATTTCTGGTGGATTAGCATCTGAGCTTGGCCTGAGTGATGAACCTATCAGAACGTCAGTACAAGATATTGATATGACCACGGTACAAGGTTCTCAAAACGCGATTTCTGTGCTGGATTCGGCACTGAAATACGTAGACTCGCAACGTGCAGACTTAGGTGCGAAGCAAAACCGTTTGAGTCACAGCATCAACAACTTGGCGAATATCCAAGAAAACGTTGACGCATCGAACAGCCGAATTAAAGATACAGATTTTGCGAAAGAAACCACGCAAATGACCAAAGCACAAATTTTGCAACAGGCAGGTACATCGATTCTTGCTCAAGCGAAACAGTTGCCAAACTCTGCAATGTCACTATTGCAGTAGTTTACTTAGCCTGTACTCAATACATTCAGACGTGGATGGGAATGCAGGCTTTTGGCAAGCAGCTTTACAATAGAATGAGCGGCTCTCTCATCTCTCACCTGCCAATCATTTTCAATGTAAAGTTGCACTCGGTATGCCGGAAATGTGTTCATTTCTCTTGATCTCCACATAGGCTCTGGCGACCAACCTAGCCCCAGTTCTCTCAAAGGAAAAGGGGCTTTTTCTTTTCTAATTTTCACGTCTATCGTCTGCGAACTTACCTTTAATTGTTTCCTTTTGCTGGTTTTCTATACAATTTAGCCCTCTCGGCTCGATTTGTGGAAACTTGAGCACTTTTTCTTACTTTTCTTCAATTTTATTAGCTAAATCTCGCAATGTTATTTTTTTAAACTTTTTTCTAAAGCTTCTGAATTTGGTGTCGTTAATAGAGGTAACTTTGAGAGAACTACTTGGTTTTCCGAGACGTCGGAAACCGCTACACCGGAAAATCAATTGGAGAAATCACCA
>NZ_JAWOTT010000029.1:0-48900 GCF_033338995.1 Vibrio sp. Vb0304
GCGGGGTGGAGCAGCTTGGTAGCTCGTCGGGCTCATAACCCGAAGGTCGTCGGTTCAAATCCGGCCCCCGCAACCAAATACAAGACGATAGATTGAGTACTTATTTAGTATACAATTGTTAAGTCGTCTACGGATGCGCCGCTTGATTCAACGCCTGCTTCTCGCAACCAATCACATCGCTCTTTTCATAATGCTGCGAAGCATGAATCCCCAAAAGCTAAACTTTTATCCGCATCATATGATGTCGGACGATTTCGTTTGTGTTTAAAACACGATATGAATCGGCTGACGTACAAGTATGATGAGGCTTCGCGTGTTTTATCTACTTTAATTAACAGAGTTATCCACATACGTCGTTCTGTGGATAAGTTGGTTGATAAAGTGTTTTTAGCTTGACTTTTTATGATGGGGAAGAAAGATCTTTTCTCTAAAGTGAAGTGGAAACAACAAAGAAATATCAATTAACTCTTTGTTATATAAGGAAAAAATAAGTTTTTTGTCGGATCGAGTACGTTAAAATACGATCATTAACTGGTATTTTTTTGATCCTAGTCATTTCTCCGAGCTGTGTTTAACTTTTTTCTGCTAGCTTGTTTTTCTTGAATCTCAAATTTTTTTCCACATTACAAAATTGAGAACAAGGTCATGAATTGAACATGCAAAAGTACTTTCAATCTCTTGCATATAGACTACGCTCTATGCGTCTCTCGGCAGTCCCTTCTCGACTATCCTTATTAAGCGTTGCTTTTTCGTCTCTATAGATGAATTACTCTCAGTGGGGAGTTGATTCAGTTGCTCTGTCAAAGCCCATTTAATGTGCTCATCAAGTAATTTATTTTCACCTTGCCGACTTTCCAGCGCATCTATGATTCGCTGACTATATTCTGCATTACCAAGTGCGACAGCGATGTTACGTAGCCACTGTATATGACCAATACGACGGATAGCGGAGCCTTCCATATTTTTTAGAAAAGTCGCTTCATCCCAGTTAAACATGTCGACGAGGTCAGGGTTTTTGAAACTGTCACGACGGTGGAAATCATCTTGCTCCGTTATGTCGGCGTAGCGGTTCCATGGGCAAACCAATTGACAGTCGTCACAACCATAAATGCGGTTACCCATTGGCTTTCGAAACTCTTCAGGAATCACGCCATCGAACTCGATGGTGAGATAAGAGATACAACGCCTGGCATCGATAACTTTGTCTTCAACGATGGCTTGTGTTGGGCATGATGTAATGCATGCTTTGCATTTACCGCACTGATCAACGCTTGGCTCATCTACGGGTAGTGGTAAGTCGATAAGTAGTTCACCTAAAAAGAACCACGATCCACAGTCTTGATCTAAAATCAGGGAATGTTTCCCGGTCCAACCTAAGCCCGCTTTTTGGGCGAGAGGTCGCTCTAATATTGGTGCGGAATCAACGAAAGGTCGGTAACCATATTGACCAACCTCTTGTTCAATAAGTTTGCCGAGTTTATTTAGCTGCTTTCTGACGAGCTTGTGATAATCACGCCCTAGTGCGTAGCGGCTAATATAGGCATGACTTTTATTCGCGAGGTTTGAAGCGAATTGAGCCTCTGGTGGCAGATAGTCCATCCGGACGCTGATAACACGAACGGTTCCCGGGAGTAGCTCATGGGGTCTAGCACGCATCATACCGTGACGAGCCATCCAATCCATTGAGCCGTGATAGCCTGCATCAAGCCATTTTTGTAGTGCTGCTTCATGTTCACTCAGATCAACGTCGCAGATCCCAACTTTTTGGAAGCCGAGTTCTTTTCCCCAAACTTTGATTTGTTGTGCGAGTTGTTCGTAGTTCATATTAACCACCGGAATAAAGGGGGGCGGATCTTAACGGATCTCTGGCTTTGGTGCTACCCAGTTAGGTACGTTTTTGATGTTGTGAATACTGCTTATTGAAGTCATTTGCATATATTCTAAATCTAGGTCGATACTAAGATGATTAAGATACCGTTTATTGGATACTTTTTTCGCACATATGACATTTGAAAGCTTGTCTCTCAAAACCAACACGGTTTACTATTCCTGTTCTTTTGATTTTTATATAGTCAACGATCATTAGTTAGAGAAGCATCAATGAGCACGAAACAATTCAATTTAAAAGATGAGCATGAAACGGTTGCACTAGGCACCGCTTTGGCTCAGCTTTGTTCCCAGCAAACCACAATTTATCTGCATGGTGATTTGGGTGCAGGTAAAACAACCTTTAGTCGTGGTTTTGTCCGTGCTCTTGGTCATCAAGGTAACGTGAAAAGTCCAACTTATACTCTAGTCGAACCGTACCAGTTGGATCAGTGGCAAGTATATCACTTCGACCTTTATCGTCTTGCGGATCCTGAAGAGCTTGAGTTTATGGGGATTCGAGACTATTTCACAGACGATGCGATTTGCTTGGTTGAATGGCCTGAAAAAGGGCATGGCTTACTGCCACAACCGGATCTTGATGTAAACATTCGCTACCAAGGTGAGCAACGTGTAGCCGAACTAACAGCTAATAATGATTATGGTGTGCAGTTACTCAGTCGATTGGAGCTATGTTGAGTTTTTCTAATTTTAGAGTAGTGGCGACGTTTGTCGCCACTTTTCTCCTTCTCATCCCCAATTTAGCATTTGCTAACGTCGTTAAGAGTTTTCGAGTTTGGCCTTCACCTGATGAAACACGTGTTGTCATCGATTTAGGCTCGGAAGCTGACTATTCCTATTTCTCTTTATCAGGGCCGGATCGCCTTGTCGTGGATTTAAAAAGCACGACGATGCAGGCCAAACTGCCTGTTACTGTTACGGATAGCCCTGTTTTAAAACTGGTACGAAAAAGCTCGCCTCCAGAGAAGGGCACTTATCGTTTGGTGTTTGAACTAAAAAAGAGCGTTCAAGCGGAATTATTTAAATTAAGCCCAACACCAGGTGGGCAGTATGGTCACCGCTTGGTGATTGATTTACCGCACGGTAAGAAGGCATCGACCTCTAAACCGAGTAAGCCAGCGGCGGCCAGCAAAGACATGAGTTCAGTTCAACGAGCTCAAGAAGTGTTAATTGTTATCGACCCTGGTCACGGTGGGGAAGACCCTGGCTCTATTGGCCCTTCACGTCGTAAGTACGAGAAAGATGCGGTATTGAGTATCTCAAGAAAAATTGCTGCTCAGCTCGATGCGACTCCTGGTATTAAAACGCGCATGACTCGTACGGGAGATTATTTTGTAAACTTAAACCGTCGTGTCGCGATTGCTCGTGAAAATGATGCGCACTTGCTGATCTCCATTCACGCAGATGCGTTTACTTCACCGAAGCCCCGCGGTGGATCGGTCTTCGTACTAAATACTCGTCGTGCAAATACCGAAATTGCTCGTTGGGTCGAGAACCATGAGAAACAGTCTGAGTTATTGGGCGGCTCGGGTAATGCGTTCTTCACGAAGACAAAAGATCGTAACGTGAACCAAACTTTGTTGGACTTGCAGTTTAGTCATTCACAAAAAGAAGGTTATAAGCTGGCAACAGAAATCCTAGGTGAGATGGGACGTGTTGCGCACCTGCATAACACCAAACCGATCAACACCAGCCTTGCGGTTTTACGCTCTCCACAGATTCCGTCTGTGCTAGTGGAAACGGGCTTTATTTCTAACCCAACAGAAGAGCGTTTACTGTTTCAACGAGCGCACCAAGATAAGTTAGCTCAGGCTATCACTAAGGCGGTCGTCAAGTACTTAAAAGATAACCCACCAGAGGGTACGGTGTTCTCGCCTTCAGCGAAGCCAATGGTACATATTGTAAAGCGTGGCGAGTCATTATCGGTGATCGCGAACAAATATGGGCTTAGCTCTAAAGCGCTGATGTCGGCAAACAACTTGAAGTCGACAGGCTTGGCAATTGGTCAGAAGCTCAACATTCCTTCTGCTGGTACGATTAAAGTGCCAAGTAAACCGATTACTGTTGAGACAGAAACCATTACGCACAAGGTTAAGTCTGGTGAGTTCTTAGGTAAGATTGCGAATCACTATAAAGTGAAGGTTTCAGATATCCGCCGAGAGAATAACTTGAAGTCAGATACCTTGTGGGTAGGGCAAAAGTTGAAGATAACGGTCGCGGTAAAAGATAAACCGATTCGTAAGCACAAGGTTTCTCGGGGTGAGTTCCTTGGCAAAATAGCGTCCAAATACGGCGTTAGCGTATCGAGCATTCGTAAAGCGAATAACTTACGCTCTGATCAGCTAGCGGTTGGGCAAGTCCTGATCATTCCAAACAAGTAGGTGAGCTTCTAACTCATTATGACGATTAAAATTTTGCCAGCCAGACTTGCAAACCAAATCGCCGCAGGGGAAGTGGTCGAAAGACCTGCTTCTGTGATTAAAGAGCTGGTTGAAAATAGTCTTGATTCTGGCGCAACTCGAATCGATATCGATATCGAGAAAGGAGGCGCAAAGCTGATTCGTGTTCGTGATAACGGAAAAGGTATCGCGAAAGATGAACTCGGCTTAGCGCTCAGTCGTCATGCGACATCTAAGATACATACCTTAGATGATCTCGAAGCCATTATGAGTCTAGGTTTTCGCGGTGAAGCGTTAGCCAGTATTAGCTCAGTCTCGCGTTTGACGCTCACGTCGCGTCCTGCGGCACAAGAAGAAGCCTGGAGTGCCTACTCCGAAGGGCGTGATATGCAGGTGAAGCTTAAGCCAGCAGCTCACCCGATTGGCACTACCGTTGAGGTGTTGGACTTATTTTTTAATACTCCAGCGCGTCGCAAGTTTCTTCGTACGGAGAAAACCGAATTTGCTCATATTGATGAGTTATTGAAACGCATTGCGTTAAGCCGCTTTGATGTCACCATCAATGTGCGTCATAACGGCAAGATCATCCGTCAATATCGCGCGGCGAAAAATCAGCTTCAAACCGAAAAGCGTATTGCTGCTGTCTGCGGTAATGCGTTTGTGCGGCATATGCTCAGAATCGAGCTTGAGCATCAAGGGTTAAAGTTACATGGGTGGATTACCACACCAGAGGGAGCAAGGCAGCAAAGCGATTTACAATATTGCTATGTGAATGGCCGAATGATGCGTGACAAATTAATCAATCACGCGATTCGTCAAAGCTATGAAATGAGCTTAAAGCCAGATCAGTTTGCTGCGTATGTGCTCTTTATTGAGCTAGATCCGCACCAAGTAGATGTGAATGTTCACCCTGCTAAGCATGAAGTGCGTTTCCACCAAGCTCGTTTGGTGCATGATTTCATCTATCAAGCTTTGACGGATGCACTTTCACAAAGCGCCGTGATTGATAAACCACAGGTGAATGAATCGGCATTTCATCGCGTGGAACCGACTGAGTCTGAAGAGATTGAGCATTCGCCAGAGCCTGAAAAAGTACAAGAGCCAGCATCTTCACCAGTACCAGAACGGGTTTATCAAGCGATAGAGAGTACACCGGCTTATCCTGGACGCAGTGATTATGAAGTGAAGCCTCGTAATAGCGGTCCTAGTGAAACCTCCGTGCGAGAGGCGCGCGTAGTGGAGTCATTCAAACGTAATGATTGGGTGGAATCCAAACCCGCACCAAAGCCAAGTCACAGTAAAGAGCGCCACGTAGAACCAGCGCCAACTAAACAAGAAGTACGCGCTTATCACGAGCTGTTGAAAACGCCAGAGTTTGAGGCTCAGGCAGTCACTCCAATAGCGCCCCAAACGATAACTTCGCACACATCAATGCCATCGATTACTGCATTAGGCAAAGCGCTGATGGTGGTCGATGAACAATTTGTTTTGATGGACAGTGACAGTGGGGCGGCGTTAGTCTCGTTACCTAGAGCAGAATTTTATCGTGTAAAAGGCCAGCTCACTCCAAGCGATGGTGCACTTAAGGCACAACCTCTGCTTGTTCCTCTATCTATTAAGTTAGAGGCCGAATTAGTGAGACTGGCCCAAGATTATCAACAAGATTTGGCATTGCTTGGTATTCAATTGAAAGCGAGAAACGAGCACGCCTTAATGGTGATGGGCGTTCCAGCTCCGCTGCGTCAACAAAACTTACAAAATTTAGTACCAGATCTGTTATCTTACGCGCAATCTTGTGTGAACGAAGGTATAGCAGCGGCTCAGATGCTGTCTGAGTTGATAGATTGGCTCGCATTACAGGTCACGACAGTGAAGAGTCACTATACTTTTTCTGAAGCCATTCAAATTATTGCGGAACTTGAACAGCTAAGACATGGTCAATTGCCATTAGAAGATACAAAATTCGTATCCGCTGTTGATTTCTCTGCCACGATAGCCAAATTAAAACCATGACAGATAAACTACCTTTGGCGCTATTTTTAATGGGGCCAACTGCATCAGGCAAAACTGAGCTGGCGATTAGTCTTCGTCAAAAATTTCCGATTGAGATCATCAGTGTTGATTCTGCTTTGATCTACAAAGGGATGGATATCGGTACGGCGAAACCGGATGAAAAAGAGTTAAGTTTGGCGCCTCATCGCTTGATAGATATTTTGGATCCAAGTGAATCTTACTCTGTCGCCGACTTTCGTCGAGATGCATTGAAAGCGATGGATGATATTGTTGCAGAAGGAAAAATTCCACTTCTTGTGGGTGGAACAATGCTGTATTACAAGGCGTTACTTGAAGGTTTATCACCACTTCCTGCTGCAAATCCTGAAATTCGTCAGCAAATTGAACAAGAGGCATTGACTAAAGGTTGGTCAGTGTTGCACGATGAACTCAAAGAGGTTGATCCTGTGTCAGCCGCGAGAATCCATCCCAATGATCCCCAACGTTTATCTCGGGCATTGGAAGTTTTTCGCATTTCAGGTAAAACTTTGACTGAATTGACTCAAACGAAAGGTGAAAGCCTACCATACCGAGTCAAGCAGTTTGCAATAGCTCCCAAGGATAGGGCAGAACTTCACCGTCGGATTGAACTCCGTTTCGAGAAGATGATGGAAGCGGGCTTTGAAGAAGAAATGAAAGCGTTACATTCGCGAAAAGATCTTCACCCCGATCTTCCTTCCATACGATGCGTCGGTTACCGACAGATGTGGGAGTATTTAGATGGGGAGTGTACACGTGACGAAGCGGTATTTCGTGGCGTATGCGCGACTCGTCAATTGGCCAAGCGTCAAATCACCTGGTTACGCAGCTGGGATGATTTAACTTGGTTGGATAGCGAGAACATTGAACAGGCATTAGAAACGATGTCGGAAGCAATAGCATCTGATTGACATAGCTGTGTATAATGTGATCGTTTTTGCGTGAACGCACTCTCAAAGGATCTGTTGTTGGCGGTTTTTATACTATGCTGCTAATTACTTAGAGTGCATTTTTGATTCGTTTAGCTCAGATGCAAAAGCCGTATCTTTTGCATTGCACCACTAGCTAAATAATTACAACTACAAATTAAATAAGGAAAATAAAAATGGCTAAGGGGCAATCTCTACAAGACCCATTTCTAAACGCGCTACGTCGTGAGCGTATCCCGGTATCTATCTACCTTGTGAATGGTATTAAACTACAAGGTCAGATCGAATCATTCGATCAATTTGTGATCCTGCTGAAGAATACTGTTAACCAAATGGTGTACAAGCACGCGATCTCAACAGTTGTGCCGGCTCGTCCAGTGAGCCATCACAGCGGTGAACGTCCACAAGGTGAGCGTCCACAAGAGAAATCAGAAGATTAATTCTTCATCGAGTATTTTTAAAATAAGGAGTTGATTGCTTGTTTGACCGTTATGAATCCGGTGAGCGAGCCGTACTTGTTCATATCAACTTCACGCAAGAAGGTGAATGGGAAGATCTGGCTGAGTTCGAAATGCTGGTTTCTTCTGCTGGGGTAGAGGCGCTACAAGTGGTAACTGGTAGTCGTCAATCCCCACACCCGAAATACTATGTCGGAGAGGGTAAGGCCCAAGAGATTGCTACAGCGGTACAATCAACGGGTGCCGAAATTGTGATTTTTAATCACGCCCTCTCTCCTGCCCAAGAACGTAACCTCGAAGCACTGTGCCAATGTCGAGTTCTCGACCGCACTGGTCTTATTCTCGATATCTTTGCTCAACGAGCTCGAACACACGAAGGTAAGCTACAGGTAGAGCTGGCTCAACTTCGTCATATCTCTACTCGTTTGATTCGTGGTTGGACGCACCTTGAAAGGCAGAAAGGTGGTATCGGTTTACGTGGCCCGGGTGAAACCCAGCTGGAAACCGACCGTCGCTTATTGCGTGACAGAATCAAAGCCATCCTGCGACGCTTAGACAAAGTAGCGAAGCAGCGTGAACAAGGGCGCCGCGCCCGAAATCGAGCTGAAATCCCAACGGTTTCACTTGTGGGTTACACCAACGCGGGTAAGTCGACACTCTTCAACCGTATTACAGAAGCTGGCGTGTACGCGGCTGATCAATTATTTGCTACTTTGGACCCGACTTTACGTAAGATAGAGTTAGCAGATGTTGGCCCTGCCATCTTGGCAGACACGGTTGGTTTTATTCGACATTTGCCACACGACTTGGTTGCGGCCTTCAAGGCAACCTTGCAGGAAACGCAAGAAGCTGACATTTTGTTACATGTTGTTGATGCCAGTGATGAGCGTTTTCGTGAGAATATTCAAGCTGTTCATGAAGTACTAGAAGAGATCGACGCGCATGAAGTGCCGACTCTGGTTGTCATGAACAAAATCGACAATCTAGATTCGCAGAAACCACGTATAGAACGAGACGAGGAAGGCGTACCTCGCGCAGTTTGGGTTTCAGCAATGGATGGGTTGGGCATTGATGTCCTGTTTGAGGCTCTGACGGAACGTCTGGCGTCACAAATGGTCGAGCATCAGTTGCGAATTCCTCCACAGTATCAAGGACGATTCCGTAGTACCTTCTTCCAAATGAAGTGTATTCAACGTGAGGAATATGACCAGGATGGTAACTTGTTGATCGATATTCGAATGCAGCAAGTAGATTGGTCTAGACTTGAAAAAAGAGAAGGGGCAGTTTTGACTGGCTTTATAGTCACTTAAAGGACTGCTACAGTATAACGTCATATCAAATGATGGAGCTTTCTAATGGCGTGGAATGAGCCTGGAAATAACAACGGCAACAATGGCCGCGATAATGACCCTTGGGGTAATAATAATCGTGGTGGCCAGCGTCCTGGTGGCCGAGATCAAGGTCCGCCAGATTTAGATGAAGTGTTCAACAAACTGAGTCAAAAGCTGGGCGGCAAGTTTGGTAAAAAAGGCGGCGGTGGTTCTCCAATCGGCGGCGGTGGTGGTAGTGCAATTGGCTTTGGCGTGATTGCTCTGATTGCTGTTGCAGTTTGGTTCTTCGCTGGTTTTTACACCATCGGTGAAGCAGAGCGTGGTGTTGTACTGCGTTTAGGTAAATACGATCGTATCGTAGACCCAGGTCTTAACTGGCGTCCTCGCTTTATTGATGAGTACGAAGCGGTAAACGTACAAGCGATTCGTTCACTACGTGCATCTGGTCTAATGCTGACCAAAGATGAAAACGTTGTAACAGTTGCGATGGATGTTCAGTACCGAGTGACTGACCCATACAAATACTTGTACCGTGTAACCAATGCAGACGACAGCTTGCGTCAAGCAACGGATTCTGCACTACGTGCAGTAATTGGTGACTCATTGATGGATAGCATTCTAACCAGTGGTCGTCAGCAAATTCGTCAAACTACGCAAGAAACACTGAACCAAATCATTGATAGCTATGATATGGGTCTGGTACTTGTTGATGTGAACTTCCAGTCTGCTCGTCCACCAGAGCAAGTGAAAGATGCGTTTGATGATGCAATCGCAGCACGTGAGGATGAAGAGCGTTTCATTCGTGAAGCTGAAGCATACAAGAACGAAATCTTGCCTAAGGCAACGGGTCGTGCAGAGCGTTTGAAGAAAGAAGCACAAGGTTACAATGAGCGTGTCACTAACGAGGCTCTTGGTCAGGTAGCACAGTTCGAAAAACTACTACCAGAATACCAAGCAGCGCCTGGTGTAACGCGTGATCGTCTGTACATCGACGCAATGGAAGAGGTGTACTCAAGCACTTCGAAAGTGTTGATTGACTCGGAATCAAGCGGCAATCTTCTTTACCTTCCAATCGATAAGTTGGCGGGACAAGAGGGCAAAGCAGATACCAAACGTAAATCGAAGTCATCTTCAACCTATGATCAAATTCAACTTGAGTCTGATCGTACACAAGAAGACACTTCGAACACGCAGTCTCGTTCAACAGGTTCACGTCAAGGGAGATACTAAGAATGCGTAAGTTAATGATCCCTGTACTGGTAATCGCACTGGCATTAATGTTGATGTCTTTGTTTGTGATTCCTGAAGGTGAGCGCGGTATCGTGGTTCGATTTGGTCGTGTCTTGAAAGACAATAACGACATCACTCGAATTTACGAGCCTGGTCTGCATTTCAAGATGCCTTTGTTTGACCGTGTGAAACAACTTGATGCACGTATCCAAACGATGGATGGTCGTGCAGACCGTTTCGTAACGTCTGAGAAAAAAGACGTTATCATTGATACCTACGTGAAGTGGCGTATTGAAGATTTTGGTCGCTACTACCTCGCGACAGGCGGTGGTAACTCGCTAACGGCAGAGGCACTACTTGAGCGTAAAGTGACGGACGTGCTTCGTTCTGAAATCGGTGCTCGTGAAATCAAACAGATCGTATCTGGTCCACGTAACGATGATGTGCTACCAGAAGACGCAAGTGCCGATGTTGTCGCAACTGAAGCGGCTCGTGAGGCGCTTGAGATTGATGGTGAACGCGACCTAATCATGTCTGAAGTATTGAAAGACACGCGTGAAAGCGCAATGAAAGACTTGGGTGTTCGTGTCGTTGATTTCCGAATGAAGAAAATCAACCTGCCTGATGAAATCAGTGAGTCTATCTACCGTCGTATGCGTGCGGAGCGTGAGTCCGTAGCTCGTAAGCACCGTTCTCAAGGTCGTGAAAAGGCGGAAGTTATTCGTGCTCAAGCAGAACTAGAAGTAGCAACTATTCTAGCTGAAGCTGATAAAACTGCGCGTGTGACACGAGGTGAGGCGGATGCTGAAGCTGCGAAGATTTATGCTGAAGCGTACAACAAAGACCCTGAGTTCTTTAGCTTCCTACGCTCGCTACGTGCGTATGAGAAGTCCTTCAGCTCTAAGAGCGATATTCTGGTACTTGATCCGAAGAGTGAGTTCTTCCAATACATGAACCAGTCGAAGGGCAGCATGGAGAAATAATCTCCGCGTCTCATTGAAATAAAAGGCTCCTTAGGGAGCCTTTTTTTGTATCTGATGCTAAGTGCTAGATCATCATGATGGCGATTACGGCTCCAGCAACTACTAGGCAGCCACCGATGCGTCGTAGCTGATTGTTGGGTTGTTCACTTAATTGAGCCACCATATTCCGCCAACCGTTAGGAGCAATCAGTGGCCCAATGCCTTCCACGATTAAGACGAGCCCAATCGCCAACCATATGGATTCAGACATAGCGCTTTCCAGTCGAATAGAGAAAGCTAAATACTATCAGTGATATGCTGATTTCAAAATGAACAAAGCGGCAAGATGACATTCTGGTAGCAACTCTGTGAACAAAAAATGACTGCAAGAAGCGTGATTCGGTGCTAGAATCCATTTTTAACTAGCAATCAGACTTGGAAAGATGGGAAATAACGTAGTCGTTCTAGGCACCCAATGGGGTGACGAAGGTAAAGGTAAAATCGTAGACCTTTTAACTGAAGATGCAAAATACGTGGTACGCTACCAAGGCGGTCACAACGCAGGTCACACTCTCGTAATTGACGGTGAAAAAACCGTTCTTCACTTAATTCCATCAGGTATCCTTCGCGATAACGTAAAATGTGTTATCGGTAACGGTGTTGTACTATCACCTGAAGCTCTACTTAAAGAAATGAAGCCTCTTGAAGAGCGCGGTATTCCAGTACGCGAGCGTCTTTTCATTTCTGAAGCATGTCCGCTAATTCTTCCTTACCACGTTGCAATGGACCAAGCTCGCGAAATCGCTCGCGGTAAAAAAGCTATCGGTACTACTGGTCGTGGTATCGGTCCAGCATACGAAGATAAAGTTGCTCGTCGCGGTCTACGCGTTGGCGACCTATTCGATATGGCGACTTTCGCAGAGAAGCTAAAAGAAGTCATGGAGTTCCATAACTTCCAACTAGTTAACTTCTACAAAGCGGAGCCAGTAAGCTACGAAGAAGTACTTGAGCAAGCTAAAGGCTACGCTGAACTACTAACGTCAATGGTTATCGACGTAACTGACGAACTAGACGCAGCACGCAAGCGCGGCGACAAGATCATGTTCGAAGGCGCACAAGGTACACTACTTGATATCGACCACGGTACTTACCCGTACGTAACGTCTTCTAACACGACAGCTGGTGGTGTTGCTGCAGGTTCTGGTTTTGGTCCTCGTCACATCGGTTACATCTTGGGTATCGCGAAAGCGTACTGTACTCGCGTTGGTGCTGGTCCATTCCCGACTGAACTATACGACGGTTTAGATAAGCAAGATCCAATTGGTAAGCACTTAGGTGAAGTTGGCCACGAGTTCGGTGCGACAACTGGTCGTCTACGTCGTACAGGTTGGTTCGATGCTGTTGCTATGCGTCGTGCAATCCAAATCAACTCTGTATCTGGTTTCTGTCTAACTAAACTAGACGTACTAGATGGTCTAGAAGAGCTAAAAATCTGTACTGGTTACAAGATGGAAGATGGCTCTGTGCTAGAAGTTTCTCCGATGGCTGCTGAAGCATTCGAAAAAGCAACGCCAATCTACGAAACAATGCCAGGTTGGTCTGAGAATACATTTGGTGCTAAGTCACTAGATGCTCTACCACAAGCAGCTCTTGACTACATCAAGCGTATTGAAGAGCTAACTGGCGTTCCAGTAGACATCATCTCTACAGGTCCTGACCGTAACGAAACTATCATCAAAGTTCACCCATTCGAAGCTTAATTGATAGCCGTTAAAGATTGCAAAAGCCGACCTTATGGTCGGCTTTTTTGTATCTGAACAAAAACAGCGTGACTCTCATATGGCAAGCTTTTGCCGCTGAGCCTAAATCAGAGGCAAAAATTGTCTAAAGCTTAGCTGTTTTTTGCCGATAAGGTTATCAAGCAGAGGAGATCCTTCACCGATCTTTGGTTTCTTAGATACCTTAAGGGTACGTTTATGAAGTTACGAACAGTGGCTGCTTCACTGTTGTTGACCTTGGTTGCTACCACAGTGAAAGCCAATGTTGCTGATGTGGGGGCACCAGTTCCGATCTATACCGAAGCAGAGCTGATAAAGCTTATTGAGCAAAATAAGCACTTACAACGTGTGCGCGCTGATAACTGCCAGCTGGTGGAGGATATCGTAGCTCGTGCGACTCGAATTAACTTACCCGCTTATGAATTTCTATACGGAGATATGTTGGCTTGGGGTGTGTGTGTCGAGCAAGATGTCGAACTGGGTCTTTACTACATCGAAAATGCAGCGCATCAGGGGTTACCTGCTGCACTAGAGCAGATTGGCCGATACTATTCGCGTGGCACTTTAGTACAGCAAGATAAAGAACGTGCAATTCCATATTTGCGAGAAGCTGCGTCAATGGGAAACCTAAACGCGCGTATTCATCTGGCCGAGTTGCTTTTACGTGATTATGGCAGTCCACTCGATTACGAAGATGCGTATCGTTGGTTATATAACTC
This sequence comes from Vibrio sp. Vb0304, assembly GCF_033338995.1. Classification (NCBI taxonomy): domain Bacteria; kingdom Pseudomonadati; phylum Pseudomonadota; class Gammaproteobacteria; order Vibrionales; family Vibrionaceae; genus Vibrio; species Vibrio sp. Vb0304. The sequence continues at coordinate 13,725 of NZ_JAWOTT010000029.1, forward strand.
TGTCACAGCAGATAAGCGGCAGCATAAGCGCATAACTGTATTGAGAAACGGCCTTGAACAGCGCATGCCACAAAACGTTATTGCTCGAGCTAAACGGCGAGACACCTTTTGGTAACGCTTCAATATTGCAAACAACTTCATACAACAAAGCCCACGTCACGTGGGCTTTGTTGTTTTCCCGATAGTTGGTAGCGCTTAAACCACTTTGTGTGGACCGAAGCATTCGTAATGGAATTGCTCTTCTGGTACGCCAAGTTCTAATAGCTGTTTCGCTATGTGCTGCATAAATCCTACAGGGCCACAGAAGTACACCTGCACGTTATCTTGCTTTAATGCAGCTTCAATTTCATACAGATTGACCAAGCCCGTGAAGTGGAAGTCTTCACCTAGTTTGTCTTCTGTCGTTGGTTGGTTATACCAAACGAGCGCGTTCATATTTTCTTTTTCTGCAACGAGTTGGTTTACGTGTTGCTTGAAAGCATGCTGTTGGCCATTTTCTGTTGCATGAACCCAAGTTACAGGTGCTTGATGTGCTGAGAGACTTTCTAGCATTGACAGCGTTGGAGTAAGTCCCACACCAGCAGATATTAGAACAACGGGTGTTTGTGGTTCGGCATCCATAAAGAAATCACCGGCAGGGGCCGCAAGCTGCACTTTTTCGCCAATGTTCAGGTTATCGTGCAGGTAGTTCGACACTTTTCCGCCTTCTTCACGTTTTACCGAGATACGGTAAGTGTTCTCTTGGACCGCAGAAGACAGACTATATTGGCGAATTTCTTGGTTTTCTAACTGGTCACTGTTGATGTAGATGCCAAGGTATTGTCCCGGTTTATACGGCGCCACTTTTTGGCCATCGGTTGGCTTGAACACAAAGCTGCAAATGTGTTCGCTCTCAATCTTTTTATCGACTAATTCAAATTCGCGTAGACCGCGCCAGCCGCCTTCCAAAGCTTCATTTTGTTGGTAAATTTGTTCTTCGCGCTGAATAAATACATTCGCAAGTACGCCGTAAGCCTCAGCCCAAGCATCCAACACTTCTTGACCTGGATTAAAAAGCTCATCGATTGTAGCAAGTAAATGCTTACCAACGATTTGGTACTGATCTTCTGTGATCAAAAAGCTCGTGTGCTTATGCGCAATTTTCTCTACTGCGCCAAGCAGAGCTGGCAAATTTTCAATATTGGCAGCATAGGCACAGATAGCGTTGAATAATGCTTCACGCTGATCGCCGTTACGCTGGTTACTCATGTTAAAAATATCTTTCAACTCAGGGTTATGAGTAAACATACGCTCGTAAAAGTGCGCGGTCAGTTTTGGTCCTGTTTCGGCGATGAGTGGTGCGGTCGCTTTGACGATCTCGATAGTTTGATTGCTGAGCATAAGGGCTTCCTACTTTAAGTTGTATTTATAATGCATGTTTAAAGTTGTATCTCAAATGTATCTTTCGATCAAGAAAAGATTTACACTTTTATCGATAGCTCAAGTTTGGGGTTTTAGCATCACCAGTGGGTTATTGAGTCGCACTTTGGGAGAGAATATGCAGTTAACTAGTTTCACTGATTATGCGTTGAGAACCTTAATTTTCTTGGCTTCGTTGCCGGAAGATGAGTTAACCAGCATTACCGAAGTGACGGATTTATTTGGTGTGTCGCGCAACCATATGGTTAAAGTTATCAATCGGTTAGGGCAGTTGGGTTATGTCCATACCGTGCGCGGAAAAAACGGTGGTATCCGGCTGATGAAGCCAGCGTCTGAAATCACAGTCGGTGGTGTTGTGCGCGATTTAGAGCCGTTAGATTTAGTCAACTGTGGTGTGGATTTTTGCCATATTACCCCTGCTTGCCGCCTCAAAGATAAATTGGCGAAAGCAAAAAGTGCCTTCCTGGCGGAGTTGGATGATTGCACGATTGAATCCTTGCTCAGTGACAATTCTGAACTTTTGATCTTGCTGGCTCGTCCTTAACTCATTTGCATGCCTAGAGTCGATCTCGATCATTCTTTTTTCAAAGCAATTCTGTAGCTTATCGAGAGACTCAGATATACTAGCCATATACCTTCCTTGCTAGATAGGCGTGCCTATGTCAGACAATATTCCAAACGATCCTTTTGCAGATCGTGAATCCAAAAATTACGAAAATCCAATTCCAAGCCGAGAGTTTATCATCGAGTTTCTAGAGCAAGCGGGCGTTCCAATGAATCGTAACGACTTGTTTGAGGCACTAAAGCTTGAGGGCGAAGAGCAATACGAAGGGTTGCGTCGTCGGCTACGTGCGATGGAGCGAGATGGCCAACTGGTGTTTACCCGTCGTCAGTGCTATGCATTGCCTGAAAAACTTGAAATGGTGAAAGGTTACGTGATTGGTCATCGTGATGGCCATGGTTGGGTACGTCCAGAAGGCAGCGTCGGCAAGGATGATGATATTCTGTTACCGCACCATCAGATGAAGAACATCATCCACGGTGATTTTGTCTTAGTGCAACCGACAGACAACAGCAAGCGCGGCCGCCGTGAAGGACGTTTGGTGCGTGTGCTAGAGGAGCGCAATGATCAAATCGTTGGTCGTTTCTTCCTTGAATATGGATACTCCTATGTTGTCCCAGATGACTCGCGTATCAGCCAAGATATCCTGATCCCAAATGAGCACAAAGCGGGTGCACGCATGGGTAACGTAGTCGTAATTGAAATTACTGATCGTGGCTCACGCTCACGCGGCATGATGGGTAAAGTGGTTGAAGTCCTTGGTGAAAACATGGCACCAGGTATGGAAACACAAATTGCGATTCGTACACACCAAATCCCTCACGAATGGCCAGAAGCCGTCGATAAACAAATCGAAAACTTAGGCGAAGAAGTACCAGAAGAAGCGAAAGTTGGTCGTGTGGATCTACGTGATTTGCCACTAGTGACCATTGACGGCGAAGACGCACGAGACTTTGATGATGCCGTTTACTGTGAAAAGAACAAAGAAGGTGGTTGGCGTTTATGGGTAGCGATTGCTGACGTCAGTTACTACGTTCGTCCTGACTCTGCGTTGGACAAAGAAGCGATCAATCGTGGTAACTCAGTATATTTCCCTTCGCAAGTTGTGCCAATGTTGCCAGAAGTACTGTCGAACGGTCTATGTTCGCTTAACCCGCAAGTAGATCGCTTGTGTATGGTGTGCGAAATGACCATTTCCGATACAGGTAAGCTGTCTGGTTACAAGCATTACGAGGCGGTGATGAACTCGCACGCTCGTCTCACATATAGCAAAGTGAGCGCGATTCTAGAAGGGGATGAAGAACTACGTGAGCGCTACCAGCCGCTTGTTTCTCATCTAGAAGAGTTGCACAAGATGTACAAAGTGCTGAAAGAAGCACGAGATCAACGCGGTGCAATCGAATTTGAAACCGTTGAAACCAAATTTATTTTCAATGCGGAACGTAAAATCGAAAGCATTGAGCCAGTAATTCGTAATGACGCGCATAAGATCATCGAAGAATGTATGATTTTAGCCAACATTGCTTCGGCATCGCTGGTAGAAAAAGCGAAAGAGCCCGCGCTTTATCGTATCCACGAATCTCCAGGTGAATTACGCCTGCAAGGTTTCCGTGACTTCTTAAGTGAACTTGGTCTTGAGCTAAAAGGTGGTTTAGAGCCTTCACCAACGGACTATGCTGATCTCGCACGTCAAATCTCCGGGCGTCAAGATCAAGAGTTGATTCAGACCATGCTGCTACGCTCAATGAAGCAAGCGGTATACAACGCAGATAACGCGGGGCACTTTGGGTTGGCATTGAAACGCTATGCGCACTTTACGTCGCCAATTCGTCGTTACCCTGACTTGTTACTTCACCGTGCAATCAAGTATCTGATTGCTAAAGAAGAAGGTCGTAATCAAGATCGCTGGACACCAACAGGTGGCTATCATTACTCGTTTGACGACATGGATTTTTACGGCGAACAATGTTCGATGACAGAGCGCCGTGCTGATGATGCAACACGTGATGTTGCGGATTGGCTGAAGTGTGAATATATGCAAGACCACGTCGGTGACGAACTAGACGGTGTTATCGCTAATGTCACTAGCTTTGGCTTCTTTGTACGTTTAACGGATTTGCACATCGATGGTTTGGTACATATTTCTACCCTTGCGAACGACTACTATCAATTTGACCCGATTGGTCAACGACTTATTGGTGAAAGTTTCGGTAACATCTACCGCTTAGGTGATGCAGTAAAAGTAAAAGTACTGGCTGTTAACCTCGATGACAAGCAAATTGACTTTGAATTGGTCGAAACAAGTCGTAAGCTACGCGGCGAAGGTAAGACTGCGAAGAAACGCGCAGCGGAAGCAAAACGCAAAGCGAAAGATAAAAAACGCGCTGCGACTCGCTCTTCATCGAAAGAAGGTGGCGCGGCTCGTGCAATTCCTGCGATAGAGCCAACTAAACGCCCAGAAGAAACGGGCGCAACGAGTAAGCGTAATGGCCCAAAACGTGGTGACGCCGAAGGCAACGAGAAGCCTAAAGTGAAAAAAGCACGTAAAAAGAAGCCGCACAGTAAGCCGAAGAAAACCAAGCGCACTAAAAAAGAAGCGCAGTAGGTTGAAGCGCCAACTTAGTTCAAACTTGGTTGGCGCAGGCAATACGACCAGAACAACAGGTTAAACAATGAGTAACGAATTTATCTACGGCATTCACGCAGTGAAGGCGGTATTGGAGCGCGAACCAGAGCGTTTTATCGAGGCGTACGTTTTAAAAGGTCGTCAAGATGATCGCCTAATGCCAATCCTAAATGATCTTCAGGTTTGTGGTGTTTCTATTCAGCAGATGACACGTAAAACCTTGGATGACAAAGCACGCGGTGCAAATCACCAAGGCATCATCGCTCGTGTGAAACCAGCGAAGCAGCTGAATGAGAACGATATTGATGACATCCTTGCAAAGCACGAATCACCACTGCTCTTAGTGTTAGACGGCGTGACCGATCCACACAATCTTGGTGCGTGTTTACGTAACGCAGATGCGGCAGGTGCTGCGGCGATCATCGTACCGAAAGATCGTTCTGCGCCAATGAATGCGACGGTAAGTAAAGTCGCTTGTGGTGCAGCTGAAGTCGTACCATTGATCCGAGTGACTAACTTGGCTCGTACTATGCGTACATTGCAAGAGAAAGGCATCTGGTTTGTTGGTACTGCGGGTGAAGCAACGCACGACATCTACCAAGCCAAACTGACTGGACCTCTTGCTATCGTAATGGGGGCTGAAGGTGACGGTATGCGTCGTCTGACTCGTGAAACCTGCGACGATTTGATTAAGATCCCAATGGCTGGTAGCGTTTCAAGCTTGAACGTATCTGTGGCATCCGGCATCTGTTTGTTTGAGGCAGTTCGTCAGCGTATTGCTGCAAAGTAACGACGAAACAAACAGTTACTGTAGAATCAGACATAATGATAAAAACAAAGGATGGGGTGCCATCCTTTGTCGTTTTCACCGATTTATAAATAAAAATCCTCAGGGAAGTTATGACTCAACAAGACATTAAATTCATCGCCTTCGATCTAGATGGTACTTTGCTTGATAGCGTGCCAGATCTAGCTGTCGCGGCAGACCAAGCAGTACAGGCGCTTGGCTTTCCATCGGTTTCAGAAGAACAAGTTCGTGATTATGTGGGTAACGGCGCAGACGTGCTTATTGGTCGCTCATTAAGCCAAAGCCTGACCATCAACCCAGAGCTGAGTGAAGAGCTTCGTGCTAAAGCGCGTGTATTGTTTGATGACTACTACGAGCAAAGCGGTCACAAGCTAAGTCATCTTTACCCAACGGTAAAAGAGACACTAGCAGAGCTGCACAAAGCGGGCTTTGTTATGGCGTTGGTGACTAACAAACCTTCAAAGTTTGTGCCTGACGTTTTGGAAAAGCACGACATCGCAAAATACTTCGTTGATGTCCTTGGCGGTGATGCATTCCCAGAGAAAAAACCAAACCCAGTAGCATTGAACTGGTTGATGGAAAAGCACCAAATCCAACCAAGTGAAATGCTGATGGTTGGCGACTCGAAAAACGACATTCTCGCAGCAAAGAATGCAGGCTGTGCCTCATTTGGTCTGACATATGGTTACAACCACGGTGAACCTATTTCAGCATCAAATCCAGATTTCGTCGCTGACAGTTTGGCAGAATTATTGGACGTTGTAGCGGTTTCTGCATAACGGCTACAAAAGAGCTTCCAAAATACTCGTTAATGAGTACACTGAGTAAACCGTGCACCTATTACTGCACGGTTTTTTTCATTTAATTAGATTAAGAAGTCAAAGGAATCATTCTAATGAGCAAACCCATTGTATTGAGTGGTGTTCAACCTTCAGGTGAACTAAGTATCGGTAACTACTTGGGTGCTCTACGTCAATGGCAGCAGATGCAAGACGATTATGATTGCCAATATTGTGTGGTAGACCTTCACGCGATTACGGTTCGTCAGGACCCTAAAGCGCTGCATGAAGCAACTCTAGACGCACTGGCAATTTGTCTGGCAGTTGGTGTTGACCCGAAGAAGAGCACGCTATTTGTTCAGTCACATGTACCAGAGCATGCTCAATTAGGTTGGCTTCTTAACTGCTACACTCAAATGGGTGAGCTGAGCCGTATGACTCAGTTTAAAGACAAATCGGCACGTTACGCGAATGACGTAAACGTCGGTCTATTTGACTACCCGGTGTTGATGGCGGCTGACATTTTGCTTTACGGTGCACACCAAGTACCTGTAGGCAGTGACCAGAAGCAACATCTAGAATTAGCGCGCGATATCGCAACGCGTTTCAACAATATTTACTCGCCAGAGCAGCCAATCTTCCAAGTTCCAGAGCCTTACATTCCGACAGTAAATGCGCGTGTAATGAGCCTTCAAGACGCAACGAAGAAGATGTCTAAATCTGATGACAACCGTAAGAACGTTATCACGCTGCTGGAAGAGCCTAAGTCGATCCTTAAGAAGATCAACAAAGCGCAAACCGATACCGAAACGCCACCAAGTATCCGTCATGATATCGAGAACAAGGCGGGCATTGCTAACCTAATGGGTCTGTACTCTGCGGCGACAGGCATGAGCTTCGAAGAGATTGAAGCGAAGTACCAAGGCGTAGAAATGTATGGCCCATTTAAGAAAGATGTTGGTGAGGCAGTTGTAGCAATGCTTGAGCCAATTCAAGCAGAATATCGCCGTATTCGCGCTGATCGTGCTTACATGGACGAGGTAATGCAGCAAGGCGCTGAGAAAGCCTCGGCACGAGCGGCTGAAACGCTTAAGAAAGCATACGAAGCAGTAGGTTTTGTAGCTCGCCCATAGTTGCTAAGAACGAATACGAAAAAGCTCCACTTTGGGGGAGCTTTTTTTATGCCTGTATTACTGAAATGGTGTGTCTTTCATACAGCGTTCCATGTCGTAATATTCAACACGTCCTCGAGCCCCTAGAAAGGCAGACTTCACAACCATGCCTCTATCAATGAAGTAACTAAGCTGTACGCATGATATATCGTAGCTGAGTTCTTTAATTCTCGCTGGAATCCAGTAGGTTCCTGGCGTTCTTAGACGCTGAGTAAAGGTAATAACACCCTCGTCACTGACTTCTAGCTCTTCAATACCATCCAGTTCATTTTTGGCTGATTCGATGATGTCTTGATTCGCCGTAGGTTGAAGTGGCTCACTGGCGGTCAACTGACACCCCGCTATCAAGCCAAGTAGGGAGATAGCTAGCACACTGCGTTGAATTGTTTTCATTTGTCGTTCCTGGGTTTACAGCTAATGAGATCTTATTGTCTCGCGCAGGTGTTATATCTTTTGTGTATGTTTTTGGCTAGTGAGTAATGAAAAGTTATTGAATAAATCATGAAAACTTTGAAGTATGAGGGGCCTGTATAAGAGAGAACGAAGCGAGTAATAGATTCTTGGGCTTGAACAGTGATACAAGTGAAAATTAAAGCATTCTAAATTAGTGACTAATTATATTTTTTATTTGTAACAGGAACGGTTGGGTTAATAAGCAACTCAACAAGTGATGTATTTTCTACTCCTTAACATGAAGTGAAAAAGTAAACTGAGTAATCAATCTAAATTCTGATTTGTTTATCAATAGCGCTCTGTATTTATTACAAAAAATGTTTGAATGGGATGCTCTGGCATATTTTCTTATATTCACATGTGATTCATTTCACGGCTTTAATTGCTCATTCTTATTTATTTCATAAATAAACCTGATAGTAGACGCAAATGGCAGGCTCTAACCAGAGCTAAATTTGCATTTACATAAATATCAGGTACGACAATGGACACGTTAATCAAACCCTCAATACTCGCATTAACCATCGCCAGTGCACTTAGTGCAAACGCGAACGCAGAGATTATTATTTCCCAATACGTAGAAGGCGGCGCTTATAATAAAGCGGTAGAGATAGCTAATACGGGTGATACTGCGGTGACACTCACTGGCTACGAGTTGGCGAAATCATCAAACGGTGGTGGTACTTGGGGTAGCACATTCGACCTTAGCCAAGTGACGCTACAAGCTAACCAAGTGTATGTACTGGCGCATGGTGACGCGAGCGATACCATCAAAGCTATCGCGGATATCACAGATAAAAGCGTCGCGAACTTTAACGGTGATGACCCGATCGCACTGCTTAAAGATGGTGAAGTACATGACATCATCGGTGTGATGGGTGACGTAGATTTTGGTAAAGACACCACATTAGTTCGTAACAGTGATGCACTAACCCCTTCTGCTACTTATGATGCATCTCAGTGGACGGCATTTGAGAAAGACAACATTGACGGCCTTGGTGAGCTAAATGCGACTGAGCCACCAGCACCATTCGCTTGTGAAGTAGACGGTCAGCAACCTAACTTCACTACCATCCAAGATATTCAAGGTGAAGGCGATACGTCTCCATTCATTGATGGTTACCCATACATTACTGACGAAGATCATTTCGTAACTGGTGTCGTGACTGCTGTTACCACTGGCCTAACCAAAGGTTTCTACCTACAAGCACTAGAAAGTGATAACAACGACAAGACCTCAGAAGGTTTGTTCATTCATACCGATGCGGCAGACACGGAGCTAAAAGCTGGTGACGTTGTTTGTGTGAAAGGTAAAGTTCAAGAGTACTACAGCAATACTCAGCTAGCTTCTGATGCTAACAGCTATGTGAAAACAGGCACCTCTGAAACCCCTCGAGTTACCGATCTTGTTATCAAAGAAGGTGAGACACTACGTGATGCGCTTGAGCGTCATGAAGGGATGCAAGTTGAGTTAACCTCGGCAAGTGACTTGTTTGTAACTCGAAACTTCTCTTACGACTACGATTCACGTCGTAACAATATGATGCTCTCTCATGAAGCGCCATTGTTAAAGCCGACTCAATTACACGCGGCAGAGAGCGATGCAGCCGTTGAGCTAGCAAAAGACAACGCAGCGAACCGCGTATACCTAGAATCAGATGGCAAAGCACCAAACGGCCAAATCCCATACTACCCAGATTTTGCTAAAGATGCAGATCAAGATGGCTCTTCAGAGCAGCACATTCGCCTTGGTTCTCGAGTAGAAGGTCTACAGGGTGTCGTGGCTTACAGCTACAACGAATACCGCCTGATTGCGACAAATGAAGTCAATAACACCAACTTCGTAACTTCAGGTGAAGGCTTCGACGTGGCTCGTAAAGATGCCCCAGCGATTGCGGACTCAGATTTGCGTATTGCAAGCTTCAACGTACTGAACTACTTCAACTCCGTGGCTGACAGTGGTCATGAAAACCCAACCGGACAAAACCGTGGTGCGACTAACCTAGACGAGTTCCTGACCCAACAAGCGAAAATCGTTGCGGCGATGAACAAGATGGACGCTGACATCATTGGTTTGATGGAAGTGGAAAACAACGGCTTTGGTGATGGCAGTGCTATCCAAAACTTAGTTGATGCCCTAAATGCTGAGATTGATGACGCTGAAGATCATTACACGTATGTCGAAATCGAAGAGCAAGACAAATACCAAGACGAATACTTTGGCAGTGATGCGATCATGGTGGCGATTTTATATCGTGCTAACGCAGTAACGCCAAAAGACGCTGCAAAAGTGATCATCACGCCAGAGCAGCACATTGCAGAAAACACAATTACTCGTAAAGAGGGCACAGAAAGTAACCCTGCTTACGATAAGTACCAACGCCACAGTCTACTTCAGACCTTTACGGTGAAAGAGACGGGTGAAGATTTGTCTATTGTCGTAAACCACTTTAAGTCGAAAGGCTCTGAGTGTATTGAAGAGTGGATTGCCGGTGTAGAAGATTCTGAGCCAGCGGATCTGCAAGGCAACTGTAACAACTTCCGCGTTTCTGCTGCGCACGCAGTGGGTGAAGCGTTGAAAGAGGTGAAAGGCGATGTATTGCTCATGGGCGACCTCAATGCTTATGGCATGGAAGACCCACTTCTGACACTGACTGATTACTCGAAAGAGAAATACGGCCGTGACATTTATACTGCTGCTTACACAACCATTGGTGATGGTGAACTTCAAGTAGAGAAGACCAAAATTGAAAAAGGTTACGGTCTGCACAACTTAAACACGTTGCTGCACGGCACTGATACGTTTTCTTACACCTATTCGGGCGAGCTGGGTAATTTGGACCACGCATTGGCAAGCAGTAGCCTAGCGCAAAAAGTGGTAGCAATTGAAGATTGGCACATCAACTCACTAGAGAGTAACTTGTTCGAATACAGCAGCAAGTACACAGGTGATATGCCGAAGTACAAAGATGCGTTCTCTGCCTCTGATCACGATCCAGTGATCATCGCGATTGATTTACCAGATGATGACATCGATTTACCGAAAGCAGGTGACAACTTAGCCGTCGATGTCCGTTTACCACCAACGGCGGTTGTGGGCGATATTGTTACGGTGAACTTAACGCCATCCACACAAGCGGCTGCGGCAAGCAGCGATACGAAAGCTTACTCGGCTAGCCAAACTTTAGTTCAAGCTGATATTGATGCGCGTAGCGTGAATATTGAGTTTGAACAAACGCCAGAGCAAGGTAATTATCAGTTAGAAGAGAAAGTGACTGACTCGACAGGTAATATTGTGAAGTTTAGCTCTGCTCGTGATGTTTCAATGACGCAAACTGAAACTGGAACAGAAGGGTCGAAGGATTCAGATGGTGGTTCGTTTGGTTTTGGCGCGCTATTTGCGCTGCTAGGTCTCGGCTTATTCCGCCGTCGCCGCTAAGCGAATTTACTTCCTGACAAACAGTTCCTAAATAACTGTAACGACCAAAGGCCAGCCTATGCTGGCCTTTTTATTCAGCAAAAACTTGCCTTTCTTGCTTGGTATAGCAAAATACCGCCCTTGATTGTCACGAACGTGGCGATTCACTACGTAAGCATTGCCAAAACGGATTGGAGCAACCGACCCTTTATGTTGTTGATCATCGATAACTACGACTCTTTTACCTACAACCTTTACCAATACTTCTGCGAGCTTGGTGCAGACGTAAAGGTGGTGCGTAACGATGAAATCGATATCCAAGGCATTGAGGCGCTCAACCCAACTCATTTGGTGATCTCGCCAGGGCCATGTACGCCGAACGAAGCAGGTATTTCACTGAAAGCGATAGAACACTTCGCTGGTAAGTTGCCGATCCTAGGAGTTTGTCTTGGTCATCAGGCGATTGCACAAGTGTTTGGAGGGGAAGTGGTACGTGCTCGACAAGTGATGCACGGCAAGACCTCACCAATTCGTCACAACGGTCGCAGTGTGTTTAAAAATCTGAATAACCCACTCACGGTAACCCGTTATCACTCTCTTGTGGTGAAAAACGGTACTTTACCCGACGTGTTTGAACTGACTGCATGGACAGAACTGCCGGACGGAAGCATGGATGAAATAATGGGTTACCAACATAAAGCCTTGCCAATTGATGCGGTGCAGTTCCACCCAGAATCAATCAAAACTGAGCAAGGTCACGAGTTGCTTGCGAACTTTTTAGCACGCAAAGCGATCTGATCGCGATCACTTTTCTTAACAAATCATTCATCTTTTTGCTGAGGTGAGCGGATTGCAAAACTATGCGATTCTCTCGAGTCTCTTTGTCTATTCATGTCTTTTTAAACCTTCTATCCCCTGTATTACATAACATTTATAAAAAATCACTTCTCTATTTTACTTTCTTGATGCATAAATAGTCATAAGCAGTGATTAATGGAAGTTGCTTTCGAGAACGAAAAGAATAAATCACTATTGAAATGGTTAATTAAATGTAAATACAATGCCGCAATAGCTTAAATGCAAAACATTATTTGCTGGCAAAGAGAGCCGGTTAAATTCGCTTATCTGCTACGCATGCGGTATCAAGAAGGAATGTGCAATGACAACGGAAATTAAAGTAGAGCGCGGTTTATTCGATGAGGTAATGGTACCTTGCTATAACCCGATGGAAATGATCCCTGTTAAAGGTGAAGGTTCACGTGTTTGGGATCAGGAAGGTAATGAATACATCGACTTTGCTGGTGGTATTGCAGTGAGCTGTCTTGGCCATTGTCATCCAGTAATGGTAGACGCACTAACAGAGCAAGCTAACAAGCTTTGGCACTTAAGTAACGTTATGACGAACGAACCAGCCCTTCGTCTGGCGAAAAAGCTAACAGAAGTGAGTTTTGCTGAGCGAGTGTTCTTTGCTAACTCTGGCGCAGAAGCAAACGAAGCCGCTTTGAAGCTGGCACGTCGTTATGCAGCAGACGTTCATGGCACTGAGAAGTCTGAAATCATTGCATTCAAACAAGGTTTCCACGGTCGTACATTCTTTACCGTAACGGTTGGTGGCCAAGCTGCATACTCTGACGGTTTCGGTCCTAAGCCAGGCGACGTGACACACCTTCCTTACAACGATATCGAAGCTTTACAAGCGCACATGTCTGATCGTACTTGTGCGGTCATGATGGAGCCACTACAAGGTGAAGGCGGCATCGTGCCACCAACGCCTGAGTTCGCTCAAGCGGTTCGCGAGCTGTGTGACAAACACAACGCCTTACTGATCTTCGATGAAGTGCAAACTGGTAATGGCCGTACAGGTAACTTCTACGCTTACCAAGGTTTAGGTATCACGCCAGATATTCTAAGTACTGCGAAATCACTTGGTGGCGGTTTCCCAATCGGTGCAATGCTAACGACAGCAAAATTGGCAGAGCACATGAAAGTGGGCACTCACGGTTCTACATATGGCGGTAACCCACTAGCGTGTGCGGTTGCAGAAGCGGTTGTAAATGAAGTTACTAAGCCAGAGGTGTTGGCTGGTGTGCTAGAACGCGAAGCATTGTTCCGTGAAGGTCTAGAGAAGATCAACGCGAAGTACAACATCTTCTCAGAAGTGCGCGGTCAAGGCCTATTACTTGGCGCTGCACTAAATGAAGAATGGCAAGGCCGTGCGCGTGACGTGCTGGTTGCTGCAGGTAAACAAGGTCTCATGGTATTGGTTGCGGGTGCCAATGTCGTACGTTTCACACCATCACTCGTTATCACACAACAAGAAATTGAAGAAGGCTTGGCGAAACTGGATAAAGCGATCGCGACTTTAGTTTAAGCGCGATATCAGTTTAAACGTCAACGCAGACACCCCCGTCAAGGATCTCTGATGGGGGAATTGTTCCTACAATATAGTTAGGATCTTCTTGCATCTGGAGGGAGTATTGATGCTAGTAGTTCGCCCTATCGCGATGTCGGATTACGACGCACTGCACACTTGTGCGGTGGAGTCTGGTCACGGATTTACATCTCTACCGGTTAACGAAGAACTGTTAACCAATCGAATCAAACATTCAGAGTACAGCTTTGGTAAGCCAGATGTGGCAGAACCAGGCGATGAAGGCTACCTGATGGTTGGCTTTGACTCTGAAACGGGTGAGGTTGCGGGTACCACCGGAATCGAAGCATCTATCGGCTGGGATGTCCCATTTTACTCATATCACATTAGTAAAGTCGTGCACTCGTCGCCAAAGCTTGGCGTTAACAACGTCGTTAAACTGCTTACTTTTGGTAATAACTACACGGGTAACAGCGAAATTTGTACCTTGTTCTTGCGTGAGAAATTCCGCCAAGGTCTGAATGGTCGTCTAATGTCGAAGTGTCGTTTCCTAATGATGGCAGAGCACCCAGAGCGCTTCTCTGAAACGATCTTTGCGGAGATGCGTGGCGTTTCAGACGACGAGGGTAATTCACCATTCTGGCAATGGCTTCAAGAGCATTTCTTCTCTATCGATTTCACGCTTGCAGATTACCTGACAGGCATCGGCAAGAAAGGCTTTATCGCCGACTTGATGCCGAAACTGCCTATTTACATCAACCTGCTCAGCCCAGAAGCGCAAGCCGTGATTGGTCAAGTACATGACAACACGCGTCCAGCGCTGAAGCTGCTTGAGCGTGAAGGTTTTACCAACCGAGGCTACGTCGACATCTTCGATGGTGGCCCAACGGTTGAGTGTGATCTGCGTAATATTGAGTCGGTACGTCATTCATTCCGCGCGCAAGTCAAAATCTCTGGACATTCCAGCACACAAGACTTCTTGATGTGTAATTCATCTTTCGAGAACTTCCGTGCGACAGTCACTAAAGCGGCGTATGACGCAGAAACACAAAGCGTAATGATCGCACCAGACGTTGCGGATGCACTTTCGGTTGAAGAAGGGGATTTCGTTCGCCTTCTTCCGCAGTAACAGACGACAGAATTTAAGGATAGAAACAATGACACATTGGATTGCAGGTGAATGGGTACAAGGTCAGGGTGAAGCATTTACGTCTCTGTCGCCGTACAACCAAGAAGTGATCTGGCAAGGCAAAGGTGCAACGGCAGAGCAGGTGAACCAGGCGGTATCTGCAGCGCGTGAAGCGTTTATTGACTGGAAAAAGCGTCCATTTTCAGAGCGTGAGGCAATCGTGTTGGCTTTTGCGGAGAAAGTAAAAGAGAACAGCGAAAAAATCGCCGAAGTGATTGCCAAAGAAACCGGTAAGCCGATTTGGGAAACGCGCACTGAAGCAGCAGCCATGGCAGGTAAAATTGCCATTTCGATTCGCGCTTATCATGACCGCACTGGTGAGGCGAGCCGTGAAGCAGCAGGCAACCAAATCGTATTGCGCCACCGCCCATTGGGCGTGATGGCGGTGTTTGGTCCTTACAACTTCCCAGGCCACCTACCAAATGGTCACATTGTGCCTGCGCTACTGGCTGGTAACACGGTAGTCTTCAAACCGTCTGAGCAAACGCCATGGACGGGTGAATTGGCGATGAAGCTATGGGAAGAAGCCGGTCTGCCGAAAGGCGTGATTAACCTTGTTCAAGGCGCGAAAGAAACTGGTATCGCCCTAGCTGACGCAAAAGGCATTGATGGCGTACTGTTTACGGGTAGCGCGAATACGGGGCATGTATTACACCGTCAATTTGCGGGTCAACCAGGCAAGATGCTCGCACTAGAAATGGGTGGTAATAACCCGATGGTGATCTCTGATAAATATGGTGATTTGGATGCCACGGTTTACACCATCATCCAGTCAGCGTTTATCAGTGCTGGGCAGCGTTGTACGTGTGCTCGTCGTTTGTATGTGCCATTGGGTGAAAAAGGCGATGCGCTTATCACCAAACTCGTTGAAGCGACACGCAATATTCGCGTAGACCAACCATTTGCAGAACCTGCGCCATTTATGGGACCGCAAATTTCGGTCGCGGCAGCCAAGTTTATTCTTGATGCACAAGCTAATCTACAGTCTCTTGGCGGTGAAAGCTTGATTGAAGCGAAAGCAGGAGAGGCGGCGTTTGTTTCTCCTGGTATCATTGATGTAACGAACATTGCTGAGTTACCAGATGAAGAATACTTCGGCCCACTTCTGCAAGTGGTGCGCTACGAAGGATTAGACAAAGCCGTGGCGCTAGCAAACGATACGCGCTTTGGCTTATCTGCTGGTTTGGTTTCAACCGACGACCAAGAATGGGAATACTTCGTTGACCACATTCGTGCAGGAATCGTGAACCGTAACCGCCAGCTTACTGGTGCAAGCGGTGATGCGCCATTTGGTGGTCCGGGGGCGTCGGGTAACTTGCGCCCAAGCGCTTACTACGCAGCAGATTACTGTGCGTACCCAATGGCATCAATGGAAGGTCAAGAAACTGTCTTGCCTGCAACATTGAGTCCAGGTGTAGTGCTATAAGTTTTAATAATAGAGTCGCAACTATGCATTGCGGCTCACCTTGCCGGCGCATCATTTAGGTATGGGTTGTAGTGATCGTTGGCAGAACACGAAAAGTGAGCAAAGACTCGGAAAAGCGTGTTGACTGACTGGCATTTACCGTCACAGGTTGATGGTTGCTCGTTCATTATTCTGGACAACTTTTGTTGTGAACGAGCAGCCAACTTCCGCTTACCTTTAAACTCTACATCTCGTAACAAGGAGTCGTTATGACGCCCGATGTGTTATTTGAATCGCTATGGCAAGATTACATTCAACGTCTTTGCCCTTCGGCGGCTAAAGTGCATCAGCTGCTTCAAGAAGATGAGCCTCTGATTAATGATCATATAGCTTTACGTACCTTCAATATCGCGCCTCTTGGTATTGAAACTCTAGCTAAGCCATTTGTAGCTATTGGTTACAAGGCGTGTGGTGATTACGTTTTCGAAAGCAAAAAGCTGGTTGCTAAGCACTATGAGCACCCAGATCCGAAGCAACCTAAAGTATTTATTAGTGAGCTAAAAGTTGAAGAGTGCTCGCCTGAGCTACAAGAGATTGTGAAAAATTTGGTGGCACAAGTCGATGCTGACAAGCTGAACGATAGCGCATTCTTACATGGTGGACGCTTGTGGGATTTAAGCTTTGCTGATTACCAAACGTTGGCTAAAGAAAGTGAGTACGCATCTTGGCTTGCGGCGCATGGTTACGGAGCAAACCACTTCACGGTGAGCGTTAACCAACTCAATGAATATGAAGAAGTGAAGCAGGTAAACGATCATCTGCGTACCGCTGGGTTTACCATTAATGAAAATGGTGGTGAAGTGAAGGGCACTCCTGAGGTGTTGCTAGAGCAGTCATCGACCATGGCAGATAAAGTAGCGGTTCGTTTTAGCGAAGGCACTGAAATTATCCCTGGCGGGTTTTATGAATTTGCTAAGCGCTATCCGATGGAAAATGGTGATTTGTACCCAGGTTTCGTGGCCGCTTCAGCTGACAAAATCTTTGAAAGTACGAATGGCTAAGTTTTAGGGTTAACCTGTTAAGCTTACTCATTAGTGTTCGCTGCACCCTATCTTATTTGGTCATGAGTAAATAAAAAGCCACCAATGTTGCCATTGGTGGCTTTTATAATTTTGTTCGTGTCACTCTAGTTTGAGATTAACGAGTACCGTAAACCACGATGGTTTTACCGTGAGCAGAGATTAGGTTCTGCTCTTCTAGCATCTTCAAAATACGACCTACTGTCTCACGAGAACAGCCAACAATTTGACCGATTTCTTGACGAGTGATCTTGATTTGCATGCCGTCTGGGTGAGTCATTGCGTCTGGTTGTTTTGCAAGGTTCAGAAGCGTCTGAGCGATACGACCAGTTACGTCTAGGAACGCCAGGTCACCCACTTTTTGGCTAGTTACTTGAAGACGACGAGCCATCTGCGCAGAAAGACGCATTAGGATGTCTGGGTTTACTTGGATAAGCTGACGGAACTTCTTGAAAGAAATTTCAGCAACTTCACAAGGAGATTTAGCACGAACCCAAGCTGTGCGCTCTTGGTCTTCCTCGAATAGACCAAGTTCACCAATAAAGTCTCCTTGGTTTAGGTAAGAAAGGATCATCTCCTTACCTTCTTCGTCTTTGATAAGAACCGCAACAGAACCTTTAACGATGTAGTACAAAGTTTCTGCCTTTTCGCCCGCGTGAATTAGCGTGCTCTTTGAAGGGTACTTATGAATATGACAGTGTGAAAGAAACCACTCTAATGTTGGGTCGGTTTGAGGTTTACCTAGAACCATAATATCTCACTTCCTCTGCAGGGTACGCTTGCGCTATCCATATTTTAGCTAAGCCTGAATTAGGCCTACTAGAATAAGAGCACTTTTTATATGCTGCAAGCTCTCTTGTGTTTCGGTAAGAAATAGTATCCTTTTTCGAAAACGATTTCTTGATTTTAATCGTGCCATGATTGAGATTTTGTAAGCAAAACTGTGCACATTATCACGGTATGAAAAGTAAACATCTTCGCAGGCAGGTTTTTAGCCAATTTTCCCTGTTTCGATGAGCTGTTGTAGGATAGGCCGAACTATGAGCTCCATTGCAAAGCTCATCTTACCGCCGGGTACGACAATCGTGTTGTGGCGTGACATGAATGAGCCATCAATCATGGCCAGCAGATATGGGAAGTCGACATTCTTGATACCGCGTAGGCGAATCACCACAAAACTCTCATCCAAACTAGGGATGCCTTTTGCATTAAGTGGGTTGGAAGTATCAACGGTCGGTACGCGCTGGAAGTTGATGTGAGTACGAGAAAACTGCGGAGTGATATAGTTGAGGTAATCGTCCATGGATCGCACGATTGAGTCCATTACCGCTTCACGCGAATGGCCGCGATCGCGAGTGTCACGTACGAATTTTTGGATCCACTCTAAGTTCACAATCGGCACCATGCCAATTAAGAAATCCACATGTTGAGCAACATTAACATCGCCATCGACCACGCCACCATGTAACCCTTCATAAAACAGCACGTCGCTGTTTTCGGGTAAGTCTTGCCACGGTGTAAACGTGCCTGGCATTTGATTGTAGGGAACCGCTTCGTCAAACGTGTGCAGATAACGGCGCACGCTGCCAGTGCCGTCATGCCCGAACTTACGGAAAAACTCTTCTAATCCCGGGAAGTCATTAGCTTGTGGGCCAAAGTAGCTAATGTGTCGACCTTGCTCGCGGGCTTTGCGAATTTCGATGTCCATTTCTGGGCGAGTAAAGCGATGGAAGCTATCGCCTTCAACCCATGCGGGTTTAACGTTCATCATATTGAACATTTTACGGAAGGCTTCAGATGTAGTGGTCGTGCCGGCACCGGACGAACCAGTAACCGCAATAATTGGGTGTTTAGCTGACATGACAAACCTTGTCGAAAATTACTTACCTGTAATGTGCAGTAGAGTTACTACTGCACGGTCGATATCCCACTATAGCACGTAACAATACCTTGTCATCGAGTGGGATACGGTAAAATGTGAAGGGTCTAAAATTTTGTTTTATGTTGAATATCGACGGTTTCGTGTAGCTCAGAGAACACGATAACCGCTTCACCTTTTTCCAATTGAGCTTTGACTTGATCAATTTTGTCTTGCAAAGAAACCTCGACGGTTCCGTAATCCGTTCCTTCGCGTAAGACGAATTCACGAATTAAGTTTTCCAATGTTTCCGGCGCAATGTCTTGCCATGGAATGATCATAAATACCTCTAACTTTTATGATGAGCGGCTAGTTTACTGCGTTCGTTGCTTGGATACAGCAGAAAGGTAATCTGCGGCGATACTTTCGTAATACGCGGGCAGCGCTTCCTCCAACCAAAACTTAGGTTTTAACGCCGTTCCTGTCAGGAAGCCAACATGGCCACCGTGTTCAAAGAGACGGTAATCAATGTTATCTGGCAGAACAAATTTCGGGATCACATCGTCGGTCATGAATGGATCGTCTTTGGCGTGAATGATCAGTGTCGGTAGCGTGATCTGTTGTAATTTACTTAAGCCTGAACATTGATCGTAATAATCTTGTGCGTCTTTAAAGCCATGCAATGGTGCGGTGATCAAATCATCGAATTCATACAGCCGTGTGACACGTTTTATTGAGTTGTAGGACAGCGCAAGCTCGCCGTGCAGTAGATGATGCTTTTGTAACGCGTTACGTTTCAGTGAAGAAAGCAGGTAACGGCGATACACTTTCGAAAAGCCTTGTTCAATACGGTTTGCACACGCCGCTAGGTCTAAAGGCGCTGAGATAATAGTCGCTGCATTCAAAATAGGGTGGTCTTTATATTGGGCTAAATAATTCGCCAACATGTTACCGCCAAGAGAAATACCAACTGCAACTTTGGGATTATCAGGAAAACGTTGTTCAAGGTGCTCTAGGAAGTAACGAGCATCCGTCACTTCTCCCGAGTGATAAGCTCGTGCTTTTTTGTTTGGTTTACCGCTGCAGCCACGAAAATGCATCATCACCGACAGCCATCCAGATTGAGCAAATGCATTCATCAGCCCATTGGCATAAGGGCTATAGAAGCACCCCTCTAACCCATGAAATAAAACAAAAATCGGCTTTTTTTGTGCAGGCTCTTGGGTTGGGTCCTCGCTCCACGCGAGATCGAGAAAGTCGCCATCGGATGTATCGAGGGTTTGCCAAATCGGCGTAAACAACGCTTTTTTGCGAATAAAACGCGGCAAAAGCGTTTGGAGATGCGGGTTTTTGATCCCGGCGGCTGCGAAAAATTGTGTCATACCTAACTGCTCTTATGCGGTCCTTCGGTGTCCGTTGAAGAACTTATTAATATAATCCTTTATAAAGATTATAGGTATTCTACAGATTTATGGGCGTTTTGGTGGTTGAATGTTTGGCACCGGAATAGCAAAGGCTTGCTGCAAATGTTCCCCACCGAGTTGACGACAGTATCTCAACGTCAGTGGGTCACCATCATTTTTGAGTAGTGCAAGTGAGTTAATGCAGTCCACCAAATCCGCTTGTTGCTGCTTTTCTAGTTGCAGCTCAAACTGCAAGGTCTCACGATACAAAGCGTCATTGACTTGAGACTTAAGGTGGCGACGAAGGTCGCGAAAGGAGTGAAGTAAAGTTTCGCTCCTACCTAGACAGTCTTGTACCAAGGGCCAGTCTTTTTCTTGGAAAATGAGTTGCTGCTCATCGAGCCATCTGAGCAGCAGGAGTAGGTTCACGTTACCGTGGTAGTTGTTCTGTAATGATAAACACGCCTCTTTCACTTCTCGCACACCATAAAATTGCAGACTAAACTGCCAAAGGTGTTCTAGGGTGAGTGTGTATTCAGCGTGTTGATTACTCATTGATTAAACTCTAGCTCCATCTGCTCCAACGTTTCTTGAGCAGACATCCATTCCATTTCAATTTCTTCGAGCTCAGCTTTACTGGAAGCTTGAAGTGCCAGCACTTGGTTAAGTTTAGCTTTATTTTCGGCCGCATACAGTGAGTTGTCCGCCAATTGTTCTTCAGCTTCGGCCAGTGCAGCACCTAACTTATCCATTTTATTTTCTAGTTGTGTCAGCGTTTTGCGAATTGGCGCTGTCTGTTTTCGAAACTCTGCATCGCGACGTTTTTGCTCTTTCTTCGCAGCTGCGCTGTTGGCCGTATCTTTGCTTGGCTGCGCAGCCTGCGCTTCTTTGCGTTCCGCTCTTTGTTGTTCGGTTAACCATTTATAATAGTCATTTAAATCACCGTCGAACGGAGCAACTTGTCGATCATGCACTAAATACAAGTCATCGGTCGTAGCGCGCAGTAAATAGCGGTCGTGCGAAACAATCACCATCGCACCTTCGAATGTTTGCAGTGCCATCGTAAGTGCTTGGCGCATGTCCAAGTCTAAGTGGTTGGTCGGTTCATCAAGTAGCAACAGGTTTGGCTTTTGCCACACAATTAAAGCCAATACCAAACGGGCTTTTTCGCCACCAGAAAACGGCGCAACTTTTTCTAGTGCTTTGTCACCTTGGAAGCCAAAGCTACCTAGGTAATCACGTAGCTGCTGTTCGGTTTGATCGGGTGCGATTTGCATCATGTGTTGCAGCGGCGTTTCTTCAGGATGAAGCGTTTCTAACTGGTGCTGAGCGAAGTAACCAATTTTCACGCCTTGTGAGTAAGTTAGGTCACCACCTTGCGCGTTAAGTTCACCAGAGAGCAACTTGATTAAGGTCGATTTACCCGCACCATTACGGCCGAGTAGACCAATACGACTGCCAGGAACCAAGTTCAAGCGGATCTTCTCTAAGATGAGGTTGTCACCGTAACCTGCAGATACTTCATCCATCATCATGATTGGGTTTGGCAGCGCAGCTGGCTCACGGAATTGAAAGCTAAATGGGTTATCGAATTGAGCTGGCAGTACTTTTTCCATGCGCTCCAAAGCTTTGATACGGCTTTGGGCTTGGCGTGCTTTTGATGCTTTGTAACGGAAGCGGTCGATGTAGCTTTGCATGTGCGACATCTGCTTCTGTTGCTTTTCAAACATCGCTTGTTGTAACACCATTTTTTGCGCACGTTGGTTTTCGAATGACGAGTAGTTACCCGTGTATTCGTTCAGCTGCTGATTCTCGATGTGAATGATGCGACCAACAATTGGATCAAGGAAGTCTCGGTCGTGCGAGATCAGAATCAGCGTGCCAGGGTAGTTTTGTAGCCAACGCTCTAACCACATTACCGCATCCAAATCTAAGTGGTTGGTTGGTTCGTCGAGTAGCAGTAGATCAGAACGACACAATAGCGCTTGAGCCAAGTTAAGACGCATACGCCAACCACCCGAGAATTGGGTCAAACTCCAACTCATTTGCTCTTGGCTGAACCCTAAACCATCGAGCAGTTCTGCCGCGCGAGCGCGAATGCTGTAACCACCAATGGTTTCAATTTTACCGTGTATCTCGGCAACTAGGGTTCCGTTGTCTTGTGTTTCTGCTTCAGCCAACTGCTTTTCGAGTGCTCGGTACTCGCGATCACCATCAATGACGTATTCCAGTGCAGTGCGCTCTAGCGCAGGCGTTTCCTGTGCGACCCAGGCCAACTCCCAGTGTTGAGGTTGGCTAAATGAGCCAGCATCAATTGACAGTTCATCTTTCAGTAGGGCAAACAGCGTTGATTTACCGCAGCCGTTTTTGCCCACAAGACCGACTTTATCGCCAGGGTGAATAGTCGCAGAAGCTTGGTCTAAAAGAGGTTTACCGCCACGCAGTAACTGAATATCAGAGAAGGTAATCATAAAGTTTTCATTCACTTTGCGCAGTGCGCGTTGCTTGGTTACATAGCGAAGTGGTTTCAATCGTTTTTAAAGCCACTTGGGTATATATCTAGCGGTGAATAGTAGGGGTATTGACCGGAAAAGTCGATTGATTCGCTTTAATTGCATTATGCTGTACAAAAAAGTATAACAATTTGATAACGGATAAAAATAACCACAAGGACGACCATTTGGCTGTTGCACCGTCTATTCTCCCAAAAGTTCTGGTCATTTATGCTCATCCAGAGCCACATAACTCGATTGCCAATCAAGTGATGATAAAAAAAGCTCAGTCGCTTGATCACGTCACTGTGCACGATCTTTACGGTGTTTACCCTGATTTCTTTATTGATGTGAATTACGAACATGAGTTGTTGCTCGCTCACGATGTGATTGTATTTCACCACCCACTTTATATGTATTCATGTCCAGCCCTATTAAAAGAGTGGCTAGACCGAGTGTTAGGTAAAGGCTTTGCGTTTGGCGGAGGTGCGGCGCTAGAAGGAAAATACTGGCGCAGTGTCATTACAACAGGTGGTAAAGAAGAAGCCTTCAGCGCGAAGGGGTACAACAAATACCCACTTGAGCAAATCTTGCAACCGTTTGAACTGACGGCAGCCCTATGCCAGATGCACTGGATTGAACCACTGGTGTTGTATTGGTCAAGAAATGTTTTAGATATTGAACGCTACGAACATGCCGAGTTATACCGTGGATGGCTGAGTAACCCACTTGAAAACTGGCAAGCGGCAGATCGAGGAGGTCAGTATGGCGATCACCAGTGAGTTTCTTCAAAGCAGTGTGGTCTTTCTTTCGGCTGCGGTTATTGCGGTGCCGATTGCTCAGCGCCTTGGGCTTGGCTCGGTTTTAGGTTATTTACTCGCTGGTGTGTTGATTGGCCCATGGGGGCTTGGCTTAATTAGCGACGTTGATGCCATTTTGCATTTTGCCGAGCTTGGGGTTGTGTTGTTACTGTTTTTGATAGGGCTGGAATTAAACCCTAAAAAATTGTGGCAGATGCGAGGGCCTATTTTAGGTTTAGGCGGTGCGCAGGTTGTGGTCACGACCGCCGTGATTGGTAGTGTCGTCAGTATGTTTGGCGTAAGCATGCAAGTGAGTTTAGTTATCGGGATGGGGTTAGCGCTGTCCTCGACGGCGATTGCGCTTAAAGTCATTGAAGAGCAAGGGCTTAATGGTACCGAAACGGGGCAATCTGGTTTTGCGGTGCTGCTCTTTCAAGATATTGCAGTGATCCCGATGCTGGCGATGTTGCCCTTGCTAGCAGGCGGGCATAGTGGTGGAAGTTGGTTGGATGTCTTCACTATTTTAGGCAGTGTGGTAGCACTGTTGATTGGAGGTCACTTTTTACTACGTCCGCTATTTCGTTTTGTCGTGATGAGCGGTGTTCGTGAGCTCTTTACCGTTGCTGCACTTTTAGTCGTGCTTGGCATTTCGGTCGTGATGCAAAAGCTCGGCCTTTCGATGGCATTGGGGACTTTTTTAGCAGGCGTTTTGCTGGCAGAGAGTGAGTATCGCCATGAGTTGGAAATCGCTATCGAGCCATTTAAAGGTCTGTTGTTGGGGTTATTCTTTATTGCGGTGGGCATGGCGGTAAACTTGGGGTTATTGGCATTACATCCTTTAGAGATTCTCGGTGCGGTGGTGGCTTTGGTCGTGGTTAAGGGTTTGGTTTTGTATGCATTGGCGAGAGCTGCCCGTGTCGGAGCCAAAGCGAGAAGCCGTATGGCTGCAATTTTGAGCCAAGGCGGTGAGTTTGCCTTTGTCATATTTACCGCGGCGAGCCAAGAGGGCATTTTGTCCAAAGAGCAAGTGGCGTTTCTGTTGGTGGTGGTCAGTCTATCCATGGTGACGACTCCTCTTTTGCTGATGGGACAAAAGAAGTGGTTTGCTCATACCCTGAATCAAGAAGAAGAGGGCATGACCACGAAAGTCGTGGATCGCCGACCACGCGTTATCATTGCAGGCTTTGGACGTTTCGGTCAGATCG
This sequence comes from Vibrio sp. Vb0304, assembly GCF_033338995.1. NCBI lineage: Bacteria > Pseudomonadati > Pseudomonadota > Gammaproteobacteria > Vibrionales > Vibrionaceae > Vibrio > Vibrio sp. Vb0304. The sequence goes on from NZ_JAWOTT010000029.1 coordinate 38,764, forward strand.
TCGGACGTTTAATGTATGCCAATAAAATCAAAGTGACAGTATTAGAAAGTGATGCCAGCCAAATCCACCTATTACGTAAGTATGGTTACAAAGTGTTTTATGGCGATGCTACACAAATTGACCTATTGAGGGCTGCTGGCGCTGATAAAGCGGAAGCATTGATTATTTGTACTGATTCACCTGATGAGGTGATGGCTATCGTGGACATTTGTCGCGTGCACTTCCCGAAACTTAAGTTGTTAGCCCGAGCAAGAAGCCGTGTCGAGGCTTACCAGTTAATGAGTCATGGTGTAGAGAATTACTCTCGTGAAACATTTTTAGGGGCGCTAGATCTCGGTCGCCAAGCGCTCGTAGAACTGGGTATGCATCCTTATCAAGCAAAGCGGGCAGAAGCACATTTTCGCAAGTTGGATAATGCTATGCTTAAGGACTTATTGCCTCAACACAATGAAGATAAGAAATTAGCTCAAAGGGCGAAAGAGGCACGCAAAGAGCTAGAAGAAATATTTGGTCGTGAAATGGAGAGCGACCATCAGTCACCTAATCATTGGAAGTAGTACTTGAGCCAAGACTCAAGCTAAGGAAATAGCGTGAAAATCAAGAAACGTTTTATTGCCGGCGCTAGCTGCCCAAATTGCAGCCAGCAAGATACCCTGCGCTGGTGGATTGAAAATAACATCGAGTTAGTTGAGTGTGTCGAGTGTGAGTTTACAGAGCAGCGCAAACCACAATCTGTAGAGAAAAATAAACACTCAGATCAGGAAATGATCGGAATTTTTAAGCCGGAGTAATTGAACTTCGATAATTGATCCCCATAATACACCCAGATATCTCAGTACTTAACCCCATTCAGGTTAAGTCAATTAATCTCCCTGGAGTTAGTATGAAAATTGAAAAGAACGTTGTTGCAAGCCTTGCATACAAAGTAATGATGGAAGACGGTGTCGTTGTTGATCAATCAACAGCAGAAGCACCTCTAGATTACCTTCACGGTCACAACAACCTAATCACAGGTCTTGAAAAAGAACTTGAAGGTAAAGTGGCTGGCGACAAGTTCTCAGTAACGGTAGCTCCTGAAGAAGCTTACGGTGAGCACAACGATGCGCTAGTACAGCGCGTTCCTGCGGACGTATTCCAAGGCGTTGAGCAAATCGAAGTTGGCATGCGCTTCCTAGCTGACACTGACCAAGGTCCAATCCCTGTTGAAGTAACAGAAGTTGACGGCAACGAAGTGGTTGTTGACGGTAACCATATGTTAGCTGGTCAAACACTAACTTTCGAAGTAGAAGTTATGTCTACACGTGAAGCAACAGCAGAAGAGATCGAACACGGTCACATCCACCAAGGTGGTGGCTGTTGTGGTGGTCACGATCATGACCACGATCACGAAGAAGAAGGCGGCTGCTGTGGCGGCGGTAGCTGTGGTTCTCACTAATCATAAGCTCCTTCACTAGATAATCTTATCTAGCAAAGCTTTGAAAAGCGCAAGTTGAGTTTTCAACTTGCGCTTTTTGTTTATCTAAGGTGTAGTGCCAACCATACAAGGAATAACAGTTGGACAAAGTGATGACGAAACCTTTCTCGATTGCCATTCATGGTGGTGCGGGCACCATCTTGCGTGAACAGATGAGCGATGAGCTGCAACAATCCATCTTGGCGGATTTAGAAGCTGCGGTAAAAGCGGGACATCAAATTCTAGACACGGGCGGTGAAGCCTTAGATGCCGTCGTAGCGGCAGTGAAAGTATTGGAAGACTCTCCTAACTTTAATGCGGGTAAAGGCTCAGTGCTGACCAACAACGAAATGGTTGAAATGGACGCTTCTGTGATGGATGGGCGAAACCTTGCAGCAGGCGCGGTCGCTGGGGTTCGTCATATCAGAAACCCAATTGAGCTCGCTCGTGACGTGATGCGAAACAGCAATCATGTGCTGTTGGTGGGTGAGGGCGCAGAGAAGTTTGCTTTTGAGCAAGGCCATGAGTATACCGAGCAAGATTACTTCTTTACTGATCGCCGTTATGAGCAGTTGCTGTCTATGCGTGAGAAAGGACTGTTTGCTTTGTCGGAATCTCGTTACCCAGATGACCGTAAGCACGGTACGGTTGGTGCGGTAGCGTTAGATCAACAAGGCAACTTAGCCGCTGCCACCAGTACGGGTGGCGTGACGAATAAGAAATACAACCGAGTCGGAGATTCGGCTCTTATTGGTTGTGGTACGGTGGCCGAAAATGGCGTCGTGGCAGTTTCCACTACGGGTGTCGGCGAGTTCTTTATTCGTAAACGTGTTGCGGAAGACGTTGCAGCACGTATGCGTTACTTACAAGAAGATATTCATACGGCTTGTGAACACATTATCCAAGGTGATCTCAAACAGATGGGCGGAGAGGGCGGTTTGATTGCCATTGATGCTAAAGGTGAGATGCACTTTGCGATGAACAGTTCTGGCATGTACCGAGCAGGCATTAATACGCAAGGCGAGCTGAGCGTTAAAATCTACGCCGACGAATAGCTTCCTCTTGAGTACCTTCTTAAGTAATTAATACAACAAAGCCCAGAACATGTTCTGGGCTTTATGCTATTTGAGCCTGCATTTTAATAATGCGGTGGTGGGGTTTCTTCTGACGGATCGGCTAAATTCGACGAGTCCATATTTTTTACTTTACCTACCACATATTTCATTTGATCGAGCATCTTGGTAATTTGCAGTTGTTGCTGCGATAAAGCTCCGTTCAGATCTTCAATAGTCTGTTCTTGGAACGCAAGCTGACATTCTAAGTCATTAATGCGTGCTTCCAATTGCTGAATGATTTTTTCTGTCATGATCCGTTCTCTAACTGCCAAGCTTGGGCAATACCTGCTGAAGTAGCAGTAATTACGCGTTGTTTTGAATCAAAGGCTGCATCATACACGACCGCACGGGGAGGGCGAGTGTCTTTTTTGGGCTCCACTTCAAATCCACTCATTCGTTTTCCGGTTTGAGTATCCCATATCGACACACGGCCAGAAGGGCTTCCTGTGACTAGTTGAGTCCCGTCGTCAGAAAATCGTGCGGTAGAGAAAATTAATTGGCGTGACCAACTGCTCAACTGTGTGACTTCTTGTCCAGTTTTTAAATTCCAAACAATCGCTTGGTTTCCGCCATCAGATGTCATTGCTAATTTTCCATCTCTTTGCAGGGCCACGCGAACAATTCGTTGTTCATGTTCGAAGGTTCGTAGTACTTGTCCGGTTTCGGTATCCCACAGATACGCTTTATAGTCATTACCTCCGGTTAGGGCGAAGCGCCCATTAGGAGAAATGGCCACGGAATTGACTTTTTCACGATGCGCAAGGAACTCCATGCGACGCCCGGTGACTAAGTTGACATAAATTGCTTTACCGTTGGATAACCCAAGCAGAACTTGTTCACCATTACTGGTGATATCAACGTCGCGAATGAGCGCATCAGAAATAGACCAAAGGCCTTCGGATTGCGTCCAGCCTAGGTCCCAAACTGCGAAGTTCATTTGGCTTGCTGTAATTGCGTAGCGACCATTGTCAGATATGCGGATATGGGAAACCACATTGGCATCGGCATCGAGTTCACCCAGGTTGGCTAGTTGTTCATTTTGCTCTAGGTCCCACAACATCAAATGACGTTGTTGAGAATAGAGCAGAGCAAACCGTCCATCTCTGCTAAGTGCGAAGCTCGTCGCACCTTGAGGTTCTATCGGCCAACGCTGCACTTCACGCTCGGCGAAAAAGCAACCATTTAACGTGGTGATGACAATTAAATATAGGAATAAATGAAAAATTCTTTGCATCACATCTAATAATCCGGTTTGTGTCTTAAGACATATAGCTAGTATATTGGTATAACGATTGTCTTCACTCGTCTCATAGAAGATTTGTGCACAACAACCAATGGCAGAGCCATTATTGGGAGAATTTAATGAAATCAGTTTTAAAAGTGTCGCTACTTGCTGCAACAGTTATGCTAGCGGTAGGTTGTCAGAAAGAAGAAACTAAAACAGAAACCGCACCTCAAGCAGAACAAGTTCAAGCAGAAACCGGTAAAGCGGTTCACTTTAAAACCGACGACGACAAAGCGGCATACGCAATCGGTGTTTCATTTGCTAACTACCTAAGCACAAGCATCGACAAGCCAAGCGAAATCGGCATTAATCTTAACAAAGATTTGGTACTAAAAGGTATCGAAGACGTCTTCAAAGGCAATGCTGAATTGAATGAAGAAGAAACACGTGCAGCACTAGAATCTCTAGACAAGCGTGTTGCAGAAAAGATGCAAGCACAAGCGGCTGAGAAAGCAGCTGAAGCGAAAAAAGCTGGCGATGATTTCCGTGCTGAGTTTGAGAAGCAAGAAGGCGTAGTGAAGACAGATACAGGTCTTCTATACCAAGTAATGACACCAGCTGAAGGTGAGAAGCCAAAAGACACTGATACGGTTCAAGTACACTACAAAGGTACTCTGATCGACGGTACTCAGTTCGACAGCTCATACGATCGTGGTGAACCTGCAACGTTCCCACTTAACCGTGTAATCCCAGGTTGGACAGAGGGTGTTCAGCTAATGCCTGTGGGTTCTAAATTCAAATTCGTTATCCCGCCAGAGCTAGCATACGGTGACCAAGACACACCAAGCATTCCTGCTAACTCAACGCTAGTATTTGAAGTTGAGCTGCTAAAAGTTGAGAACGACAACGCAGAGCAATAACAATAAGCTGCGATAAGTTATTGAAAAAGGTCCGTTTAACGGGCCTTTTTTGTTCTAGGTCACTAGTTGGTGAGTTTGCTAGGTTGCTTTTCAAATTTTCTGATAAACTTACACCAATTTGTTGATTTTTCGCTCGAAGGCTTATGACAACTACAGAAACAATAAACGCGGAGATGTTGCTCGAAATGGAATCCGTTAACGTGATGCCGTTTACCGAGCACGACAAAATCATTTTAAGATCTTATGAGGCGGTCGTGGATGGTATCGCCAGCCTGATAGGTCCATTTTGTGAAATCGTTCTTCACTCTCTAGAAGACTTAAATACCTCTGCAATTAAAATCGCTAACGGTGAAAATACGGGGCGCCAAGTCGGCTCACCAATCACTGATTTAGCGCTTAAGATGCTAAAAGACATCGAAGGCTCGGAGCGCAACTTCTCACGTTCGTACTTTACCCGTGCAAAAGGTGGCGTGTTGATGAAGTCGATTACTGTCGCCATTCGTAATGGCGAAAATCGCGTGATTGGTTTGTTGTGTATCAACGTCAACTTGGATGCGCCTTTCTCGCAAGTTCTTCAGTCTTTCATGCCGACGCAAGAAGCGAAAGAAGCGGCTTCCTCGGTCAACTTTGCTAGTGACGTAGAAGAGCTGGTGGACCAAACTGTTGAACGCACCATCGAAGAGATCAATGCGGATAAATCCGTGTCTAACAACACCAAAAATCGCCAGATCGTGATGGAGTTGTACGACAAAGGTATCTTCGATATTAAAGATGCCATCAACCGTGTTGCGGATCGCCTTAATATTTCAAAACACACCGTTTACTTGTACATTCGTCAACGTAAAACCGAGGATGATGAAAGGTGAGTAAACTGACTTACACGTTAGTGGTGAATGGTCCCGTTTATGGCAGCCAGTCAGCGCGCAGTGCTTATCAGTTCGCCAAAGCGTTGATAGAGCAAGGCCATCAGCTAGTGAGCGTCTTCTTTTATCAAGATGGTGTGACTAATGGTACTGCTTTGAGTGTGCCAGCCAACGATGAATTTGATCTCAATAAGGCGTGGCAGTCTTTGGCTAAAGAGCATGGTGTTCGCCTAGAAACTTGTGTCGCGGCCGCTTTGCGTCGCGGGATTGTAAGTGAAGAAGAAGCGAATCAACATGGTTTGGTTCAGAACAATCTAGCCGATGGTTTTGAACAAGCAGGCTTAGGTAGCCTAGCTGAAGCGATGTTAACCCAAGACAGAGTGGTACAGTTTTGAGTCAGTTAACTTATCTATTTCGTAGTGCGCCACATGGCAGTGCAGCTGGTCGTGAAGGTGTGGATGCACTGTTAGCCGCGTCGGCTTACTGTGAAGATATCAGCGTCATTTTCATGGGTGACGGGGTATACCAGCTTCTACTCGGACAAGACCCCAACAATATTTTGAGTAAAGATTACGCGCCGATGTTAAAGCTTTTCGATTTATACGACATCGAACAAGTCTTTGTGTGTTCAGAGTCGTTAACCCAGCGAGGTTTGGCGCAAGCGGATTTAGTCATTGAAGCCCAAGCGTTAAGCTCAGAACAGCTCAAAGATAAGTTACAACACGCTGGCAAGCTACTGTCTTTTTGAGGAAGTTATGTTACACATCATAAAAACAGTCTCTGCTCTAGAAGACGCTATGCCTTTATGCAGTGAACAGGATGACATCTTACTTATAGAAGATGCAGTGTACGCTGCTAACTCGCAACATAACGCATTTTCCCACCTAAAAAACCGCAGCGTATTTGTGTTAGAGAGCGATGCACAAGCTCGCGGTATTGCAAATCGTATCAGTCCATCGCTGACGATTGTGAATTATTCAGGCTTCGTTGAACTAACAGCAAAACAGGATAAATCCCTAACTTGGGATTGAACAAGATTTGCTGTCGACAAAGCTTTACGGATGAATTGTTCTAATTGAACAAAAAAGATCCGTATATTTCTTGACACACCTCTCACTGCTGCATAGAATTTTGCGTCCCTAACTGCATTGGCAGTTGGGGATAGATTTTTCACAAAGCTTACTTTCAAGTAAATCAGGAGCTAGTTAATGGCAACTATTAACCAGTTGGTACGTAAGCCACGTGCAAAGCAAGTTGTTAAAAGCAACGTGCCTGCACTAGAAGCGTGCCCACAAAAACGTGGTGTATGTACTCGTGTTTACACTACTACACCTAAAAAACCTAACTCAGCACTTCGTAAAGTTTGTCGTGTACGTCTGACAAACGGCTTCGAAGTTACATCGTACATCGGCGGTGAAGGTCACAACCTTCAAGAGCACTCAGTTGTTCTAATCCGTGGTGGTCGTGTTAAAGACCTTCCAGGTGTGCGTTACCACACTGTTCGCGGCGCACTAGACTGTGCTGGCGTAAATGACCGTAAACAAGGTCGTTCTAAGTACGGTGTGAAGCGTCCTAAGTCTTAATGGATTCCGTTAAGTAAGGCCAAACACTAAATTATTTTTAATTTTTTGAAAAAACTGAAAAGTTTTGGATAAAACCTGAAGAAGACAACGGAGATAAATCCATGCCACGTCGTCGCGTCATTGGTCAGCGTAAGATCCTTCCAGATCCAAAATTCAAATCTGAATTGCTGGCAAAATTCGTTAACATCCTAATGGTTGACGGTAAAAAATCTACTGCAGAGAAAATCGTTTACACTGCACTAGATGCTATGGCTGAAAAGTCTGGTAAAGACCACTTAGCTATTTTTGAAGAAGCTCTTGAAAACGTTCGCCCAGCGGTAGAGGTTAAATCTCGCCGTGTTGGTGGTTCAACTTACCAAGTACCTGTAGAAGTACGTCCGGTTCGCCGTAACGCACTTGCTATGCGTTGGTTGGTTGAAGCTGCGCGCAAGCGTGGTGAAAAATCTATGGCTCAACGCCTAGCTGCTGAAATGCTAGACGCGTCTGAGAACAAAGGTACTGCGGTTAAGAAACGTGAAGACGTTCACCGCATGGCTGACGCAAACAAAGCGTTCGCTCATTACCGTTGGTAATACCTTCTGTGCTGCGAGGTTCTCTCGCAGCACTTTTCTATACTCTAAGGTACACCTTAGTAAGAGGATACAATCGTGGCTCGTAAAACTCCTATTGAGCTATACCGTAATATCGGTATCTGTGCTCACGTAGATGCAGGAAAAACAACCACAACTGAGCGTATTCTGTTCTACACTGGCCTTTCTCACAAAATCGGCGAAGTTCACGATGGTGCAGCAACCATGGACTGGATGGAGCAGGAGCAGGAGCGTGGTATCACTATCACATCCGCTGCTACTACTACATTCTGGCGTGGTATGGAAGCACAGTTCCCTGAGCATCGCGTAAACATCATTGATACCCCTGGACACGTTGACTTTACTATCGAAGTAGAGCGTTCTCTTCGTGTACTTGATGGTGCTGTGGTTGTGTTCTGTGGCTCATCTGGTGTTGAACCTCAGTCTGAAACTGTATGGCGTCAAGCAGACAAATACCACGTTCCACGTTTGGTATTTGTAAACAAGATGGACCGTGCGGGCGCAGACTTCCTACGCGTTGTGAACCAAATTAAGAATCGTCTTGGTGCGACTCCTGTTCCAATCCAGCTGAACGTTGGTGCGGAAGATGAGTTCAGAGGTGTCATCGACCTTATCAAGATGAAAATGATCAACTGGAATGATGCCGATCAAGGCACTTCGTTTACTTACGAAGACATCCCAGCTGACATGATTGAACTTGCTGAAGAGTGGCGCAACCACATGGTTGAATCCGCTGCTGAAGCTAGCGAAGAGCTGATGGACAAGTACCTTGAAGAAGGTGAATTGACTGAAGCTGAGCTCAAACAAGCTCTACGTACTCGCACACTAAATAACGAAATCGTACTGGCTACTTGTGGTAGTGCGTTTAAGAACAAAGGTGTTCAAGCGGTACTGGATGCAGTAGTTGAGTTCTTGCCATCGCCTGTTGACGTACCTGCAATTAAAGGTGTCGACGAAAGAGAAAATGAAGTTGAGCGTCATGCTGACGACAACGAACCTTTCTCAGCGCTAGCGTTTAAGATTGCGACTGACCCATTCGTGGGCACGCTAACTTTCATGCGTGTTTACTCCGGTGTTGTAAACTCGGGTGACGCTGTTTACAACTCAGTAAAAGAGAAGAAAGAGCGTTTCGGTCGTATCGTTCAGATGCATGCGAATAAGCGTGAAGAAGTGAAAGAAGTTCGCGCTGGTGATATTGCAGCTGCTATCGGTCTGAAAGACGTAACAACAGGTGACACACTGTGTGATCAGAACCACAAAGTGATTCTAGAGCGCATGGAGTTCCCTGAACCAGTTATTCAGATTGCTGTAGAGCCTCGTTCTAAGGCAGACCAAGAGAAAATGGCTATCGCGCTAGGTAAACTAGCAGCGGAAGATCCATCATTCCGCGTGGAAACGGACGACGAATCAGGTCAGACTCTGATCTCAGGTATGGGTGAACTTCACCTAGACATTATCGTTGATCGTATGAAGCGTGAATTCAGCGTTGATTGTAACGTTGGTAAACCTCAGGTTGCTTACCGTGAAACCATTCGTGGTAAAGCGGAAGTTGAAGGCAAGTTTGTTCGTCAATCAGGTGGTCGTGGTCAATACGGTCATGTTTGGGTCAAACTTGAGCCTTCTGAGCCTGGTGAAGGTTTCGTATTCGTAGACGAAATCGTGGGCGGTGTGATTCCTAAGGAATACATCAGTTCGGTATCGAAAGGTATCGAAGAGCAAATGAATAGTGGTGTTCTAGCGGGTTACCCTGTACTAGATATTAAAGCTACACTATTTGATGGTTCTTACCACGATGTAGACTCAAGCGAGATGGCGTTTAAGATCGCTGGCTCGATGGCATTCAAGAAAGGTGCACTAGAAGCACAACCTGTGATTCTAGAACCTATGATGAATGTCGAAGTAACCACTCCGGAAGACTGGATGGGTGACGTTGTTGGTGACCTAAACCGTCGTCGCGGTATCATTGAAGGCATGGACGAAGGTGTGGCTGGTCTTAAGATCATCCGTGCTCAAGTACCACTATCCGAAATGTTCGGTTACGCAACTGATCTACGTTCTGCAACTCAAGGCCGTGCGTCTTACTCTATGGAGTTTCACGAGTACGCTGAAGTGCCGAAAAACTTCGCAGATAAAATTATTGCAGAGCGTGGTTACTAATTGACGATTGAACTGCAAAAAGTTTACGACTTTTTGCGAGATCAGGGCGTCCAAATATTGCGCTAACGGGCGTTGGCGCATAAAATAACAATTTCTGGCGCGTCGTCGATCAATAATGATCACGACGAATCATAACTAGGAAGGAACACGATCGTGTCTAAAGAAAAATTTGAACGTACGAAACCGCACGTTAACGTTGGTACTATCGGCCACGTTGACCACGGTAAAACA
>NZ_JAWOTT010000030.1:0-48038 GCF_033338995.1 Vibrio sp. Vb0304
AGTAATGTTTGAATTGACTGTGCTGAATCTTTCGATTCAATGGTCACTTCGTTTCATTGAAACCTAATTTGATACCGCTTTCCGTTAAGAAAGAAATATCTAATTGGATTATCATCAACGAGTGCCCACACAGATTGATAGGTCTATATTGTTAAAGAGCTTGCTTCGTAAGCTTTGCTATCGAAGCGGAGGCGTATTCTAAGGAATTAATTTTCAGTGTCAAACACTTTTTTAAATTAATTTTTAGAAGTTTTCTTTCGCCTTCTTGCCAACCGCTTTTGCGTTTCCGCTTTGCCCTGACAACGGAGGCGCATTATAGGGAGATGATTTTTCTTGGCAACCCCTTTTCAGAAAAAAAATCAAAAAAAAGCGTCGGATGATTAAATCTCACTCAAACGCTTATTTTTAGCACTCAGTTGTTAACTTCAAGTAGCAAATAGGCAATCAATATGTGTCTAGCCAAGACTCTTCAAAGCCTGTGATATCGAGACTCATTGATTGCGCCGCTTCGATTTGCTCGATAGCCTCCAATTCTTTATTTACACTGCTCATCGTCAGTGTGTTGTTGTCTAGCTCAAACACCTGACTTTGAGTCGTATAGTAGAACTTAAGGATCGTCAGCGCTTTTACATCGCCATTGTTCGCGGCTACTTTAATGCTTTTTAGTTTACGAAAGATCTTGTTGTGCAGCTGCTTGAGTTTCCAAACGTACAGCACTTCTTCCATGTATGGTCGAGTTTTAATTTGATTCAATAAAGAGAGGGAAGTTGCAACTGCGAGAACGACACCAATCAAATTCCAATGGAAATTGCCCGTTGATTGTTCTGGTACGACTTCAGTGTTGCCAAACAAAACAATCAACAAGGTACTAAAGGCAAGAGAGGAGATGGCGAGCAACGCAACAAAACCGCCAATCACAAGGTTTACTTTCTTTTTATAAATGTCTTTATTTATCTGTTTGATTTCCATATACCACTCCTAACAGGGTTGCCTCCTATTCTAGCCAGCACACCCAGCTCCACAATCGAAGCTTTGTAAGTAAGTTCACATTTGCTATTAAACTCGCATCCCTTCCCTGCTTGGGTATATACTTCCGCGCATTCACTCTTCCTATATAGAGGCTAAATTCATGCGCTCTTTTGTTTTACGAGCTCGCGCGGCGCCAACCACCAGCAAAGCACTGTTAGAAGGTGTTGGTAATGAAGCGCATACAGAGATTCTTGCTCATACCATGATGAACACGATGTTCGTTGCTCAATCACACCGTGAAGATGTGGTTGTTCACTTGGTTTTAGAAAGCACAAAAGATTTCTCACGCACCATTACTATTCGCTCCAACGACATCACCAACATTGGCGGCTTCCATGAGTCAACCTTGATTGCAGCAGTGGCTCGCGCTTTGGATGCTTCGGTTGGTATGGGTAAAGAGCAACTTCGTGAAGTCGAACCTGGTATTACCGTTCGTACAGTGAGCTTTGAACGCCTAGTACAAGAACTGGCAGAAGATCACCAACTATATATGCTGGATAAGAAAGGCGAATTTGTTCGTGATGCAGAAATTGGTGAAAATCCATGTTTCTTGCTAACTGACCATATACCGATGCCGAAAAAGTCTTTTAACAGCTTAAAGCGCCTTGGCACAGAGAAGATCAGCTTAGGTCCTAAGATGCTTTTCGCTTCTCAGTGTGTAGTATTGATCCACAATGAGTTGGACATACGCGAATTCTAGTTATTCGCGCACACGTTGCTAGATAATGAAAGAGGACTCTATTGAGTCCTCTTTTTGTTTCTATAGTAATGCTAAGTTTACTTACCACCAATGCTCAAACGAGCAAAACGAACGTCTGGCGAGAAGAAAGTTCGGCTATCGTTAATTAGCTGAGTATCACCTACTGCCTCAACTTCTTGCAGCATATTGTAGAAGTTACCCGCTACCGTGATCCCACGAACTGGTTGAATGCGCTTACCATCACGGCACAAGAAACCACTCGCGCCAAATGAGAAATCACCACTCACTGCATCCGCACCAGAATGGACACCTTGAAGTTCGACTAACTCTAGGTACTCACCCACTTTTACTTCTGACGCACTGCTGTTACCCGTCGCAATAACTTTGTGATTCGCTGATACGTCTAGGCTCGATTTTGCACCGCGAGCGGCACTTGCTGTCGAGACTGCGCCCAAGTAACTTGCGGTCTGGCTGTTGTGTAGCAAGGTTTTCAACTCACCATTAGCAATCATGACATTATCTTGAGTAGCGAAGCCTTCACTATCAAAACTCGCGATTGCCATACCATTTGGCATGTAAGCCGTATCAGTAAAGGTAATTAAATCACTCGCAACACGTTGACCAAGCTTGTCACCCAGTGGCGTAATGCCTTTCATCGCGCTTACGCCAGAGAAAGCACTGCCGAAAGCACCGAATAAACTTGCTAGCGCATTGATGTGGAAAATAGCAGGGTAGTTACCTGTCGCAACCGGAGCGCCTTCCAGAAGATCACGAGCAAGGTTGTAGCCACCTTCTATACAGTAAGCTGGATTCAACTCATCAAAACGGCGACCAAGTGACATTCTACCCGCCATTGACTGTTTGCCGTCTTTTTCAAACAAGGTATACGCGTAACAAGTGAACGAGCGCTCGAAGTGTTGACACAATGTGCCTTGAGTATTGGCAATGATCAGTTGTGTTTCGCCATCGCTATAACCATTGTAAGGTGCGCTAGAAGCGTGAGGCAGAGCCACTACGCCTTGCTCAAGTGCGAGAGACAGTTCAATTTTTTCATCAACCGAAGTTGTGTCTTCTTGAGCAATCTCAGCCACGTCAGTCGTGATTTGGCTGTTCACACAACTAATGGTCTGATGTTCATCTTGCTTGGAAAAACGAGCGCTTTGCAGTGCATTAGTCAGCATCAAATCTAAGCTTGGTTGTTCTAACGACTCAGAGTAGCTTGTCGCAACGCGCGCATCTTTCACAACACGAACACCCAGAACTTGGCTTGAGCTTACTTTGTACTCATCCAGCTTTCCTTGGTACGCTTTCAAAGAAAAGCTACTGTTGCGGTTTACAATGACGTCCGCTTCTGCACCTTGGCGTTTTGCTTCTGATAGGACGTAATCAACCGCATTGAGAAGTTGTTGTTCTTGGCTCATTAGTTACCGCCTCCTACCAGAATGTTATCGACTTTCAGCGTTGGCTGACCGACTGTTGTTGGTACTGAACCACTTACTGAACCACACATGCCCGGCGCAAGCGCCATGTCTCTGCCGACCATGCTGATTTCTTTCAACACTTTTGGACCCGTGCTGATCAGCGTTGCTGTTTTCAGAGGTTTGGTGATTTTGCCATTTTCAATGAGGTAAGCTTCACGAACAGCAAAGTTAAACTCACCCGTACCCGGTTGAACCGAACCACCACCCATCTTCTTCGCATAGATACCACGCTCGATGCCTGCCAGCATGTCATCAAGTGAATGCTCGCCTTCTTCGATAAAGGTGTTACGCATACGCGAGGTTGGTGCAAACTTGTAGTTTTGACGACGACCAGACCCCGTAGGTTCGTAACCTGTCTTCATGCCACCCATTTTATCGACCATAAAGCTGGTTAGCTTACCGTCTTTGATCAACTGAGTGCGCTGAGTCTTCATACCTTCATCATCAACGTGAATCGAGCCCCATTCGTTGGTCATGGTGCCATCATCGACTGCGTTCACCGCGGTGTGAGCAACCATTTCGCCCATCTTGTCGTGGAATACTGAAGCTTTCTTCGCAACTGAAGTGGTTTCTAGCAAGTGACCACACGCTTCGTGGAAGATTACGCCGCCAAAGCCGTTACCAATTACCACTGGCATTTCACCCGATGGACAAGCATCCGCGCCAAGTTTTACCAACGCTTGTTGCGCGATAGTTTGACCTAGCTCTTTGGCATCAAGCTGTTCACTGAATTCCCAACCAGCAAGAGCGCCAGGACCTTCCATACCAGAAGACTGCTCATTACCTTTTTGAGCGACGGTATTACCAGCAACTCGGATGTAATGACGAGTATCGTCAACGTGTAGACCTTCTGAGTTGAAGATAGACACTTGTTGTTCACGCTGAAGCACGCTGCCAATAAACTGGCTGATATGCTCACTCTCAGCACGTGCGGCTTGGTCAACTTTCAATAGAAACGCGATTTTTGAATCTAGGTTAGCATCCTTACTTAGTGGCATGCGGCAACCATGTTGGATTGGGTAGCGGTTCAAATTCAAAGAACCCGCTGACGCGATTTGCTCACGCTTGTCTTTTGCAGCAAGCAGCGAGGTTACGCGCTTTAGTTCGGCTTCATCTGTGCTGTTGGTGTAACCGTAAAGCACCTTATGACCGAAAAAAAGACGAATACCGATACCAAAATCGATACCCGAGTTAACCTTATCCACTTCACCAGATGCGATCTGGACAGTGTTGGTTTGGTGATGTTCAACGAATAGTTCAGCGAAATCAGCCCCCAAAAAGAGCGCATGATCGATCACTGACTTCGCTGTTACAGAATTAAGCATGAAGTCTCCTTGCTCGATGATCGTCTTAGCCATCCTAATTAACTGTGAAAAAGTTCAACAAAGTTAAATTGGCAACACGTTAAATTTTAACAGTTTTTTAACCTTGTTTTGTGCTAATCCTTGCTTAACGAGACCACGATTATTTATTAAATATTCCAGGTTCTGCTCATTCACCAGAGCGTTGCACTAGTAAATTCCACCCAGCAAACCATTTAGGTGCTTACTTTATCACTCACCTCGCATAATTGAATACTCATTATAATTACGCTCAAAAAACGTATCCCTTCCGCAATGGTCCTGCTATCATCCGAACGAAATAGTCGGGGGGCCACACGACAAGTGTTGGCTGAGATCGAAATTCGAGACCCGTTGAACCTGATTCAGTTAGCACTGACGTAGGGAACTATGCACACTTTGCCTTTCGTCGCCCCTCTTAGGTAAGCGATAGCGATCGAAAAATCGATCTATCTGCAACGGTCAAAGTCAGTTCCTATACGTCTTGTAGTAGGAGCGACCATGACGCAGCAATCACAACCTCATTCACATCACACGCCAGCCTTGCCTACCCCTATCGTATTGACCATCGCGGGCTCAGACAGTGGTGGCGGTGCAGGTATTCAAGCCGACATCAAAGCGATGTCCGCAACCGGCAGTTTTGCTTGCTCGGTAATCACGGCGATTACTTCGCAAAATACCCAAGGCGTTTCTGCGATTTTCCCCATTCCTCTCGACCATGTAGAGAGCCAACTTGATGCAGTATTTACCGACCTCAACATCGTTGCAGTCAAAGTGGGCATGCTGGCAGATTCCAACATCATCAAAGTCGTTGCAGACAAAATTAAACAATACCAGCCAAAACACCTCGTGATTGACCCTGTGATGGTGGCCACCAGCGGCGATCTATTACTGGAACAGTCGGCAATCAGCACTTTAAAAGAAGAATTGATTCCGCTCGCAGACATCATTACCCCTAACCTACCCGAAGGCGCAGCATTGACGGGTAAGCCAATGCCTCAATCAGAATCTGAAATGAACGATATGATTACCGACCTTCGTGCGCTTGGCGCCAAAGCTATTCTGCTCAAAGGCGGTCACCTTGAAGAAAATGAAAACAGCAACGATCTGCTTATCATGCAAGACAGTGCCGAGTTAATTAGCGCCAAGCGATTTCCAACCAAAAACACTCATGGCACAGGCTGTACACTTTCTTCCGCCATTGCGTCTTATCTTGGCCAAGGCAACAACCTACACAAAGCGGTGCACCTGGGTAAGCAGTACATCAGCCAAGCTATCGCACACGCTGATGAATTGGATGTAGGTAAAGGCCATGGCCCTGTGAACCACTTTTTTGCGGGTCATACTTATGTTCGCTAACGCGATTGGCATTCAGCTTTCCGATGCTAGTCTGCGATACAAAGACAGCCAAACACCAACGCTAGCAGGGTTGAGTATGACTATTCCTGCTAATCAATGGACAGTGTTACTTGGTCGCAGTGGCTGCGGGAAAACCACAATATTGCGTTACTTAGCTGGCCTACTGGATGACCAAGTTGACTGGCATGGCGAACTCATCACAACGGATGGCGCTGCACTGCATGACCGTATCGCTTACATGGCTCAGCAGGATTTATTGCTACCGTGGTTGAATGTGTTAGACAACGTCTGCCTCAGTTCTCGATTTTCTCAAGTGCAAGCACCAGAGCAAAATAGACAACGTGCACTGACTTTACTAAGCCAAGTGGGACTCGCCGATTACGCGGATGCTAAGCCAGCTCAGCTCTCTGGCGGCATGAGACAACGTGTTGCCCTTGCTCGCACTCTGATGCAAGACAAGCCTCTAGTTCTGATGGATGAGCCTTTCTCTGCACTGGACGCGGTTACTCGTCATAAGTTGCAAACCTTGTCTGCCGAATTGCTGAAAGATAAGACGGTTGTTCTGATTACCCACGACCCACAAGAAGCGGTGCGATTAGCTCACCAACTCTATGTGTTGCAAGGCACACCTGCGCAAGCTCAGCACTTGGTCGTTCCAGACTCCAAGCCGCCCCGAGTTCTCGATGGAGAGTGCGCGGCGTTACAACAAGCGATTTTGGATCAACTGGAGAAAGACTATGAGTGATATGACTCAGTACAACTCCGTTTCGGCACGCATTAGTAAAAAAGAACGCGTGACCCATCCGGCTCTGCGCTTGGTCATTAGCACAGCGGTGATCTTGGGATTGTGGCAGTTGGTTGTTGTGGTATTCGACATGCCAAGCTTCATCTTACCTTCACCAATTGAAGTGCTGGATAGATTGGTCACTCGTTACGATGTCTTGCTCAAACATACTTGGGTTACCGCGCAAGAGATTTTACTTGGTTTGGCGCTTGGATTATCAATGGGTTTGCTGTTCGCATTGCAAATGCTGATGTTCGAACCGCTGAAGCGTTGGTTACTGCCCATTCTGATTGCTAGCCAAGCGATCCCTGTGTTCGCCATCGCGCCAGTGCTCATGCTTTGGTTGGGTTACGGCATTGCTTCAAAAGTTGTTATGGCGGCAATCATCATCTTTTTCCCCGTCACGACATGTTGCTACGACGGCTTACGCAATACACCAACAGGTTACCTCGATCTTGCCAAGACCATGGGCGCGTCTAAATGGCAGCTACTTCGTCATATTCAATTGCCAGCCGCGCTACCAACGTTAGCTTCAGGTATTCGTGTTGCCGTCGTTATTGCGCCAATTGGAGCAGTGGTCGGTGAGTGGGTAGGTTCAAGTGAAGGCTTGGGTTATCTGATGCTCCAAGCTAACGCTCGCATGATCATTGACGAGATGTTTGCGGCGCTGTTTATCCTCGCCGTGCTGTCTATCTCACTCTACTTCATCACCGATAAATTATTGAAAAAAGCCATCCCTTGGGAAAGCAAGTAATTACAGAAAATAACCAAAGAAAATTGGGAAAGAAAAGGAAGAACCCCGTGAATAAAAACAAACTTATGAGCGCTGCTGCTCTACTCGCTTCAGTGGTATCAACCAATGTGCTTGCAGCAGAAAAAGAGATGACACTGATGTTGGATTGGTTCGTCAATCCAAATCATGGTCCTATCGTGATTGCCAAAGAGCGTGGTTACTTCAAAGAGCAAGGTTTGAAGGTCAATATTCAAGAGCCTGCAGATCCAAGCACACCACCTAAGTTGGTCGCTGCGGGTAAAGTCGACATGGCGATTTCTTACCAACCAAGCCTAACTATCGATGTCGCGGCTGGTTTACCACTAATCCGCTCTGCGACGTTGATTGCTACGCCACTCAACACGCTGATGGTGCTAGATAACGGTAAGAATGAAAAGCTTGGCGACTTGAAAGGCAAGAAGATCGGTATTGCGATCGCAGGCAACGAAGAAGCGACAATCGGCACTATGCTTGCGCAAGAGAACGTGAAGTTTTCTGACGTACAAATCATCAACGTAGGTTGGGCGCTGTCTTCGTCTCTTGCGTCTGGCAAGGTGGATGCGATTTGGGGCGGTCTACGTAACTTCGAAACCAACCAACTGGCATTAGAAGGTTATAAAGCTAAAGCCTTCTTCCCTGAAGAACACGGCGTGCCAGCGTATGATGAGTTAGTTTTCGTAGCTAATGCGAAAACCTACAACAAAGAAGCCATCAAAGCATTCAACAAAGCACTAGAGCAAGCAACCACTTACATCGTTAACCATCCAAAAGAGTCGTGGAAAGAGTTCGTGGCTTATTCACCAGACACCCTCAACAACGAGCTTAACCAACGCGCTTGGAACGACACGCTAACTCGTTTCGCTCTTCGTCCATCTGCTGTAGATCTGAAGCGCTACGATGATTACGCGCAGTTCATGTATTCACAAAAAATCATCGAAACACTGCCAAAAGCGAAAGATTACGTACCGAACTTTGACTAATTCTACTGACCTTAGGATCTAAGCCTAGGGTCTTTTGATAACGAGATACCCATAATGAAATACCAAGATTTGATCGACGCTTGCCGCCAAGATTGGCAAGAATACACTGAGCATGCTTTCGTGCAGCAATTAGCGCAAGGCACTCTGGCTCAGCCTTGTTTTCTGCATTACCTAAAGCAGGATTTTCTTTTCCTAAAACAGTACGCGCGAGCTTACGCATTAGCGATCTACAAAGCGCGTACTTTGGATGACATGCGCCGCGCCCTACCAAGCGTACATGCATTGCTCGATTCTGAAATTGCCCATCACGTGACTTACTGTGAGCAATGGGGACTGACGGAATCCGACCTAGAAAACGAGCCAGAAGATTTCGGCACTGTGGCTTACACCCGCTACGTGTTGGATGCAGGAATGACGGGCGATCTTGTTGATCTATACGCGGCACTGGCACCATGTTCTATCGGTTATGCCGTAATCGGTAAGATGCTGATTGAAAGTGAGAACACGGTAATCGAAGGCAATCCATACGCAAGTTGGATCAACCTCTACGGTGGTGAGGAATTCCAATCTGGTGTCGCAAAAGGTGCAGAACACTTTAACCAGTTATTGGCGGAAATCGATATCAATAGCCAGCGTGGTCAAAACCTGATTCAGGTATTCAAAACCGCAACGCGTATGGAAGTGGCATTCTGGCAACAAGGTCTGAACGCTCAGCAAGGTTAATCGGAGAGTCTCATGTTAATTGAACAAATCACCCAAGCATTAACCGCAGTACGCCAACAAAAGCCATTAGTCGTCAACATCACTAACTACGTGGTGATGAACAACACGGCAAACGCCCTATTGGCTATTGGTGCTTCTCCAATCATGGCGCACTCCAAGCAGGAAATGGCAGAGATGATGTCGTTCGCTGGCGCACTGGTTATCAACATCGGTACCCTAGACAGCATTTGGACACCGCGTATGAGCTATGCCGTAGAGCAAGCCAATGCCAATGGTAAAATCGTTGTGCTCGATCCTGTCGGTTGCGGAGCAAGCTCACTACGTACCGAGACATCACGTGAAATCGCACGCCTTGCAGACAAACTCATCATCCGAGGTAACGCTTCAGAAATCATTGCACTCGCTGGCGAGCAAGCACAAAGCAAAGGCGTCGATGCGTTAGACAGCAGCGACGCAGCACTTGGCGCAGCGAACTTCTTAGTTTCAGAGTATGGTGCAAGTGTGGTGATTTCTGGCGAGACTGATTACATCGTCACGAAAGGGCAAACCGTGCAACTGAACAATGGTCACGAGATGATGCCATACGTAACAGGAATGGGCTGTACGCTCACGGCACTGACGGGTGCTTTCGCTGCTGTTGGTGATCACTCCGGACTTGCTGCCGCGGCGGTACTGGGCGTTGTGGGTGAAATTGCGGCTGAGCAAGCGCGAGGGCCAGGCAGTCTGCAAATGAACCTGTTGGATGAGCTTTACCAACTGGATGAAGAAACACTGGCAAAACGCCTAAAACTCCAAGTGAGTTAAGCTTTCTCTAACAAATACCGGCCTCTCACTCCCTGTAGATGAGAGGCCCAAAGGAAACAAAATGAACGCCTATCGTTTATATTTGGTCACCGATGACCAACAAGATTTAGCCACACTAAAGCGTGTTGTGAGAAAAGCCGTGGAAGGTGGCGTGACCATGGTACAAGTCCGCGAAAAACACGGCGATGTGCGTGCGTTTATCGAACGTGCTCAAGCCGTGAAAGACATCCTTAAAGATACCAATGTGCCTTTGATCATCAATGACCGCGTTGATGTTGCACTGGCAGTTGATGCCGATGGGGTTCACCTCGGGCAATCAGACATGCCCGCAACTATCGCTCGTGAGTTGATTGGACCAAACAAAATCCTCGGCTTATCCATCGAAAATGAAGAGCAGCTTGCAGAAGCGGACTCTCTTCCGATTGATTACATCGGCTTGAGCGCAATCTTCGCGACGCCGACCAAAACCAACACCAAGAAGTTCTGGGGTATTGATGGCTTGAAGATGGCGTTAGAGACGACTTCACTGCCGATTGTTGCCATTGGCGGCATTAACGAAAGTAACATTCCGCAACTCAGCGCCACTGGTGTTCATGGCTTAGCTTTGGTTTCAGCGATTTGCCACGCAGAAGATCCAAAAGCCGCATCGGAATATTTATTAGGGTTGATGAGCTAACCTTGCTCACGCCTGAACAAAGCGCTTATGGATGAGCGCGTTTGCCTTTCAGTACTTTCAACAACCTCTCCTTTCACAACGAAGAGCTGCAATGTCACTTTCACGCTCGAATTGACAGAGCGTTGATAAGTTTTTCACGCCAGATAACGTAAGATAAGCCCCTTATTTTCACGTGGTTGAATAACCCTCAATAAAAACAAAACGCTCTCAATGAAAACCAAAAAATATGGATTGATGATGCTCGCCTTGTTTGTTCTTGGCATCATCCCAATGTCGCTGTTTGGCTCTTATCACAATCTCACTTCACAGGTGCCGGAAAGTCTGGGTATTACTTTTACTTTGCTCACAGATTCTGCTGGTAGCAAAGGCTTTTTAATTACGTTAACACTGCTACTGCTTTCTTTATTTCGCTTTAAACCAAGTCGCATTGAGTGGATACAAAAACTCTCAATGTTAGGGTTGTTACTGGTGATTGGTTTTGCCAGCAAAACGGGGCTAAAACTGATGACAGAAAGCCCGCGTCCCTACACGGAATTGCTCGCAGCAGAACAATTGATTGAGCACCCAGACGCGTTTTATCAGTTGGATACAAAGCAGCAAGCCAACGTAATTAACCAGATTTCTGAACACGTCAGTGATTGGCGAACGCGCCATTGGCAAGGCGAGAAAGACTATTCTTTCCCATCCGGCCATACGATTTTCGTTTCGATTTGTTTGGCTTTCTTTGGCGGGTTGTTCTTACAGAACAAGTGCTATATCTCTGCACTGTCATTATGGATGTGGGGAATGAGCGTCGCATATAGCCGCTTATGGCTGGGGATGCATCGCCCTGAAGATTTAATAGGCTCAGTCTTGTTTGTCGCGATTGTATTTACTTTACTCCCGACATTTCAAATTAAGAAACAGATGCCATTTGTTTCTCTCGCTTCGCGCTAATTTGAACGATTACTAGATAAAAAAGAAGCCAGCGATTCGCTGGCTTCTTGCTTTAAAACGCTACTTTTTTCTAACCATTTCTTGGTGGTTCAAACGCTGTTAGTTCTAATTCTGGGCCAGTGTATTTTTCAATACGAACCAGCGCCGAGTTCGCCGCACAGCCGTTTGCAAGTCGAGAGGTCGGAATATCCAACGTTAACACGTTACAACCGCCGTTCTTACAAATGCCGGTTTTCGGATCCAGATCCGGCCAGCCGCCTTCATGAATACACACTGAACCTTGCTTGATTCGGTCAGTCACTTCTGCACCTACCAATACTTGGCCACGGTTGTTAAACGCACGAACTAAATCGCCCGTTTTAATACCACGCGCTTTCGCATCTTCAGGGTGAATCCAAATAGGTTCACGGTTTGCAATTGCGTACTCTTCGCGAATCTTCGCGTAGTTAAACTGGCTGTGTAGACGATGCGCTGCGTGCGCGGTCATTAGCTGCAACTCGCCGTCTTTTGCATTGCCAGTGTACTCGGTTGGTGCCATCCACGTTGGGTGTGGAGGACAGTCTTCCAACTGATAACCTTCAATGGTTTTCGAGAAGATTTCGATCTTACCACTTGGTGTACCGAGTGGATTCATGATCGGGTCTTCACGGAAATCTGCGTAACGAACAAACTGTGCGTTCTTCTCGTTCCACTTCATCTCGATCAGTTGGTTATCTTCCCAGAACTTGCTGAAGTTCGGCATTGCTACGCGAGAGCCACGGCCACCTTGTTGCGCCGCCTTGTAGAAGCCGTACAGCCATTCCATTTCGGTTTTACCTTCAGTGTATACGTCACGGCCACCCGGAGCTAGCATCTCTGCCATGTCCGCGAATACATCGAAGTCATTACGCGCTTCACCTTGCGGCTCAACCACTTGCTTCATTGGCACCAAGTGTTGGTTACTGTAGTCACCCGTCATCGTTAAGTCGTTACGCTCGAACGATGTGGTGATTGGCAGAACAATGTCCGCGTGCTTTGCAGCCGCCGTCCAGTAAGGCTCTGAAATCACGATCAGTTCAGGCTTTTGCCATGCTTTAATCAAGCGGTTGGTATCTTGGTGGTGAGTAAAGTTCGCACCACCGGCCCACCAAATCATCTTGATGTCCGGGAACGTCAGTTCATGACCGTTATGATGGTAGGATTGACCTGGGTTTTCCAACGCCTCGACAATACGCGCTACAGGGAAGCTTTGCACCGCGCCAGACACCGCCCAGTCGTTCCCCGCAGAAGAGCCGCCACCCAGCGATGCCGAAATCGCAGGAAGTACGCCAGCATCACGAGCAGGGTTACCACCGTTTGAGTAGTGGTAAGAGAAACCAAAACCACCGCCCGGTAAACCGATTTGACCCAACATCGTTGCCAGTGTAACCAGCATCCAGTGACGCTGCTCACCGTATTGTTGGCGCTGCATGCCCCAACCCGCCATCAGCATGGTGCGGTTTTTACTGAAGATGTCAGCCAGTAGCTCAAGTTGCTTCGCAGGTACGCCACAGATTTGTGATGCCCATTCTGCTGATTTTTCTACGCCGTCTTCTTCGCCCATCAGGTACGCTTCAAACTTGTCGTAACCTGCGGTGTATTTATCGAGGAAGGCTTTATCGTGCTTACCTTGTTTCACTAAGGTGTGTGCGATGCCCATCATCATTGCCACGTCGGTCATTGGGTGAGGAGCAATCCACTCCGCATTCTCACCAAAGAACTCGATGGTTTCAGAACGAATAGGGTCAATCGCAATGACCGTCTTGCCTGATTTTTTCAATTGATGGAAGAACTCAAGACCAGCACAGTCTGTTGAGCTCCACGCGATTTTTAGAGTGTTGATCGGGTTTAAGCCCCAAAGCACAACCACATCGCTGTGCTCTAATACCACTGGGTACGTAGTTTGTTGCTCGTACACTTCGATAGAGCCCACAACGTGCGGCATGATGACCTGCGCAGCACCCGTTGAGTAGTCACCCAAGTGGCCTGAATAGCCGCCCGCCATGCTCATGTAACGTTGCAGCAAGGTTTGTGCTTTGTGCAGCACGCCACTTGAACGCCAGCCGTAAGAGCCTGCAAACACAGAAGCCGGGCCGTATTCTTTGCGAATTCGCATGTGCTGTTCGTGGATCAGCTTGTAAGCCTCATCCCAAGACACACGCACAAACTCATCACTACCGCGCACACCTTCTGGCGACGATGGGTTTGCCAAGTAGCCTTTACGTACCATTGGGTACTTCACACGCGCCTTGGTATGCACTTGGTCAGGCCCAGTAGTTTGTAGACTATTTGGTACAGTTTGTGGAAGAGCATTAGTAGTCGAAGCCAACTTACCATCTTTCACTTCACATAACATTGGGCCCATGCGGCCCGCTGTCAAAATGCCCTTGCCACGCTGGTTTGAAGACGCAACAGACATAGGTGCAAATGAAGTGAATGCCATTGCACCAGCCGCCATACCAGTGCCTTTTAGAAATCCGCGACGGGTCATATTAGTCATAATCTTATCCTTCTATTTATCGTTAGTGACCAACCACATCTTTCGCGTGGTGCTGGAAGAACTTGGTTAGAATTTCTAGGTTCTCGGCTGAAATATCAGTTCGATCACCCATACTTTTCGCTACCGGTCCCCATGCATTCACTGTGAAGTGATTTGAAGGAATTTTCGCGTGACAAGTTGCACAGTAAACGTTGTCCAACTCTTCTGCGTATGACCATACTGGTTCAAGCGTGTCAACAACTGGAGAATCAATAGCGCCAGTTAGAGAAACCGCGCGCCATTCGTTGCCGTAAACATCTGCCTCAAATTCACCAGTTTCAAGCGCTTGTTGGCCTTGCTCTGTTAGCGTTGCTACGATGGCACGTTGACCTTCTCCCATGTAAAGCACTTGCTCTGCGCCTTTCATTTGGAATGCGTTCAACTTAACAGTGCGGTTGTCGCCTTCAGAGCTGATTACTTCCAACTTCGTCGTTGGGTTAATTTTACCCATCTCACCCATTGCGATTTCAGTCACAGGGTAAACAACCTTGGCATTAGGTGATGTTTTTGTGGTGAAGCTCATCAACGTTTCAAATGCCTTGCTGTCTAGCTCTGCTTCTGGTGCAAAGTGCGCCACACCTTTATGACAATCGATACACGTTTGATCGTTTGCTTTCGCGTAAGCGTGCATCTTCGCCGCATCACGTGATTGCTCAAACTCTTCCATTGCATCGAAATCATGACACGAACGACACGTCGCTGAATCATTTTCACGGAACTGAGCCCATACCGTTTCAGCCATATCTTTACGATGTGCTTCATATTTCTCTGGCGTGTCGATCTTACCTGTCACAAATTCATGGTAGATGTCTTTCGACGCGCGAATTTTGGTGATCAGGTAATCCATTGGTTCTTGAGGAATATGACAGTCAGAACATTCCGCGCGAATGCCTTTCGCATTACTGAAGTGCACTGAGCCTTGGTACTCTTTGTAAGGGGTTTCCATAGAGTGGCACGAGAGACAAAATTCAGTATCTGAGGTGTAATGCATTACTGCCGCACTCCCCCCCAAAGTTAACCAGCCCACACCAATGCCGGCAGCAACCAGCAGTGCAACATATCGTTTTTTTATTGACATAATTAGCAACACTTCCAAATAAAATGTAATTATAGGTCGCAAATTACTACTTTATGGGTAGTCCTCTCTTGATCCACATCATTTCCGTGTTGCTCTGTATGCCTCAAGTATGAAATTTTGTTATTTACATCTCAAAGATGAATATATGGCAATAATCCATTACCCAACCAACTATTCACCACATAAATCACTTTTATGAATGCAACTATTTGATTAAACAGATAAAAGGATGAGAGACTGAATCTCCACATTGATGCAGTAAGGACACGCATGTCAGTTTACATCGAGACGCACAGAAGCCAATTAAGACCCATCAAAGCCAGTGACTGGGAACTCTTTCAACGATTACTCTCCGAACAAGAGGTTATTGCGCTCTGTTTCGATCGTCCCAGCGAAACAGAAATAAGAGAAAAATTTGCTTCGCGATTATTACCATGGACCCCAAATAGCCAGCATTGGCTTTGCCTTGTAATACTCGATAAGCAATCTGAACAACCCATCGGCATCACTGGCTTTGCTATTGAAAACGGTAAGGCAGAGGTAGGTTACTTACTTTTGCCGGAATTTCATGGCCAACAGTTTGGAACAGAAACTCTTCAAGCGCTTCTATATTGGGCAACCTCGACACATAACATCAACCACTTTTCCGCGACGGTCACTGAAGGCAATATTGCGTCAGAACGTGTCCTGATAAAATGTGGTTTCGAACTCATTGAGGTCATTCCAGACGCATACCAAATTGGTGGCAAACCCTACGCCGATAAAATCTACTCACTACAAAAATAAGGACGTATTTTGAATAAAGTAGTCATCATTACCGGCGCAAGCCGAGGCATTGGAGCCGCAGCGGCGAAAAAGCTGGCCGGGCAAGGCTATCGCGTTTGCGTTAATTACCGCACTCAGCAAGAGGCCGCCGACCAAGTTGTGGCAGAAATACAAGCAAACGGTGGCAAAGCGATTGCCATCGCCGCAGACGTAGCCGATGAGAAGCAAGTGCTCTCCTTGTTTGATGAAACAGAACGTGAATTTGGTGCAGTGACGCACTTGGTCAACAACGTTGGCATCCTATTTACTCAATCGCCTTTGTCAGAAATCAGCTTGGAACGCTTTCAGAAAGTAATGAACACCAATGTGAATAGCTGTTTTCTCTGCTGTCGAGAAGCGGCGAAGCGATTCAGTGCAGGCGGTGCAATTGTGAATGTCTCCTCTGGAGCGTCGCGCTCAGGCGCGCCATTTGAGTATGTCGATTACGCCACATCAAAAGGCGCGATGGATACCTTAACTAAAGGGCTCTCGCTAGAGTTGGCAGAGCGCAATATTCGCGTCAATGGCGTTCGACCTGGTTTCATCTACACTGATATGCATGCCGACGGCGGAGAACCAAACCGAGTAGATAGACTCAGCCCTCAAATTCCTCTTAAACGCGGTGGCACGGTAGAAGAAGTGGCAAATGCGATCGCTTGGCTATTAAGTGACGAAGCCTCTTACATCACAGGATCATTTATCGATATTGCAGGGGGCAGATAGAATGCAAGTCCATATCCGACAAGCGATTCCCGATGATTTAGACGAAATTTTTCAGCTTAATTTTCAAATTAATTCACTGCATTTTGCGAATGCGCCAGAAGCCTTTGTTGCGCCTTCAGAAGCTGACCGTGAATTTCTTGCACAAGCACTAGAGAACAAAGAGCGACTCTTTTTGATTGCCGAACGCGAACAGCAAATTCTCGGCTTCTTAACCGCGATGATCACCCAAAACGACACCGTCAGTTTTCTGATCAAAGACCCAATTTGTCGCGTGGGAACAATTGTTGTCGATGAAGCGCAAAAGCAGCAAGGAATCGGCCGCCAACTGCTCCAAGCCTGTGAGCAATGGGCGCGCGATGCCAATGCCACACAAGTTCGATTGGAAGTGATGGAATTCAATCAGCCAGCACAGCGCTTTTACGATAATCAAGGTTTTAAAACTAACTCACGCATTATGCTGAAACATTTGTAACGATAACGACAATTAAGCGCTTTTCACGGCTAAACCCACCTAAATCGCATTTATCGATGCAATTTACCCCCCTGATTTTAGAAAAAGACGATATGATGTGCGGATAAGGAGATTCGAACATGATTTATCTTTTCGATTGGGGGAACACCTTGATGGTAGATTTCCCTCACGCACAAGGAAAAATGTGCGATTGGGAACACGTAGAAGCAGTTCCTCAAGCCAGAAAAACACTGGCAATACTTTCCCAAAATCATCCCATCTACATTGCGACCAGTGCATCTGATTCCAACATGGAAGAGGTTCAGCGTGCATTTGTTCGCGTCGACTTAGACCAATACTTAAATGGCTATTTTTGTTTTGCCAACCTCGGTATCGCTAAACACCAACCTGAGTTTTATCTCGCCATCGCAAAACAGTTAGGGGTTAACGTGAGTGGAATAACCATGGTTGGCGATTTACCTCACAAAGATATTTACCCTGCGATGAAAGCGGGCGTAAACACAATTTGGTTTAACCCAACGGGCGCTGATGCACCAGCCGAAGCCATTCCTAACCAAATTCGTTGTTTATCTGAGCTTATCCCCTAACCGTTACTAACCTGCACTAATCAAGGAAGATGAATGCAAATCAGATCCATCAAGGTGAGCGATATCGCGCGCTTCACCGCGCTGTGGAATCGAGTGTACTCCGAAGGGGAATTTTTGATTTCTCCTGCACCCGATAACGCAACGCTTCGCAGAATCCTGCAACGTGTGGAAAACGAGTCCATCCCTCAGTTTGTCGCGTTTGACCGCCAAAAACTTATCGGTAGTGTTGAAATCTACCCAGCTGAGATGTGCGGTTACGAAAGAGGGCAACGCCTTCGCGTCGGTATTCTTGGTATTCACATCGACAAAAACTACCGAGGCAAAGGATTGGGGCGGAAACTATTGGCAGTCGCGATCGCACGTGGTTGGGAATTTGGTTACGACCAAATCGCACTCTACGTATACACAACCAACACACCAGCGATTGCTTTATATGAACGGTTTGGATTTGAACATCAGGGGGAACTTGGGGAAGTGACCTTGCCAAATGGTAAAGTCTTGATGAGTCAAAAAATGGTATTGTATAAAGCGCAAAGCCCTTCGAAAAACCCCGATTTGTAGACTCACGATAACCGTTGTTCGCAACACTTATTCGGGATTAACACCCTTGCGTCACATACCCTCGAACAATTGAATCGTTAGAGGCTTGATTCACGTAGTAGAAATAGCATGCTTCTTCTGCCAGTGTGTAACCTTGCGGCCAAATGTACACCACGCGATCAACACCCGATTTATCTAAGAACTGATAATCAGGAATAGCGACAAAATGAGCACTGTTTGGGTGCTGCTGACCGATGATGCAAAAATCACTGCCTTTGCACGGCACGTCAATTTTCGAATAACCTCTGGCTGGTAGATCGATTTCTAACAAAGCTCGAATACTATCGGCACTCGCTTCTGGCATGCCTTTGCGTGTTTTGACATGTCGGTCAATGTAGTGAACGTGCTCTTGGCCGTAAGCGTTATCAATCACTGATTGAGCATGAAAGAATTTGAGAGCCGTACCCAAAGAAGACTGAGAACTGTGCAGCATCGCAGCGTATGCTTGGCGATGAATATCGAGTAGTACTGGTAAAGCAGCTAATGCGATGAAAGCCAAAGTGGTAAGCACTATGGTGATTTCCATCAGCGTAAATCCCTTTGATTTCACGTTTCTTATCTCAACTAGCCCAAGACAATAGCCCCACATCCATGTGAGACCGAGCCAATATATCGCCAATTTCTTACGATTAAAGGCTTAAGGGGTAAGAAGAGACAAACACCACTCAAACTTGAGAACAGCAGCCAAAGAGCAGTGTAACAAAACGACGCTATGTGTCAGATATTAGACGGTTTTTACTCTCTAGTTACTGAGTAAAGGCACATTATTTCGCACCAGACCACGACGAACATTCGTGCACATTTTGCCAAAACGACGAATCTCATCGAACTGCGGAACAATGCCGCGCTCCATGGCTGACTCCCAATAAGTGACTTCTGAATCGACCATTTCCAACAATTTCTTCGGACAGCCAATGCACTGCCCTTCTGGTCCACATACAAACGTTTCTGGTTCATAAATTGGTAGTTCCGCTTTTACTTGCTCGATGATGCTACGCATGGCGGTCATTCGATCTGGCTTTACCTTCATCATTCTGCTCCACGGATTAAGATGAAGCAGATTGTACCCACTGATACGCAAATGTCCCTACCCAATTTAGGTATATTCTGTTTGAATCGATTTCTTTATCGTCAGATCCGGCTTTTTAACCACCAAATACACCGCCGTAGCTGCCAGTACGAAACCAGAAATCCCCATCCAATCAAATGACTCTCCAAACGCGAGCCAAGCCTGAATCGCCGTCGTTGGCGGCACCAGGTAGAATACAGAAGCTACGCTCGATGCAGCACCGTTCTTAACCATGTACAGCAGCAGTAGAATAGCTACACAAGAGAGCACGACGACCAACCACAACACAGTCAAAATAAACTCCAGTTCCCACTGCACTTGCATGGTTTCAAACTGCATCGCAACGGGCAGAAACATGACGAGCGCGGCCAAATATTGCACCGTCGCACCACCCACCATATCCACTTGTTGGCAATGTTTTTTCTGATACAGCGTCCCTAGCGTGATACCAACCAAAGCCAATAAACACAAACCAATGGCCAACACTTTGTGCTGCTCGGATTGCCACTCCATTTTGCCCATCAACACCATAGCGATACCGACAAAACCAAGAGCCAAACCCAGCCATTGCGAGGGTTTAAATTCCTCACGAACAAACGCCACCAGCAAAGCCGCGGTTAAAATCGGCTGAATGCCCACCAGCAACGAACTCAACCCCGCTGGCATACCCAAAGCGATAGCGAAATAAGTACCGCCCAGATAGAAACCGTGGATTAACGCCCCAACCACACAGCTGTGCCAAAAATCTTTTCCTGTCGGCAACCTTCTACGCAATACCGCCACAAGAACCAGAAACAATAAGACATTGAATGCCATACGGATAGAAAGTAGTGTCGCTGGCTCGGCATATTGCAAACCAAAACGCGCACCAACGAATCCAGAAGCCCAAAGGATGACAAATACAAAAGGGATGGCTCGGATTAACATGATCGCCTCACTCACGCTTGTTTTATGTTTTGAGATACTGCTAATGTAATTAGGTACAGTGTTTTCAAAAAGTGACAGATGGAAGTGTTTTTATGGGTACAGATTTATTGGAAAGCGGTGAAGGGAATAAGTACCTCGTGGTGGAAAAACACCTCAAACAAGCCATCAATGGTGGCGTTTATCAGGCGGATGATCGACTGCCCTCCATTCGCTCGTTGAGCCAAGAATTAAACGTCAGTAAAAATACCGTGATTCGTGCGTATCAAGAGCTGGAAGCACAAAACTTGGTTTACTCGGTTCCCAAATCGGGTTATCGAGTTAAAGTCGCCTTGCCGACCTCTCGCTCAATTCCGGATCCGACTCGCGTGGATTTGCTCTCGATCTGCAAAGAAATCCTTACTTATCCTGAATACCAAGAGCGTTTGCCTACCGGTTCTGCCCACCCAAACATTGACTCCCCCGCGATCAAAAGCTTGTACGCCGAGATCGGCCGCCACAGCCGCCAGCAAACGCATGTACCGAGCCATTACCAATTACCACCCGGTGATCACCTCTTAATCAAACAACTAGCGAAAATCACACAAGATTTGGGCACGCCAGCCAAGTTGGATGAGATCATGGTGACGCACGGCGCGCAACAAGCCATTAGCCTAGCGCTGCGCGCAACGACACAAAAAGGCGATATCGTCGCGGTGGAGTCCCCTTGCTATTTTGGCAACTTATTGATGCTAGAATCACTCGGCCTCAAAGTGGTGGAAATTCCGAGTTGCCCACGCGACGGTATGTGCCCCGAAGCCTTAGCAAAAGCAATGGCGACATGGGACATAAAAGCGATCATCGTAACGCCAAACTTCACCAACCCTACTGGTGCTATGATGCCGCTAGAAAAGCGTCAACAATTACTATTGGCGTCCGGCAATATTCCTATTATCGAAGACGATGTGTTTGGCGGGTTAAGTTATGATAAGCCGTTGCCAAGCTTGAGATTGCTCGATGACAAGCAACGCGTAATTTACGTGAATTCGTTATCCAAAACGCTCGATTCGCGTTTGAGAATTGGTTGGATGTTGGCGGGGCGATATCGAGACCAAATTGAACAATATCTACTGTGTGAGAACATGGGCAGTTTGAACCTGATGCAATCCGCCGTGGCAACGTTTCTAACGTCAGGCAAGTATCGAACGCATACTGCGCGAATGGGTCGGGTTTATCAAAACAACATGCGACGATTTATACAGATGCTTCATCAATACTTGGATGAATACGAACCTCTAAAAAATCGATACCAGATCAACGCCGTACAAGGCTCGTTCTTACTTTGGTTGCGACTGCCCGAAGACACGGACAGCTATGCGTTGTATCAAGCATGCAATAAGCACAGAATCAGCCTACTTCCCGGCACCGTATTTGGCACTCAAGGGCAATATCGACATTGCGTGCGCCTCAGCGTGGCAAACTTTGGTCATGAAACCGATTGGAGTCACGCGATGCAAACACTGGCAAAATTGATAGCAAAGCATGCCTGTTAACTCGCTCTTACTAAATGAACTTATGCCGACACACGTAAACAGGTAACAACAAAAAACTCCACGCAAAGGTGGAGTTTTTCATATCGTCATCGCCTTCAGTGCGACTTAATTTGCCACATTCTCGCGACGTTTTCGGCTAAATTAGCAACGTTGACGTCGGCCTCTTTCATGGCCTCAGGTAAGCTCATCGCCCTTGGTACACAAGCAAACACCGCATCAATGCCGCACTCATAAACCGCCTGATAGTTGTCGCCCACACAGCCTGCTAATGCAATGACTGGTAAATTACACTGCTTAGCCACCTGAGCAACGCCCATCGGCGTTTTGCCATGTGCGGTTTGATGATCGATTCGACCCTCGCCTGTAAATACGATATCCGCATCCGCAACATGCTGAGCAAGTTTGACCGTTTCAAGCACAATCTCAATTCCCGGTTGCAAACGTGCTGGCGTGTACCCGAGCAAGGCCGCGCCCATACCACCAGCAGCACCCGCCCCTTCACGAGTCAGTACATGCTTACCCGTCGCTTGTTCCGTCAACTCGCCAAACTTGCGCAATGCGTTATCGAGCAGAGTAACGTCTGATACGGTCGCTCCCTTTTGCGGGCCAAAGATAGCCGACGCGCCTTTGTCACCACAGAGTGGGTTATCAACATCGCACGCTACCAACACTTCGCAAGTTGCTAAACGAGGGTCAAGACCAGAAATATCGATGGACGCAAGCGCCGCTAACCCGCCTCCATTTGGGGTAATTGCATGACCAGATTCATCAAGAAACGCCACCCCCAACGCGGTCAACATGCCCACGCCACCATCATTGGTAGCGCTGCCGCCCAAACCAATGATTAAACGTTGAATGCCTCTGTCTAGCGCGTGTTTGATCAGCTGTCCGGTACCAATGCTACTGGTCAGTTTTGGGTCGCGAGCGTCACTCGGCACAAGGTGTAGCCCACTGGCCTCCGCCATTTCAATAACCGCAGTTTCGCCGTCGCCGAGGATGCCATAAAACGCTTCAACATCATTCCCTAATGGCGCAGTCACTGTTGTGAAGACTTGTTCGCCTTGAGTTGCATCTATCAAAGATTGAACCGTGCCTTCGCCACCGTCTGCGACCGGAACCGTAACAAACTCAGCATCATGCCATACGCGAGCAAGACCCGTTTTTATCGCCTCGCTCACTTGTTTGGCGGTTAAGCTTTCTTTAAATGAATCAGGTGCAATTACCACTTTCATACGTATTTCCAGAGACTTATAAGAGAACGAGGCTCAAAATGTACACCAATGCCATTGCCGTGACACCTTGAACGAGCGTAGCCATGGTTTGCGCGCGGTACGCTAAGCCCACCGACATGCGGCTAAACTGCGAGACTACCCAGAAGAAACTGTCGTTTGCATGAGAAACCGTCATCGCACCAGCACCGATCGCCATCACCGTTAATACGCGGCCCATTTCTGAATCGAGCCCCAATTGCGTAAGCATAGGCGCAACCAAAGCCGATGTGGTCACCAATGCAACCGTTGATGAACCTTGCGCCGACTTTAGCGCAGCCGCAACGATAAATGGCATGAAAATACCCACGCCCAGCGCCGATAGCGTCGTACCTAAGTATTCACCTAGCGGCGTTGCTTTTAATACCGCGCCAAATGCACCACCCGCACCGGTAATCAAAAGAATAGGCGCAGCAGCCGTAATACCTTGGCTGATTCGCTCGCCAAATTCTTCAATCTTGTTGTCTGACTTGAGTAGGCGAACAGAAAGGAACAGGCCAATCACCAATGCCGTTAGTGGCTGTCCTAAGAAAGTCAGAACATCAAACACAAAACCTTCGCCCAGCGGTAGGCTTGGGAATTTCGCGATAGAGCCAAAACAGATCAATAAGATAGGAACAAAAATAGGAGCGAATGCTTGGCTCGCCGTTGGCAATTTGCCGTAAGACGCTTTGAGTGCTTGCCAGTCTTGCTGAATTTCTTCTACGGCTTCAATGCCATCTGGTTCAACATGTTGGAATCGGTTCGCCCACAACATCCCCGCTAACGCCGCAACCGCTGCAACAAACACACCCACACCAATCACTAAACCAAGGTTAGATTCCAGGCCTAAGTTACCCGCAGCGGCAATCGGGCCAGGAGTTGGCGGCACAAACGTGTGCGTTGCGTATAGGCCAGTTGCCAACGCCACACTCATCGCAACGCTTGAGGTTTTTAAACGCTTCGCGAGTGATTCTTTGAGCGAGTTCAGAATGACAAAGCCTGAATCACAAAATACCGGAACAGAAACGATGTAACCTATGATACTCATGGTCAATGTTGGGAAACGCTCACCCAACACTTTGATGACCGTATCGGCCATGGTGATCGCCGCACCACTTTTTTCCAAAATAACACCAATGATAGTACCTAAAACGATAACCAAACCAATGTAACCAAGGATGCCGCCAAAGCCAGAAGCAATGGTTTTGGCAATGCTATCTGCCGGTAAGCCGTAAGCAAATGCCGCAAGGAACGCCGCGATGATCAGCGCTAAAAAGGGATGTAATTTGAATTTGGTGGTCGTGAGCACAATAAATGCGATCACCCCGAGCAGGATTAATATAAGGTTCATGATAACTCCATTTATTCTTATTTTGCTGAGCGAGTCCGTGTTGGCTCACTCAACATGTAGGGACGCATGAATTATTAATCGTTTGCTTTAGAATTCCTTTAGGCGGAGTGACAAATGATGTGGTCAAAAAATGACGCGTATTGTGCAGATGCACAATATCACGACATTTTTGAGAGCCGAGTCGCAATATAAAGCTCCGCTAACCCCACAAAATTGGTAGTTGGTAGCCCTGTTATCTCGGTGATTTTCTCTAACCGATAGCGCAGAGTGTTCCGGTGAATAAACAGCATTTTAGAGCATTCTGTTACATTGCCATTGCATTCAAACAGTGCATCTAGGGTTTTCAATAATTGCTCAGATTTGTCTTTCTCTTTCAACCGTTTCACACCATCAATAATTTGTTCACCTTGCCAAATATCCGCCAACGGCGCTAACAAAACAGGCAAACGAAGTTCATCGAACAGGTACTTACGTTTCTCTGGGTAGAACTGCTTGCCAATGGCTAATACCTGCTTCGCGCTTTGGTATGACAACGCGACATCTTTAGGCTCATTAAACAGCTGCCCTAGCGCAATGTGAAACGTATGCGAATCGTGATCGCTTAAACGCGACATCAACTTATCAATGCGCTCACTTTCAACTTGGCTATCCCACTGCTTGGCGGAATGACACGGTTTCAACACCACAATTTCATTCACTGAGACAATCGCAACTAGGTTGTTACGCTCTGGGTATTCAAGCAGCTCAACAATATTGCGCACACTCTTCATGCTTTTCGAGGCCGACGGCGTCGAGACTTCAATCACCGTTGCCACCCGTGGTTGAGTAACATCGATAGAAAGACGCATCGCCCAATCTTTCAGCTCTTCATCGGTCAATTTGCCATTGATCCAAGCCAGAATAAACTCTTCACGATGACGTCTGTCCCACTGAAATTTTTCCACCAGCGCAGCTTGCTCGATTGTTAGTTCAGCGGTCATTTTAACCAGTTTTGCAAAATCTCGGATTTTCTCCGGCTCTCCTGTGACGCCAACAATACCGACCACGTCGCCATGTAATTTCAACAACATATTGATACCGGGTTTGACACCCTGCAACGTCAAACATTGCTGCTCATTAAGCTCTAGCGAATCGCCATGATTCAGCGCCAGTACCGCGCCATCATGCACTTGCCCAACACGTTTAGGGTCGCCACTGCCAATGATGATGCCTGCCGAGTTCATCACATTCACATTGTGACCAATGATGGACATGGTTCGATCAACAATTTGTTGTGCTAAAGCGTGGTCGAGAATCACCATTTCGAGTTTCCAAATTGACCGTTTAATCACTCAATAAATCACAAATGGCAAACTATCGCGATGCTGCGGTTCTAAATAACGGAAGCAGCTCAAAGCATTATCCAATTGCCCATATTTAAAAAGTGGATTAAACCTTCATTTTTAGCAACGGGTTATATACTTAGAACAAAGGTTACCAATGCATTCTTCACTGTGCATTGATGCCACTCGTCTACCTACAGAGGAGAGATCAACATGGAGTTACGGAATAAATCGGGGGAAGTTGCAAATATTGCTGATAACCTCACTTTGAAGGAAATCACAGAAATGGGCTACACCGTAGATTTATGCGATGAAGCATTTGCTCCTGGAGAGCATTGGAAAGCGGAAGGTAAAACGCAAGGTATGGGCGAGTATCCAGAGGAGTAAACGTCCTGACGAGCCAGCGCACAAAAGCGTTCCACAAACAGAAAAACCGAGCGACTTAACGCTCGGTTTTTTACTTTTGAACTTCTTGAATAAACAAGCTCATCTCTTCTAGATAATTGCCGTTTGAGCATCCCCAGTCGGTGACCTCAATCAACTCAGTAACTAACTGTCCAGACTCATCATCTTGCACTCTCTGCACAAACGCTTCAAAATGTTCCAGTTGCGCCTGACTCTTAACGCCATGCACGGCATATTCTACAAGCAAGCCGTTGTACGTCTGCCAGCGCTGATCGCCCGCAACATCATTGCTTAAAATCACAGAACACTTTTGTTGAATGCTTTCAACCGCATCATTTCTTGGTGGCGCGACTGTGGAACATCCAACTAAAATCGTACCTACCGCCAATAACGTAACTTTTGTCTTATTTATCATATCGTTTCCAACTGTATCGCCACGATATGGAAATCTTATTACACCTGATAAGGATCATCGATAGCGCACCGCAGATTAATTACTTAATAAACTGTAAACTCCATACCAGTCTTAACACTGCAAGCTCATAACTCCTATTAACTCACCCAAATGTAAACAAATAGTAAAATCACCTTTACGCGATGCAAAATCGACAAATGAGATTAGCGTTCCTTTCTCGCGACCAAGCGTGCAATAATCAACTGTCTACATAACGAAACCATTTGAAGGATCAAAATGACCGCAACGGATTACCTCAACGACCTCAATCAACGTTACCTTGCGATTCACCGCACCAAAGAAGATTTCTTTTGGGAAACTTACATGGGGATCAGCGATGACCATGATGGCTCGACGCAAGCACAAACGGCATGGACAAGCTTTTTAAGCAACGCCGAGCAAATTACTGACATCAAACAACAGATTGAAGCCGCGGACTCAATTACCGACCCACAAGAGAAACAACAAACCATTACGGGTCTATCTGGTTGGCTGGCGATGTTTGAATCTCACGCTATCGAGGGCGAAAAAGCACAAGCGTTGAAAAATCAGCTCATTGCCTTTGAAGCTGAGCTCTTCGAGAAAAAACAGAACCACGTACAAACATTTACCGATGAGAACGGCGAGCAAGTAGAAGGTTCACTTCCAGTATTAAGCTCAACCATTCGCACCAGCAATCATGAAGAAGTTCGCCAATCGGCTCATCAAGCGTTGCTGAACCTTGAACAATGGCTACTGCAAAACGGCTTTATTGAACTGATCAAACTGCGCAACCAGTTCGCTCGCTCACTCGGTTATGCGACTTTCTTTGATTACTCCGTGCAAAAAACGGAAAAGATGAGCTCTGAACAGCTATTCGAGATTTTGGAAGATTTCGAACAACGCACGCGAGATGCGCATCTAAACAGCTTAGAAAACTTGGCGAAAGAGAAAGGCGCAAGCGCACTAGCAGGCTACAACTTTGTTTACTCATTCGCGGGTGACGTTATGCGTGACCTTGACCCATACGTGCCGTTCTCAAAATCTCTGAGACGCTGGGTAGAATCATTTGGTCGCCTAAATATTGATTACTCTGGTGCGACGCTAACGCTGGATTTACTAGATCGCAAAGGTAAGTACCCGAATGGGTTCTGCCACGGCCCTATTCCTTCTTTCTATAATCAAGGCGAGTGGGTCGCAGCGCAGGTGAACTTCACCAGTAATGCCAAACCAGACCAAGTGGGCAGCGGCTACGATGGCATTAACACGCTGTTCCACGAAGGCGGCCACGCAGCACACTTTGCGAACGTAAAAATGAACGCGCCTTGTTTCTCGCAGGAGTTTGCGCCGACGTCAATGGCTTATGCAGAAACTCAGTCGATGTTCTGTGATAGCCTGTTAACCGATGCCGATTGGCTAAAACAGTACGCACTGGATGATGAAGGGAATTCTGTGCCTGATGAGATTATTCAAGCAATGATCAACAGCCGTCAGCCATTCAAAGCTTATGAAGAACGTAGCATCTTGGTTGTGCCATATTTTGAGCGCGCGTTGTATCAATTGAGCGATGACGAGTTAACGCCAGAGCGCATCACTAAGCTCGCTCGCGATTGTGAAAAACAGATCCTTGGTTTGGAATGCAGCCCTCGCCCACTGATGGCGATTCCACATTTGCTATCCGACGAAGCGGCTTGTGCGTATCAAGGTTATCTACTCGCGCACATGGCGGTGTATCAGACCCGTGCATACTTCCTTGAGAAGTTTGGTTACCTGACGGATAACCCAGAAATTGGCCCACTGCTGGCAAAACACTACTGGCACGCAGGCAATCACTTGTCGCACAACGAAACCATTGTCAGCCTGACTGGCGAAGGCTTCAATGCCAAATACCTTGCAGACGTGTGTAACCTGTCGCCAGAACAGGCATGGGAAGTGCAGCAGAAGAAAATCGACTCACTTGCGACGCGAGAGCGAGCATCAGTCGCTTCACTGAACGCCGCGATTAAAGTCGTCGACGGCAGTAAAGAGCTGGCAAGCAACGCCATCTCTGACGAACAAATGTGTGACGATTTTGAACGTTACATCGTAGAGGCTTACGGTCGATAACACGCAGAAAGCCAGGAGCTCGCCTTCTGGCTTTTTATTCTTTAGCTAATGCAATAAGAAGGAAGATCCATGTACCAAGAAGTCATCAAATTTTGGTTCGAGGAGCTATCGCCCCAAAATTGGTTTGAAAACAACCCAGAACTGGACAAGTGTATTGCATCGCGATTTGCCTCGGTATTAGAACAAGCCGCTCGTTGTGAACTGTTTAATTGGCGTAACAGCGCACAAGGACGATTGGCCGAAATCATCGTCCTCGACCAGTTTTCACGTAATGTGTATCGCAACACCCCAAAAGCGTTTGCACAAGACCCACTCGCATTAGCATTGGCTCAAGAGGCAATTCGGTTAGGTTACGACAAAGAATTAGCGCCTGAGCAGCTAAGCTTTTTGTACATGCCGTTTATGCACAGCGAATCTCGCCTCATTCATGTCCAAGCTGAAAAATTGTTTCGCGCATCAGGGCTTGAAAATAACTACGATTTTGAGCTAAAACACAAAGCCATCATCGACCAGTTTGGGCGCTATCCTCATCGCAATGCGATATTGGGAAGAAAGAGCACTCCCGAAGAGTTAGCGTTTTTGCAACAACCTGGGTCAAGTTTCTAAATAACAATGAATAATGAGTTAACCATGAGAGACCACGCAATATGTTGGCCATGCTTGCTAAAACTAGACGGCGACGATGAGCTGATCTATACGCATTCCCAGTCCGACTTAGACTCTGAATGCGAAGCCCTCATTTTTGGGCAAGATGATTACGTTATTGACTCAAATGGCAACACGTTCGAATTGAAAAACAATGGTTCGAACACCACTCTTTTACACCCAAAAGAACGAACGCTGTCCGTAGAAGAGGTTACGTCATTAATCCAATCGCATGAATTCAGCCTCGCGCAACGGTGCATTATCAAGATTCATTTCACCTCGGTGAGGCAAGCTGTTGAGGCCTTAGCTCACTAACTCAATCCCAACACGCATAGCATTAAATAAAATTATCATTTTTATAATTTATGATAATTTCATGTAATCAACATCACGCCATATACTCTCCCACATCGAAACAAGACAACGTTCAAACACACATGTTGGGAGCAAACAAATGAAAATGAATCATGTCGGTATTATGGTCGGAGATATGGACAAAGCGGTTGAGTTTTACACGCAAGCGCTAGGTCTAAAAGTCGTTATGGGCAACACGAAAGTGATTGAAGAACGCGAAACGGCAATTGGCAGAATGTGTATTGCGGTCTTTGGGGAAGGCTTTAAAGGCTTCAACATTGCGCACCTTGTGACAAGTGATGGCATCGGCCTTGAGTTATTCGAAATGAAAGAGCGTCAAGAGCGCCATGAAGTGGATTTTTCTCGCATCGGTATCTTCCATTTCTGTTTGCAGACAGACGATTTTGAAGGTGCTATCAAACGCACCGAAGCACTAGGTGGCAAAGTTCGCATGGACATCATGCGTTACCACCCAGAAGACGATAATAAGCCTGCGAAAATGGTTTACCTAGAAGACCCATTCGGCAACCTATTCGAGCTTTACTCACACACTTACGAAGAAACTTACGCTTCTGATTACGAGTAATAGCCCCATCCATATTCCAAAAGGCTAGCAATACGCTAGCCTTTTTTTGTTTGCTTTGAGTTGCAGTGTTTCTGCACTCGCTCTAGCAAAAAAACATCTGGAATTTGATCATTTCTCTCACCACTTTTAAGGTCACTTTATACTTACCTCAACACAATGCAAAAAGGAGTGAAGTATGCCCACCAAAAATCCAATCGCCATCAAAGCGCTTGATCATGTTGTTTTAAGGACCTGTAACCTCGATGCTATGTTGCATTTCTATCGAGACATTTTGGGCTGCCCTGTCGAACGCGAAGTAACGGAACTTGGTTTAACTCAACTTAGGGCAGGTAACGCATTGATTGATGTGGTGACGGTAGACAGCGAATTAGGCCAACTCGGCGGTAAGCCACCAGTTCAAAATGGTCGTAATATTGACCATTTTTGCCTGCAATTGGCGCCTTTTTCCGAGGATGAATTACTGGAATATCTGCGTTCGAACGGCATTGAAACCGAAGAGTTTGCGAAACGCTACGGAGCACAAGGATTCGGTCGCTCACTCTATATTCATGATCCGGAAGGAAATGTCGTCGAGTTAAAACCTCAAGTGATTGATGAGTAAGCGAGTAAAAACCTTGTTATATTCTGAAAATAACAAGGTTAACTTCTAAAATAATTATTGAAGTAAGAACATATTATTAAGTCAAAATTCTAGCTGGCTCACCTGTTTCTTTTTCTCGCCACCATTGTTTATTTATCTGTTTTTTATGAACGTAAAAA
Organism: Vibrio sp. Vb0304; assembly: GCF_033338995.1. Classification (NCBI taxonomy): domain Bacteria; kingdom Pseudomonadati; phylum Pseudomonadota; class Gammaproteobacteria; order Vibrionales; family Vibrionaceae; genus Vibrio; species Vibrio sp. Vb0304. The sequence goes on from NZ_JAWOTT010000030.1 coordinate 31,142, forward strand.
CTCTCCCCCGGCATTGGCGTCAGCAGCGTTATATGTTCTTTTTGACAATGGGCAAGCAAATCTAAAATCGGTTCGTCCCAGCGGTGAGTAAACAGCTCGTATGTAGCCCAATGTACTGGCAGCAGTTTTTTCGCATTTAAATCGCGAAACGCTTGCACGGTATGGTGAGCCTGCATGTGCCCCCAGTTTTCGACCGGATAACCTTGGCCTTTCACATCGGCAGCCACTTCCAAACAAGCAATGTCGATTGACCCACATCGCTTTGCGATCTCGGAAAAGTGCGAATCGTAAGCTGAATCGCCACTAAAATAGAGCGTCTCTTCTTTACCTTTGATGACCCAAGAAGCCCACAAGGTCGAGTTTTTATCGAAATAAGTACGACCAGAATTATGGTTAGCGGGCGTACAAATCAGTTCGATTCCGGCATAGTGCACGCTATCCCACCAATCGAATTCCACGATGTTGTCTGCGCAAACGCCCCACTTTATCAGATGCTTGCCAACCCCTAAGGGCACATAAAACGTCACGGATTTATCAGCGTAGAAACGTATGGTCGATGCTTCTAAGTGGTCGTAATGATCGTGCGAAATCACGATCATTTCAGGAATCGGCAAACAATCTCTGGCATGGGTATTGGGAATATTGCGTTCAAACCACGCTTTTGCGATGAACGGAGAAGCGTAATCAAATACCGGATCAGTCAGAATTCGAATGCCATCGACCTCCACCAGCATGGTGGAATGGCCCAGCCAAGTAACGCGCATCGATTCACTTCTCTGCGCAAACTGCGTAGGTTGAATTGGGAAATGTGGCAGATGTTCGTTAGGACTCAATGGCGTTCTACCACCAAGATAGCTCCAACACACCTGCCAGAATGATTGCGGGCTAGGGATATTTGGCATCTCGTTTTTAACGCGGCCGTTTTCAAATTGAGGCGAGTGGTGAACACGGTGCGCCAACTGCGCATGGTAGGTTTGAGGGGAAATCAGTGAACTTGGCTTTTGTGTCTTTTGTTCACTCGTTAGGTATGTGCGCTTAAGTATCGTTTCAGACATATCGTAGTTTTGTCTCGCTTGCGAACGCTCAACAGTAGGTTTATTAAAACGTGCGTGTATGTCTATTTCGTGACCAAAATGAGGTGTAAGATGAAGATTCAGTTTCAATCAAACGTTTTCTATATTAAGGAAGCGGTTCTCAAACCTTCTGAATACTGCGTCGGTTTGAAAGGAGAAAGCTATGGTGACTTGCAGCCAATACGATTTTATTGAAATCGCCTGTATGTTTAAGCTCCCTATCGAGATCACACTAAAAAATGGTGAAACTCATCAGGGCAACGCGTTCGACACAGGCTACGACATGCAGCGACAAGAGTGCTTGTTTTTAGATATGGATGGTGAGCACACCGCCTTCCCGACTGAACAATTAGTCGCAATGCGCGCGCTCAAAACCAATCCGCATTTTGACGAAGTGACATTTGAGTAAACGTCCTTCTTTCACTGGCACTGTCCAATAAAAAACGCCTCTCAAGCTGACACAACTTGAGAGGCGTTCTCTTACACTATTCACCGGAACTTCATGTTATTCACGCGACCGAATGAAAACCAGCATCGGCATCATGATCACGAACATCACTCCCACAAGCTGGAAGGTGTGCACAAACGCGACCATTTGCGATTGCTGCTGCAACATCTGTTGGTATTGGTCTAACGCAACCGGGTCGGTAATAGAAAGCCCCTGATTGGCCGCCCAGTCATGCAAGTTAGGATTATAAGGATTAATACCCTCTCCCAGCGCATGCCATTGCTGCTGACTATCACGATATTGGAACGTGGTTGCGATAGAGATACCAAACGAACTACCAATGGTACGGAACAGATTGTAAATACTCGCCGCCGCAACAGATTGCTCTTTCGGAATCGTTAAATACGCCAAGGTGGATAGCGTCGAGAAAGTTAAACCAAGCCCCATCCCCTGAATCATACTCGGCATCACAATCCAAAATGTATCGATCTGCAGTGAGTACTGCGTCATCAAATAGCTACCAATCCCGATGCAGCTCAAGCCAAAGACTATTTTGATTCTGGGATCGAATTGCGGATTGAGCTTAATCACCAAAATCAACATCGCCGCTGACGCCAACCCACGAGGTGCCATTAATAAGCCAGTGGTTGAGACCGGATAATCCAGCAAGCTTTCCAACAGCATTGGTTGTTGAGTCGTCAGACCAAACATCGCCATCGACACCACGGCAATCATCAATGACGAGACCATAAGGTTTCGGTCTTTCAGTAGCCACAATGGCGCTATTGGACTTTTGGTTTTCCAACTGCGATATATCCACATCACCAATCCCATGACTGCGAGCAATATCGCCGTCTGAATCATACGTGAGTCGAGCCAGTCGTCTTCATTCCCTTTATCCAACACAAACTGCAACGCGCCCACACCTAACGCCATGTAACCGATGATCCACCAGTCAAAGTTAGGTTTGGATTTGCTGTCGATATGGATATAGCGATAAATCAAAGAGGTACAGATCAAACCGAATGGCAAGTTGATGTAAAAAATCCAGCGCCAGTTAATGTTGTCGGTGATCACACCACCCACAACTGGGCCCAAAATAGGACCAAGCAAAATGCCGATGGAGAAAATCGCCATCGCTTTGCCTTTTTGCTCATACGGATAAATCTGCACTAACGTCGACTGCGCCAATGGAATCACCGACGCGCCGAAAGCGCCTTGGATAATGCGAAATAGCACCATCTCTTCAAGAGACTGTGCTTGCCCACAAAGCGCACTGGCAATCACAAAACCGATCACAGCAACCAACATGACTTTGCGTTCACCAAAACGCGACACCCAGAAACTGGTCATCGGAATGAAGATCGCTTCCGCCATGCTGTAACCCGTCAACACCCACGTAATTTGGTCTGCCGTTGCGCCCAACGCGCCCATCATGTGCGATAGCGACACGTTCGCAACGGTCATATCGATTAACACCATGATGGCAGAAAGCATCACGGCGACGGTGGCAATCCCCCGTTTGTCTGCCGTAATTTGATGGCTCATTGCACGCTACTTTGCAAATCAATGGTGACTTCTGAGCTCGCACCCACGCGAAGTTGCGGCGCATCGGCCGGTACTTCTAATGCCAAACGTACAGGGAAACGCTGTTTGATTTTAACCCAGTTACCCGTTGCGTTTTCTGGTGGCATCAAGGAGAACGATGTACCACTCGCAGGCGATAGTTGTTCTACCGTTGCTTTCCACACCACGTCTGGGTACATATCAATCACCACATCCGCATGCATGCCAGGTTTAATATGAGTAAGATCGGTTTCTTTAAAGTTCGCGCGTACCCAATAGCTGTCTTTTAAAATCACAGGGAACAACGTTTGACCCACGCTAACGACCGAGCCTACGTGCGTATTGATCTCACCGGCAATGCCATCCACTGGTGACGTAATGTCGGTGTAGCTCAAGTTCAGCTCTGCTTGCGCTAACTGTGCTCCCGCTTGTTGAACAACCGCAGCCTCTGCGCCTTCTTCACCACGGTTCGCAATGGCTTTTTCTACCGTCGCGCGCGCTTGCTCCAGGCTCGCTTGGGCATTGGCTAGTTTGTTTTTTGCCGTATCTAAATCTTGGTTCGACGCCAGTTTGCGTTTCACCAAGGAATCCGTACGTTTGTACTCCACTTGCGCTTCTATCAGGTTAGAGCGCGCCGCATCTAAGCCCGCAACAGCTTCAGTTACCTGCTTATCGGCAACGTCATGTTGCTGGACCGCCAATTGGTATGCCGCTTTTGCTTGCTTCACTGCCAACAAATATGGGCGTGAATCTATCTTCAGCAGTAGGTCACCTTTGTTAACAGATTGGAAGTCTTTGACATCCGCGGAAACCACTTGGCCTTTTACCTGAGGCGCTACCGACAAAATTTTTGCCCTAACGTAGGCATCTTCCGTGCTTGGATGACTGTCAGAATACTGCCAAGACCAATACATCGCACTAAATGCAATAACACAGAGAGTGAAGAAAAGAGTTTTTACCAGCTTAGATCTGGCGGAAGAATGCTTCGCGATGTCGTCGCTCATTTATATTGTCCACTTGTTCAATTATGTGATCAGTGTAGGACTTTTCGATCTTCGGACAATAAAATGATCTGCAAGGTAAAGATCCAATTTTGCATGTTGCTAAGTTGAGTAAATGATGTGCAATCAAAACGAGGATAAAAAAGAGGGGCAGTCCCCGTAACCGCCCCCAAAGTCATGCCAATAATAGTAATGTGCGTGTAACTACTGGTTTTTCTTAGAACTTGTAACCGCCGCTGATCATAAATACCCAAGGGTTAATTTTGACGTCGGTTTTTTGCTTCTCTCCACCTGCTTTGTAAGTTGCTTCTGTTTCAATGTTTGCGTACCACGCAGCAGCGTTGAGGAACCATTGATCGTTGATCATGTAGTCCACACCAATATTCGCTGCTAGACCGAATGAATCATCCAACTTAAGATCTGAAAGACCAGCGCCTTTACCCGTGCTATTGAAGCCCTCATCAAAGAACATGGTGTAGTTGAGACCTGCACCCACGTATGGACGGAACTTACTTTGTGGCTCGCCAAAGTAGTACTGCACCATAAGCGTTGGTGGAAGGTGTTTGGTGTCCGCGATATCACCAAGACCTAACAAGTCTGTTGAAATATCGTGGCTGAATGGTGTTGCTGCTAGAAGCTCTAAACTGATGTTGTCTGTAAACATGTAGCCAAACGTCAAACCAAGCTGCGTATTTGAGTCAACTTCTAACTCTTCTTGAGAACCAAGAATCTTATCACTGCTGTCATTTGGAACGACAGACGCCGCACCAACACGAAGAACGAAGTCACCTTGTTTATGAGCGAAAACACTTGGTGACACGAGTGCAGCAACCACTGCTAGACTGCAGATTGTTTTTTTCATTTTTATTTCCTTTCGTAGGGCTTCGTTATGTCGTACCCAAAGGGGTGCCTGCTAACTGATCTGAGATTTCAAGTAAACTCAGCGCCTTGAAGCACACGGGTATCTATATCTTTTTGAGCTGTGCGCAATCTAGCACATAGAAACCCTACTATTTTGATGGAAATCAATTTGTGAAAAATATAGGTTTTTTGTATGGAGAAACGCCATATTGATCAACAAATTATGCAAATAGGATACAATTCTGTAATGCAAACTGTGCGTGTGAGTTGCCATGCATACCCATAAATGCGAATCCTCTCGTTAAGGCTCGTAGCCAGCAAAAACTTTTTTCGTCCTCTACGTCTTCTATTTTCAAAAAACAACCCACTTAAAAAGCTCGTTTGACCCCTTAAAATCGCGATTTGAGGGGTTTGTAAAACACTGAAATACAAGAAGTTATTTTTCTGGAAAATCAGTCACTTGGAGTGCTAGTCTGCTCGCAACTAAGGAGAAGACATGTTAAAAACCGATCTCATTTTTGAACGAGAAAACTTTTCTCATCACGATTTTCAGAATGCTACCTTTAAAAACTGCCACTTTTATATGTGCTGTTTCGACCATGCCGATCTGCGCGATGCTAAGTTCATCGACTGTCGCTTTATCGAATCCAAAGCGCTAGAAGGGTGTAGTTTTCGCTTCGCGAACTTAAAAGACGCTAGCTTTACGAACTGCATGTTGGCGATGAGCCTGTTTAACGGCGCAAATTGTATGGGCTTGGAGCTACGTAAGTGCGATCTCAAAGGGGCAAACTTCCAAGGTGCGAACTTTGCTAATCGCGTCAGTAACACCATGTTTTTCTGTTCTGCTTTTATTACTGGCTGCAACCTCACCTACTGTAACTTCGAGCGAGTGTTACTAGAAAAATGTGACCTCTTTGAAAACCGTTGGAACGGTGCGAACCTCGCAGGGGCAACTCTCAAAGGCTCGGATTTATCTCGCTGCGAATTCTCGCCAGAACAATGGGGAACCTTTAACGTTGAGCAGTGTGATCTGACTCATGTCGAACTAGACGGGCTGGATGTTCGCCGCGTTTCTCTGTTTGGTGTTAAAATTTGTGATTGGCAACAAGAGCAATTGCTTGCGCCTTTTGGACTGATCATTCTCTAAGGAAAGGCCATGAACCTGTTTAAAGACTTACCGAATAACCTCGACGAGGAAGTGTTCGAAGACCTGCTGACCCACAAAAACCTGCGTATAGAACGCATTCTCTCAACGGGGCAAACCTCTCCCGAAAGTGGCTGGTACGATCAAGAAGAACATGAATGGGTCTTGGTTCTTAAAGGAGCAGGTGAGCTGACTTTTGAATCAGGTGTCGTGCAACGACTTGAGGCAGGCGAGCACGTTACGATTCCCGCTCATACCAAACACAAAGTGAGCTGGACTGACCCAACGCAAGAAACCATCTGGTTGGCGGTGTTTTATCAATAAATACAAAACGATCTTAAACCAAAAAATAGGCGCTGAATTTGCTCGATACTACTAAGCCGTCACTGGCACTGTTTGATTTTGATGGCACCATCACCCGAGAGGATATGTTTAGCCTTTTCCTCCACTATTCTGCTTATGGCCTGCGCAAACGAGTAGGAAAGGTCGCTATCATGCCATTTTATGCGCTGTACAAACTCGGAGTGTTACCCGCTCGTGTTATGCGTCCACTCAGCAGTTTTATTGCATTTTCAGGGAAAGAAACGCAGCAAATTGAAGCGATTGGCGCTCAGTTTGCCCATGAAGTGATCCCGCTGTACTTGAGGCCAGAAGCGATGGAAAGGTTGGCGTGGCATCAACACAGAGGCGATACCATTGTGGTAGTGTCGGCATCACTCAATGCGTATCTCAAGCCTTGGTGTGAAGCGAACGGTTACCACTTGTTGTGCAGTGAACTGATCTCAGAACAGCCAAAACTGAGTGGCTTTTACCAACAAGGTGATTGCAGTTTAGAAAGAAAAGTCTCGCGCGTTAGGGCCACGTTTTCGCTCGACGAATTTGCGTCTGTTTATGCCTACGGTGATACACACGAAGACATTCCGATGCTCAAACTGGCAGACTACGCGATGCTCAACTGGAGCGAGTGGAGAGCAAGCGAATAACGATATGTGCTCTGATTTTCAAGACAACCACTCGACCAAAGTGGTCGTTTTAGGCTAAAAAACAAACCCTTCTCACATGAGAAGGGTTTTATTGTTCAGGGCCCGAATAAATGGCTTAACGCCATACACCCCATTGGCCTGTTGTGCCTGGTTCCTCACCAGACGTCCACCACTGGGCAGTCCATTCTTTGCCGTTGTGCGTCACCACATCACCTTGGTTGTATACGGCCGTCTTGTCCCACAAGTTGGTTGGTTCAACTGGTGGCGTTACATCCGCTTTGATCAGTGACAACGCATAACTGAAGTCTGCACTTGGCGCTAATACTTGGTTCGCATTCACGTTGTTACTATCGAACATGTAGTGGCTCATCTCTTGATGCCAAATGCCCACATACCAATCGCCCGTTTGCTGCGCGTTAAATTGATCTGCTATTTCTGCCGCCCAAGTCGCCGTATTGTTCGCACTGATTGGTAGTGAAATATCGACAATTTCATTGCCTGTCGCATTAAACGTACGGAAACGGATGGTGTCACCCGCTTCTACTGGTCCGAAACCTTGCTGAACAAAGTAGCCTAGAGATGTCAGATTATTGCCCGGTTCGGTTGGATCAACAGGGTCAGTCGGTGGCGTCGTGCCTGTTCCGTTTAACGTAATGTCACTACAGTTGTAGAAACCTTCCCCAGCGACATCAATACGCTGCCAACGAGTGTAAAGTACCGCATCGCCCGAACGATCAGCAGGGAAAGTCACCTGAATACGGTAGCGTTTTTCCGCATCAACATACACATCACCTGCGGTGTCGATCAGCTCTAAATCACTCCAAGTAAGAGGTTTTGAATCATCATAAGTTGGCTTGGTGAGATAGAATTCCCAGTACGATGGGTTGTGCGGCGCTTTGCCGTAAAACACCAATTCAATCTGGTTATTTGCATCTGGCGTAACATTGGTGCGCTGCCAGTTTGGAGAAGGAATGTTCAAGCCTTTCTTAGCTGTATCGCCAGCAGAACATAGCTCACCGTCGCGAACCACGGCTTTCACATGCTCCATATCTCGGTAATTTGGTACGTTTGCTGCAATTTCGCTACGCTGCACAAACGGATACGCGCCAGATTCATCAAAAGCCGCTTTACACGCTTGGTTAGGGATCTCGTTGGTCCAAAAGCCACCGTCTAAATAACACGTATTTTGACGCGCACTTGGAAATTCTACCCAGCCGTGGGCGTTGACGTTAAATGAGCTCAATGCGGCAACAGCGCTTAAGCTCAAAAGAGGAAGTGTTACATGTGATTTCATCGTTCATCCTTAATTTTGCTGACTCGCCGCTCTGAAACACAAGCGGTTTAAGCAAAACTAGCAGGATGGGATTATTTAGAAGGTGAGAATAAATATGGAAATTGTAAGAGTGCCATCTGCTTTCCAGCATTTGTTGTGAACCATTCTCATACTCGACTGACTCTTTCGAGTCACTTCAAATTCGTGTGCCACAAAAACTGTCACTCTCGTTTGGCTAGCGCTCGTCTTTTGGTGTGTCCATCACCACCATGGTTGTGATCGACTTGACGTGTTCGCACTCACCCAACACATCAGCGTGAAACGCTTTATAAGCGGCGAGATCTTGCGTTTCCACACGCAGCAAATATTCGTTCGCGCCAGTGATGTTGTGACATTCCACCACCTCGTTTACAAAACGCACATGCTCTTCGAAACCCAACTGCGCCTGCTTAGAGTGCGAGGCCAAACCAATCGACACATAAGCAACAAAACCCACGCCAAGTTGCTGATTATCCAGTACTGCTCGGTAGCCTTTGATAACGCCTTTACGCTCTAAATCTTGCACTCGGCGTAAGGTTGCAGACGGAGATAAACCAACGCGTTCCGACAGCTCCACATTGGAGATTCTTCCGTCTCGTTTGAGCACTTGCAATATTCTTTCGTCAAATCTATCCATGATGATGTTTCATTGCTTATTTAGTTTCTAATCATCAAATAAAAGCACAATATTGACCTCAGTTCTACTTATAGTTGTTCTCAACTTATCGAGAACTGATTCAAGGAACAATCTATGGAATATCATCAACTGGGCGCTTTGGCGTTGTTCGCTTTTGTCTCCACTTTTACGCCGGGTCCCAATAACATTATGTTGATGACCTCAGGGGCAAATGTCGGCTTTAAACGCACTATCCCACACATGTTGGGCATTACCTTCGGCTTTGGTGCCATGCTAATTTTGGTGGGTATTGGCTTGATGAGCCTGTTCCATGCCTACCCGCTAACCCACTCGATTTTAAAAGTATTGAGCTTGAGTTATTTGCTGTACTTGACGTACAAAATCGCCACCAGCGACAAAACAGAAGCAAAACACGATTTTCGCCCGATGTCTTTTTTAGGGGCTGTTGCATTCCAATGGGTGAACCCAAAAGGTTGGTCGATGGCGTTGACGGCCATTACGGTATACACCAGTGGCGGTTCTTGGCTCGAACTGACTTTTATTGCCGGTATCTTCTGTTTAGCTAACTTGCCATCGGTGACATTTTGGACGGCGGCAGGTATGCAATTGCAGCGTTGGTTGACCACCGATAAACGCGTTAAGGGGTTCAACTACAGTATGGCTGCGCTGTTGCTTTTGTCTACGATTCCAATGATATAAGTCCATTTATGGTTAAAAAACGACTCACTTTACGTGGTTAGAGAAAGGATAGAGGTAATATTTTTCTTGAGGCTTTGGCGTTAATTCACAGTGTAAATTTGTTTAAAGACGCTACCCTCTTGTTAGGGAACTTGATAATCTTTAAATGAGAAAGAGAATAATTATCGAGTAAAGTAACAATGAAAAAGAAGCCTCAACCTAAAACGCTTGTTGTCACAGACACAGAAACCATCACTCCAAACATGCAGCGCATTACCTTGCAAGGTGAGGCGCTGAGCCACTTTCCTCGTGACTGCGAAGGCAGTTACATCAAATTACTGTTTAACGATATGGGCGGCGCGGATCTGAGCATCCTGTCAGAAGACGACCGACCAATCATGCGCACCTACACTATTCGACGCTTTCATCCAGAAACCAGTTCAATCGAAGTGGATTTCGTCCGACACGTAACGCAAAATCTGCAATGCGGATTTGCAGCGCGTTGGGCAATGGCCGCGCAAAAAGGCGACACGATCAGCATTGTTGGGCCAGGTAGCATCTCCAACTTAAATACTGAGGCGGATTGGTTCTTCATGGCTGCCGATATGACAGCACTTCCAGCACTTTCTGCGAAAATTCGTACGCTGCCAGAAGAGGCCAAAGGCTACGCTGTGATCAGCGTGATGTCTCCAGCCGACATTCAACCCCTAAACACGCCAGCCGGTATGGAGTTGATTTGGCTAACCGAACAGCAAACCTTGGCTGATAGCGTTCGCGAACTCGAGTGGTTAGATGGTAACGCTTCGGTATGGTGTGCGTGTGAGTTCGATTCAATGCGTGCGCTGCGCCAATATTTCCGCAACGAAAAAGAAGTCGATCGCGAGAATATCTACATCAGCAGCTATTGGAAGCAAGGCGTGTCTGAAGATGGGCACAAAGTGATTAAACGTGAAGACGCGGAATCCAACCAATAGTGATTCATGTCTTTTCGATTCCAGCTCTCATCCTAATAAAAACGCCCGGCATCACCGGGTGTTTTAGCAACTTCAGTTGTATTAAAGTTCATGAAAACTCTAATCCGCTAGTTCCTGCGCTAAAAAGTCGATCAACAACCTCACTTTGGGCGATAAATTTCGGCTTTGTGGATACAGTGCCCAAATGCCTTCACGGTCGTCTCGGTAATCGGTCAGTACCTCGACTAGCTCACCGTTATCTAGAGCTTCTTGAACGTAATAGTCCGGCAACTGCACTAAACCCAAACCACGTTTGGCGGCGCCCATTAGCGCAAAACCACTATTGCATTTAATTCTCCCCGATACGCGCAAAGACTTATCGCGTTTATTTTCCTTAAAATGCCAATAATCGACCGAACCAACTAGGCACTGATGTCGAGCCAGTTCGGATAATGTGTGAGGCTCGCCAAATCGCTCCAAATACATAGGGCTAGCACACACGTAATTTTGACGCGACGAAAGACGCTTTGCGATCATGCTGGAATCTTGCAGGCGGCCAAGACGAATCGCCACGTCTACCCCTTGCTCTATCAAATCCAGTTTTTGATTGGTCAGAACTAAATCGAGGTCCACACGCGGGTACTTCTCCAAAAACTGATGCAAGAGCGGCGCGAGGTTCATTTCCCCATAGGTCACAGGCGCTGTCACACGCAGCAAACCTCGCGGTTCGGTCTGCATTTGCGTTACGGCAAGCTCGGCCAGTTCTAGCCCTTCGACCAAATGTTTGCACTGCTGATAATAAAGCTGTCCAGCTTCAGACAGAGAAACTTTTCGCGTCGTGCGATGCAGTAACTTGACCGCAAGACGCTCTTCAAGTGCCGATACGCGGCGACTGATTTGTGCCACTGACGTTTTCAGTTTAGCCGCGGCAGCTGTAAAGCTGTTAGTTTCCGCTACGGCAACAAACTCGCTGACTCCTTCCCAATTCGCCATGCTGTATTCCTGTCGACCTCTTCTAGACAAATAGTGATTACATTGTTCTCGTCGCGCTACGCTTTGAAAACTGGAAAACTTTACGCGTCAGGTAACGGACGAAGATCGTCGTATTGCGCATCAAGCTCAATGCCAAAATATTCTTTCAACGCATCCAGGTAGGTTTGACCTGGCTCTAGCTCTATTTCTGTTAGCTCTTCATGATTGGTGCATCTGAGTGTGTAGTTAAGCAGCGTCACCAACCCACTTTCTGTCGCTCTAGCAGCGACTCTTGCGCTAGTAAAACGCGAATTAGGCGAAGTCGAGGTAAAGAAGTTGCTACATGCAATGTCACCAGCACACACGAACTCTAGGTCAAAGCTGTATAGATTGTTCCACACGTCCGTTCCATCGGTTGAAAGCACTTGGAGGAAATAACCAAACTGAGCATCTTTGACAAAACGGAAGGTTTGTAAATCCGTCTGAATCACTTGGTCAAGGATAAATGGCAATGGCGCTCGAGGGGTATTGGAGCCAAAACCCACATCGACAATCCATGTTTGTTCCTCTAACGTCACTAACGTGATTTGATGACTACGACCTGTTGGTGTACCAGACACATGTACACGCCCTAGCAAACTTCGCGCTTCAAACCCAAGAGTGTTGAGCACATCAAGCATTAAACCATTTAATTCAAAGCAGTAACCACCGCGAGAGTGGTACACGGTTTTTTGAATAATATCTTCAATCTCAACAGAAACGCCTCGCTGCAATGCGATGTCAAAATTCTCAAACGGCAGGCAACGATGCTGCGCCACGTGAACTCTGTGCAATGACTCCAAATCGGCGGGCAATTCACTAGGCAAGCCTAGCTTGGTTAAATAGGCACTCAGATCCGTCTTATTCATAATGACTCTTACTTAGCTGATGGTTTGACTGTTTTCTACTTTAGCCCCTCTATCTAACTTCAGGTCAATCACCTTTTCCATTTCCCTTCCGCTTTAAGGAGGCATAGCACTCTTTTTACATGCTCACCTTATCATTATTACGCATATGTAAAAATCATTTTCAAAATGGACGGATTATCATTTTTACTGAAACACCTAAAATGAGCACCAACAAAACGACGCAGCGCGGTAAGCAAACCTTAACTACGCTTATTACGTCACTCCATATACTGAAAATATAAAGGAAACATCCAATGTCGCTTGAAATCAAACCTGGTCAAACTCACATAAAATCAAAAGCAATGGTCGCTTGGGCTGCAGGTGAGCCGCTTAAAATGGAAGAAGTTGATGTACAACTTCCAAAAGCCGGCGAAGTGCTAGTACGCATCGTAGCAACTGGTGTTTGTCACACTGACGCATTCACACTATCAGGTGACGATCCAGAAGGTATCTTCCCTTCAATCCTTGGTCACGAAGGTGGCGGCATCGTTGAAATGGTTGGCGAAGGCGTAACAAGCGTTGAAGTTGGCGACCACGTTATCCCACTTTACACTGCTGAATGTGGTGAGTGTAAGTTCTGTAAATCTGGCAAAACGAACCTATGTCAGGCCGTTCGTGAAACGCAAGGTAAAGGCCTAATGCCAGATGGCACAAGCCGATTCTCTATCAACGGCGAAACTATCTTCCACTACATGGGTTGTTCTACTTTCTCTGAGTACACGGTTCTTCCAGAAATCTCACTAGCGAAAGTAAACAAAGAAGCACCACTTGAAGAAGTTTGTCTTCTAGGTTGTGGCGTAACCACTGGTATGGGTGCGGTATTAAACACAGCTAAAGTTGAAAAAGGCGACACAGTGGCAATCTTTGGTCTAGGCGGTATCGGTCTTTCTGCAATCATCGGTGCTCGCATGGCTGGTGCCAGCCGCATCATCGGTGTAGACATCAACGAAAGCAAATTCGACCTAGCGAAACAACTTGGTGCAACTGATTGCATCAACCCACAAAAATTCGACAAGCCAATTCAAGAAGTGATTGTTGAAATGACAGACGGTGGTGTTGACTACTCATTCGAATGTATCGGTAACGTAAACGTGATGCGCCAAGCACTTGAGTGCTGTCACAAAGGTTGGGGTGAGTCAGTCATCATTGGTGTTGCTGGTGCAGGTCAAGAGATCTCAACTCGTCCATTCCAACTGGTAACTGGTCGTGTATGGCGTGGCAGCGCTTTCGGTGGCGTTAAAGGTCGCTCTGAGCTTCCAGAAATCGTAAACCGTTACATGGCTGGTGAATTCGGCTTACAGGAGTTCATTACCCACACAATGGGATTAGCAGACGTCAACAAAGCGTTTGATCTGATGCATGAAGGTAAGAGCATCCGAACAGTTATCCATATGGATCAATAATGCTGCCTCAGGCTCTCCTTTTGGGGAGCCTGAATTCCTTCTGCTAATTAGAGAGTTTATTCATGACCATTGAAAATGTAAGCCAAGCCAAAGTGTTTGGCGGTTGGCACAAGCAATATACACACGAATCCAATGCCCTAAACTGCACCATGCGCTTCGCGATATTCTTGCCACCTAACGCAACGAAATCAAATCCCGTACCCGCGCTATACTGGCTCTCTGGTTTAACGTGTACCGATGAGAACTTTATGCAGAAAGCGGGCGCATTTCGTATGGCGGCCGAGCTTGGCATTGCGATCATTGCACCAGACACAAGTCCGAGAGGCGAAGGTATCGCTGACGACGAAAGCTATGACCTAGGAAAAGGAGCTGGCTTTTACCTTAATGCGACGCAAGCACCTTGGTCACTGCATTACTGTATGTACGACTATGTGACTGAGGAGTTGCCTGCGATCATCGAAAGTAACTTCCCAGTCTCTGACGTGAAGTCAATTTCCGGTCACAGTATGGGCGGCCACGGAGCGCTCACCATTGGTCTGAAAAATTCAGAACAGTACCGTTCTATTTCAGCGTTCAGTCCAATCAGTAACCCAATGCAATGCCCTTGGGGACAAAAAGCCTTTACTGCTTACTTAGGCAAGGAGCTTGAAAGCTGGAAGCAATACGATGCAAGTGAACTTCTAAAACAACAACAATCACCATTACCAATTTTGGTTGATCAAGGTGATGCTGATGGCTTCTTAAATGAGCAGCTTAGACCGGAAGCGCTGATTGCTGCGGCAAAAATACACGATTCAAACCTAACCTTGAGAATGCAACCTGGCTATGACCATAGCTATTACTTCATCTCAAGCTTTATTGAAGAGCACCTCAACTTCCATGCAAAATATTTGTTTGCATAGTTAATTTAAGTAAGCTCATGAAATAAAAAATAAAGTCACCAAAACTAGGTGACTTTATTTTCTTTACGTACTAACAAATACATATCTGAATATCTATGATTTAAATATGTAAAATAATGTAACTTAAGAGCAAATTCGACATCCATTTCTCGCCTTATTAAATTCTCATTTCCGACACAGTATCTTTATTAAAAATGACACAAAGTTGCACTAAAAACCAATTAAATACCGCGAAATCATTACGAAACTCTACCATCATCCCAATACTCTGAGCTTTTAATTAAGAAGCAACTTAATAACCTTGACGTGACGTAAACCGACAGTTATTTTTGAAACATAACGTATTATAAAATCTCATCCGGTTGGCTCTATAATTATAAATAAATTACCGCTAGCACCTTTGTCCTAGCTAAGAAAAAAGAATAAAACTCAAAAGGGCATATGATGAAAAAGATAGTCGCGCTAGGTCTGTTTTTTGTTGCGCCATTCTTGTCTGCAAATACGATCGTATTTAGTAGTAGCCAGCAGCCTAGTGTCATACTGGAACTGGAAGAGATCCAAGCTTTACCTACCACTAGCTACACGATGACATTGCCTTGGCTTCCTGCTTCGTCAGAGTTTTTAGGCGTTAAACTCAGCACGCTTCTTACACACGTCTACGGAAAGGTACCAGAGCAGGTTGATATCAGCAGCTTAAACGACTATCACTCGACATTGTCCCGACAAGATATTCTTCGATATCAACCAATACTGGCTTATCAACAAGATCAGAATTACATAAAAGTCAGGAATAAAGGCCCTTTCTGGGTGATATATCCAATCAATCTCTATCCAGAGCTAAACTACAATAAATATCATGCGCAAATGGTATGGCAAGTAAATGAAATAAAAGAAAAATAATAAGAATGAAGTTATCAGAACCCTATTCTAAGAAACAAAGAATATTGCAATATTCTACCACCAGCAAAATGCTGCTGGTGGTGTTTGCCGTTTCTTTGCTCCTCGCGAATGTCGTGCTTTTACAGCAAACACGTTCACTCTCACAAAATTTTAATAACGAACAAAAACAAGCGACTTGGTTTTTATTCCAACTCTCCAAAGAACTATCAGAACTTGTCGGCGAGGCCAGACGGTTAGATGAAAACGTATTGAATATTGATGGTGCAGAGCTTCAATACGAGTTAGCGTGGAGTCGCTTTGACTTATTGACCAGTAGCACGAAAGCCAATAAGTTCTTTTCTCGGAACAACATGCACCTTTACTTCATTAATCTTTTTGAAGAGTTCAAAGAGCTAGAAAAACAACTAGTAGAAGCTAGAACAGGTGACAGCCAAGCTGCTGCTGCATTTTATCGTTCAACTCAAACACTATATTTAGGCTTAATAGACTTCGTTAATCAAAACTTCCGTCTAAGCAGTAAAGCTTATGAAGCACAAAAAGGTCAAACCCAGCGCTTAATGCAAGCACAATATATGTTGTTTGCGACGTTCGTTTTGTCGATTATCTCTCTAACTTATTTCTTTTATCGTGAATCCCATTTTCATAGAAAATTGGCGCTAAGCGACCCTTTGACGAACCTAGGGAACCGCAATGCACTATTCATAACCCTAAACAAATTTACTCAAGAAAAAAGGCCCTTTTCTCTCTGGATTCTAGATTTAAATGGTTTTAAAGAAGTCAACGACACACACGGACACCAAGTTGGCGACACTGTACTGCGGGAAATCGCTAGGCGGCTTAATTCTATGGCACTCAATGATTTTACTGTTTATCGCATGGGAGGAGATGAGTTCGCGGTTATCCTTGAAGGTGAATATCTCAATGAAGAGAACGTACGTGAGCAGATAAATACCGTCTTTGATGCACAAATATTAAACTCCGATAAAGTCTCAACACTTTCAACAAGCATGGGCTTAGCGCAATACCCTAAAGACAGTGACAATGTTGACTTTCTTATCAGCATAGCGGATAAGCGCATGTACAAAATGAAATTTCAACGTTAAACGGTATATATGAT
>NZ_JAWOTT010000031.1:0-42864 GCF_033338995.1 Vibrio sp. Vb0304
GCATCCAGCACATTGTTAGAGAATTTAGAGCTCAGCTCAGACATACGTTTGCTGATCTCGCCGTAACGGTGCTGCTCATCGGATGGCAAACCAATGCCTGATAACTCGAAATCACGCAGTGCATCAGTGATGGTTTTCTGCTGGGCACGAGTTAACGTTGCAAATTCTTCGCTCGCTTTGATGGTTTTGTACGCTTCGTACAACCCTTTATGCTGACCAACCCAAGTGCCGTACTCTGACAAAATTGGTAGGCAACTTTCGTAAGCTTCACGTAGCTCTTCGCTGTTCACTACCGAGTTCATGTGACCCACTGGCGACCAGATGCGGCTTAAGCGATCATCCGCTTCTTCAATTGGCGCAATCACACTGTCCCAAGTTGGGTGAGCGTTGTCTTGTAGAACTTCATCGATTTTTGCTCGGCAGTCAGCAATCGCTTGCTCAACGGCAGGCTTGATGTGTTCTGGTTTAATTTGAGAAAACGGAGGTAGGTCCGTAAACGTCAGAAGAGGATTAGACATGAATAATTCCTTTTGTGTTTTGACTCTGTGATTGCCTGTCTATTTTGTGTAGATAGGCCAACTCAATGTACAGACGAGCCAGCAACATGGATTGGGGGAGCTCCGTTCCCTTTCTCTATGCCGCGATGACCATCATATAGTCAACCAGCGCTACTCTGTCCTTGAGTCTTGTTATACCTAAATGAAATTTCACACCCTTTTGAGTGCGAGAAACTCACCTAGTTCAATTCGATTACCAATAGTAAGTGTGGGTGACTTAAAGAAATTTCAATAGCGTCCCCTTATCAGAGGAACAGATTTGATTGGAAGTTCTACATCTTTAAGTTACTTGAGTATAATACCGCCATAGAGTGAAAATCACAGACCACACTCAACCAAAGAGTGTTTCGAGAGTTTAATTTGTTAAGTTACCGCCACAGCTTCCACGCTGGCAACCATGCCGACGTGGTCAAACACATCGTTCAAAGCCTCATTCTTGATGCGCTGAAACAAAAAGATAAGCCATTCGTTTATCACGATACCCACTCGGGTGTGGGCCGTTACGATCTGACTCACGAATGGTCTGAAAAAACGGGCGAATACAAACAAGGCATCGCACGTATTTGGGATAACCCAAGCATTCCCGAAGACATCAAAAGCTACATCGATGCCATTAAAGTGCTCAACAATGGCGAGAAGCTGCGTTACTACCCAGGCTCACCACGTGTGGCGCGCGCGCAAATCCGCCCACAAGATCGCATGGTGCTGACCGAGTTGCACCCAGCCGATCACCCATTGTTAGAGCAAGAATTCCATCGTGATCGCCAAGTGAGCATCTTCAAAGAGGACGGATTCCAACGCCTCAAAGCAAGCTTACCGCCACAAGAACGTCGTGGTTTGGTGCTGATTGACCCACCATACGAACTCGCGAAAGAGTACCGCGATGTGGTGCGAGCGATTCATCAGAGCCATAAACGTTGGGCCACCGGTATCTACGCGATTTGGTACCCAGTGGTAAACCGTCACGACATCGAAGATATGATCGAAGGTTTGGAAGCACTCGGTATTCGTAAAATTCTGCAAATCGAGTTAGGTGTTGCACCGGATACCAACGAGCGCGGCATGACGGCATCCGGCATGATTGTGATTAACCCGCCATGGAAACTGGAAAGCCAGATGAAAGAGATTCTGCCATTCCTGCAAGACGCGATCGCACCAGCAACTGGCCACTGGAAAGTGGACTGGATTGTGCCAGAGTAAGCACTTCAGTACTGATATCTTCAAGCGCAACGACATTCTCGTTGCGCTTTTTTATGCTCTCACCTTCTTCCTCCAATCGTGCTTATTCTTCTTTTTGTGCCTCTCATCGCTATTTGTCATAAGTATTGTCGCTTTTTCCCATTTAGGAATTAGTCGAATTCGATTTATGATAGTGGGATAACGGTGGCATTGAGTTCGGACAAGGTCATCCCAATCTATCTATGTACCAGATAAAATTTATAAGCTCTTGGAGAAAGTAATGGCGACTCATTTTGACTATATCTGTATCGGTGGCGGCAGTGGCGGCATCGCATCTGCAAACCGTGCGGCGATGTACGGCGCGAAAGTTGCGCTAATCGAAGCTCAAGACCTTGGCGGTACCTGTGTAAACGTAGGTTGTGTACCGAAAAAAGTGATGTGGCACGGCGCACAAATCGCAGAAGCAATGAACCTGTACGCAGAAGATTACGGTTTTGATGTCGACGTG
This sequence comes from Vibrio sp. Vb0304, assembly GCF_033338995.1. Lineage (NCBI taxonomy): Bacteria > Pseudomonadati > Pseudomonadota > Gammaproteobacteria > Vibrionales > Vibrionaceae > Vibrio > Vibrio sp. Vb0304. Next base: position 2,245 of record NZ_JAWOTT010000031.1, read on the forward strand.
AAAGGTTTCGACTGGAGCAAACTGGTTGAGAGCCGTCAGGCGTACATTGGTCGTATTCACCAATCTTACGATCGCGTTCTTGGCAACAACAAAGTAAACGTGATTAAAGGCTTTGCTAAGTTTGTTGACGAGAAAACCGTAGAAGTAAACGGTGAACATTATACTGCGGATCACATCCTGATCGCGGTTGGTGGTCGTCCTACTATTCCAAACATTCCAGGCGCTGAATACGGCATCGATTCAAACGGCTTCTTCGACCTAGCAGAGCAACCAAAACGCGTTGCGGTTGTTGGCGCAGGCTACATCGCAGTTGAAATTGCTGGCGTACTGCACGCGCTAGGTACAGAAACGCACCTGTTCGTACGTAAAGAGTCACCACTACGTAGCTTCGATCCAATGATCATCGATACGTTGGTTGAAGTAATGGACGCAGAAGGTCCAAAACTGCACACCCACTCTGTACCAAAAGAAGTGGTAAAAGAAGCCGATGGCAGCCTAACTCTGCACCTAGAAAACGGTGAAAGCCAAAACGTTGACCAACTGATTTGGGCAATCGGTCGTCACCCAGCGACAGACGCAATCAACCTAGCGTCAACCGGTGTGGCAACGAACGAAAAAGGCTACATCAAGGTAGACGAATACCAAGAAACTAACGTGAAAGGCATCTACTGTGTGGGTGACATCATGGAAGGCGGTATCGAACTAACACCAGTAGCAGTGAAAGCGGGTCGTCAACTTTCTGAGCGTCTTTTCAACAACAAACCAAACGCGAAGATGGACTACGATTTGGTACCAACTGTGGTATTTAGCCACCCACCAATCGGCACTATCGGTCTAACGACGCAAGAAGCGGAAGAGAAGTACGGCAAAGACAATATCAAAGTCTACACGTCTGGCTTTACGGCGATGTACACCGCCGTTACTAAGCACCGTCAACCATGTAAGATGAAGCTTGTATGTGCGGGCGAAGAAGAAACGGTTGTTGGTCTGCACGGCATCGGTTTCACGGTAGATGAAATGATCCAAGGCTTCGGCGTAGCAATGAAGATGGGCGCAACCAAAGCAGACTTCGACTCTGTTGTGGCTATCCACCCAACGGGCTCTGAAGAGTTCGTAACGATGCGTTAATTACGCGCTAATCTCATTACTGATTTCAGTGAATCATTTGAAAAGGTCATCTTAGGATGACCTTTTTTGTTATCCCATGCTTAACTCGCATTCTCTAATAATGTGCGAATAAACTCGGCTTTAATAGCACTCTCCTGCTTACCATCATGAATCAGACACAAGTCTGCACGCAGTGACTCTTTCAGCTTGATAAAACGAATCCCATGCCAATGATGCTGAGAAAACGTCGACGGCACCAACGTCACGGTATTGCTGTTTGCCACATACGCCATCAAAGTGCTTGGCTCCACCACTTGTTTGCCAATATGGGGTGAAAAGCCTTCTTGCAGACAGGCATTGATGATGAAGTTTGCCGAGGCAGAATTCGCCAAACTCATAAACGCAAACTCACACGTCTTTAAATCTTGGAGCCGCAGCAAAGATTTGCTGGCTAACTCATGTTGCTCCGACACCGCCACCACAAACACATCTTTGCCCAAAGATACCGACTGATACGGATAAATGTTGAGTGCATCAGCAAAACGCACAATGCCCACATCGATTTTCTTCTCGCTAAGGTGCTTCTTTTGCGTCTCTGGGTTAAGGTCAAAAATGTCGGCGTGATAAGTGTCATGCTCAGCATGGAAGCGCTGTAACAGACGATCAAATCCGCCCCAAAATGCGCTACTTACCACACCAACTCGCAAAATGTTTCTCTGGTTCAAGCCCACTTGCTGCACTTGATTGAGCGAGACATCCAAGGTCTGAAAAATCAGTTGGCATTTGGACTCCAACAATCGTCCGGCCTCCGTCAGCATGACGTTTCTTGAATCACGCTCAAACAGTTTGACGTTAAGCACCTCTTCCAACTCTTTGATGCGATTGCTCAACGGCGAATTGGTGATATTGAGATTCTCAGCCGCCTTAGTGAAATGCTTGGTTTGTGCGACCTCGTAAAAGTAACGCAGCATCTTCAGCGTCACGCGCTCAAATGGTTCTGACTTCATGCATTGAGTCCTAGCAAATTTCATCATCCTCTTTTTAAGGATGATAGTAGAGAATAAAGCAAAGATAACCAGCGCAGAAAGTCACACAATGGAATCAACACACAACCAGAAGGTGACTAACATGAATCACGATCCAGTAATCGGCGCGCTACAAACCATTCGCGAACGCAAACCAAACTTCCAACCTAAAGCGGCGTTTATTTTAGGCTCTGGCTTAGGCGTATTGGCAGACGAGCTACAAGACAAAGTGGTCATTCCATACGAAGAGCTCGAAGGCTTTCCGGTTAGCACCGTGCAAGGCCACTCTGGTGAGTTGGTACTTGGCACCATGGGCGGCGTAGACGTAGTGTGCATGAAAGGTCGCGGTCACTACTACGAACACGGCTCAATGAAGGTCATGACCACGCCCGTACGCACCTTTAAAAAGCTGGGCTGTGAGTTTCTGCTCGTCACCAACGCGGCAGGCTCACTTCGCCCTGAACGCATCGACGTCGGTTCTCTGGTGGTATTTCATGACCACATCAATACCATGCCTGAATCGCCAATGATCGGTCCGAATGATGAAGAGTACGGCCCGAGGTTCTTCAGCCTCGCCAATGCGTACGACAAAGCCCTGCGCGCAGAAGCGTTTGAAGTCGGCAAAGCCAATGGCATTCACCTCAATGAAGGCGTGTTTGTCTCTTACACAGGCCCCAACTTTGAGACCGCAGCCGAAATCCGCATGATGCAAATCATCGGTGGTGATGTAGTGGGCATGTCGGTCGTGCCAGAAGTGATTTCTGCGGCGCATTGCGGCTTACCCGTATTGGCAGTGTGTGCGATCACCAACATGGCAGAAGGCTTGGGAGATGTAGAATTGTCTCACGCCCAAACATTGAAGTGCGCGAAGCTAGCCGAAGCAGATTTCATTCGCTTTATTAAGCGCTTTATGAAGCATCACTTCTAAAGCCGTTTCATTCCAAAAAGCAAAAGGGTCATCAAGTAACTTGATGACCCTTTTTCGTATCACGTTTTCTAACGTTCGGGGGTATTTCGGAGCCGTTTGTGCGTTTTACTTAACTGCGCGCACCAATTCAGCAATGCCTTCCCAATCGCCGTTGTCCATCATTGCGGTTGGCACCATCCAAGTACCGCCACAAGCCACAACCGATTTCAGCGCTAGGTAATCTTCCACGTTGGATGGGCTTACGCCACCTGTCGGCATGAATTCCACAGGGTAAACCGCCGTCAGTGCTTTCAGCATGTTTACGCCGCCTGATGGCTCAGCAGGGAAGAACTTCAACGTACGCAGACCCATTTCCATCGCTTGCTCAACCAAGCTTGGGTTGTTTACACCCGGTACGATAGTCACACCACGTTGCTGACAGTATTTCACTGTGGTTGGGTTGAAGCCTGGGCTAACGATAAAGTCCACGCCCGCTTCGATTGCGATATCCACTTGTTCTGTGGTCAGAACGGTGCCCGCGCCAATCAACAGTTCTGGGTACGCTTCACGCATGATGCGAATCGACTCCGCCGCCGCTTCGGTGCGGAATGTCACTTCCGCACATGGTAAACCGTTTTCTACCAACACTTTTGCCAGTGGCAGAGCGTGTGCTACGTCGTTGATTGCGATAACTGGGACGATTTTGATTTCTCTTAATCGTTGTTCAAGTGTTGTCATGGGGAACCTCTAAAGAATAAAGCTTAATGTTGCGACGATAATAAACGCGATACCGCCAAGTAACGTTTCCATTACCGTCCAAGTTTTTAATGTGGTTTTCTCATCCATCTCAAGCAGACGAGATACCAACCAGAAACCAGAGTCATTGAAGTGAGACAGTACCGTTGCACCACCCGCAATCGCGATTACGATAAAGCAAAGGTCGAGTTCACTCAAACCTGTTGATGCTGCCACTACTGGCGCGATAAGAGCCGCCGTAGTGGTTAGCGCTACGGTTGCCGAGCCTTGAGCAACACGCAGACAAGTTGAAATCACAAACGCCGCCACAATCACAGGCATACCTGTGTCTGTAAGAACGTCAGCCAGTGCATCACCAATACCGCTTGAGCGCAGTACGCCGCCAAACATGCCACCTGCACCCGTTACTAGGATAACACCACAGATAGGAGCCAATGACTCACCACATAATTTTTCTAGTTTTGCCATGCCGTAGTCTTTGGCAAACACAGCCAGACAGACAATCAAAGTGATCAGCAACGCAACTGGGGTTTTACCTAGCATACGTAGGAACTCAACCAGTGCCGTTTTACCATCAATCACACCCGCAACCGCCAGTGTGTTCAATACCGTATCCAAACAGATTAGCAGGACTGGCAGCACAAGGATGGTCATAACCGTGCCAAATTTTGGTGCGTTGCGCTCATCCACCATCGCTTCGCCATTAAAGAAGGCTTTAGATAGTGGGATATCGAATTTTTTGCCCGCGTACAAACCAAATAGGTAAGCGCCAAGGTACCAAGTTGGAATAGCTACCAGAATACCCACCACCAATAACAGACCGATGTTTGCGCCAAGGAATTCGGCCGCTGCAACCGGACCTGGATGTGGTGGAACAAACGCGTGCATAACCGCAAAAGCACCAGCTGCAGGCAACGCGTATTTAATTGGTGAGCCACCAAAACGAGCCGCCACACTGAGGATGATTGGCATCATCACTACAAGGCCAGCATCGAAGAAGATTGGGAAGCCAAACAGTAATGAAGCGACGCCCAAAGCAAATGGTGCGCGCTCTTTACCAAAGCGACCAATCAAAGTGTCTGCCAGCACTTTCGCACCGCCAGTCACTTCAAGAATTTTACCGATCATCGCACCAAGACCAACCAGCAATGCTACGGAAGCCAGTGTGCCGCCGAAGCCGCCCATCATGGTCGATACGACTTTCTCAGAAGGAACGCCAGTGGCGAGTGCTGTGCCTAAACTCACCATAGTAAGGGAAGCAAAAGCATGGACTTTCAGTTTAATGATCAGAACGAGTAACGCTGCAATGGCAAGGCCTGCAATCGTCAGTAGGAACGTAGGATCTGGGGCTTGGGTTAATTGCTCCATAGGTTCACCTTTAAGAATTATTGTTTGTGTTATGGTTCACATTTATTTCAGTTACCGGTAACATGTTACCGATAACATGAATAAGATAAACCCATATTTTAAAGTGAATTCAAAAATTGAGATCACGCGCAAATTTGGTTATGAGGATAAGTTATGGCTGGTAGTAGTGTCATCGTTATGGGCGTTTGTGCTAGTGGTAAAAGCACAATTGGTGAGCATCTAGCGAAAAAGCTAGGGCGTAAATTCATTGATGGTGATGATCTTCATCCACGAGCGAACATTCAGAAAATGGCATCGGGCCAGCCTCTGAACGATGATGATCGCAAGCCATGGCTAGAACGCATTCGTGATGCGGCGTACAGCCTAGAAAGCAAAAACGAACACGGCATTATTGTCTGTTCAGCACTGAAAAAGATTTACCGCGATCAGATCCGCGAAGGCAACGACAACGTGACCTTCCTGTTCCTTGATGGCGATAGGGAGTTGATCCTTAATCGCATGCGTATGCGCAAAGGCCACTTCATGAAAGAAAACATGGTGAAGAGCCAATTCGAGACACTAGAGCGCCCAGACAACGAGCCTCAAACTCTGATCGTCAGTATCGACGGAGACATCAGCGACGTGGTGGAACGCTCTGCTACTGAGCTAATCAAAATGCAAGCGATCGAGGTGGCGTAATGACTCACTCTGTTGTTATTGAGGTCACACAACGCTTGACCGAGCGCAGCCGCGAAGCGCGCGCTGCCTTTCTTGCTCGCACCGAAGTGCAAGCCGAAGCTGGCAAAGGCCGTGTTGGTTTATCTTGTGGTAACTTAGCCCATGCAGTCGCCGCTTCTTGCTCTTCTGAAAAGAAAAATATTCTCGATTTTACTCATGCCAATCTCGCGCTGATCAGCGCCTACAACGACATGTTGAGCGCCCACCAGCCGTACCAAGACTATCCAGCGCAAATCAAACAAGTACTGGCGGACTACGGCCATACAGCGCAAGTCGCAGGTTGTGTGCCAGCGATGTGCGATGGGGTGACTCAAGGTCAAGCAGGCATGGATATGTCGCTGTTTTCGCGTGACTTAATTGCGCAATCAACGGCGTTGTCTTTGAGCCACAATGTCTTTGATGCCACATTACTGCTTGGCATCTGTGACAAAATCGCCCCGGGGCAACTGATGGGCGCGCTGTCTTACGCGCACCTACCGACTGCGTTTGTACCAGCGGGTCTGATGGCAACAGGCATCAGCAACGAAGAGAAAGTCGACGTGCGCCAAAAATACGCAGCGGGTGAAGTCGGCAAAGACGCTCTGCTGGATATGGAGTGTCGCGCTTACCACTCTGCGGGGACGTGTACGTTTTACGGCACAGCCAACACCAACCAGTTGGTGTTCGAAGCCATGGGCTTGATGCTGCCAGGTTCGGCATTCATCCATCCCCATACCCAACTGCGTAAAGCGTTAACCGATCACGCGGCTCTGAAAATCGCCTCAATGACGGCGGGTTCTGCACACTTCCGTCCGTTGGCAGAAGTGGTCACAGAAAAGAGCTTGGTCAACGGCATCATCGCTCTACTCGCATCTGGCGGCAGTACCAATCACACCATTCATATGATCGCCGTGGCGCGTGCTGCTGGCATCTTGCTCACGTGGCAAGACATCAGCGATCTGTCGGATGTGGTTCCTTTGTTAGCTCGCGTTTACCCGAACGGCCCAGCCGATATGAACGCGTTCCAAGACGCGGGGGGCGTGCCCGCGTTATTGCACCGCTTGAACCAATCCGAGCTTTTGCATCGCGATGTGAAACCCGTGTTTGGTGAATTTGAAGACCAAATGACGCTGCCGAGCCTTGTCGATGGCCAACTGACTTGGACACCGTGCCAAGGCAGCCAAGACGGTGACGTGATCGCCAAACCAGACGCCACTTTCCAAAACACCGGCGGCACTCGCGTACTTCACGGTAACTTGGGCAAAGCCGTGGTGAAAGTGTCTGCGGTGAAAGAAGAGCAACGCGTGATTGTGGCACCTGCGATCGTATTCCAATGCCAACACGAAGTGGAGGCCGCGTACAAACGTGGCGAGCTGAACAAAGACTGCATCGTTGTGGTCACACACAACGGCCCAGCGGCAAATGGCATGCCTGAACTGCACAAGCTGATGCCAATTTTAGGGAACGTGCAAAAAGCGGGCTTTAAAGTCGCGCTAGTGACGGACGGTCGTTTATCTGGTGCATCCGGTAAAATTCCGTCTGCGATTCACGTTTCTCCAGAAGCCATTCGTGGTGGCGCGATTGGTTTGGTGCGCAACGGTGATTTGATTCGCCTTGATTGCCAAACGGGCGAACTGAACAACTTAAGCGACACCACTGGTCGCGAGTTGATTCATTTCGATACCGAATCGACCCAACAAACTTGGGGACGAGGCTTGTTTAGCGTGATCCGCCAAAACGTATCGAGTGCAGAAGAAGGCGCAAGCTTTATTGTTTAAGGCGAGAAGAAAGACCTCGTCATTCCGACGAGCCTAGGCGAGATCAGGAATCTACTATCAACGTGTTGTGAAGCTAGAGAAAACTCCTCTGCCACTGCACTTTTTGTTGGTAGATTCTGAATCACGCTCGTCCCTCGCTGTTCAGAATGACGAGCTTTGGGATTAGCCTCAGTTCTTTCTAAAAAACGAATGAATCCGTCATTCCGACGAGCCTAAGCGAGATCAGGAATCTAATAGCAAAATGCGTGAAGCCAGAGAAAACTCCTCTGCCACAGCACTTTTTGTTGGTAGATTCTGAATCACACTCGTCCCTCGCTGTTCAGAATGACGAGTTTTTGAGATTGGCCACCGCTCTTTCTAAAAACGAATGAATCCGTAATTCCGACGAGTCTAAGCGAGATCAGGAATCTAATATCAATGAGCTGTGAAGCCAGAGAAAATCCCCTCTGCCACTGCACTTTTTGTTGGTAGATTCTGAATCACACTCGTTCCTCGCTATTCAGAATGGCAAGCTTTGGAGTTGGCCTCGGTTCTTTCTAGAAACGAATGAATCCGTCATTCCGACGAGCCTAAGCAAAATCAGGAATTTAATATCAGCGTGCAGTGAAGTCAGAGAAAACTCCTCTGCCACTGCACTTTTTGTTGGTAGATTCTGAATCACACTCGTTCCTCGCTATTCAGAATGGCAAGCTTTAGGATTGGTCACTGCTCTTTCTAAAAAAATGAATCCGTCATTCCGACGAGCCTAGGCGAGATCAGGAATCTACTATCAACGTGTTGTGAAGCTAGAGAAAACTCCTCTGCCACTGCACTTTTTGTTGGTAGATTCTGAATCACGCTCGTCCCTCGCTGTTCAGAATGACGAGCTTTGGGATTAGCCTCAGTTCTTTCTAAAAAACGAATGAATCCGTCATTCCGACGAGCCTAGGCGAGATCAGGAATCCACTATCAACGTGCTGTGAAGCCAGAAAAAACACTTCTGCCACAGCACTGTTTGTTGGTAGATTCTGAATCACGCTCATCCCTCGCTTTTCAAAATGGCAAGCTTTGGGATTGGCCTCAGTTCTTTCTAAAAAACGAATGAATCCGTCATTCCGACGAGCCTCAGCAGGATCAGGAATCTAATATCGACATGCTATGAAGTCAGAGAAAACACCTCTGCCACAGCACTTTTTGTTGGTAGATTCTGAATCACACTCGTCCCTCGCTGTTCAGAATGACGAGCTTTGAGATTGGCCACCGCTCTTTCTAAAAACGAATGAATCCGTCATTCCGACGAGCCTAGGCGAGATCAGGAATCTAATATCAACGTGCTGTGAAGCCAGAGAAAATCCCCTCTGCTACAGCACTTTTTGTTGGTAGATTCTGAATCTTGCTCGTCCTTCGCTGTTCAGAATGACAAGCTTTAGGATTGGTCACTGCTCTTTCTAAAAAAATGAATCCGTCGTTCCGACGAGCCTAGGCGAGATCAGGAATTTAATATCAACGTGCTGTGAAGCCAGAGAAACCCCCTCTACCACAGCACTTTTTGTTGGTAGATTCTGAATCACGAGCTTTAGGATTGGTCACTGCTCTTTCTAAAAAAATGAATCCGTCATTCCGACGAGCCTAGGCGAGATCAGGAATCTACTATCAACGTGTTGTGAAGCTAGAGAAAACTCCTCTGCCACAGCACTTTTTGTTGGTAGATTCTGAATCACACTCGTCCCTCGCTATTCAGAATGACGAGCTTTGAGATTGGCCACCGCTCTTTCTAAAAACGAATGAATCCGTCATTCCGACGAGCCTAGGCGAGATCAGGAATCTAATATCAACGTGCTGTGAAGCCAGAGAAAATCCCCTCTGCTACAGCACTTTTTGTTGGTAGATTCTGAATCACGCTCGTCTCTTGCTGTTCAAAATGACGAACTTTAGGATTGGCCTCTGTTCTTTTTAAAAATGAATGAGTCCGTCATTCCGACGAGCCTAGGCGAGATCAGGAATCTAATATCAAGGTGCTGTGAAGCCAGAGAAAACCCCTCTTCCACAGCACTTTTTGTTGGTAGATTCTGAATCACGCTCGTCTCTTGCTGCTCAGAATGACGATATCTAGCATTCAGTAAATTACATCAAGCGGTCTTCATCACTACGACGGCAGCAATCACCACAAAGATACCAAACCAGCCGATTGGTTTGAGTTTCTGCTTAAACAGCAAGGCTCCACCCACTGCGGTACCCAAGATACCGATCGCACCCCAAGAGGCATAAGCAATGGCTAAGTCGATCTCTTTCACCGCTTGTGCCAACAGCGTGAATGCTGTCAGTACCAACACAATCGCCGCAATGCCCCAGCTTTTATATTTAAAGCCTTTTGAGCGTGTCAGCGCCATATTGGCCATGATATCGACCAAGGCAGCCATCACGACAAATCCAAATGACATCGTAAAAAATTGACTCATGATTCGCACCTTGTACTAGTAGAAAATGAACGTTCTTTTGCCGGTTTATCGGCATTTTTCTTGGCGTTAGGTTGACCATGTGATTCCCCTAAGGTCACACACACAATGCCAACAACGGCTAACATCAAACCAAACAATTCTTGATGGTTTAAGTTGGCATCAAAGGCGATGATCGACACCACGGTGATCAACGAGATACCTAACCCTTCCCAAACAGCGTATGCCACACCTATCGATATTTTCTTCGCGGCAAACGCGAGAAAGTAGTAAGAGATTGCGATCAGCACATACATTACGATGTAGCCCCACCACCCGTGCCCTTGTCCGATAAGAGACATAGTGCTGGTGCCAGCCACTTCGGCAACGATGGCGAGCAATAAAAATAGACGTGCAACTAGCATGATTAATCCTCCATCAGAAATTAAAAAAATGCATAACGGAGAATGGTGAATGCCGCGTACCTGTATCGACATTCAAAAAGTTAAAAAGATAAAAATGAGCCACTTCTCCTGACTATTTGAGATAAGGTTAGCGGTGGGTAGGAAAAAGAGACAGGTAATTGAGATATTCATTTTTGAATATCTTAAGAAGTAAGTTGTCTATGTAATCACACAATATTGATAAGGTTAAAGCATCTACTCTCATTCAGCCGATGCCATAAAGTGACATCACTGCGTAAAAATCAGAGGCGTGTTGAGGGTTTGTCGCACCACTTTATGTAGGTGTCTGTGCAAAGGATGGTTGCGGTTGGTTTGAAGGAAACCGCCAGAGACAACAAACTGGCTAAACTCACGATTAACGGGTGGCATTGCGTAAGAGGCGAGTTCTGGCATCAACAATGCCGAGCTTTGACTGGCATACATAATCGCGTCGGTTTCTTGCAACATTTGGCAAGCCAAACGCAAATTATAGGACTTCAGTAACACTACTGGCTCATAACCCATGCGTCGATACTCGGACTCCACGGTACAAAGCGGTTTATATGACGCTGGCGCAGGCAAAGAGACGAGTGGTAGTTTGGACACCGTGTCCCAATCATTGCTGACTTTCGACAACGTTGGGTGGTTTTTGCGCGCCAAAATCACTCGTTTTTCAACGAATAACGGGCGCATGTAAATGTCTTTCGACAGCTCGGTCTCTTGGTCAAGAATGCAGTAATCGTGCTCGCCTTCTAACATTTCATCGTGCGAGTAAGTATTCCAGCTGGAAAAGGCAAAGTGCGCTTTGGGAAAGGCTCGATGACAGCCAGTGAGCAGTCGCTGCCCTTGTTCATCCATCAAATAAGGATCAGTTACAATCGCAATCTGCCCTTGGTATTGCAGTGGGTCGAACACTTCAAATTCTTGCACCACTTTTTCCAGTGGCGCAACCATATTGTCGAACTCGGCGGCGAGACGAATCGCCATGGGTGATGGCTCTACCCCATGTGCTTTACGCACAAAAAGCGGGTCATCAAACACTTGCTTCAACTTCATCACGCCGCGGCTGACGCTCGGTTGAGAAATGCCAAGCTGCATTGCGGCCAGCTTGATGCTGCGGTTTTCCACCACGGCTTTTAATAAACGCATTAAGTTGAGATCCAATGCATCCAGCTGATGTGCCATACCCTAACCTACCAATACCATTGATGAGCGAATACAAAGAGCAGTTAACAATTAGTTAAACACTCTCTCCCGACGTGATCTGATACCCCATATCGAAGACTTTTTCTTCTTGCGTTTCGCCTTTCAGGCGTGCAATTAATAGCTCTGCGCTCTTTACACCAATTTGGAAACGCGGCGTATCAACGCTGGTCAGTTTCGGGCTGATGGTTTGACCGATATCCAGCGCGTTATAGCCCGCCACTGCCAATTGCTGTGGAACTTGAATGCCACGTTGCTGCGCACTCAGCATGGTGCCAATTGCGATGTCATCGTTGGTACAGAACACCCCATCGAGCGTTGGGTGCGTTTCCAGTGCACGTTCGAGCAAATCATGCGCTAAAGAAAAACTCGAATGATCACCAGTTAATACATGTTTGGGTTCTAGCCCTGCTTCTGTCATCGCGCGATCATAACCTTGCATCCGCAATTTGGTTCGCGTATCCAGACGCGCGCCAAAATAGACGATTGTACGCTTCCCCGTATCTAGCATCTGCTTAACCACGGTGTACGACGCATCTTCATGATCGAGTCCAACCGCCATATCAATCGGCTCCGATGGCAGTTCCATGGTTTCGACCACCGGAATGCCCGCATTTTTGATCATCTGTAATGTACGCGGCGTGTGATGGCTTTCAGTTAGAATAAGCCCATCGACTTGATAAGAGAGTAATGACGCGATCTTGCGCTCTTCTTCAAGCTCATCGTAGCTAAAATGCGCTAAAAGCGTCTCATAGCCATTGGCTTTGGTCACCATCTCTATGCCCTGAACAAAGGAAGCAAAAATTTGGTTGGACAAAGACGGCAGTAAAATACCAATGGCTTTACTGGAGGACTTTGACAACATCGCCGGTGCACGGTTTTCGATGTAACCCATCTCTTCAATCGCAGTCGCAATCTTGGCCCGAGTCTTTTCTGCCACCGATTCAGGGTTACGCATATAGCGTGAAACGGTCATCTTCGTGACGCCAACCTGGTCTGCGACATCCTGCAATGTCGTACGAGTTTTCTTATTCTGTTGAGCCATAAATATGTGATTTATCAGTAATGTTACAAGTAACATTATGACGAATAGACTCTCTGCCGACAAGCTCAGTGAAAATAATTCGCAAAATCATGACGTTATTACTCCACTAGCCATCAAATTGCGTTTCATGGATTGTGAATCAAAACCGAATAAATAAATGACATTTATATCAAAGTTCTTATAAAATGCCGTACCTAAAAGAATAAGACATTAGTCACAGTGCAGTTAGGCTCTAGCGAAACCCAGATTTACTACCACCTGCTTGATCTGGACGACTCCCAAAAGCAGCAATACCTCCAAGCATTGCAACGAAGTCAACCTGAGCTGTATCGACAACTCGTTCCTCTTTTAGCCAACGAGACACCGGAAGAACAACTAACGCAGTTACTTTATTTTGGTGCTCATCAGGCTACGAACCAAGACGTCGATCTAAGCGGAGAAATCATCAGTAAGTACCGCCTAACTCATGAGTTGGGGCGTGGTGGCATGGGTGTCGTATACGCCGCTCTACGTGCAGATGAAACGTTCGAGCAAGATCTGGCTATCAAGTTTATTCAAAGCAATTTGAGCAATGTGTTAGGGCAACGCGCACTCTTCGATGAAGCTCAACTTCTCGCGCGTCTAAACCATCCTTACATCGCGAAAGTGTTTGACGGCGGTCTCCATCAAGATTCGGTTTACATCGTGATGGAGCGGGTGTTTGGTCAAACTTTGGATGAGTATCTATCTGAAAATAAGCTAGAAAAAACGGAGAAGCTGCTGTTGTTTAAGCAGATCTGCCAGGCGATGGAGCACGCCCACCAGCACCAGGTTTTGCATGCCGATCTAAAACCAGAAAATATACTGATTGATCGTAGCAAGCGTCCCAAGCTGCTTGACTTCAACTTGACTCAAAAAGCGCACTCCAACCGAGAAGATTCACCCTCAGCGCTGATTGCGTTTAGCCAAAATTTTGCCAGCCCAGAGCAGCAAGCAGGACAGGTTCTAACAGAGCAAAGCGACGTGTACTCCTTAGGCAAAATTCTCGCTTTGATGTTTCCATCACCAACAATTTGGTCTGATGTTTACTGGGTGATAAGACGCGCAACGCGTCCTGCCACTCAAATGCGATATATCAATGTTCGAGCATTGCGCATTGATATCGAACGAATTATCGAACGCCGTCCAATCGAGCAGAAAAAAAACTGGCCATTGTATAGCGCCTTTCGCTTGGTACAACGACGTCCCCTTGCTTCGGTATTGTCAGGCATCATTGTGCTCTCTGGTGTGTTATTTGGCAGCGCCATGATGCAAAAGAATATCCAGCTGCAACAAGAGAAGAAGATTGCAGAAGATATGATGTACGAAATGACTCGCCTCATCTTCCACGCGAAGGGGCAAAATGTCGAACATCTCTCAGTGAACTCCATGATGGAGTTAACACGAAGGCGGATACTCTCTAACCCAGATATCCCCAAACATATAAAACAAAAAATGTTGTTGGCGATGATGACACCGGTGCCAGAGAAGCACCTAACTACACCAATGAGTTGTCAGCCAAATTGTGCGTCTAAGGACAGCACCAACCAATAAGGCTTAAAACAAGATGTATACACATTCAGTGGTATTTTGGCTGTCTGCATTGACGGCTACGTCCACGTTGGCAGCAGACGTTTCAGCTGCCACTTCACACCCACCAGCTTCAACCTTGAAGCAAGGCTACTTTATCGACGCCCCAGTGACTGGCCTGTATTACAAAACCAGTTCCAATATCACTGGCGTCACTCAGCAAGGAGCATTTCATTACCAACCCGGTGATGTAATTAGCTTCTTCCTTGGTAACGATGATAAAGGTTATCTGCTGACGACCTTATCAAGCCAAGAAGTGCTGACGCCGACGATGGCGACAACCAAACCTAGCCGCAGCATCAATATGACGCGTCTGCTGCTTTCTCTCGACAGCACGCCTGAGAATCGTGAGGAAATTGTCCTAGCAAACCGTGTGCTGTCTGATCCTCACTTTCAAAGCCAGCTCAAAGGCCTTGATCTCAATTACCTAGATGACGCTAAACGCTACCTCAATCTCGATTGGGTATCTGTCAATGAGGCGATTGAGCACCTAAACGAAAGCCAGCAGTACATTGAAAAAAATTTTTCCTCTGATGAGATCATTTTTGAACCTCGCGACATGACGTTCAAAAACATCGTCATCAAAAAGAAGGATTGGCAAGGCCGCGCTTGTTCTTACGATCTACGCTATCAGCATCACCCCAAATATCGTCCTCCTATTGGTGAAACTCGATTCACCATCACCAAAGACTCATTGATTGAACACCCAAGCATTGGCGATCATTTTCAAGGCTGCTTCCTCTCGATGAAACGCCCTATCACGGAAGATGTCGTCGAACCGATAAGCAAGTTTGCGGATTGGTTTAATATCGTTGGTTGTTCAATCACAGGGTGCACCCGCAACGACTTGAATGGCTTCTCTCTCGAAGACTTCGATGATGAAGGCGACTGGAAGTACCGCTCCGTTGCCCTCAATTTTGATCCGAGCACCGAGTTATTGATGGAAAAAGTACAAGGTCTCGGGCGTAAAAAAAACATCCAACACAATAACCGCACAGAAATGCTCTGGTTTACGTATCCAAATACTAGCGAACACGATATTGACTACCTCGGTGTGTGGCAGCAAACCGAATACCACCAACAGTCCATGACACAATCGTGCCTATTGATGCGCCATCAACAAGTCATGCGACTGCCGCAAAATACGGACACCTGCCCAACCGATACAAGCCTGTACACCCAAGATGTTACCCGCGAATTTGCCGACATGTGGTGGGTCAACAATAGCGCCCCCAAAGCCGAACTCGCGCAAATGAACGTCATGGTACGTTGGTCAACAACCCCATCCGAAATCAATTACACCACCTGGGAATACTTGCCTGCTGGTGCAACTTGGGAGCAAGGCATTTTATATCGCTATCAACAAGATGTTCTCCGCAACCAAGACGGTTCCGATCGCATTGAAACCCACACCATTTCTGAATTTGTCAAAGTGAGCGAGGATGTATAACCATGGCAACAGCAGTAGCACTGACACAAATCATTCAACAATGGCAATCTGGTGATAAACGAGCTGAGAGCGAGCTCTATCAGTTTGCTTATTTACAGTTGCGTAAGATCGCCCAACACGAGCGTGAACGAAATGCAGAAAAGTACGGCACCGACAACAAAGTACTGGCAGACAGCGTCAACAGCACCACGGCATTAATTCATGATGCTTACCTGAAAATGTCCAACTGCGACATGAGTGAAATTGAAACAAAGCGCGATTTCTTTTTGATGGCCGCCAAAGTGATGCGTCAAATCTTGATCGACAACGCACGCTCGCACCAAGCACAAAAGCGTCAACACATTACATTGATGAGAGATGAAGAAGATCGTTTCGAGCAATTGATTATCATGGATAAAGCTCTGGATAGTTTCAGTAGCCGCTATCCACGCCAATCGAGCGCACTCAAACTCAAGTATTTAATGGGCATGAAAAACCAAGAAATCAGTGAGCTACTCGAGTGCAGCGCAAGCCTGATAGAGAAAGACCTCAAATTCTCTCGCAGTTGGCTACAATCACGAATGGCGCACACGTAATCATGAACAAAAAGCTTTGGATAATCGGCGCAGTATGCGTCGGTTTGTTCGGTATTTACTTCATTTCAAACAAACACAATTTGGCATCTGTGAAAGACTCGTCAGACAACGCCGACAAGTCAACCCAGCAAGCACATCGTCAATATGAGCGCACATCTTTAGTTGAAGTAAAGCAAGCGTTGACAGGTTCTGCGTTGGATCGCACTCCTAAAAAAACGGGAGATGACGCATTTAACTCCGCCCTTTTAGGACAACCAGGCCCTGTTACGAATCCATTTCATACCACAGAAGACAACACGTTTTACGAGTCAGCATTGGGTGATAAGAACAGCCGACCACAAGAGGACCCATCAGAGAATAATAAACCCATCATCAACCTCACTGTGGAACAGCAGCTACAAACCATTATTTATGCTTGGGAGCTGAAACAAAACTCTCCGGTGAGTTATTCGCTCAACCTTAACCAGCTTTTTGAAGACCCAGATGGCGATCTCCTCACCACTCAGATTTGGCTTGAAAACGCCAATGGGTTAAGAGTCCTCAACCAAGGACAAATGATGGTGCAAGGAGCGCCTGAGGAAATAAAAACCACCACATATTTGGCGGTAGCAGCGCGCGATGATTATCACGGTAATAGCGATCATGCATGGGTCACAACGCGCTTTGAGTTACCCGTTATCACACCCGATCAAAATGACACAGAACACTCGTTAGTTGGCGATGTAGTTTATCGCCTAGAGACGACACAAAATCTTGCAGGTATCGCGTACGCGTATGAAGTGGTGTATTGCGAGGCCTTTCAGTTTGAGGGGGGCGAAGTAAGTTATGCCGCCTCACACAACAAACGCCAGTGTCCTGAAAAGGGAGACTTGAAAAAAGTGGGCAAGTACAAAATCAGTGATGACTCGTTGATCGTTTATGTCCAAGGTGTACGCCAAATTTGGACCATCAAAAAAGAATACCCATCTCAGGTTCATGAAGATACTCGGAACTACTTCACCACCGTGTTTGATGGTAAACAATTCGAAAGCTATACCATGCAAAAGAACAAGCAGTCCATGGAAAAGCGCATCAATGTCCACACTGGCGAGTACGAATATCAAGGAACGTCGTTTGACTACCTCTTTCCAATTTCAGGAGGAGGTTACATAAACGGGACTGCTAGCAACTACATATTTGATAGAAGTGTTCAGGGTAACGAACCAGTGCACAAGCTGGACTCTGATCTCAATATGAAATCAAATCAACATGACCTATTTTGTCATGATTATTTATTTTACTGGTACAGCTCTATCGTAGCGGGGCGAGGAGAGTTTGCCGATATTATCTCTAGCTCAATGGATTTTGACGGCATAAATCCAATACATTGTGCTGAATGGCCAGATAATTACTGGCAACGAACATTTATGTTTTACAACCTTGAATACACAGATTACGACATATTCATTCCAGGCGAAGTCTACAGTTATGTGCTTAAACCTCACCCTCAATTTGCTGATCGCGTTGAGGAATTTAAGATCAACATGATTTATCACGCCCCTGTCCTTAGCGACACCCAATAAACCTTTTTTACCGGTGGTTATTTTAACAAAACAATCATTCCCAAAATAAAACTGGAACCGTGATCAAATTATAAATTTTCCATCATAGACAAAAAATAGAAATAAATTTTACGGGTTTTGTGCGGATTTTCGTGTCTTGAACCTAAGCTCAATAGTCATTAAAAAGACACCACTCTCTTATATCTCACTAGTGAGATATAAAGAAAAAAATAATAAAAAAAGCGACTTTCTCATTCGGAAACGAAACAAGGACAAATAAATAATGAATAAGGTGAGTTTACTAGCAGCGTCAGTGGCTATCGCTCTTACAGGCTGTGGCGGTTCAGATGGTGGTTCAAACAGTGCTAACGACGGCGTTGTGATCACAGGTTTTGACGGCTACTTCAAGCATGCCGTTGTTTTTGAAGATACGAACAACAACGGCCAATGGGACACTCAAGAAACATTCCTTGGTCTGACCGATGAGAAAGGTCAACTGAAATTGGATGCAAAACCAGAAAGCACTCTAGCGCTACAGACCATCACACCAAACGGTTCAAAGCAGAAACAGCTCATCGCCTTGGATGCGAAAGAGTACGCTGGCAAATACACGGTTGATATGGATCATCCAGGCCAAGCTATGGCGCACGAAATCGTATTCCGTGCACCAACATCGTCAAACGTGATTTCACCTATCACGGATCTTGTGGCGATTGAAATGGCAAAAGATCCAGCCATTAGTGAAGAAGATGCGAAAGCGAAAGTAAACCAAGCGCTAGGAGGCTCAGAAGAAGCACCAATTGATCTGTACAGTGATTTTGTTGAAGGTGCGACAAAAAACGCCGAACTACATAAAACCGCTCAGATTCTGACCGACTCGAAAGCACAAAACCCAACGAACTACGAGAAAAAAGCCACGGAGTTTGCTCAAGCGGCAAACCAAGAAGTGGAACGTCTTGTTGCATCTGGCGAAAACATCAATGACCCAAATCTACGTCCAATCATCACTGACGCGACCCCAGACAGCGACACCTTAGCACCTGAAACGGTAGTTAATAACAAGCTAACCATAAACAAAATCGTCGAAAAGGCAGCTAAAGATAAGCTAGAAAAACTACCAAAAATCGTACAAGGCGTGGACTTTGATGGCTTAGAGCTAGACATTGAAGGTCTATTTGCAGACAAAGACCAAAACCTTGTGACAACCAAACTGACGCACAGCTTTGCAGGCACAGGCATTGAAGTTGTGCAAACTGGCAACCTGATTGTTCTACATCCAACTGCAATCGTAGAGAAAGCTGGTGATTTTGAGATTGTTCTAACGGCGCAAGACATTGATTCGTCAGGTAAGGTTTTGGGTACGGTAAGCACCGTATTTCAGTTCGAAATCGAATCGGCAAACTTACCACCAATGGTTGTAGAAACAGAACAAGCGCGTCTGCAGTCCATCGTTGATGGTTGGTACCTACAACAAGGTGAAGTGTTTGAACAAACACTCGATATTTCTGGTTTGTTCCAAGATAAAGACGGTCAAATTACCGACTACTCAGCGGACTATGTAGACATTGAAGGTTTAACAGTATCTGAGGATGGTAATGCAATTATCACCATTAAAGGCACACCAACAAAAGCAGGTGAAGCTGGAGCAGTACTGGCGATTAGCGCAACAGATGGCCATACCGCGGTACAAATTGCGCTCAGCATGCCAACGGTTATCGAAGGCGTCACGCCACCACCAGTAGTACCGACTTTGGGCTTCACTCACGAGCACTTCAACGGTCAAGAATGGAAAATGGGTAGCTTCGCTCAAAAAGACGGTGAAATCGGCTACGCCATGCTGATGCAAGATTCTGAAGGCCTACTATTCTGCTGGGGTTCAAACCACGATGAGATGAATCAAGAGTACAAAGCGAACATCAGTGACTTCCTAAAAGACACATGGGAACACGATGCTTACGCCATTCTTGCCGATCTGGACCAACAAACTGGTTACACGGAATACAACAATAAAGACTGTAACGACGTTGAGCTGAAAGACGGTAAGCTATACAACAGCTACGGCGACGAGTATGAAATGTTGTACCAGCACAAAACCGAGCATAACGGCACTCAAATGATCGTTAAAATATCAGATGATGAGCTGTTCTGGATGGACTCAAGCAATACCCCATTTGCAGAATCACTTTCGGTTGCAGAACACATCAAACACGGCACAGTAGAGCATGACTTGATGGTAGAAAGTAATGGCACAGGCGACGACACAGTCCTGAAATACTCGTCAGGTGCGTACGAATACGACACTGATACTTACAACTACACTTCGTTCATGCCAACAGGATTCCAAACTCCAGGTAATTGGGAAATCCAGAATGATGAAGACCGTGAACTGCTGATTCTAGAAGAAACAGGCTCAGAGTCAGATTACAAAACTCGTCATCGTTACATCAACCGCGATTTTGGTGACTTTTATATTGGTATTCGTTGGAGTAAAGAACAAAACGGTCATGAATCCGCACCGGAATATGGTCTGTACTCTAACAGCAAAGAAGCCATGACAAGCATCGCGAGTTCACTACCGATTTTGGAGCCTGGTGATGATGACTAAAGCAACCATCGTTAACCCTTGCTGTGATAGCGTGCATTTGCGCAGAAGACGCAGAACACTTTGGGAACGATTGGTCGGCATCAAAGAAGTGTATATCTGCTCTAACTGTCACAAAGAAACGCCACTCAAATAGCGATAATATTTGAGACCGCAAAAAAGCCCCGAACTCGGGGCTTTCTTCTATATTTTGACCACAATATCTGAGTCGTTATTTCACGCACACCACGTTCAATAATGAGGTCCCGGTGAGCTGATTGGGCTCACGATCGGCGAACAAACCTTTCTTATCTTTGCCCCAATACGGCAGTTGCAGTGGCCATTGATTTTTTTCCATCACCCCAGACGCCCTCAGCGCTTTAAACTCTGCAGGGTTAGCTAAGTTCATACCCAGTTGCTGACATACTTTGTGCGAGTTTTCGTAGTTGAGGCGGTTCCACGGCTTACCATGTTCCATGTAAAACTGATTATGGTGATCGAGTAAATATGGGACCACGTACGTTTTGCCCTGTACTGAAGTTCTCAACCGAACTTCAATGTCATCATTTCCAGTGACAATTGGCTTCGCTTTGGTCTTAGCAACAGGCGTAGACGAAGAGCTATCACGTGAACTTTTTGCCTTGGTATCTGGCTTCTCTGCCCGCGCTTTAAAGGCGTCGGTATCAGCTCGCACAGCAGGAACTGGCGCGGGTTTCGGGGTCACCGTCGGTGTTGGCTTAACCGAAGATGCGGCTGATTTCGACGATACAGTAGATTTAGGTGTAGGTGGTGTTACTGGTTGTTTCGTCCCTTTCCCAACCACTCGGATGAACGCCTCTTTGTAATTCGACAAGGTTTTGACTCCTCGTAAGTCATCCCTCGCATCAGACAATGCCTTGTAAGGTCCAATCAAACAGCGATAGCCTTTGGATTCAGGCTTCATCCATACGTCGGTCGTGATTTTACTATAGAGAGGCTTAGCTTTCGCGAGAGACATAGGCTTGGGTAGCAATCCGCATTGAATCCAGTAAAGGTAGTTGCCCCCCTGCGGCACTTTCTTTCCCCATACTCCGTTACCAATTGGGCACGTTTTCTCAAGCATCGGTAATTCTTTCTCGCTGGCTTGAGTGGCTTGGCAAAGGAACTCCTCCGCCTCAACTGGATTAGAAAACTGGGCGCATACCAGCAACAAACCCAAAGCCAGGCTTGCTTGGAAGACGTTAGATGGGCGTTGGGCCTTCTTCATTTCCATACACTTCACTCTAAATTAGTGGGTAAGGTCATCATGGCGGAAAAGCGCCAAAAAAATGTGAACAAAGAATAACTAGCAAAAAAAGAGCCGGAATTTGCATCCGGCTCTCAGTTTAGGAAGGAATTAAGTGAATTTACAACGCTTGGTGGGAAAATTCTTATCCTTTGTACAGTTTCGGGTTGAATACATCACGTAGCCAGTCGCCCAACAGGTTGATAACCAAAACCAATGTTACTAGCACGATGCCAGGGAAAGCAGTAATCCACCATGCACCAGAGAAGATGTAGTTAAAGCCGATGCTGATTAGCGCACCCAGTGACGGCTGATCGACTGGCAGACCCAAACCTAGGAATGACAGCGCCGCTTCCGACATGATCGCGTTCGCTACCTGTACCGTCGAGATAACCAAGATTGGCGATAGACAGTTTGGCAGAATGTGACGGAACATGATTCGCGGAGCTTTAAAGCCCATCACACGCGCCGCTTCGACGTATTCTTTCTTCTTCTCTGCCAATACCGAGGCACGAATAGTCCGTGCGTATTGCGGCCATTCTGCCACACCGATGATCACCACCAGCATGACCACCGCATATTGGCTGTAAAAATCACTGCCAAAGCTGGCTTTAAAGATTGCAGAGACGATGATCGCCACCATCATGGTCGAGAACGATAGTTGAACATCCGCAAAGCGCATCAAGAAGCTATCGATACGACCACCGAAGTAACCCGCCGACAAACCAATGATGATACCCAGAATCAACTGAAGACCGACGGCTAAAAAGCCGATCGTCAAAGACAAACGAGAACCGTAAAGAATGGTCGATAAAATATCACGGCCTTGCTCATCAGTACCAAGAACAAAACGCTCATCGCCATCTTCCATCCACGAAGGTGGCAACTCAGAATCCATGATGTCGATAGACGTCAGATCGTACGGGTCTGTTGGCGCAAGAATCGGTGCAGCCAATGCCAATACTAAGAACATCATAAAGACGGTAAAACTCGCCATCGCCACTTTGTCGCGTTTGAAGTAATACAGAAAATCTGACTCTTTGAAACGCTGCCACGCTGATGGAGCAGGAGCTGGTGTTAAATTTGATTGGCTCATGATTAAGCTCCTTTTCCAGTTAGGTTCACAGTTGGGTTGATGATGCCGTACAGCAAGTCAACGATGGTATTGGTTACCACGAAGATCAAACCAACAAAGATAACGTAGGCAGTGATCAGCGGTGTATCTACACGGTTGATTGCCTCTAGGAAAAGGAAGCCAGTGCCCGGCCATTGGAACACGGTTTCAGTAAGAATGGTGTAGGCCACCATGGTACCAATCTGCACACCACCTACTGTCAATACTGGTAGCATGGTGTTCTTAAGTGCATGTTGGTAATAAATCTTTTGTAAGTTCAAACCTTTTGCTTTGGCGAACTTAATGTATTCCGAACTCAGAACTTCCAGCATTTCTGAACGCACCAAGCGGATGAACAACGGCAACATGATAGACGCTAGCGCAATACAAGGTAGGATGAGGTGCTTGATACCATCAATGGTAAAGAAGCCAGATTCCCAACCGAGCACATTAGCGGTCTCGCCCCGCCCGTAGGAAGGCAGCCAACCGAGTTCTATGGAGAAGACATACATCAGCATGATTGCGGTTAAGAACACCGGAATCGAGATACCGACACTGCTCATCGCCATGACAAATTTGGTAAAAACACTCTTAGGATGAATCGCAGAGTACACCCCAAGCGGAATAGAGAAAACAATGATGATAAGCGTCGCGCCAAACACGAGCTCTAATGTAGCCACCAGCTTGTCGAGAATCACCTCAACCGCAGGTCGCTTGAAAAAATATGAGGTACCCAAATCACCTTGCAGTGCATTACCCACAAAGCGCGTATACTTTGTGATAAAGGGATCGTTCAGGCCTAAGTCGTCGCGTAGCGCTTGACGCTCCGATTCCGAAACCGACTGACCTACAAGCTCACGCAGCGGATCACCCAGGTTGTCCTGAATGGCAAACGCCACCAAACTGATCACAAACATCACTATCAGTGCCTGAAACAGGCGCTTGACCAGAAACGAAAACATTCCTTGCCCCTTAACTATCCATAGATCTCTAAATTAGAGAGAAAATTCAGTCTAAATAACCAACTCAATCCGACTGAAACAAAATTGAGTCGAGTGCTTTAAGTTGAGGAGGGAAATCCATCCCTCCTCAAAGTAGACTAACCGTGATTATTCAACCACTAGGTCACCGAAGTAAGGCATTACCATTGGGTTAACGATATCTGCCGCTTTCACGTTAGACTTCGCGCCCCATGCTTCACTTTGCCAGTGTAGCGGTACGAATGCTGCGTCGTTGTATAGTGTCGCTTCTACGCCCTTCAGCATTTCTGCACGTTTCGCAGGGTCCGTCTCTACGTTCGCAGCTTCAACCACTTTGTCCATTTCTGGGTTTGAGTAGTAACCACAGTTGTACTGACCACGACCGGTTTCTTCGTTACGAGTCATCGTTAGGAACTCGTTGAAGTTCGCTGAGTCTTCTGTATCTGAGTGCCAACCGATCATCAGCATGTCTGCCGCACACTTGTCGAACTCAGGCCAGTACTGCGCTTTTGGCATGGTCTTCAGATCAACCTTGATACCGATCTTAGACAACATTGCCGCCGCCGCTTGTGCTACTTTCGCATCATTCACGTAACGGTTGTTTGGTGCGATCATCGTTAGCGTCAGGCCATTTTCGTAACCCGCTTCTTTCATCAGCTCTTTCGCTTTCTTCAGATCGTAGCGAGGAACCAGTTTGTCATCGTGACCCACGTAACCTGCCGGGCTTTGCTGACCAGCGGCCGTTGCGAAGCCTTTCATGATTTTCTTCACGATACCTTCGTTATTGATTGCGTGAACAATCGCTTGGCGAACGCGAACGTCTTTCAATGCTTCGTTGCTGTTTTGGTTTAGTTGGAACGTGATGATACGAGTACCAGGTAGCGTAACTAGGTCGATGCCGTCAGCATCTTCAACGCGTTTGTGGTCGTTTGGCGCTACAGGGTGAATCATGTCAACACCGCCAGAAAGCAGCGCTGCTACACGAGTCGCGTCTTCTTTGATTGGAACAAGTGTTAGCTTATCAACGTTACCTTTCGACTCTTTGTCCCAGTAATCTTTAAAGCGTTCAAATTCCACTTTTACGCCCTGCTCACGTGAAGTCACAATGAATGGACCCGTGCCAGATACGTTAGTCGATGCAAATGAGTTACCGTGCTTCACTAGCTCAGACTTGTCTTTGCCGTCCGCAGTTTTGCCCGTGTAGAACTTGCTGTCCATTGGGAAAATGTACGTTGCGGTTTGCAGCACTAGTGGGTAAGGACCTTTAGTTACAAGATCGAACGTGTTGTCGTCAACTTTGACGATTTTTTCGTACGGGTCGAAGATGTTTTTAAAGTCAGGAGAGCTTTGTAAACGCTGGAACGTCCACACGACGTCGTCAGCCGTTAGAGTATTGCCAGAATGGAATTTCACACCTTCACGCAGTTTGAAACGAACAGTCGTATCGTTAATACGTTCCCAGCTTTCTGCTAGGCGAGGCTCGAAATCCATTTTTTGAGTAAAGCGAACCAACGGATCAAATACCATGTGTGACATTTGCAGTGTGCCACCTGATAGCTGCTCATGTGGGTCAAGCGATACTGGGTCAGCTGCATAGCCAACTTTGATATCTGCTGCCATTGCGTTAAAGCTTAGGCCCGCAGCCATTAGCGCCACTGCTAATTTGCTTTTCATGGTTTTCATTTGCATAACTCCTTCATGCGGGGATACGGATCCCTTGTTGTTGTGTTTGCGTCTTTGTTATGACTAAAGGTTAGCCAAGCGAATTGCTTGGTTTATGCCGTTTCGATCTCTTCTCGCAAGCCTGTAAACTCCGGCATCAGAGAAATCAATTTTTTGCTGTATTCGTGTTGAGGTGCCGTGAATAACTGTTCTGTTGGTGCCACTTCTAAAAGTGTACCCATTTGCATCACACCTACTCGGTCACACATCTGACGAATAACAGGTAAATCGTGGCTGATAAACAACATAGTCAAGTTCAGCTCACTTTGCAGATCTTTCAGCAAGTTTAGAATTTGTGCCTGTACCGATACGTCCAGTGCTGAGGTCGGTTCATCACAAATCAAAAGTCGAGGACGAGTCGCCAACGCACGCGCAATAGAAATACGCTGACGCTGACCACCGGAGAATTCATGAGGGTACTTAAGCCCAGCCATTCGACCCAAACCAACATGATCCAATAGGTCATTCACGATTTGGCGAGTTTCCGACTCGTTTTTCGTCAATTTATGGAAACGGATTGGCTCAGCAATAATATCGAATACCTTCATACGAGGGTTCATTGAAGTATATGGGTTTTGGAACACCATCTGCATTTGACGACGCATCGGGCGGCGCTCTTTCTCAGAGGTTAAAGCGGTCAGGTCAATGCCCTCGAATTTCACCTGACCAGAGTTAGGTTGGTATAAACCAGCAATCACACGTGCAATGGTCGATTTACCTGAACCAGACTCGCCCACCAAACCAAAGGTTTCGCCTTCGTGCACTTCAAAGCTCACATTATTAGATGCTTGCACGTATTCTCGGCGGCTCTCGAACAAAGAGTCTTTGGTCACAAAGCGAAGATTGACGTTCTTCACGTCCAAAAGCGGGCCAGTGTACTCACGCTCATCTTGGCTTTGTCCTAACCAGTGGTTCTTGATATCGAGTGGCTCCATTTCCGCCGCTTCTTCGATATAGCTTACTAACGGGAAACGATCTAACTTTCTGTCTGAACGTGGTACCGCTGAAATTAGACTGCGAGTGTAAGAGTGATCAGGATCGCCCAATACTTTGGCTGTTGGTCCAAACTCCACCAAGTCACCACGATACATTACCGCCACGCGATCGGTGACGTTGGAGACGACACCCATATCGTGAGTAACCAACATACAGCCGACATTGTTCTTGATACACAGCTCGCGGATCAAGTTGAGGATTTGGTCTTGGATAGAAACGTCTAACGCCGTAGTTGGTTCGTCCGCAATGATGAGATCAGGCTCACCAGCCAAAGCAATGGCAATGACAACACGCTGACGCATACCACCAGAGAATTGATGCGGGTACTGCTTTAAGCGGTTTTCTGGTTGAGGAATACCAACCTGCTGCATAAGAGAAAGCGCGCGCTGATACGCCTCTTCATCAGAGACCTTCATGTTGGCGTGGATCGTCTCTTTCAGCTGTTGCTCAACAGTAAAAAGTGGATTGAGCGAGGTCATCGGATCTTGGAAAATAAAACCTATTTTCGAGCCGCGAACCTTACGCATCGCTTCTGGTGATAGGCCAGAAATTTTTTCTCCATCCAGGAATACATCACCGCTAGCAACGCGACCTGGAGGGCTAAGCAAATCGATAACAGCGTTACCAACGGTGGATTTACCCGCACCTGATTCGCCAACAACACCCACGATTTCACCACGTTCAATATGAAAAGAAAGTGACTTCACGGCAGCGTGAACGCCGTGTCGGGATGGGTATTCAATACGAAGGTTTTTCACTTCTAATAGTGACATTTCAGACCTCTACTGCCTTGTCTGTGGTATCGAATCATGCCAAAGGCACCATTCATCACCTGAATGAATCCGTTCAAATTCAGAATAATACTCTGAAATCTTAATGCGGAAATAATTTGGCAAAAATCACACAAAAAAGCAACAATTAAAGTATATTCCGCCGAAAAAACATTAAATAAACGCACAATTAGCGAATAAAAATGCATTAACAAGTATTTAACCATTTTCATATCACACTATTTTTGTGCGTCATGCACCAATAAAACTAGAAAAATGCTCTAAAAGTAAACATGAGCTAAACAAGATCATTAACCATATTATTCATGTGCATTTATTAACATTTAACAAACAATATCATATGCAAAAAGTGTTTTTTCAACATAAAAAACTATTAATAAAATAGTCGGCAAATACAAAAAGCCAAACTTAGGAAGAGAAAGGATAGGTCAAAACGTGAACAAAACAGCAAAACCACACAAATCCTGCTCCAACGCAGATTATGCGCCACTTAAGCGGTTTATTGACTAAGCAAAGGAAAGTACCGCTATCCTCATTCGTACGTCATAAGAAAACTCGCCGGTTTTAACCCTTTACGACACAATTGAGAGTGGGATAATAGATGAACAGTGTCAAAGCCAAGCCGTAAATAAAAGGAGCCCCTGTGCTTAAAGCGATTTTTTTTGATATGGACGAGACTTTATGTGCAACGTCACAAGCCGATAAAGTTGCAGGACAAGCGTTTACAACTTGGATTCATAAGACCTACCCACAAGTTACCGAGCCAAAAGCGTTTTTGCAGCGCTACTTACAGGGTGTATACAAAAAGCTGAATGCTGAGTTCCCTCACCTTGTGGCTCTGCTACCCGATGAAAATGCCTTCCGTTGTGGCCTGATCCAAAACATCTTGGCGGAGCAAGGCGTCAGCATCACTGCAAAAGAGGCTCAACAAGCTCAAGACTACTTTGACTCTGCACGTATGGGCGCGTTCACCTTCTTCCCTGGTGTAAAAGAAATGCTCAGCGACCTTCGTCAACATTACAAACTCGTCGTGATCACTAACGGTCCGATTTTTTCTCAACACCCTAAATTAAACGCGACACAAATGAGCAACTGGGTGGACCATATTATTGTGGGAGGAGAAGAGCCAGAAGAGAAACCTGCTACAAGTATTTTCCAAAAAGCGCTCGACTTGGTCGAAGTAAAACCAGAAGAGGCTCTACACGTGGGCGACTCTTTACCTGCTGACATTGCTGGCGCTAACAATATGGGCATTTTGAGTGTATGGGTGAATGCGACAGGCGCAAGCAACTCAACGGATATAACGCCAAGTTTTGAAATCCAAGAAACGGTAGAACTGAAAGAAATCCTTAAAACACTCGCCCAATAAAAGCAGCGGATTAGAAAACTACAAAACCCCAGACACTGCTCTGGGGTTTATTTTGTCAGCTCGAAAAGCATTTAGATCATAGGTGGTCAAAAGCCCCTAGAGCTGTACACTTTTGGGGAAAATTGAAATGGAATGCCGATTCTTTTCAGGAGAGATGCAAAAAAGCCCCAGTCTTTCGACTGAGGCTTTAAATAGTGGTCGGTGAAGAGGGATTCGAACCCCCGACCCTCTGGTCCCAAACCAGATGCGCTACCAAGCTGCGCTATTCACCGAACTGTATTTGCTGATTTTCTCAAATCAGACAGGACACTTCAACTAAGAAGTCACCTTAATTAATGGGGTGGCTAACGAGATTCGAACTCGCGACCACCGGAATCACAATCCAGGGCTCTACCAACTGAGCTATAGCCACCATCAATTTTTGCTGTTTACCGCTCTATTAGAGCCATAAACTAAATAGTGGTCGGTGAAGAGGGATTCGAACCCCCGACCCTCTGGTCCCAAACCAGATGCGCTACCAAGCTGCGCTATTCACCGACGATGTTTTATCTTGATTGAATCAAGATTGGGAGCAATGCTACCGCATTCAATCTAAAAAAGAAAGAATGGGGTGGCTAACGAGACTTGAACTCGCGACAACCGGAATCACAATCCGGGGCTCTACCAACTGAGCTATAGCCACCACTGATTTTTACCGATGTATCCTCCGAGGCAATGGTACGCCCGAAAGGATTCGAACCTTCGACCTTTGGCTCCGGAGGCCAACGCTCTATCCAACTGAGCTACGGGCGCATGCCCTATCGGCGGAGTGGAATAATACGGATATCACACTATGCCGTCTAGTACTTTTTTTACTTTTTTTATCGTTTGGTCTCTTTTTCGACAGTTATCTTCCGTTAAAGTGGATTTTTGATGTGATTCACGCCCTGTCATGGATAACTTGTTGTTTATTGCAACAAGTTATCGGGATATAATCACCCATTATTTACATTGATTTAACAGCTGCAACCAAGTTGTCTAATCATTCTATGCCATTCAGTGGAATTTAATGATTTCTCTGCTCGGCATTAATACTCTAACTATATAAATAGGTAAGTCACTTACCTCGGGAATGTGAAGTGGGTTTAATGGATATGTCTCGACAAATGATTAGCGTTTTGTTCGCTGCCTTAACGTTTTCTACGGCAGCTTTAGCTTCTGACATCAGCCAAACTGAATACGATGCGATCGCAGAACGCATCCAACCTGTCGGTGATGTTTATCTAGCAGGTTCTGAGCCAGTGAAAGAAGAACCAACCGGTCCACGTGATGGCGCCACAGTTTATGGTACTTTTTGTATTGCTTGTCACGCATCTGGTGTAAACGGCGCACCTAAAACAGGTAATGCCGATGATTGGGCACCGCGTATTGCACAAGGCAAAGATACGTTAGTGAAGCACGCATTAGAAGGCTTCAATGCGATGCCAGCCAAAGGAACCTGTATGGACTGTTCTGACGATGAAATCATCGCAGCAATTGACCACATGATTGAAGGTCTATAAGTAAAGACATCAACGAAAAAGGCTTGCCAGTTGGCAAGCCTTTTTGTTTTTAGTCAGTGAGAACAAGGTTACTTTACTTCTTAAACATTGCTCGAATATTGGCAATGTGTGCTTGACCTTTCGCCATACGCTCTTCTGCTGATACTGGCTTTTTGTTTACTTCCCATTCAACGTCATCAAATGGCAACTCATCCAAAAAGCGGCTTTGAGTCGGTTTGATCAACTCGCCGAACTGCCGACGCTCTTTGCACATAGTGAAAGTCAGTTCACGTTGCGCTCGAGTAATACCAACGTACATCAGGCGACGCTCTTCTTCCACGTTATCTTCATCAATACTGGTTTGGTGCGGTAAAATACCTTCTTCGGACCCAATTAAGTATACATATGGGAACTCAAGGCCTTTTGATGCGTGCAAGGTCATCAGTTGTACTGCATCACTGTCTTCATCTTCTTCACCGCGCTCCATCATGTCACGCAAGGTCAAACGTTGAACGACTTCTTTTAACGTTTTCTCTTCTTGATCGTAGTTGTCACCCTCTAGGTCCGCCACTATCCATGAATAAAGGTCAGAAACGTTCTTCATTCGCATTTCAGCGGCTTTCGGACTTGCTGAAGTTTCGTATAGCCAATCTTCATAATGGATATCACGAACTAGCGAACGAACCGCTTCGACGGTATCACCACGCTCAGCTTGATCAGCGATCGCCACTAGCCATTGGGTGAAACGACGCAGGTTTTCTAGGCCACGTCCCGTTAGGTGCTGTTCGAGCCCCATTTCAAAGCTCGACTCAAACAGGCTCTTGCCTCGCATATTGGCATAACTGCCTAATTTCTCTAACGTTACTGGGCCAATTTCACGTCGCGGAGTGTTCACAATGCGCAAAAATGCATTGTCGTCATCCGGATTAACCAAAACGCGCAAATACGCCATGATGTCTTTAATCTCTGCGCGCGCAAAAAACGAGGTGCCGCCAGAAATTTTATACGGTACACGGTTTTGCATCAGAGACTTTTCAATCAAACGTGATTGGTGGTTACCACGATATAGAATCGCATAATCTTTATATTCGGTACGGTTTAGGAACTTATGCGCAATTAGTTCACCCGTTACGCGCTCTGCTTCGTGCTCTTCATTTTTAGCCAACAACACTTTGAGTTTTTCACCGTCAGGAATTTCAGAGAACAAGGACTTCTCATAGACGTGAGGGTTGTTAGCTATCAAAATGTTGGCCGCACGCAGGATTCGACTCGTTGAACGGTAGTTTTGCTCTAGCTTAATCAAACGCAAATTCGGATAATCTTCACCCAGCAACACGAGGTTCTGAGGTTTCGCACCACGCCATGAATAAATAGACTGATCGTCATCCCCTACAACCGTCAATCGCCCACGTTCTCCGACGATTAATTTGACCAGCTCATACTGACTCGTGTTGGTATCTTGATACTCGTCAACCAGTAGGTAACGGATACGATTCTGCCAACGCTGACGAACGTCTTCATGATTACGTAAGAGTAAAACGGGCATCAAAATTAGGTCATCAAAATCGAGCGCGTTATAGGCTTTCATTTGCTTTTGGTACATATCAAAACAGAACGCAAACAATTGTTGCTGTTCACCTTGCGCACGCGCTTTGGCTTGCTCTGGCGTCAACATGTCGTTTTTCCAGTTGGAAATACAACTCAGAAGCTGACGTAGCAGATCTTTATCACCATCAAGCTGCTTTTCGGTAAGTTCTTTGAGTAGCGCTAGCTGGTCTTGGTCATCAAACAGTGAGAAGCCCGCTTTCAACCCTAAATGCTTGTACTCACGCTTGATGATGTTCAATCCTAAAGTGTGGAATGTTGATACCATCAAACCTTTAGACTCACCTTTCCCTAACGTTTGACCTACACGCTCCTTCATTTCACGTGCTGCTTTGTTGGTAAACGTCACCGCCGCAATGTTACGCGCTTTGTAACCACATTGCTGAACCAGATAAGCGATTTTATTGGTAATAACACGAGTTTTGCCCGAGCCAGCACCAGCTAGCACTAGGCATGGACCAGATACGTATTTCACGGCTTCATCTTGACTAGGGTTCAGCTTCATAGAAATTCTCTGCGGGTGATGAATGTGGCGCCTATGATAAAGGGGTGGCCTCGTGAAAGCTATGCTGATTTCTTGTAATTTTCACACCAATTAAGTGCAATATTCTGTTGCATAAATGGCTGGTATTTAAGCTATAATGAATGAACGTTCATTCACTAAAGGGTGACATTATGAAGGATAACCCTGCTGTAGATAAACGAGAACAAATCTTAGTCGCTGCTGAACAACTCATTGCTGAATCTGGTTTTCAAGGGCTTTCCATGCAAAAGCTCGCCAATGAGGCAGGTGTCGCAGCAGGGACGATTTACCGTTATTTCTCAGATAAAGAACATCTTTTAGAGGAACTACGCCTTAACGTTGCTAAGCGTGTTGCTACTGCGGTGCAACTAGGTGTTAGTGAAGAGATGCCTTTAAAACAGCGTTATCGAACCATGTGGCTCAATATTTGGAATCTAGCGAGCTCGAACTTAAGTGCGATCAGCAACCGAGTCCAATATGAGTCTTTACCCTGTTCAAATAGTAGCAAAGCTCGGGAACTTGAGAGACAAATGTTTGCCCAAGTAGATCTTCTTTTTAATCAGGGTAAAGACGAGGGAGTATTCAAGCTTCTCGATAACGAAGTACTTTCTGGATTAAGTTTTGAGGCAAGTGTTGCACTTGCTCGGAAACACGCTTTGGGATTTTATCAACTGGATAAGACGGCATTAGAGGCCGCTATTGAAGCCAGTTGGGATGCAATTATTAAACACTAACTTGGAGTTCTTAATAGAATGAAAAAGTGGATTTTGATGCTATCAATTGTTTTATTACTTTTTGGTAGCGTTGTTACATACAGACTAATTGATATCAAAGACAAAATGGAGCAGTTTGCCAATCGCCCTGAACCAGCATTCCCAGTAACCGTAACTGAAGTGCAAGCGGTGGATTGGGTACCAGTCATCGAGGCAATTGGTTTTATCGAGCCAAATCAAGGCGTGACGGTAGCGAACGAAACGAGCGGTGTTATCGATAAAATCGCATTTGATTCCGGTACTCAAGTCAAAGCAGGTCAGCCACTAGTACTGCTTGACTCTGACGTTGAGAAAGCGAATTTAAAGAGCTCGCAAGCCAAGTTGCCAGCAGCAGAAGCGAAATACAAACGCTACCAAGGGCTATTTAAAAAAGGCTCTATTTCTAAAGAAGCGTATGACGAAGCAGAAGCGAACTACTTCTCCTTAAAAGCGGACATTGAAAGCTTGAAAGCGACCATCGACCGACGCGAAATCAAAGCGCCATTTGATGGTGTAGTAGGTATTCGTAACGTGTACCTCGGTCAGTACCTACAAGCGGGTACCGATATTGTTCGCCTGGAAGACACCAGCGTGATGCGTTTACGCTTTACCGTGCCGCAAACCGATATTTCACGTATCAATATCGACCAAGAAGTGGATATCTTCGTGGATGCCTACCCAGAACAGCCTTTCAAAGGTTCAATTTCTGCGATTGAGCCTGCGGTTAACGTACAAAGTGGTTTGATTCAAGTTCAAGCGGATATCCCTAACAGTGACGGTAAACTGCGTAGTGGTATGTTCGCGCGTGCAAACATCATTCTGCCTAAGTTAGAAAATCAGGTCACTCTACCTCAAACCGCGATCACATTTACGCTATATGGCGACAATGTTTACATCGTAACAGAAGAAGATGGCGAAAAACGCGTTAAGCAGCATGTGGTAAAAGTTGGCGAACGCTCTAAAGATATCGCACACATTCTAGAAGGCGTGAAGCCAGGTGATGTGGTAGTGACATCGGGTCAAGTCCGTTTGAGTAACCATGCGAAAGTAAGCATTGTCGAAAGCGATGCAACTACCCCACCTGCTGAAACACCAATGCTTTAAGTTGGAGGCATCATGCGCTTTACAGATGTTTTTATAAAACGTCCAGTTTTAGCGGTATCGATCAGCTTTTTGATTGCATTGCTTGGTTTGCAAGCGGTGTTCAAAATGCAAGTTCGTGAGTACCCTGAAATGACGAATACGGTGGTCACCGTGACCACCAGTTACTACGGTGCAAGTGCCAACTTGATCCAAGGCTTTATTACTCAGCCATTGGAGCAAGCGGTGGCGCAAGCCGATAATATTGATTACATGACTTCGCAATCGGTACTAGGTAAATCAACCATTACTGTCAACATGAAGTTGAATACTGACCCGAATGCAGCATTGGCTGATATCTTAGCGAAAACGAACTCAGTACGTTCTCAGCTTCCAAAAGAAGCCGAAGATCCAACCGTAACCATGTCGACAGGTTCGACAACGGCGGTACTGTACATCGGCTTTACGAGTGACGAGTTATCTTCAAGCCAGATCACTGACTACCTTGAGCGTGTAATCAACCCGCAGTTGTTCACTGTAAACGGTGTATCCAAAGTTGACCTGTATGGTGGTATGAAGTACGCACTGCGCGTATGGCTAGATCCTGCCAAAATGGGCGCTTTGAAGTTGACCGCTACGGATGTGATGAGCGTTCTTAACGCCAACAACTACCAATCTGCAACCGGTCAAGCGACGGGTGAGTTCGTACTTTATAACGGTAGCGCAGATACTCAGGTATCAAACGTTGCTGAACTTGAAGCATTGGTCGTGAAAACTGGTGAAGGGGATGTCATCCGTCTAGGTGATATCGCTAAAGTAACGCTGGAGAAGAGTCACGACGTTTATCGCGCAAGTGCAAACGGTCAAGAAGCCGTGGTTGCGGCGATCAACGCAGCACCAAGCGCTAACCCAATCAACATTGCAGCAGACGTACTTGAACTGTTGCCTCAGCTTGAGCGCAACCTACCAAGTAACATCAAAATGAACGTGATGTACGACTCAACTATCGCCATCAACGAATCGATTCACGAAGTAGTGAAAACGATTCTTGAAGCAGCGGTCATCGTACTTGTGGTTATCACACTGTTCCTAGGTTCATTCCGCGCGGTAATCATTCCTATCGTGACCATTCCACTTTCATTGATTGGTGTGGCAATGGTGATGCAGGCAATGGGTTTCTCTTGGAACTTGATGACGCTACTGGCGATGGTGCTTGCCATCGGTCTGGTGGTGGATGACGCGATCGTTGTACTAGAAAACGTTGACCGTCACATCAAAGAAGGGGAATCGCCATTCCGAGCTGCAATTATTGGTACGCGTGAAATTGCGGTTCCAGTTATCGCGATGACATTGACGCTAGGTGCAGTGTACGCGCCGATCGCATTGATGGGTGGTATCACCGGTTCATTGTTCAAAGAGTTCGCTTTGACACTGGCAGGTTCAGTATTCGTATCCGGCATCATCGCTTTGACACTATCACCAATGATGTGTTCGAAGATGCTGAAGGCGAACGAGAAGCCAAGCAAGTTTGAGCAAAAAGTTCACCATGTACTTGATGGCATGACTAATCGCTACGCAAGCATGTTAAAAGCAATAATGGCTAGCCGACCAGTGGTGATCGTGTTTGCGATAATTGTATTCGCAAGTTTACCAGTCCTATTCAAGTTTATTCCTAGCGAGCTAGCTCCATCTGAAGATAAAGGTGTTGTAGTACTCATAGGGACCGCACCATCAAATTCGAATTTGGACTACATCCAAAACACCATGGATGATGTGAATAAGATTCTCTCTGATCAACCAGAAGTGGAATACGCTCAGGTATTTAACGGTGTACCGGATTCTAATCAAGCGTTTGGTTTAGCTACACTCAAACCATGGGGCGAACGAGAAGCGAGCCAAGCAGAAATCAAACAGCGTGTTGGTGGGCTTGTTTCGAGCATTCCGGGAATGTCTATTGCTGCCTACGAAATGCCGGAGCTACCAGGTGCTGGTTCAGGCCTTCCTGTACAGTTCGTAATTACAACGCCAAACAACTTTGAAAGTTTGTTTACCGTTGCAAATGACATTCTGTCGGAAGTAGCAAGCAGTCCAATGTTTGTCTATTCCGATCTGGATCTGAAATATGATTCTGCAACGATGAAGATCAAGATCGATAAAGACAAAGCAGGTGCCTACGGTGTGACTATGCAAGACATTGGTATCACCCTCAGCACCATGATGGCAGATGGTTATGTAAACCGTATCGACCTAAATGGCCGCTCTTATGAGGTAATTCCTCAGGTTGAGCGTAAATGGCGTCTAAACCCAGAATCGATGAAGAACTACTATGTACGCTCTGTGGATGGTAAAGCGGTTCCATTAGGTAGTCTGATTACCATTGATGTGGTGGCTGAGCCTCGCTCTTTGCCACACTTCAACCAGCTAAACTCAGCAACTGTGGGTGCTGTTACAGGCCCTGGTGTTTCGATGGGGGATGCAGTTAATTGGTTTGAAAATATTGCACAAACCAAACTGCCTGCAGGGTATAACCATGATTACATGGGCGAATCTCGTCAGTTTGTAACGGAAGGTAGTGCCTTGTATGCAACCTTCGGTCTTGCACTTGCGATCATCTTCCTCGTTCTGGCGATTCAATTTGAATCACTCCGCGATCCTATTGTCATCATGGTATCTGTACCTCTGGCAATATGTGGTGCCTTGATCGCATTGGC
Organism: Vibrio sp. Vb0304; assembly: GCF_033338995.1. NCBI lineage: Bacteria > Pseudomonadati > Pseudomonadota > Gammaproteobacteria > Vibrionales > Vibrionaceae > Vibrio > Vibrio sp. Vb0304. The sequence continues at coordinate 39,169 of NZ_JAWOTT010000031.1, forward strand.
CTGGGGTACGGCCTCGATGAACATATACTCGCAGGTTGGTTTGATCACGCTGGTCGGCCTAATAACCAAGCACGGTATCTTGATCTGTGAAGTCGCCAAGGAAGAGCAGTTACATAATAAACTGTCTCGTATTGATGCGGTGATGGAAGCTGCGAAAGTGCGTCTTCGCCCTATCCTAATGACCACTGCAGCGATGATCGCAGGTCTGATCCCACTGATGTACGCAACAGGTGCAGGTGCCGCGCAACGTTTCAGTATCGGTATCGTCATCGTTGCTGGCCTTGCAATCGGTACACTGTTCACACTATTCGTGCTACCTGTGATTTACAGCTACCTAGCTGAAAAACACAAACCTCTGCCAGTATTTGTTGAAGACAAAGACTTGGAGAAGTTAGCGCGAGTTGACGAAGCGAAAGCAGCTCATCGTGAATTAGCGGATAACAGATAAGCTAATAAGGCATTCAAAAAGGTCACTTCGGTGGCCTTTTTTATTGCCGCTCTCTTTTTTGCCATCTAAATGGCGACTTTCACGTATCATTTACTTAAAATGAGGACAAATCAAAAGGAGTTTTAGCCACTATGTTTGACCCAAAGAAATTAGAGCAAATTGCTAAACAGATTCACGACTCAATGCCTCAACCTGTAAAAGAGTTGGGCTCTGATGTCGATCAGAAAGTTCGTCAAGTAATCCAAGGCCAGCTAAACAAGCTAGATGTTGTAAGTCGCGAAGAGTTTGATGTTCAAACTCAAGTTTTACTACGTACACGTCAAAAGCTAACAGAAATGGAACAGAAGTTGGCGCAACTTGAAGAAAAGCTTGCTGAAAAATAAGTATCAAAGCGCTCCTCACAAAGGAGCGTTTTTCTTATCGGCGCGCAGATAAATCGGCTAAAAACAAAAAGGCTTGGTCAACGGCGACCAAGCCTTTTGATTAGATGTTGTGTTTTATTTTGTATTTATCACTCCAGTCTGGCCAGAGTTCATTTAATATTTTCTCTACTTTGAAGCAAAGAAAATTAGCCACCAACCGCGATGCGCTTCATATCTGTCATATAACCACGTAGTTCTTCACCGATGTACTCTACAGGGTGGTTACGGATTGTTTCATTCACAGCGATAAGAGTCGCGTTATCCACTTGGTTAGACGTTTCACCTAAACCTTTACCAATTACGTCAGTATTTACGGCTGGCATAAACTTCTCACGTAGAAGCGGCGTTGCTACGTTAGCGAACAGGTAGTTACCGTATTCAGCCGTATCAGAGATAACCACGTTCATCTCGTATAAACGCTTACGTGCGATAGTGTTTGCGATAAGTGGCAGCTCGTGTAGAGACTCGTAGTAAGCAGACTCATCGATGATGCCAGAAGCGGTCATCGCTTCAAATGCTAGCTCAACACCCGCACGAACCATAGCAACCATCAGGATACCGTTATCGAAGTACTCCTGCTCAGAAATTTCTACGTCAGTTTCTGGGTAGTTTTCGAAAGCAGTTTCACCCGTTTCTGCACGCCAGCCTAGTAGGTTTGCATCGTCGTTTGCCCAGTCAGCCATCATCGTGCTAGAGAAGTGACCTGTGATGATGTCATCCATGTGCTTGTTGTATAGCGGACGCATCAGCTCTTTTAGCTCTTCAGAAAGTTCAAATGCTTTTACTTTCGCAGGGTTAGTTAGGCGATCCATCATATGAGTGATACCACCAAACTTCAGAGCTTCCGTGATCGTTTCCCAGCCGTATTGAAGAAGCTTGCCTGCGTAGCCAGGATCGATACCATCAGCAATCATCTTCTCGTAACACACGATAGAGCCAGCCTGTAGCATGCCACAAAGGATAGTTTGCTCACCCATTAGGTCAGATTTCACCTCAGCAACGAAAGAAGACTCTAGACAGCCTGCACGGTGACCACCGGTTGCTGCAGCCCAAGCTTTCGCGATATCCCAACCTTCACCTTTTGGGTCGTTCTCTGGGTGAACAGCGATAAGAGTCGGTACACCGAAACCACGCTTGTATTCTTCACGAACTTCCGTACCTGGACATTTAGGTGCAACCATTACTACCGTTAGGTCTTTACGGATTTGCATGCCTTCTTCAACAACGTTGAAACCATGAGAGTAACCCAGTGCTGCGCCTTCTTTCATTAACGGCATTACCGTCTCAACAACGTTTGTGTGCTGCTTATCTGGAGTAAGGTTTACTACTAGATCAGCTTGTGGAATTAGCGTTTCGTAGCTACCTACCTCAAAACCGTTGTCTTTTGCGTTTTTGAATGACTGGCGTTGCTCATCAATCGCGGCTTGGCGAAGCGCATAAGCAACGTCTAGACCAGAGTCGCGCATGTTCAGACCTTGGTTAAGACCTTGAGCACCACAACCTACAATGACTACTTTCTTACCTTTCAGATAATCCGCTTCTGAAGCGAACTCACTGCGGTCCATAAAACGACAACGACCTAATTGGTCCAACTGCTCGCGCAAGTTTAGGGTATTGAAATAATTAGCCATCTGGGTGCTCCTTTGAGATTCTTCCATTGAGGTCAGTAATTGCCTTACCGAATAACTTCATACTAAAACAGACATGAGATTGCTTAAAGTGATATATTCACAATTAATTATTGCAATTTATGCAACATGGAAATGAAAATTTAATGAATATCAAAAGCCTGCAACTTTTCATTCATCTCTGTGAGAGTAAAAGTTTCGCCAAGACCGCAGCGGCAATGCATATTAGCCCTTCAGCCTTAAGCCGACAGATACAAAAATTAGAGGAGGAAACCAGCCAACAATTGTTTTTACGCGACAACCGTAGCGTTGATTTAACTATCCAAGGTAAAAAGCTAGTCCCAGTCGCCTTAAAGATTCTTGGCGAATGGCAGCAGTATCAGAGTCACCTGAAGGGAACCGAGGATGAATTGAAAGGAGAAATCCGTCTCTTTTGTTCTGTTACTGCAAGCTACAGCCATCTTCCGGAGCTAATATCTGACTTTCGTATTCAGAACCCTTTCATTGAATTCAAACTATCAACCGGCGATCCAGCTCAAGCGATCGACAAAATACTAGCAGATGAAGCCGATATTGCCATATCAGCCAAGTCAGAACAGATGCCAAATAAAATCGCATTTGAAACGATCAGTGAAATCCCACTTTCTGTCATCGTACCTGTTGGGGTTAGTGCGTTTGCTGAAGAGCTACAAAAAGAAAAACCAGACTGGTCGGTCATTCCATTCATACTCCCAGAAGCAGGAACGGCAAGAGACAGGGCCAATAGTTGGCTCAAACAAATGAAAATAAAGCCAAAGATTTACGCACAAACTTCCGGACATGAAGCCATCGTAAGTATGGTTGCATTGGGGTGTGGAGTAGGTATCGCACCTGATGTTGTAATCAATAACAGTCCGGTAAGAGAAAAGATAAATCGTTTAAAAGTCTTACCAATTAAACCTTTTAAACTTGGTGTTTGCTGCAACAAAACTCAGCTGGAAAATCCGCTTGTTAAAGCCTTTTGGAAGGTTGCAGAGAGCAAGTATATCGCACCTTAGATGAACACTTTTTAGGTATAAAGTGAGCTAATTTTAAAACTCTATAGATGCAAAAAAGCCCGCTCTTTCGAGCGGGCTTCTTAAATTTAAAGCCTGGCGATGTCCTACTCTCACATGGGGAAGCCCCACACTACCATCGGCGCTATTTCGTTTCACTTCTG
>NZ_JAWOTT010000032.1:0-40630 GCF_033338995.1 Vibrio sp. Vb0304
AATGTTGACTTTCTTATCAGCATAGCGGATAAGCGCATGTACAAAATGAAATTTCAACGTTAAACGGTATATATGATGAGAAAGTTCATGCAAGTACTGCTTCTACTGGCAGTCATTGCGGCAGGTGTGTTGGCTTGGGTATTTATTCCATCGCACGAAACCATCGGGCAAAAAACGCTTGAGCAGGCACTCAACGACGACTACAGCCTCGTTGGACATCGAATCTACTCAACCGATCCGGATGCTGGCAACCGATTCGGCTACTTCGTATTAGCAACGGGCCAGAGCATTGAAGAGCAAGAGCCGTTTTTGGTCACTTCGGATCAGTTTATTCGCATGGAGAAAACGGGTGATAATACCTTGTCTGTGACCGTCAATGGCCGTATTTACCATTATCATAACGACTTGTGGGTGCCAAAATCAGACGGGAAATTGCAGCACTTTTTAGTCAGCGCAACCGCCAAGTACGTACGCTAAAACGGGAACCTTACTCCCCCCAAAAAAACAAAGCCCCGCATACACTGCGGGGCTTTTTACGTGAAGAAGAAAATAACATCGAAAGAATGAGCGTTACTTCGCTAATACTTTCTCTTTAATCACTTTGAGTACCCCAGCCTCTTGGTTGCTTGGCGCAGAATAACGAGCAATTTTCTTAATCTCTTCGTGCGCGTTGGCAACCGCGTACGAATGCTCACTGACTTGCAGCATTTCGAGGTCATTGAGGTAGTCACCAAACGTCATAGTTTCTGCCGGAGTAAAATTCATCGTCTCTTGAAGATGCTGAATGGCCGCACCTTTAGAGGCCTCGGCATTCATCACATCCAGCCAGATTTTTGCACTCACCACGACTTTATGCGTTGCGCCAAACTTTGCGTTCATGGTCGGGAACAGGAGCTCTTCCGAACCATCAAAGTGACAAATTGCTACCTTAATAAACTCGTCTTCGACCTCAAGCAAATCCGGCACATATTCACAGCGGTGGTAGTACTTTTGAAATTCTTCCAGCGATTGCTGATCATGCGTTTCGATGTACGCCGAGCGCTTGCCACACAATACGATGTTCGCCCCGTCAATCTCACGAGCCGCTTTCACAATCTCCAACACTTCCGCTTTAGGAATGGTACAACTGTAGAGCTCATTGTCTTGGTACATCACTAAGGTGCCGTTTTCAGCCACATACAACAGTCTGTCTTTGATTGGCGCGAACGTGTCTCGCAGACTGTAATACTGACGACCAGACGCAGCGGAGAACAAAATACCTTGCTCTTCCAGTTGCAAAAACAGATCGAAAAACTCTGGATCCAAACGACCGTATTGGTCAAGCAATGTGCCATCCATATCGGAAGCAATAAATTTGATGCGAACTTGTGACATTAACTAAAACTCTAAATGACGCTGCGAAAATATATCCATGTAAGGTACAGGATCTTGTATGAATCTCAAGTCGGGATGACGACGCCTTTCGCTATTACCAAGGATGCTGTTTAAAGTAATCTTCACTGTGATCGATGAAAGCTCTCACCGCAGGAGACAAGTGTTTACGTGATGAATACAGCGCGTAAATGTTGAGATCATTTGGCTTCCAATCCGGCAACACCGACTCAAGCTGACCCGATTTGAGATAGATATTGCTCAAGTAAGTTGGCAACATCGAAATACCCATGCCTTGTAAAGCGCCATGCAATAACGCCGTGGCCTCATTGCTGGTTAGGCGACACTCAATTCCCACCGATTCGAACTGGTCGCCCTGAGACAAATGCCACACGTGACGCTCAAAGTTTTTGTATCCCAAACAGTCGTGTGAAGATAAATCTCGCGGATGCGCAATCGCGTGGTGAGTTTGCAAATATTGCGGTGATGCCACCAACACCGATTCGCACACCGCAATCGGCTTACCAATCAAAGAAGGATCGGGATCTGACGCAATTCGGATCGCCAGATCGATGCGTTGTTCGGTTAGATCACTCACTGAATCTTGCAGATCTATGTCGATATACACTTTGGGGTGCTTTTGCATAAAACTGTTTACTACGGGGATCAACTGTGAGAATCCAAATGAAGTACTAGACGCAAGACGGATTTTTCCGGACAGCTCACCATCAACGGCAATGTTCGACGTTAATGTATCGGCCTGTTTTAACCAGCGCTCAATCTGAGGCAAGCTGCGCTCCCCTGCGGTGGTGAGGGACACCTTGCGCGTGGTGCGGTGTAACAAACGAGTTTGCAGCCAGTTCTCCATAGCCTCTACATAACGAGTTACCATTGGCCGAGACATGTCTAACCGCTCTGCGGTCGCGGTAAAACTGCCAGAATACACCACATCCACAAACACTTTTGCTGCCGTTACTCTGTCCATAAATTTGCTCGAAATAAGAAATAGTGATGCACATTATTGTGTATTTTTCCGAGCGTATCAATTTCCTAATATAGCTCCCGTTCCCAAGCCATCGTCGCTTGGCCCCAAATTCTTTAGGAGCTTATTATGAAAAAATTTACTTTGATTGCTGCATCCGTTTTAATGGCAAACCCTGTCCTAGCGGCAAACCACTCTCCCCTTACTCTTGAGGTTTACAACGCCGACGGTAACAGCTTCCACGTAAACTCAACCTTGGTATACGGTGAGACTGACGCCATGGTCATCGACACTGGCTTCACCAAAGCTGACGCGATGCGCATTGCCGCTAAAGTGTTGGACTCAGGCAAAACGCTTAAAACCATTTTTATCAGCCAAGCGGACCCAGACTACTACTTTGGCGCAGAGGCCTTACACCAACAGTTTCCTGATGCGCAGATCATCGCAACGCCTGCGGTTCAAAAAATTATTAAAGAAAAATTGGCTGGAAAGCTGGCGTACTGGGGACCAAAGCTGGGCGCAAACGCACCGGTAAAACCAGTGATCCCTGTCGCGTACGATAAAGCATCATTGGAGCTAGAAGGTCATAAGATTGAAATTCGTGGTAACCATGGCACATCAGCACACCGCCCTTACCTATGGATTCCAGATAACAAAGCGATTCTAGGTAACGTAGCCGTGTACTCAAACGTACATTTGTGGATGGCCGATGCCGCAGACCAAACCGCTATCAATGCTTGGGAGCAGCAGCTTAGCGAGATGCTTGCGCTTAAACCTCAAGTGGTCATTCCTGGTCACATGAAAGCAGGCACAAAGCTGAACGCAGACACCATTCGCTACTCGCAACAATACTTGCAGGATTTTCAGCAAGCGAAAAAACACAGCAATAACAGCGCTCAACTCATTGACACCATGTCAGCGAAATACCCAGAAGCTCAATTGCCAATCGCGCTAGAAATCGGTGCAAAAGTGCATACTGGTGAAATGTCATGGTAACCGTGCATTACTTCTTCGATCCCATGTGTGGTTGGTGCTACGGGGCATCACCACTCATCGAAGCCTTGATGGACACCTCTCAATTTAAGGTGGAGCTTCATCCCGGCGGCATGATTGAGAAAAGCGCGATTGAGCCTGAATTTCGTCAGCACATCATCAACAGTGACGCTCGTATCGCAACCGAAACCGGAGCAACGTTTGGTGAAGCATATCTGCAACGCGTGAAAAGCGAAGATGCGTTTGTTCTTGATTCTTATCTACCAACACAAGCGATCTTGAGTGCGGAGAAAATGGGGCTGAATCCATGGCACATGCTAAAGGCCATCCAATCCGCGCATTATCAGCTCGGGTTAAAAGTGAATGAAGCATCGACGCTCAAAGCCATTGCAGAATCGCTAGGTTTAGCAAACGATGTGTGGGAGCAAAACATGACGTTAAGCGAAGCCGATCTAGATGAGAAAATTCGCTCTAGCCGACAGTTGATGCGCCAGTTACACGTTGGTGGCTATCCAACCCTGATTGCAGAAGTAAATGGCGAGTACCTGACCTTGCCGCACTCGGCCTACTACGACAAACCGGCACAGTGGAAGCTGGCATTACAAAAACTGCAATAAGCTCTTCCCCACTCGCTCTTGTTCTTAATCCAAGAGCGAGTGCCAACACCGACATGGCAATCCTGACTCAAACAGGTACAATCCTCGCTCGATTTTTTACTCGCGCGGATACCCACCATGCACTCGCCTGAACATTGTTTTACTCGTTTTACTGCTGATACTTCTGACTATGAATTACCAACGCAGTTTACGTTTCCGTTCTACTACACGCCGCATCCTCTTTGCGTTATGGCTGCAAAGCAATTGCAACAGCACTTATTAGCGCAAACCGACTTCGAACACGATTTTGGTTTGGTTAATGAAGAAACGGGGCGAGGCAAAATGTTTGGCGTATTGCTGGTAGAAAGCTCTCAAGGCGATCTCGGCTTTTTAAGTGCGTTTTCTGGCAAAATTGCTGACCAAAACTTGATTCCAGGATTTGTCCCTCCTGTGTACGACATGCTGACCGATGAAGGCTTCTTCCGCGCAGAAACGGATGCCATCAACGCCGCCAATGCGGAGTACAAAACCTGTGCCGCGAATCCGGAATTAGCGGATCTTAAAGCGCAAATCCAAGCCGACCGAGCCGCTTATCAGCAAGAGGAGCAAACACAGCGCCAAGTGATGATTGATGGCCGCGCCGCACGCAAGCGACAGCGCCAACAGGGCGAGCAAACGCTCAATGCCGATGATCTCAAAATCTTGTTGGATGAGTTGGGTAAGCAAAGTGTCGCTGAGAAAAACGTTCTCAAATACTTAAAGCAAGCGTGGGATGAAAAGCTTGCAATCAAAGAAGCGCGATTGGCCGAGTTAGAGCAGCAACTTGCTCACCTGAAAGAGCAGCGCAAAACGCTCTCCAACGCTTTACAGCACAAATTGCATAAACAATACCGCTTCCTAAACAGCCATGGCGAAGCACGCGACTTGGTGGACATTTTTGCAGACACCACAAACCCAGTTCCACCAGCAGGTGCGGGGGAATGTGCTGCGCCAAAACTGCTCCAATACGCGTTTAAACACGGATTCAAACCGCTGGCGTTGGCAGAATTTTGGTGGGGTGTGTCGCCAAAGCCTGAAGTTCGCCAACACAAAAAATTCTACCCATCGTGTAATAGCAAATGTCAGCCGATTTTGGGCCATATGATGCAAGGGCTGGATGTCGAACCTAATCCATTGGCGGAGAATTGGGCAGAAGACAAAGAACTAGAGATAATCTACCAAGACGACGCTATGGTCGTCGTCAACAAGCCCTCGGGCTTACTTTCAGTGCCTGGTAAAACTATCAAGGACTCTGCTTATACGCGCCTACAAGCGATGTACCCTGATGTGGAAGGGCCGTTTGTGATTCATCGCCTCGACATGGCGACCTCTGGCATTTTGGTGTTTGCCTTAACCAAGCGCGCGAACAAAAGTCTGCAAAAACAGTTTATGGCTCGCGGCGTAAAAAAACGTTATATGGCACTGCTCGAAGGCGTATTAAACGAGCCTGAAGGGGAAATTTCACTGCCAATGCGTGGTGACCCCGACGACCGCCCACGTCAACTGGTGTGTTTTGAACACGGGAAACATGCAGAAACCTACTGGCAACTGATTGAAGTCAAAGATGGACGCAGCAAGGTATACATGTATCCGAAAACAGGGAGAACTCACCAACTACGTGTACACAGTGCTCATCACATGGGGTTAAACATGCCGATGGTTGGTGATGGTTTATACGGCGAAAAAGCGAATCGCTTGCACCTGCATGCTGAGATGCTAGAGCTGGATCATCCATACAGCAAAGAACGCATGGTGTTCCAAGCTGAGTGCGAATTCTAACGTCTTCCCAAGTTTAAATAACAAAAAGGCACTGACTATCAGTGCCTTTTTTTTCTAACACCAGAATAAGCGTGATGCGCGATACCGAAAACCGTTAGCTCACCTTAAACTTGGTCCACACCTGAGAGCGCCAACGCCTTGCCATGATGATACCACGTACCCATTCATCGAGTGCGATTGCCATCCAAGCCCCTAAAACGCCATAACCCAAGTGGATGCCAAAGATGTAAGAGAAAAGCACGCCTAATCCCCACATACTCAAAATCCCCATTTGCACTGGGAACTTGATGTCACCCGCGCCTTTGAGCCCCGCGATAAAAATCAGGTTAAACACACGTCCGGCCTCGAGCAAAATTGAGCCCATGACTAACGAACCTGCCAATGCGAGTATCTCTGGTTGATCGGTAAATACGCGCAGAATCTCTTCTCTAAACAGGTAAATCAGTGTGGTTGCCGCCGTTGATGCCACAAACCCCACTAAGAAGTAGATTTGTACGCGTTTTAAAATGCTACTCACCCAACCTTTACCGATGTAGTAACCGGTCTGAATTTGCGCTGCCTGACCAATTGCCAACGCGAAAGCAAACGAGAAACGGGCAATGTTTTGTGCATAAGTGAAAGCCGCCAACGATGCCGTCCCCATTTGCACCACAAAGTACACAATGCAGATTTGCGCCACGTTGTAAGACAGCACTTCACCCGCGTTCATACCGCCGATTTTTAAGATCTTTTTGTAAATCTCTGCCGGTACTTGTTTCATAGTCGACATTGGTAGTTCAATGCTACTGCGAGCGAGAATAAACCATAACATTAACGTACCGATGATTTGGCTGACGACGGTTGCTATTGCCACGCCTTGCACACCATACACAGGTAAACCAAATGGCTGGTAAAGCGCAATATAGTTACCAATGATGTTGAACACACCCGAGATCAAATTCACCACCATTGGGGAACGTGAATAACCATGACTACGCAGAATAGTTGTAAAAACAACGCCAATCGTAACGTTAAACGTCATCGCACCGCTTATCAGCAGATATTCATGAGCGTACTGCTCGACTTGCGCTTCCAAGCCGTAATACGGGAGTAGGTATATCGCACCAAGCACGGCAATCACACTCAATAGCACACCGACGAGCACAGACAACGCAATACTCGCAACACCAACGCTCACTGACTCTTGCTCGCGTCCAGCGCCATTGTATTGGGCAATCAAAATCCCCGTACCGCTACTGACAAACGTCGAAACGATGATTAAAAAGAAGGTAATCTGCGTGATCACACCAACAGCGGATACGGCTTTGTCTGAGTAGCCACTCAGCATGAACACGTCACTGGTTCCTAAAGCCGTCCGTAGCAAAATTTCGACAAGAATTGGCCAAGCTAATGCCACGATGGACATTCGTTGGTTGATGTTTTGGCTTTTAGGCATGCTTGTAACCTTTCCTACAACTAAAAACTGCCTCACAATTTTGTGAAGCAGTTTAAAAATAGTGACTCGAACGAAGCTCGATATGAGGTTGTGATTTAGCGCGGATTCTAGTCGCATATTGGTCATAACGACAACAATATTTCGCCCTGTTTCGGAAAAATATTTCTAATGCCTTTTCGAAACGACATATGCCTTAACGATAAGTAGAGCAGAGATTGGTGAACAATACTCTCAATCAACAAGCACCGAACAGAATCAGGATAATCAATAGTAATGCGTCTAACTAGATACATTACTTTGAGTTATCAGTCCAACCATATAGAGCCATGAAGAACCGTCATGAAAACCTGCATGCGCTACCATTCCTCTTTGAACACTCGCACCAAATCACACTGATGGCTTTGCACTAAAAATGACTGATATCACATTTGGAAACTTTGTTGTTCTATTTATCGCGAAAATACCGCCTAGAATAAGCGTACACGTTAATTAAGCAAGGATACGTAATGTCGACATTGGCTGGGGCGCGCTTAGAAGAAATGGCGGACATCCGCTCAACAAGAAAAAAGAAAATTGTCTTTTTATGCTCCAGTATCGCCGCTGCCTGTTTAACTTATGGTTCCATTGCTCAATCACTTGAGAATAACTGGGGCTTAAGCTTTTTCCATGCTTTGTGTGCCTTGGCATGCTTAGCAATCAGTTATGTAATAAAAGTCCAGCGGCACCATCAATACGCCGACTTATGGCTAAGTGCTGTCTTAATGTTCGAAGGGTTATTGTTACTTCTGTATAACGACGCTCCGTCAGGCAAGGTGCTATGGCTATATCCTATTGTCGCCACTCTGGTATTAATTAATGAGTTTAAGGTCGGTCTGCTGTTCAGTGGCACCTACATTTTACTGATCTTTTTTGGGGTCGCTTTTTTAGATCGACTGCCAACAGCCACAGAAATCATAGAGCGGAGATTGATGCTGACCCTGATAGCGACCGCGTTTGTGTGTCACACGTTCTCGTATTACTACACGAAAGTCCTCAATTACATTCAAACACTGTATCGTGAGGGGATTGAGGAGTTAGCATATTTTGACCAGCTCACTGGGCTTGCCAATCGCTGGAGCTTTGAGACTTGGGCGCGCGCAAAGCTCGATGAAATCAAGCACTCATCTGATGACAGCATCACCGCATTGGTTTTTCTCGATATCGATAACTTCAAGCACATCAACGACACCTACGGGCACGATATTGGTGACCAAGTACTTCAAGCCTTCGCAACTCGATTAAAAAATAACATTCGCAACAAAGACAGAAAAACAGATAAACACGACTACTCCATCGCTCGATTTGCGGGCGACGAGTTTGTAATCATGCTTTACGATGTAAAAAGTAAAGATGACCTAGACAGCATCCTAAAACGGATCGTAAATCTGTTTCCGACAGGTTACCGAAGCTACGATATGATTAACGAGTTAACGATGAGTGTAGGTGCTGCTATCTATAAGCAAGATGCAAAGGATTTGTCTGAATTGACTCGATGTGCAGACAAAGCAATGTACGCAGCTAAACATACTGGTAAAAACCAGTACGCCTTTTATGAGCACTGCAATACGGAAGAACAGTCAACATCTGATGCACCAGCGGTACCAGAAGCTTGCTAATGACTAAGCGAACACATGCATCACCCAAAGCCCCACAACGAGGAATACGATTAACCACACTACTTGCAACGTTCTGTTCGGCTTGTCTTGCTGACGAGTGGGGTGATCTTTAAACGCACGGCCCTTCATTTTGCCCATTAAGCTCTTTCCTAGAGCACGTCGATAAAATTCACGTCTCTTATGAGCGGCGTTGGCAACTTCGGTAAAGCGCTGTCTTTGCTCATTGGTGAGATCTTTATCCTCGTAACGAGGAGGGAGATCAGAATGCTTGCGTTGTACTGCCATCACTTCCTCCCTGGTCGATGGGTACATTTTTATTAAGTATATACCCAAATAACCAAAAAGATGCGTTATAAGTGAAGCACATAGACGAAAAAACCACCCGAAGGTGGTTTTATGACGAGCAACAAATGAACGCTAGAAGTACTCACATAAATACGCAGTCGCTTCTTTCACTTGAAGCTCAAATGAAGAATTACCTTCCACTTCAAAAAACTCACCACTTTGACAAGTCGTCCAATCGCTCTCGCCAACACGCTTGACCACAAGCGCACCTTTTACAACCGTCATACGCTCTGGTGCTTGAGTACCAAACGTGTACTCACCAGGAAGCATCACACCAACGCTAACATCCTGATCTTTCTGGTTAAAGCCTAGTGATTTTACACTACCAGCAAAATAGCTATTTTCCTTAATATTCATTATTGGTTTCCTTATCAAAAGTCCGCTCTTTTTTACCTTGTTTCTTTCCGTTACTCAAGCTTTGAAAGCCATTAAACTCAACGTAATAACGCACATCCTTTGCTACTGAGCGAGAACCTTTTTTCGCGAGAATTAATCAGGCGACCTAAACCGAGCAAGAAAACCTACGAAGTAATGAATGTGAGCAAACAACAAAACCATCAATAAGATGTGTATCTGAATGTAAAAGTGGACATTAGATCATAGTTTCGTCGTCTCAATGGCGGGATTGTTTGTTTTTAAAAAGGAAGGTTTCCACCATGTTAAAAAAGTGGAGAAAATTAGATCTATGACGGACTCAACCCGCCGAAGGCGAAAAGCACGACAAGAACCAAAACTTTCATTTTTGGCTCGCCACCAATCTAAAATCCTCAAGAGTACATTTGTCTGCTTCGGGATGGGTCTGTTGACGTTTTTTGGCTATCAAATCCACCTTTCCTATCAAGACCACATTGATCCGGAAAAGGTGTACGGCGAATGGATTGAGATTGGCGCGCCACCCTACCAAACAGAACGTCTCGTTTTCACTGAAGATGGGGTATACCGAAACCATCGACTTATTACGACGGAATTTGAATTCGATGGCAAGGTCATCACGTTGAATACCGGATTAGGAAAGACAGCGTATCAGATCTCGGGCTCTCATCTTTCACCTCAAATACGCCGTATTGAGCCTCTTATTCCAGATCAGCGATTCATTCGTAAAGGATTTGAGCATACCGTTCAGGGCTCAGAAACCGGTGCAGCCTCTAAACGTCGCGCCGCGTTGAGTGAACACTTCAGCCGTGACTAATACGTCTTCACGGCTATTTTTCCTTTCAATTCTCTTTCTATATCAATGAAACAAAACCTTAATAAACAACAAAATAAGGCCTTCATCGCATTTAACTAACTCGTTACTGAGTAAACAATAATTTTAGTTTCTGCTGAGATTTTATAAATTATTGACTCAGTCTGACACTTTCTGTGTAACAGAGTGCGAGTTTTAGTTAAGTTCTCTCAAGTGCCTCGAAAACCGTCTTAATTTTTTTTGACGAAAAAAAACTCTCTGAAATGCTGAGTGTGATGCTTTTGCACGTGGAGTAAATCCAATCATCTTATCTGGTGCAAGAGCAGCCTATGTTCTAGGTAGAACATGAATCCAAGGATTGAGAGAGAAGTTATGATTCGATTTAACCTATGTGCAGCTGGAGTTGCTTTAGCGCTATCAGGCGCTGCAGTTGCGGCTCCAACCGCACCAAGTATCGATATGTACGGTTCCAACAACCTTCAGTTTTCTAAAATTGAACTCGCGATGGAAACCACGTCAGGCTACTACGACATGGTGAAATACCATGAGCAAGCGAAGATCACTGTTAAATTTAACCAGTGGAGTGGCACACCTGGTGACACTTACAACGTCTATTTTGATGGTGTAAAAGTAGCAAGCGGCCCTATCACTGGTAGCCAAACGACAGCTTCGTTTGAATACGGCCAAGGTGGCTTATACCAAATGGAAATCGAAGCATGTGATGCGACAGGTTGTGCGAAAAGCGCACCAGCTGAAATCACAATTGCAGATACCGATGGTTCTCACCTGAAGCCACTAACGATGAATGTTGATCCAAACAACAAAACCTACAATACCGATCCAAGCGTCGTGATGGGTACGTATTTTGTTGAATGGGGCATCTATGGCCGTGACTACACAGTCGATAATATGCCGGTCGACAACTTGACTCACATCCTTTACGGTTTTATCCCAATTTGTGGCCCAAATGAGTCTGTGAAGTCTGTTGGCGGCAACAGTTTCAACGCGCTACAAACTGCTTGTACAGGTGTGCCTGATTATGAAGTCGTTATCCATGACCCTTGGGCTGCTTATCAGAAGAGCTTCCCACAAGCTGGTCATGAATACAGCACGCCTATCAAGGGTAACTACGCAATGCTAATGGCATTGAAACAACGTAACCCTGATCTAAAAATCATCCCATCGATCGGTGGTTGGACACTGTCTGACCCATTCTTCGATTTCGTGGACAAGAAAAACCGTGACACATTCGTCGCATCAGTTAAGAAGTTCCTGAAAACTTGGAAATTCTACGACGGTGTTGACATCGACTGGGAATTCCCTGGCGGCGGCGGTGCAGCAGCCGATAAGGGCGACCCTGTAAACGATGGCCCAGCATACATCGCACTGATGCGTGAACTGCGCGTAATGCTTGATGAATTAGAAGCTGAGACAGGCCGTACTTACGAGCTAACGTCCGCTATCGGTGTCGGTTACGACAAGATTGAAGACGTAGACTACGCAGATGCAGTTCAGTACATGGATTACATCTTCGCAATGACTTACGACTTCTACGGTGGTTGGAATAACGTTCCTGGTCACCAAACTGCGCTTTACTGTGGTTCATTCATGCGTCCTGGTCAGTGTGACGGTAGTGGCGTTGATGAGAACGGCGAACCGTACAAAGGTCCTGCTTACACAGCAGATAACGGCATCCAACTTCTTCTTGCTCAAGGCGTTCCTGCGAACAAGCTAGTACTTGGTACAGCAATGTACGGTCGTGGCTGGGAAGGCGTAACTCCAGATACACTCACAGATCCAAACGACCCAATGACAGGTACTGCTACAGGTAAACTGAAGGGCAGCACAGCGCAAGGTGTTTGGGAAGATGGCGTAATTGACTACAAAGGCATTAAGTCATTCATGCTAGGTGCAAACAACACTGGTATTAACGGCTTCGAGTACGGCTACGATGCACAAGCAGAAGCACCATGGGTATGGAACCGTACTACGGGCGAGTTGATCACATTTGATGACCACCGTTCAGTGCTAGCAAAAGGTAGCTACGCGAAGTCTCTTGGTCTTGCTGGTCTATTCTCTTGGGAAATTGACGCGGATAACGGTGACATTCTAAACGCGATGCACGAAGGTATGGCTGGTGGTGTGGTTCCTCAACCAAACCGTAAACCAACCGCAGCCGCTGGCGCAGATCAATCGGTAACAGGTCCTGCAAATGTGGTTCTAGATGGCAGCCTGTCAAAAGACTCTGACGGCACCATCGCAAGCTACGCTTGGGAACAAGTATCTGGCACAGCAGTGGTACTAACAGGTGCAAACACAGCGAAAGCAAGCTTTGATGCAGCAGAAGTTACTGTTGAAGAGCAATTAACTTTCAAGCTGACGGTGACTGATAACGAGGGTGCAACGGCATCTGACCTCGTTGTAGTAACAGTGAAACCAGCAGGTGTTGTTGACCCAGTGAACAGCGCACCAGTAGCACAAGTTGTTGCTCCAGCAACAGCAAACGCTGGTGACGTTGTGGTTGTAGATGCATCTGCGTCTAGCGATGCAGACAACGATACCCTGACATTCAACTGGACTCTACCTCAAGGTCTGAATGCAACGGTTGAAGGCTCTAAAGTCACGTTCACTGCTGCGGAATACCCGCAAGACACAAGCTTAAGCTTCACTGTAAGTGTGAGCGACGGTAAAGCGTCTTCATCGGCAAACGCGACAGTGGTTGTTGCACAGCACACAACCGATCCGAACCCTGGTACTTGTGACAACGCATGGGATGCGAGCGCAGTGTACACAGGTGGTAACCAAGTGACTCACGCAGGTAAAACGTGGGAAGCGAAATGGTGGACTCAGGGTGACGATCCTAGCCAATCTGGCGAATGGGGCGTTTGGAAAGAAGTTGGCGTAGCTAACTGTAACTAATTTCAGCCTTGCAGACGTTCTGCTAAATAAACAAAGGACAGCTTCGGCTGTCCTTTTTGGATTTAACCTCTTAACGAGGAGAGCAACACCAGAGACGAAAAAATCTGAGGTGTTACTTTCAAATCGACTTAGCCCAAAACGGAGCGAGTCAATCAGTAAAAGTAAGGGTTACCAAGCACTATCGAGCAAACGGTCAAAACTACTGAAGACTTGCTCACACTTCATCACTCGACCATGCCCCTGACCTTGTGTTGTCACTAACTCAACGTTTTTAATCTCTTCAGCCGCTTTTGCCGAGACACTGTATTTGGTGAACTTATCTTGCTCATCATGAATAATAATGGTGTGAGACGGACGCTCAGACAAACGCTTCATCGGATCAATGGACTGTAACGGATAGCCAAATTGGTCTTCAACTTCTGAAACCACAGCATTAAAAAGCTTCATCGAGTAACCGGAACGCGCAATGCTACCGAATAAGTTCTCTACGTAATTTAATACCGGAGCAATAAGCAGCAAAGGCTTGTTTTCTAATTTGCTGTGTCGGCACTCAAGAGCAGAAGCGGTGCCCATGCTGTGCCCAACTAGGCCAACAACATCCTCGACCGTATCCAACACATCTTCTAATCCTCTGACAAACCCCGGAATGTGCCCATACTGCCCCTCACTCTCACCATGTGCCGGATGATCGTACGCCAAAGCAGTAAACCCTTTCGACGCAATATGTTCCATCAGTGGATAAAACTGACTTGCCGTGCCAGACCAACCATGAGTTAGCACCCAAATAGGTCCAGAGCCCAAAGTATAGGTTTTGATGATGCCTGCATGCCCTTTAATTTCACCTTTGATAAGCCCTTGAGGTTCAATATTTTTAGGTTGCGTACGAGCAGGTGTCAGAAGAAGCTTGCGCGCGGTCTTCTTTGCATGTGACGGGGCCAGTGTATGGTGTAACCGAGTACTAATGTTCACCAAACTGCGCTTAATACTGAAACGTTGCGATGTATTAAAGTAAATTTTTTCACTCATAATCATGTCCTTAACTATCAGCTTTGCAAAAAATAGAACGGTCGTGCTTTTTACGCTGATAAGAAAGAGCGAACTCAGCCGCTCTTTGTGATTTTATGTCTACGAATCTGGGAAGCGAATAACCGATATTAGCCTTTCCAGCGAGAAAATAAGTTGTCGATCCCTTGCCAAAACAGACGCAAGCTTTCTTGCTCACCTTTAATTGAGTAAAAAACATGCGCACTCAAATAGAGACCGTACAAATCAAACGTTGCTTGGCGTGTATCTAAGTCTGCTGCAAATTCTTGCTTCTCTTTGCCTTTCGCTATTTGGATCTCCAAATAACTCAGCCAAGTGTCTATGGATTTACGCAGTCCGGCCTGAAGCGGGCAATCTTTATCTGCCGTATCATTCCAAGCGTCAAGAAACATACAACTTCCTTGGAATGCGTGATTCCAAGTCATCCAAGAGTCGAGCAACCCTCGAATTTTACGCTCGATATTGCCATCCCCGAGTTCTCGAGCAGGCTCAATAACCCGATCAGCGAACACTTTATTGGCGTGATCAAGCACCGATAGCTGTAAATTCAACTTCGAATTAAAGTGGGCAAACAGACCACTTTTCGACATACCGCATTGCTTGGCTAACTCTCCAATCGTAAGACTTTCTAATCCGTCTTCGCTGGCGATCTCAAAAGCCCGCTGCAGAATAAACTCTTTTGTCACTTTTCCTTTTTGCATAATCTTATTTTTAGCACGATCGTTCTTTTTTGCAATCTAGAGTTAACTGGTCTAACCATTATTCAGTGCTATTTTCGACTCACGAATCAGGTATTGATTGCGTTAATAGGTTAATAATTAAGAAGTTTGACGTAAGTCTTAATTTTCGAAACAGCTTCAATGTAAGCGCAAGTCTGTTGACTTTTTCACGTATTACTTCAACAACAACCTGCTATTTTCACCTAAGTTTTTTATTTAGGTAAACAATGTAATGGCAAAGAAACAAAAAATAGCCAGCTTAGAGTTTGCACGTATCATTGCAATACTTGCGATTGTGGGTTTGCATTGCCAGATGGCACTGACGTACTGGCAGTGGGATGGGATTCCATGGGTTGGCTATATGCTCAACCAACTGGCTCGTTTTGCTGCTCCGCTGTTCTTTCTCATCTCGGGTTATCTAATCCAGCCGAAGTTGAGTCATTCACCAATCGATACTCTTAAGAACTACGCCAAACCGTTAATGAAGGTTTGGCTCATTTGGAGCATGATCAGTTTACTGATGCCATTCCAATGGCAGACGGTCGCTGAGGCTGGGTATCTCGCCGAAAGGCAAGGTTATTGGGGGTACTTAATGTCAACCCCGATCAATTCACTCATCGAAGGCGGACTCGTTCATCTGTGGTTTATTCCGGCTCTAGTCATTGCCGTAGCGTTAATTGCCTTTCTCGTGCATATCAATATGGTGCAACTGATACTGCCAACTGCAGTATTGCTATACATATACGGGGTCTTTGCTGGCAGTTACGCGACCATTACCGACCTGCCAGCGCCTTTCTTTACTCGTAATGGGCCTTTTTTCAGCACGTTGCTAGTTGTTCTGGGTTATTTCGCACGAGAAGCGCAGTGGCGGTGGTCGCGAAACAATACGGTTCGATGCATTATTCTTGGCATGGCACTGCATTTTGGTGAAGCTTACTGGCTGATGCAACATGACATCGCTTTCAACTCGCACGACTTCCTATTCGGTACCGTTATCTGGTCTGTAGGTGTCTTTAAGTGGCTTTTGGCTCACCCTCATTTTGGCGACATGCCTTGGGTCTTCAAACTATCTCCTAGCGTGTTAGGGATATATGTTAGCCATCTGCTTATCATAATTGTCATGATGAATGTCGCTGGATTTATCGGGCTGCAACACCTCGCGAAAGATGTGTTTATTTATCCTGCAACGATTGTTGCAACCATACTGCTTGTGAAAGCAATCGACGCTTCACCGTTGAAAAAATGGCTCCTACGCTAAATGCATTCAGCTCTAGATATAGCTAGCTTTAACTCAAAAGGGTTAGAGCTAGCCAGTTCAAAATGAGATTTCTCTCTCACTGACCAATTTTTGACTTTCTAATCCTTCAGAATTTGCTTTCACTCACAAAAAACATTGTTCATTTCCTTTAAATTGGCTCGACTATTACAACATTGCTCATTAAACGGAGGCTGTATGTGGGCAGGTCAAGGACTCGTTCCTTTTTTAGAGATTAGTCACTGGTTAACTTACGGTTTATATGCCGCTGCGGTTTTATTCGGCGCAGCAAGCATTGCGTCACTCAGAAAATAGTGGCGCACACTATCATTTCCTAACTCCTACTGTTAATTCGAGCTCTCTCACAACTAACTCATTCATTTGTGGCTAATATTTCTCCAACCAGACAAAGGAGAAATGTCTATGCCAATCTATCCAATTGTGGCTTTCTGCTGTTTGTTGTTCTCTAGCGCCACCTTTGCTGCATCAACCAATGAACTGAATCTTGTTAATTCTGGTGTCGGTTACGCGGCTCTGATTATCTTTTCGATCGCTTACATACTGGTTATGTTGGAAGAGTATCTGAAAATGAGAAAATCCAAGCCAGTGCTGCTCGCGGCAGGGTTAATTTGGATTCTGATTGGCTACACCTTTGCTCAGCACAACCAGCCTGAAATCGCCAAATCCGCACTAGAACACAACTTGTTGGAATATGCCGAGTTGCTGCTGTTTTTGCTCGTGGCGATGACCTACATCAACGCAATGGAAGAACGCAAACTCTTCGATGCCTTACAGGCGTGGATGGTTGGTAAAGGTTTTGGATTCAAAAAGTTGTTCTGGCTGACGGGGTTTCTCGCTTTTGTCATTTCACCGATTGCAGATAACTTAACTACGGCCCTTTTGATGTGCGCTGTAGTGATGAAAGTCTCTGGTGATAATCCTAAGTTCGTCAATCTTGCTTGTATCAACATTGTTATCGCAGCCAATGCTGGCGGTGCATTCAGCCCATTTGGTGATATTACAACCCTGATGGTGTGGCAGGCCGGTCATGTCAGCTTTGCTGAGTTCATTCCGTTGTTTGTACCGTCATTGGTGAACTACTTGGTTCCCGCATTTTTGATGTCACTTTTTGTTCCAAACACAAAACCGAATACGATTCACCAACACGTTGAGCTAAAACGCGGGGCAAGGCGTATTGTCGCGTTGTTCATTTTGACGATTGCCACCGCAGTCTCTTTCCATGCTGTGCTGCACTTCCCACCCGTTATGGGCATGATGATGGGCTTGGCGTACTTACAGTTTTTCGGATATTTTTTGCGCCAAACTCTCAAACACTCACTCGCAAAAAAAGCAGCTATGGCAATTGCCAATGGCGATGATCAGGCATTGAAGCGCTTAGGCTCAGTGGTTCCGTTTGATGTGTTTCATCGTGTGTCTCGAGCCGAATGGGACACCTTGTTGTTCTTCTACGGTGTTGTAATGTGTGTTGGCGGTTTAAGTTTACTTGGCTACCTCGAACTGGTTTCAAACGTCATGTACACGCAATGGAACCCAGTCTGGGCAAACGTAATGGTTGGTGTCCTATCTGCAATCGTCGATAACATTCCGGTTATGTTTGCTGTACTGACCATGGAACCAAGCATGTCGATGGGCAACTGGCTACTGGTCACATTAACCGCAGGTGTCGGTGGCAGTTTGCTTTCCATTGGCTCCGCGGCAGGCGTCGCTTTAATGGGAGCCGCGCGTGGACAATACACCTTCTTTGGCCACCTAAAGTGGGCTCCCGTCATCGCCTTGGGTTATGCCGCCAGTATTGCGGTACACTTGTGGATAAATAGCGGTTTATTTACTTAAAAACACCTAGAATTAGTCACTTAACTTGCAATGTAACCTAACGGTCGGATGGATGGTTAACGCCATCCATCACTTCAATCGCTCCCAACTCATATGGGTTGACGCCCTCTAAGCAGCCGACATTATAGCCATACTCACTCGGGTCAGAACGACGCTGATGGTGCGTATAAATACCGCACTCGCCACAGAAAAAGTGCTTCGCAGTGTGTGTATTAAATTGATACTGCTTCAAGACGTCTTCGCCTTGCACAATACGAATACCGTTCAAAGGTACAGATGCGACAATCGCGCCACGACGTCGACACATAGAACAGTCACACCGTCTCGGCTTCTCAATACCATTGGGTAACGCCAGTTCCAGCTCAACTTTTCCACAGTGACAACTCAGTCGATGTAATGTGCTGATTTGGGTGTTGCCAACTTTCTTAATCATAACTTTTCCTTGTTGTTTTTCTATCTGTGTACATTATGTTAAACAGGTTAATATCATCATAATCTCGTCCAAAAACTCGACATCCATCACTTTTCGCGACATTTTATTGGCCGATTTGTTAGTTGCTATTTTGGCGACTGTCTATCGCGTCCGTGAGACGTGTTATCTCCGGCGCGGTTTTTAAACCAAGGAAATTAATTTATGGACAAAGATCATAGCCTAAGAGAGAACCTCTTGGCTCTGACGCTCGGCAGTGCGTTGGTGTCACTTGGGGTGATATTTTTTAGCAAAGTAGGATTGCTCACTGGCGGTACGGCTGGTTTGGCGATCTTCCTAACCAAAGTGAGTGACTTCAGTTTTGGTCAGATATTTTTCGCTCTTAACCTCCCTTTTTATATTTTATCTGTGATGCGCATGGGTTGGCGCTTCACTATCAATACTTTTATTGCGGTTTCGATTGTCTCTTTTGCGGTCGATCATCTGCATCATGTGATTGAGATTTCACGAATCGAACCTTTCTATGCGGCACTTTTGGGTGGTGGGCTGATTGGAATCGGTATGTTGGTAATTTTCCGTCACAAAATGAGTTTGGGCGGCTTTAACATTCTAGCGTTGTACCTTCAGGAACGTTTTGGAGTTCGAGCGGGTAAAGTTCAAATGGCGTTAGATTGTGCCATCGTGGTGATGTCACTGTTCATTGTAGATGTGCACCTTATCGCTCTATCTGTTCTAGGTGCCATCGCAACGAACTTGATTTTGGCGATGAACCATAAACCAGGACGATACCAAGCAAAAGCGCAAGCAGCATAATCATCGCTGCATAGTCAACAACCCTAAAGCCCCCAGCCAGTCGCTCGGGGCTTTTTTCATTCAACGCTAAGATCACGTCAACGAGCTCGTTTTGCAGTGCAGCTGCATCTCTTCATCCAATTTAGCTTTATATTTCTGGCTAAGATGGAAGTGTACTTGCATCAACAAGTCATGTGCGTGGAACAGCTCAAACGCGTCGCTACCATTTTGCTGACAAATAGCCTCACAGCGCTCAGCATGCACTTTGGCTTCTTGCGGTTTATCCGCTTTAAGCAAGCTCATCGCTAAGCGATACTCTGCGCGCTCTTCTTGCATCCACCCCCCTGCCACTTTCCAATAGTCTAGCGCGAGTGTCGCTGCTTCTAACATCTTCGATTTTTCCATGCACGTGCGCTCAGCCAGCGCTTCGTACTGACATGCTAAGTTGTTCGCAGTGATCGCGATAGCGCGCGCTAATGGCCCTTCTGCATCGTTCGGCGTCATTCCTAACGTTGCCTTCACCAACCATTGACTCGCCAGTTCAAGCTGAACAAGTGCAGAAAGTTCATTCGAAATCAAAGCGTAAACTCGGCGTTGTTCTTGCTCTTCCAATAATTCCATATTGTCAGTGCCATCTACGAAGTAGCGCGCAACGGCAATACTGCGTTGAAATGCCAAACTCTCGGCAACCTTGCGTTCATCAAAGTGATCTAAACAAGTAAGAAACTGTTCTGGGCTCTGGAGATGCCCAATAGCGGTATGCAGCATCAATGCGAATATTCGCTCGATTTGGGTAACGTCTTCCACCTCGCTCAGAGCCGTTTCTAGCTGAGCATAAATTTGTTCGGGATTTTCCTCGTGATGCTGCCAACACTCACTCATGAAGGCATCAAAATCCGTTTTGAAAGGCATGTCCTTATTGTCCTTTTTCTATTCGTATAACGAATATGAAACTCTACACTATCGTTACCCCTGTGTAGCACGCTTAATCCCAATATGAGAATCGCCTCACTTAAAGCGGTGTACCTTGCTCCAACGCGAGCAAACGTTGCTTGCGCTCCACTCCACCTGCATACCCAGTCAGTTTTCCGCTTTTGCCAATAACGCGATGACAAGGCACCACGATAGAAATCGGATTCTTCCCATTTGCTAACCCAACAGCACGCACAGCTTTAGGGTTACCTATCGCATTCGCGAGATCTTGATAGCTCCACGTTTCCCCATATGGAATGGTCGTTAGTGCCTGCCAAACTTGATTTTGAAAATCAGTGCCTGTCGCTGCAAGGGGCAAGTCGAATTCGTTGCGCAGACCAGCAAAGTATTCATCCAGTTGGGTGACAGCTTGGCGCAAGACCGGATGCTGCTCGTCTCGCACCCCCAGCTCACTCGGCTTAGTGGTGCATGTTTCAAACCAAATGCCAAGTAAGCCCTCAGCGTTCGATTGGATAGTCACCGTTCCTAGTGGACTCGGCATTTCGGTATAAAATGTTTTCATGATTGATTCCATAAGTGAAACGTCGCGTAGCTTCCCCAAGGGGCCGCAGTGTGCGTATTCAGTGATGGGTAACGCTGCATCGCCTTTTTCACCACTAAGTCTTTATCTAGAAAGCAATCGGGTTGAGATTGCCCTCGCAGTTGAGCATAACTGACGGTCCAAGGTCCAATGCCTTTCAAAGTTAGCCACTGCTGGGGGTCAGCTTCTGAGTTGTCCTGCATAAACTGGGCGAAGCGCACTAGCGTCTCTTTACGGCTTTGCGGCATGCGCAAAAAGCTCACGTCGGAGTTCGCAATATCACTGGGAGTCGGGAAAAAACGTTTTTCTGACTCTCCGCTAAGTGTGGCCACCAATAAGTTAAGTTGACCAATCGCAGCTTTAACCGACACTTGCTGGCCTAAAATCGCTCTAACCCCTGCTTCCCATGCATTCCATACACCAGGAATACGAATACCTTTACTCGACACGAGCCCAGGCGCAACATACTCCAAATGCTGCTCAACAGTACAAATATCAGCGTCAAGATCGAACATACGACGAATGTCAGACACCAAGTTTTGCAGCTTCGTTACGTCTTCAATTTCAAACGCCAGTTCTAAGTATCCTTCACCTTTTGTCGCTTTAAACCAGGCTTTGCTGTTATCCAAAAAAACGTTGCGCTGATAACTCTCATCACTCACTAGCTCAACCCCCTCAACCGCTCGCAAACGATAGAAGTCCAACATGTGCGACCAATTCAACTCACCTCGATAAGGTAAGGCAATTCGATTGCAACCCGCACCATCAAACTCTTTACGGCGTACTTGAGAAGGCGTTAGTTTGAGAAACTTTTGAAAAGCATCGTTAAAGCGGCGCGTACTGTTAAAACCTGACGCAAACCCCACGTCGGTGACCGACATAGAGCTGGAGTGAAGCAACTGTTTGGCGAACATTAGTTGCTGATATTGCGCATACTGCTTGGGTGACATACTTAGATACTGCTCAAACAACATACGTAAGTAACGGTCAGAAATCCCAACACGCTCAGCCAACTCAGACACCGAATGGTGATGCAACTCCCCTCTATCAATTAACGAAATCGCTCGTTGAAAGGTCGTCTCGACACCTTTCCATGCCCAAGATCCAGGCGCGCTGTCAGGTCGACAACGTAAACACGGACGGTACCCTGCTTGAAGGGCTTGCGTCTTATCAGCGAAATACTCAACATTTTCTTCTTTAGGCAAATTTGCCGGGCAAATCGGACGACAAAAGATTCCCGTTGTTTTTACCGCCACATAAAATCGCCCATCAAAACGGCTGTCTCGCGCGACTCGCGCCTTGTGACACTGCTCGAAGGTCAGTGAGGTATGAGGGTGAATAAACATAGTGCTTTCCTTGCTCATGCCTTTTGTCATTTATTGTTCATAGGCATCGTTCAATATAGTGTTATTGTAGCTTGCTTAAGCGCCCACAATTAGCCATTTTCGGAACTCAATATTGAGATTTATTGGCATTAGCGCTTTTGTACACTAAAGTTAGATCCAGAACATCACAACAACGTCGGCTAAAGGGAATTGGCATGGACTTACATACTTGCGTAATTGTATTAAGAAACCAAAAGGTTATTACCAGTAAATCCGTAGATCATTCTATTGGAATTATCGAACGAGACTCAGATAACGAGATCTCAGAAATTCAGATTAATGCGACGGATGGACGTAATATTCGAACTTATCACTACAACAATGTAGAGGAGTCATTAGAGCGCTTAATGAACCTCTGACGGTTTTCTTTAACACACCTTTCTCCCTTGTTAAAAGCGAAAGCAATAGAGCACAGTACATGTGCTCTTTTTTTGTTTAACAGCAAAAATGTTTATCGAAAATAATGACAGACCTTGATTTTAAACAGAACATAATAGGCAAATATAAACCCAAAAAAAACTTTACAAGATATTGATTTAAAATAATAAAAACCACTTATTCAATTTTTTAGAATGAGTTTATCAAAATCCTCCCGTTATTTTTATGTTCGCCTCTACCTAAACTGTTCTCAACAGCACGGGAGCACACGCTTCCCACTCATTGAAAAGAGTCAGAGGACAGAATCATGAAAGCACTATTACAGAAAATTACCACATCAAACGCAGGTTACAGCGCACTATCACTTCGCGTTCCAATCGGCATTATCTTTATGGCGCACGGCGCACAAAAACTATTTGGCTGGTTTGGTGGCTACGGGCTAGAAGGCACAGGTCAGTGGATGGCATCTATCGGTTTAGGTCCTGGCTTGCTCATGGCGTTACTTGCGGGCAGCGCAGAGTTCTTTGGCGGCTTGTTCATTTTACTTGGTCTGCTAACTCGACCAGCAGCGGTTGCTTTGGCGTTCACGATGGTGGTAGCGATATTCTCTGTCCACTTTGAGAATGGCCTGTTCATGGCAAACAACGGTTACGAGTTTGGCTTGGCATTACTGGCAGCGAGCGTTTCTCTGGCGTTCTCTGGCGCAGGTAAAGCAGCGTTAGATAACTTATTAAACAAAAAGCTCTCTTAAGGAGGCCTTATGATTACGGTAAGACATGCAGCAGACCGAGGTCGAGCAAACTTTGGCTGGCTTGATAGCAAACATACGTTTTCTTTTGGTAGCTACTACGATCCTCAACATATGGGCTTTTCTGAGCTGAGAGTCATTAATGACGATGTAGTCAAGCCTGGCGCGGGTTTTGATACACATGGCCACCGTGATATGGAGATCATCAGCTATGTGTTGGAAGGTGTTATCGCACACAAAGACAGTGAAGGTAACGTCAAAACACTACCTGCAGGTGAATTCCAACTCATGTCGGCAGGGAAAGGGATTTACCACAGTGAGTACAATGCATCGAACCAAGATACGCTGCGGTTTCTACAGATTTGGATTCAACCGAACACATTTGGAACCAAACCAGGTTATCAGCAAAAAGATTTTGGTCGCAATCCTGGGTTAACGACTATCGCAACTCCAACTGGAGAAAACGGCACGCTACTTATTAAGCAAGATGCGACTTTGCATCAGTTAATTCTTGAGCCAAGTAGCGAACTAAACTTTGAGATTGAGTCGGGCCGAAATCTATTCATCCATCAAGTGACTGGGAGCCTTAGTGTCGACAATACCACTTTGACGGCTGGCGACGGCGCGAAGGTTGAACACCAGAGTAAGGTTGTTTTGCGCAATACATCAAACGAAAGCACAACAGCCCTGTTGTTTGACTTACCATAACTATCGATTCATCGAGATAAAAACAAAGCCGCCTTGATTTCTCAAGGCGGCTTTTTCGTTTTTCTGACTTTTCATTCAACGCTATTCGTCGGAAGTGCCAGAACCAATTTGCTGAAAACTGTAAGCGGTCAGTGGATCGATCTCTTTGACAATTTCTTCCACTTGCTTAATCGCGTCTACAGACGAGCTAGCTTTACGATAGCTCAAATAGATAGGGCGACACCAATCTTCTACTCCAGACACCTTGTGAAGCTGCCCATTAGCGATAAATGGCTCCACGAGAGAGATTGGTAAGTACGCGGCTCCACCCTTCTCTAAAATAAAGTCCAATGCGATACGCGCTGTTGAAGTGCGTAAATATGGAGCCGGAATCTTAGGGTGACGCTCAGAATGCTCTGAGGAGAAACGCGTCCCCCAGTCAACGTACACATATTTGTTTTCGAAAACGGTGTCTAAAGAATCTTTCTCAGTTGATACCAGAACGAGAACAACATCCGCCACTTTTTTACAGTTAAGCTCATCAGCTTTGATCTGATCGAACGCAAATGCCATATCTAACGTGCGCTCTAGCAAGCTACGACTGAGCATCTCACGTCCCATCACTTCTGCCATGAAGCCATAACCACCAAACGAATCTGTGACGACACTTAAACAATTCTGTAAATAAGCGTCCCAAATGTTTGGCGTGCCACCTAACGTTAGTTGCAGCGCTTTGCCATCTTCAAGCGATAATTCTAGCTTCGCTTGTTGCAATGTAGTGACCATTACCTCGGCATAGCTGATTAAGCGCTCACCTGCAGAGGTCAACTTTATGTTATTTCGATCACGAATAAACAATTGCGTATCGAAGTAACTTTCCAATTGTTTGATACGTGCGCTCACAGCGGCTTGGGTAATATAAAGGTTCTCAGCAGCACGTCCGAAGTGACGAACTCTTGCCAGCTCTAAAAATGTTCGAAAGACTTTTACATCCATAAACCATCTCCTGGTTAATATAAAACCAGATTAACAACTAATTAAAATCATGACGACAAAAAAGTTTTGTTTTTCTTTTGTTAGATTTAAGCCTAATTTTCGCCGTAAGTTCACTACATTCATCAATAACGGTTACAGAGGCTGTTGACATGTCTGACACTGAATTCCGTCATGGCAAAAAACGTTTTTACGATAACGTAAAATTCCCACGCGGCTTTGCAAAGTCTGGCGATTTTACTCTTTCAGAAGAGGAAATCCTAACAATTTATGGGGATACAATGCTTGGCTTAGAGTCAGGCGAATTAACACCTGAAAACAGCGAAGAGAAACACTTCATCAAGGTGTTAGAAAACCCGGGCAAAGCAAAAACAAAACTTGAGCGTACGTGGCTAAAGTACACCCAACTTGCTCGTGGTCGCAAGCGCTTCCATACGCTAAATGGTCGTAACAAGCCTGACGCCACAGAAGAATACATTGAAGAGAGTTTGGTTGAAGACGATTAATAACCAATAACCTAGTTCTCGCCTTTTTCTAGCAGTAGGCGAAAGCTCGTTTGACTTTACTGAGCGAGCAAGACAAGCTCATTTCTTCTCCTAAAGCCCAAGGGGGCATTCTCCCAAGGGCTTTTTTAATATTTGGGTGATGACCGTTTACTTGGCGAGCGTCGCAATCTTTTTCAGAAAGCTCTCTTTCAAATGCTCTTGGTCATATTCCAAGTGATAGGTGTTGTGGAAGCCAATTTTTAGCTCAACACCATTTCCTCTCAAGAAAACGTTGTACCCATCGTAGTCAGAAAACGCTTCTACACCTTCATACATTTTACCAAATTCGGTTGGCGTACCGTTGTTCATCACACATTCGTAAGCCTGTAGTACTTTGCTCGGATCTAACTCATTTTTCATACCGAATTCCTCACTGGTTTACACATTTCAATTATGGTTAAAGAATGAGCGCCATGCCATATCTAACCCATAATATTTGAAGTTCGTGTGCGATTTCGCACTCTGTAGGTTGTTAAAAAACAAGGTTAAGTGCGAAGGCAGAACTTAATTTAGATCATAAATTTTATCTATTGATTCGTCAGTTTCATAATGCAATTTCTTTGTAAAAAATCGTCTTATAAAAGCATTTAGATATAAAAATCGTCGACAAAACCAACATTGGTTAAAGAAAAAGCAAAATTTTGACCTAAAACAATAGCAGTTCGCCATTACTTATTTTATAATGCGAATTAATGTTTCAGTACATCGTTAATTCCAATAACTAGGGGCACAAAATGAGACTTATCCCGTTAACTCGAGCAGCACAAGTAGGTAAGTGGGCAGCTGCGCATATCGCTAAGCGTATCAACGACTTTAAACCTACTGCTGAGCGTCCATTCGTTCTGGGTCTACCAACTGGTGGCACTCCTCTAGCAACCTACAAAGCCCTAATCGAGCTTTACCAAGCCGGCGAAGTCAGCTTCAAAAACGTCGTGACTTTTAACATGGATGAGTACATTGGCATCCCTGCGGATCACCCAGAATCTTACCGCTCGTTCATGTACAACAACTTCTTTAATCACATTGATATTCAAGAAGAAAATATCAACCTACTGAACGGTAACACAGACGATCACGACGCAGAATGTAAGCGTTACGAAGACAAAATTAAGTCTTACGGCAAGATCAACCTGTTCATGGGCGGCGTGGGTAACGACGGTCACATCGCGTTCAACGAGCCAGCGTCATCTCTTTCTTCTCGTACTCGCATCAAGACCCTCACTGAAGACACTCGCATTGCGAACTCTCGCTTCTTTGACGGCGATATCAACCAAGTGCCTAAATACGCGCTGACTATCGGTGTTGGTACGCTTCTAGACTCAGAAGAAGTGATGATCTTGGTCACTGGTCATAACAAAGCTCAGGCACTTGAAGCAGCCGTGGAAGGTTGTGTAAACCATCTATGGACAGTTTCTGCTCTTCAGCTTCACCCTAAAGCGGTGATCGTATGCGACGAACCAGCTCAACAAGAACTGAAAGTGAAGACAGTGAAGTACTTCTCTGAGCTAGAAGCAGAAAACATCAAAGGCTTTTAACCCATAGGATTGCAGCCTAGAAATACACTAAAAATACAAAACCCGTGTTGAACACGGGTTTTTTCTTATCTGAACAGCGGGCTTAAGTCGTCAATAAGCTTTAATACCAAACTGACGAAGACGCTTAGGAAGCACTTCATCCAACTTGTCTAGTTCACTCGGTTCGACTTCGATAAGGTTGAAATGATGCTGCTTATAAACAGTACGAATGGTCTCACGGTCGGCCTGAGCCATCTCCCCATCGTCACTTCCCCAAAATTGCAAATAGACTTTACCGCCTGGTAAGTAAAAATCGCTAGTGACATCTTGGTCAATCGGCAGCTGACGCTCATAAGCGTGCACTACACCAGCCAAGTACAGCCAGTTGTCAATGAGCAACTCACCCTTAGAGCGTACGTAATGCCCATCTAATGTTCGGTGCTTGGCTTCAAATTTTTGGCGAAAGCTTGAGTACGATTTATCCGTAGAATGTGACTCCGCGTCTTGCCCTAAAAACTCAATGACAGACTGCTTAAGACGCTTGTTACGCAGCACCACATCGTGCCATACGACAAAGGTATTTTGTGTTTCTTTATCGGTTCTTTGCTGCCCACCAGCGCGCACACCAGCTTCTGTGACACTCCATCCCTCTTCGGATTTGGTCAACCAACCCAGTTCACTCAAAAGCTGGTTCATGCGCTTCGCATTCAATTTCAGCTTTTCACCCAGTTGTGTCGCGCTCAATGTTTTCCCTGAGCTGGGAGTCAGCTCAATATGTAAGTTGGTCGGCCAGACGATGAACTGGCCAAATTTAGGGTGATCCACATACTCACCGCCAAACTTTGCCCCTTCTTCGGTCAAAATCCACTTTTCATCTTGGCGAACGATGTAGCCTGCACGTTTGAGATCGGCAAACAGCAGCTTAGCTTCTACCTTGCGCATTTTCGCTAATGCCGACGTCGATATTTTTTCAGACATGTGGGTACCTCATGCTGCTGCAAAATTGAACACTATGTCGTCATAGTAACGCATTGATTTCACGGCTTGAAGTCAGGCAAACAAGATTTCGTGTTACAAATAGCAAAGCCAGCGTATAGGTGCTGGCTTTGTTATTTCGGTAAAAAAGCGAATGTTATTTAATAAAAGCGATGCATCCTTGCAAAATCACTAAATTCACAATGTCGATGAAGAATGCACCGACAATTGGAACCACCATAAATGCTTGTGGTGATGGACCATATCGACTCACGATGGAGCCCATATTCATGACTGCAGTCGGTGTAGCACCTAACCCAAAACCGCAGTGTCCGCTAGCGATCACCGCCGCATCGTAGTTGCCTCCCATCATGCGGAATGTTACGTAGTAAGTGAACATCGCCAACACTGCCGACTGAATAGCAAGAATAATAAGGAATGGGATCGCAAGATCGAAAATATTCCACAATTTCAAACTCATCAAGGCCATGGCAAGAAATAGAGATAGTGCAACCGTGCCAAGAATATCAACGGTTTCTAAATCAACCTTGCGCGCCTTCGTCACTTCCATGATGTTAGTGATAACAACACCAATAAACAGTGCATAAACAAAATCGGGAATCATTAACCACTTGATGTCAAAACTGCTTACCCAACTCTCCAGATACTTCGCGCCTGTCACGCAAAGTAGAATGATAGACAAGCTTTCAACGACTCTTTTCGCTGTGACACGATCTTCCTCATGTTCGTTGTACGTCACCAGTTCAGGGAAACTCTGATGACTTTGATTGGTGCGTCCGTATTCCGATTCCAAGTTGTGTTTGTTTAGTAGCTTTTGTGCAACAGGGCTGCCAATAATCCCGCCCATCACCAAGCCAAATGTAGCAGAAGCCATTGCCACCTCTAGAACATTATGCAAACCATACATTTCTTGAAAAGTTTGCGACCACGCAGCTCCAGTTCCATGTCCGCCAGAAAGCGTAATGGATCCGGCGATCAACCCCATGAGTGGATCTAACCCCAACGCTGTTGCTAAGGACACGCCGACCGCATTTTGGATAAGAATGTAGACCGATGCCACAACTAGGAAGATGAAAACCTTCGCACCGCCTTTAATCAGTTGGGTGTAATTTGCCGCTAAGCCAACGGTTGCAAAAAACATCAGCATAAAGACGTTTTGCAGTGGTAAATCAAAGGATACATCCACACCATTTAAGTGCATCGTCGTGATTACGCAAGCGACCACTAGACCACCAACAATTGGCTCTGGAATATTAAATTTTTTTAAGGTTGGTAACTTGGTATTGATGAACTGCCCTAAAAACAACACGCAAATTGCGACGAGGAACGACTCCTGTGGGCCGATAGATATTACCTGATTCATGAGACCTCTTTACTCTACTCTTTCTCATTCATTGAGCACGAGCTCAACGTGAGATAGGTGCCTAAGCCAGTCAGATTGCCTCTCGAAACTTTTGTTTTCTAGGCCTCTTTGACCATCAATTCTCATCAAGTAAGAAATAGGCAGACCTAAAATTATGCTAATTATCATTCAGTGAGAATATTCATTTAAAACAGGCGATAAGTGTATTGATGGGAAGAGAAAAACAACACTTCTCAACTTATGAGAAGCAATTAATTTCCATATAAAACAAAACCTCAAAACAACGACCACATAGGTGGATATTTAGAGCGAATGAGACAGGCGGATACACTAGGTTTTAAATTATTACTTTCTCTCTAATGCACTAGGTGTTATACATATATATAACACCATCTCAACCAAGAGATTCACTCATGACTAATTGGCATGATCGCCAACCGATATTTCGACAGTTGGCAGACCAGATCACGCAGCAAATACTGCAAGGTGTCTGGCAAGAAGGCGATGCTCTGCCCTCCGTCCGTAGCATCTCTGCAGATATGAAAATTAACCACCTCACCGTTATGAAAGGCTATCAATTGCTTGTTGATGACGGGCTAGTGGAGAAAAAACGCGGTCAAGGTATGTTTGTCGCTTCAGGAGCAAAGCTCAAATTACTCGCAGACGAGAAGGCACGTTTTCTTCAGCAACAAATTCCGCAGATAGCCGACACAATACAGCGTCTGGATATGTCACTCGACGAATTCATTCAACAACTAAAACCACACTTGAAAGGTGACCAATGAGCGCATTAGTCAGTGTAAACAACGTCTCCAAGCAATATCAGCAACAAGGAGAAGCACTGCATGAAGTGAGTTTCGACCTACATGCAGGACAAGTACTTGGCTTACTCGGCCATAATGGCGCAGGTAAATCAACGCTTATTAATGCCCTACTCGGTGCACATGAATATCAGGGCACTATTCGTATCAACGGATTTGAACCCATTATGCAACGCGACAAGATAATGCAGAGCTTATCCTACATCTCGGATGTCAACGTTCTGCCAGATTGGATGACCGTTGCTCAACTGCTTAACTATACCGAGGGCGTGCACCCAGGGTTCAATCGCGCCCAAGCAGATACGCTACTTCGTCAAACGGACATCAAACCTCGTGCGCGTATCAAATCTTTATCCAAAGGGATGAAGGTGCAATTACACCTCGCGATTGTGATCGCGACCAACACCCAAATCCTCATATTGGATGAACCGACACTCGGGTTAGATCTCGTGTATCGCGAGACGTTTTATCGTCACTTATTGGAATGGTTTCACGACGGCGAGCGCGTGTTGATCATCGCCAGTCATGAAGTATCAGAGATTGAGCACTTGCTGACAGATGTTCTGATTCTTAAGCATGGTCGCCCCGTTCTGCAAACCTCGATGGACAGTATCAGTGAAGACTATTTCATTCTTGAAGCCAACGACGAGCACCGCACACAAATTGAAGCGATGAACCCACTCTCGTCACAAAAAGGCCTCGGTTCAACGAAATGGTTACTCAAAGCCCAGTATGCCCAACAAGCAGAAACAATGGGCTCCATCCATGGGGTGAAATTAGCGGATTTATTTTTAGCATTGCAGAAGGAGGCAGCGTAATGCGTTCAGTTGTCGCGATGTTGCAAAAAGAGTGGTTAGAAAACCCTCTTGTTTTACGTATTCCACTGTTTGTGTTGGCGTGTGGAGTTATTCTCTTTGTGAGTTTAATGAGTAACGACACTCTACAACACAATATGTTTTTCCAAATGAGCTTTGGTGGCGATGTCAGTGACATTCACAAAGAGCTTGGTGATGATGTCAATATGTTGATTACCGGAGGAGCAGGGCTGCTGTCTATCTTGTTAGCCGTTCAGTACTTCCCAAGAACGCTACGCAAAGAACGGGCGGAAGGCAGCATTATGTTTTGGCGCAGTATGCCTGTCAGTGACATAAAAGCCCATTTAGTGAAGCTAGGATTTGGCTTATTGGTGATTCCGCTTGTCTGCTCGGTGCTCGTACTCGCTGCAAATTCAATGTTGTGGTTGCTGAACATCTCTACTGATCACCAATTGGCTTTATTGTACCGCCAAGCCTCGTTAGGTTACGTGCTGCTGCATTGGGGAGAGTTTTTAATCAGAATGTTGTTCGCCGGTATTCTGCTGTTACCGCTGGCATTAACTGCGATGGCTATTTCACAAAAAGTGAACTCACCACTGGTCATTTTGTTTATCGCCATTTATGCGCTGCGTTGGATGCCTATCGCACTTTTTGGTTTCTACGGGCTAGATCAGTTTTTCTCCGAAGTGCTTTACCTTCCGCTGCACGCCATTATTACACCAAACCCATTCAATGCCATTCCTCAAGCGGGTTGGTTAAACGTTGGCATTTACGCCTTCATTGGTATTCTTGGTTGGACAGCTAGCCTCAAGTTCAGCCGAACTATCCAATAATGCTTCGTTCAATAAACGACCAAACCAAGTCATAAAAAAACGGTCACAACCAGTGTTGTGACCGTTTTATTTCGCCTCTAGGAGCTCATCCACTTAACTTTAACCAAGGAATGAAATGTAGCCTTGCAAGATAATTAAGTTGACGATGTCGATAAAGAAAGCGCCCACAATTGGCACCACCATAAATGCTTGTGGCGACGGGCCAAATCGGTTAACGATCGAACCCATGTTCATTACGGCTGTTGGGGTTGCCCCCAAGCCAAAACCGCAGTGCCCCCCTGCAATAACAGCAGCATCGTAGTTGCTTCCCATCACTTTGAACGTAACATAGTACGTAAAGATTGCTAAGACGACAGACTGCACAGCTAAAATAACCAAGAATGGAATCGCTAGATCGAAGATATTCCATAACTTCAAGCTCATCAGAGCCATCGCTAAGAACAGAGATAGCGATACCGTACCTAACATATCGACCGTTTCGGCATCTAACTTACGAATCTTGGTCACTTCCAAGAAATTCGTAATGATCACACCAATGAATAGCGCATATACGAAGTCTGGAATCATCAGCCATGAGATTTCATACGTGCTTACCCATTGCTCGACATACTTGGCCCCAGTAACACAGATCAGTAGGAAGAAGAGTTTCTCCACCACTTTTTTCGCCGTTACTTTATCTTCTTCGTATTCATTGTAAGTCACCAACTCCGGGAATTTCTCGTGAGTTTTGGCATCTCGACCACCACGACCATACTCAGACTCTATGTTGTTCTTTTCCACCAGACGCTGCGCTACAGGGCTACCAATGATACCGCCGATGATCAAACCAAAAGTCGCTGATGCCATTGCAATTTCTAAGACGTTATCCAATCCATACACGTCTTGAAAGGTTTGTGACCACGCAGCACCTGTACCATGACCACCTGACAGAGTAATCGAGCCAGCAATTAACCCCATCAAAGGATCTAAACCGAGCGCCGCCGCAAGTGAAACGCCAACGCCGTTTTGTATGATGATGTAAAACGATGCGACAGCTAAGAAGATAAAAACCTTCGCACCTCCTTTCATCAACTGAGTGTAATTTGCGGCCAAACCAACTGTCGCAAAAAACATTAACATAAACGTATTTTGTAATGGCAAGTCGAATTCTAAGTCGATGCCGTTGAAATGAAGAGCAGTAATCATGCAGGCTACAATAAGACCACCTACAATCGGCTCAGGTATGTTGAATTTCTTTAAAATCGGTAGCTTAGCATTAATAAAATGCCCCAGGAAAAGCACACTGATTGCGACCAAGAAGGACTCCAGTGCACCTACAGATATTAAATGATTCATATCGCCTCTTATTATTGTTCTCTTCATTCTCCGTAATGAATGAGTGTTAGTTTAACCTTCGTTCAATAGCAAATTTTCTCGCTTTATTGTTTCGAAAATACTCAAAAAGTTGGTGTAGATGCGCCTTAGGCTAGTTTAAGGGGCGCTCCTTAAGCGATGTGTCAGTTTTTACGCTGTTAGCAAGCCCTTAAATGTGAAAGGAGCTGATACAGCTCCTTCAAATGGCCCCTCGCAATACCTGTGCGTTATCGCTTGGGGTGTTGTGTTGTGAGTAAATTCTGGGTGACACTTTCTGAACCACTTCGGGCTCCCTTACTTAAACAGAATGTGTCAATTACTATCAAACAAAGTTCCTTCCCGTTGTAACCGCTAAACGCCGAGAGCGCGTTCAAAACAATTGGGTTTGCCTGTTCCTGTCGTAGCTTTTCAACTCTGGCTCATGGTGTATAAACGAGCCGAATCCAAGGAAACTCTCAGGCTGCAACAAACGTTTTCGTCACAACGGAGCAGGATTATAACATATCGCTGATAATTTTCTTCAATTCAGTGACATTCACCAACCCCATGGTTAAACCTTGCAATGATTAACTGCCTATTATCATTTTCACAGATAAAGATCGAAGCACAGTTACTCAGTAAGCTTCTTAGAAAACGATGCATAGCCAATAACTTCACCGCCGTTCTTATCCAAGAGGTCTTGATAAACGCCCTAGAGAACCAAGCAGCCGAAATATGCGATGTTATCATGATTGCTTTTCGAGACCGATGCCCCGACTTTGGCTGATGAGTACAACCCCAACTATGCATCAGACAAAAACATGTATAATTTTTTATACAAGTTATTCAATAACAAGAGTCCCACATGAACATTCATTCTCTTTGCCCTGCGCTATTACTCAGCGTCGTCTCATCAGCTACAGCAGCTGAAAACATTCGTATTCAATATTCTCCCATAGAGACAACTCATGAAAAAATCGCCCAACAATCGATTCAAAGCAGCGATGTAAACACCATCTTTGTTGAGCTGTCTCAGGCCTACTTTCCATTTGATAAAGCTCTCACGCTGGTTTACGGCGGAGAAGATGGTCCAATGTATGATCCTGATACACACACAATATACGTTCCTTACACTTTTTATTTGGAGTCGCTCAATTACTTCTCCAATAATCAGTATGAAGAACGCTTCGGAAAATCCCCAAAAACAGGGGCGCTAGATACGTTATTGCACACTTTACTTCATGAAGCTGGACATGCTTACATCGAAGATCAAAGCATCCCTGTTCTCGGAAAAGAAGAAGATGCGGTCGATAATTTTGCCACTATTTTAATGATTGACTTCCTAGAAGATGGCGCAGATATGGCCATTAGCGCCGCCGACATGTTCGCATTCGAATCCGACGACAGACCGGACTACTACGATTTTGGCGAGTACATTGACGAACACAGCTTTGATTTGCAGCGTTACTTTTCAACGTTATGTCTGGTGTACGGTAGTGATCCTGAGCAATACAAAGCCTTACTCGATGAAGTAGAAAAAGACTACCTGCGTGATCGCAAAGAGTTCTGCCAATTCAATTACGGCAACATTCGCGACAATTGGCTGCATTACTTGCAAAACAATGAACCAAAAGAAAATTCGCCACGTAAAAGCGATTAGAAAATCTCAAACAAGAAAACCGCAATGACAAAACTCATCATATTTTATGACGGAACCTGCCCGCTTTGTGCCAAAGAGATGAAGGCGCTAAAACAACGCGATGCCAAGCAGCACATCAAAACCGTCGATATCTATAGTGATGCATTCTCAGATTATCCTCAGATAGATCCTGAACAAGCCAACACCATTTTGCACGCCCTCAACGAAAAGGGGGAACTTCTGCTTGGGTTGGACGTGACTCATCGTGCGTGGCAATTAGTTGGTCGCGGTTGGCTCTACGCTCCACTGCGTTGGCGCCTCGTTAAACCTGTTGCTGACTGGCTTTACCTCAAATTCGCAAAGAATAGGTATCGCGTCTCATATTGGTTAACGGGGACTTCTCGTTGCAATAGTGGGTCGTGTTCACGTTAATTGTGATCCCGCTTAAAAATGCTACGACCTTCGTCTAGATTTACAAATTTCCAGTACTTCTGATTGAGTAACTCGGTTAATCTCTAAGCATTACAACAATAAGTATTAACACTTTTATCAGGCAAGCTTATTCAGCTTGTCACTTGTAACGCTGCGCCGAGAGAAGGACGTCTCTATGAATCTGACGATCAGAAAACGACTATATATCCTTTCAATAATTCCAATTCTAACTATGGCAATAGGCATGATGTGGTTCACCTACGTACAAACCACGGCCTACAACGAGCACGAGATTGAGCAAACTCGAAGTCGAATGATGGAGATGAAAAAAGCCGAACTCAAAAGTTACGTACAAATGGCGCGTTCCGCTGTCGAGCCGCTACTCGCACAAAATGCCCCACTGGAAGAGGCTCTGCCTATCTTGAAACAACTAGAGTTTGGTCAATCCGGCTACATCTTTGGTTATGATTCAAAAGGCGTTCGCGTCGTGGTGGGTAAAAACACCAAAGGCATCGGGGAAAACTTCTATAACTTGCAGGACAAGAAAGGCAATTACCTGATTCAGGATTTGCTAAAAAATGCCAAAACTGGTGAGTTCACGACTTATTACTTCCCGAAACTCGGTCAGAGTGAAGCACTACCGAAACTGAGCTACTCAGTCTTTATTCCTGAATGGGACTTGATGTTGGGAACGGGTTTCTACACGGACGATATCGACGCCATTGTGGCAGACATGGAAAAAGCCGCACACGAAGATCTCAACACCACACTGACGGCAATTGCCCTGTTTTGTGCCTCGATTACAGCGATAGTTGCAGTCTTTGCCGTGTTTGTTAACCGCAGCATCATGAAGCCTATTGAGCAGTTTGATGCTTCAATTCACTCTTTCGCGCAAGGCGATGCAGATTTAACCGCGCGCATGGAAGAATCGAGCGTGCCGGAGTTCACCCAACTTAGCCGTAACTTCAATATCTTCGTTGAAAGCCTGCAAGGCATCATTAAGAGCGTTAGCCACGTAGGACAAGAAGTGGTTTCAGAGACCAACGAGATGTCACAGCGTGCATCGCAAGTGGATGAATTAGCTTCTGGTCAACGTGAAGAAACCGAACAAGTCGCAGCGGCAATGACCGAGATGACAGCAACGGCGCACGAGATTTCAAACAACGCTAACCAAGCAGCGCAATCAGCCAGAGACGCCGATGAAAACTCACAACAAGCAAAACACATTGTTGATTCAGCAGCGAACTCTGTCGAAGCACTCGCGCTAGAGGTGTCGGAAGCCAGCACGGTGATTTCTCGTTTAGAGAGCGACGTAAAAAACATTTCTTCTTCTCTGGAAGTGATTCAGGATATAGCCGAGCAAACTAACCTATTGGCACTGAACGCAGCCATTGAAGCAGCCCGTGCAGGCGAACAAGGTCGCGGCTTCGCAGTCGTTGCCGATGAGGTTCGTAAACTGGCGAGTCGCACTCAAGACAGCACAGGCGAAATTCACCAAATGATTGAGCAATTGAAGTCTGGCTCGGATGCGGCAGTGAAAGCCATGGGCTCAAGCCAAGCGCGTGGTGAAGCAACGGTTGAGGAAGCACGAGCAGCCTCTGCCGCACTGCAAGAAATCCAAGCCGCAATTGCTAACATCATGGACATGAACACCTTGATCGCAACGGCAACCGAAGAACAAAGCCAAGTTGGGCAAGAGATTTCACAACGCATCGAAGTCATCTCTCAACAAAGCAGCCAATCGGCGCACCTTGCCAACCAAAACCGTGCAGGCAGTGGTAACCTTAACCACAAAGCTAACGAGCTGTACGACTTGGTGGGACGCTTCACGGTTTAACTTCCTTAACCATACTTAATAGTAGAAACAGCGACGCCTTAACGTCGCTGTTTTTATTTCTGCTATCCTCAAGCGACTTAGCTATAATGCCGCCAACTAAGCACCCACAAGGGCAAAACCAGATGATTACCATGACCACCAATTTCGGTGACATCGAGATTGAACTGAACCTAGAACGAGCACCAGTTAGCTCAAAGAACTTCAAAAAATACTGTGAAGATGGCTTTTACGACGGCACCATTTTCCACCGCGTTATCGACGGCTTTATGATCCAAGGAGGCGGTCACACCGAAGACATGGCAGAAAAGCCAACGCGCGCACCGATCGCGAACGAAGCAAACCGTGGTCTAAAGAACCTTGTTGGCACTATCGCAATGGCGCGTACCGATGCACCGCACTCTGCAACGGCACAGTTCTTCATTAACTTGGAAGACAATGATTTCCTAGACCACACCGCAACGACCAACCTAGGCTGGGGCTACGCCGTGTTTGGTAAAGTGACCGCGGGTATGGATGTCGTAAACCGCATCGCGAAAGTAAAAACGACCTCTAAGCTTGGTCACGATGATGTGCCATGCGATCCAATCATTATCGAGAAAGTGACGATCAGCGAATAAACCCATTCGCCTCTGCAGAGAAATCGTCGCTATAAAACGAAGAAAGCGCCTAACGTCTGATGACTTAGGCGCTTTTTGTTTTTATGACTCAGCCGATTAGTTGGGCTTATAACGAAGTTATTGATAGAAAAGCTCAGCTTTGGCTCCAACCAAATCCAGTTCAGAGCCTTGAAAATCAGCCAGATATTCAGCAACAAGGTTGTACCCAACCCAATACCCCATGTATTTCGGCCAGCGGCTTTCATCGCTGCCAAGAAAGTAAGCGTCGAAGTTGTAATCTAAGCTGGTCAACTTGCCTTTCATCTCAGCGTAGAAAGGGCGCCAATCTTGATCTTGATTTGCTCAAACAAGGTCGGAGTGACGCCGCCATTCACCTTACGTTCGAAGTGACAAGCTAACCCTTCCATAATTAGTACATCACCAAGTGCAACGCCACTTTCTCCCGCTCGCATACGGAACAGGTGATGCAACTCATGCGCTAACACCGCAGCTAGTTCTTTCTCAATAACGTTTTTAATATCTGCACGTTGGGTATTAAGAAGAATCTCCACACGATAGGCGCTTAAGCAATAGCCACCAATCCCCGTCTGCGGTACGTCATTGCGATCAAATGGGCTAATGGTGAGGTCAATGTTGCTTAAATCAAAGTAACTAGAAAGTTGTGAGCTCAGATCATCAAGTTTCTGATGCAAATACTCAGAAATTGGAGACAGTTCTCCCGTCGCATTTAACAGGGTTACGCGATAACTCATTTATCTTCCTTGATAATGTGGCTTAAGAGCAGCGAGTTTACAGTGTAAAGAGTGAGCAGTTCTAGCGATTACATCCCTTTGAACAAACTTTGAGATGCACGGCTCACAGGGAGCTTGTTTTCTCCAACGTGAACAAACATTCTTCCAGCAAAGTCTTTGTTTACTTTGCTAATTTTGCACACTTGCACAACGCTTGAACGGTGTACTTGCCAGAACTGTTCTGGGTTAAGCTGCCCTATCAACTCTTTCAACGAGGTGCGAATCAAATACTCCTGCACTTTGCCTTGTCCTTGTTGGGCATACACAGAAACGTATTTTTCTTCCGCTTTGAAATACAGCACATCAGACGTGCCGATCAGATGAATATCTTCCCCTTGCGTCGCTTTGATCCACTGAAGATATTGCGGCGTTTGTGGAGCAGATAATTGCTGCAGTTGCTCTAACAGGCTGCTCATCTGCACATTACTGCTTTCTTGCTCTCGCTTAGCAAGGCGTATTTTCACTCTTTCACACGTCGTAAGGAGGCGCTCATCCGAGATAGGCTTGAGCAAATAATCGGCGGCATTTTGCTCAAAAGCTTTGATGGCGTAATCATCGTACGCGGTGACAAACACAATCAAAGGTGGATTGGCGAATTGATTGAGTTTTTGCGCTAATGTCATGCCATCCAAAACTGGCATACGAATATCGAGAAACGCAATATCAGGTTGACTTTGCTCAATGGCTTGCAACGCTTGTTCACCATCGGCGACTTTGGCTATCACCTCTAGCTCTGGCCACACTTCAGCTAGGCTTTTATCAAGATGACGCCTCAATAACGGTTCATCATCAGCAATAATGGCAGTAAACCCTGTATTCATTCCTTTCTTCCTTGATTACGATTCCATTGGCCAG
The DNA here is from genome assembly GCF_033338995.1 of Vibrio sp. Vb0304. Classification (NCBI taxonomy): domain Bacteria; kingdom Pseudomonadati; phylum Pseudomonadota; class Gammaproteobacteria; order Vibrionales; family Vibrionaceae; genus Vibrio; species Vibrio sp. Vb0304. The sequence goes on from NZ_JAWOTT010000032.1 coordinate 39,489, forward strand.
CGCAAGCGAACACAAACGCCACCCTGAGCAGACTCACTGATAGAAACCTCTCCTTGACCTGCGAACAAAGCTTCAACTCGCTGCTTGAGATTACTTAGACCCACGCCAGACCCCATGTGCCCACTCACGTGATTCAAGCCAACACCCGTGTCTCTGACTTCAATCCTCAAGTTCTGTTGTTCGCGCTTGATGAGCAAGCTGACTTCACCACCCTCTCGCTTCGGCTCAATACCATGGATGATGGCGTTTTCGATTAAGGGTTGAAGCATCATCGGCGGTAATTCGGTTCTGCCTAGCCCTTCTTCCACCTCAATCTTGTAACTGAGTCGATCACCCAAACGAGTTTGTTGGATGCCTAAGTAAGCCTCAAGTAACGCCGTTTCATTGTCTATGGTGGTGTGTTCTTCGCGTGAGCTTTTGAGCGTTGCACGCAGCAGCGCGGTTAACTGTTCTAGCATCAGCTTGGCTTTATCAACATCTTGCGACATGAGCGCACTGATATTCGCCAAGGTATTGAATAGGAAATGCGGTTCAATCTGGCTTTGCATCTGCTTAAGCTGACTTAGCAACAGCGCACGATCTTGCTCTGCTTTCTCGCGCTTGATGGCTTCCAACTCTCGTTGAGCAACCGCCTCTTTCTCACGCGAGTAAAAATAGAAATAACACATACCGCTAAACAGTAATCCCATTAAGCCAACAGGGATCATATCGGAGATACCAAAATACTCTCCGAGCCAAAATTGCGCATTAATCACCCCAAACAATAAACAGGCAACAAGCGAACACACCACTTCTATCATACGTGGGATGGCTGGAAACAAACGGTCAATCAACCATGAGAAGAAGATAGCCGAATAGCCAAATCCGAAGCTAACCGCCACATGAATGTAAAATGGACCGCCCCAAACCGAGAGCGTCATTGCTGCGATAAAGAGACAAAATGCCGTGGTCACTAATAAGCTACGCGGCCATCCACTTTTCACCACTGATTTTGCTGAACACATTTAGAATTTCCCTTTGATGTTAAATACAATCATATGCTTATCATTGATTTGTGCGTAAGCAGATTGGTCGTCTCCGGTTAAAAAGCGTGCGGCAACTTCCACTTCTACACTTTGATCGCCAGTATCAATCCATTGGTA
>NZ_JAWOTT010000033.1:0-36962 GCF_033338995.1 Vibrio sp. Vb0304
CATATAAACATACTCAAAACCCTGACCGCTTTCAAGTCATTTTGTGGTAAAAATATTAAAAACTGTCGTTTTGTGGTTCTTTAATTAAAATTTTTCCGGTGTGACTGTCACGTGGTGAATTAACCTTTCTTTGTGACGAGTCACGATTTATTAACCAGGTCTTAATCTCCTTTGCACCTTCAATTACTGATTGTGTCGCAGACGCTATTGCTTGAGCGAACTGTTGAGCGGCAACAGCAAAGGCAGAAACAGTAGCCGACGCTTGCACCATATTCACGGCCAATCTTTCACGCGCTTCCCGGCGTTCTCTGGCTTGTTTGGTTCTCGATGGCCAGTAGTTCCCATGCTTACTTGCCACTTTCTTTCGATGACTTAACCTCATAGCCTCAACTCCTTCCAGTTTGGGGAAGTATGAAAACAAGCGGAATCCCCTTTAAAAAGACCATCACACCCTTTCGGCAGTGACTCCTTACACTTAGCACAACGTTGTTCACCCAGTTCGGCCAGCTGCTCTTGTAACTTCTTCCAATCACGGTCAATCAGTAACGCAACCAACTCACTCGAATCATAAGGCTTCCCACAACCTGCACGAACGCGGCATATTTCCAATAAACGATCATGCTCCGTAGCTGTGAGCTTTACCCTCACCTCATGAATGTCGGCTTCTTTCTCTCTTTTCCGTTGGCGGCGCTTACGTTTGGCGGCGGCTGATAATTCACTCATCTTGTTCAGCTCCTTTGGCCAGGATTCTCGACACCGTCATGCCTGGATAGCGCATTGTTATGGTCTTTAGCTTGTCATTCTCAAGTAGAGGCTCGCCGATGGTATTAACCTCAATAGTGGTAACTTCCTCTGTCCATGTATCGGCCATGATTACATGCTTAATTTCATTGCCATTGCCATCAAACACGGAAACAGGATTTCCAACTCTTGAGGTGTTGTCTGGTGTATAAATCATGACTCACCTTGCTCTTTAGTTTGATTGTTCACAGCATTACAAATCAGGTTGGCCGCTTCGATAATGGCGCTCATTTGGCTTTGCTCTGTGGTAATGCCAGGGCACTGGCGGGACAGTTCGGCAGCAATGGCCGCACACATTTTTAATTGGCAAATTTTGAACTTGCTGATCGGCAACTCTGGCTTTTCCAGATCCGGGTCATAGTTGAACACCACGCCAACATCGGCAGTTTCGGCAAGGTCACAAGCTGTGGTGATTTCTTGTTTATCGTTCATATTCAAATTCCTTCAGAAAATGGCGGCTAGGCCGCCAAACATGAATTAGTAATCCCAGTTTGATTCCACGTAAGTGTCGTAATCGCTGCTACAACGCCCCTTATCTAAGGTCAGATTCGCGCGCATTACATAGGCGTTAAAAATTGCCTTTTCAAAGCGGTACAGCGGACCAACACAAACCGATTTCGACGACTCTTTACCATCCACCTTGACGCTGTAGATTTCGCCGTTACGCGTATCAATCTGATATTCACATTCCCACTTGTTCTGATCGGGTTCCTTGCTGATATAGAGGTGAGTAAATGAGCCATCACCATCAATAATGAGTGTTAAATCATGGCCATCGCGTTCTTCATCATCATCGCTTTTAATCTGCTCTTTGATTTGTTCAATAACCCATGACAGCGTCAATTCTTCCGGCAGCTCGCTAAATAGCTCCTGCATTTCCTGATCAATGACAGCTTGCAGCTTTTCATCATGGAAACGGGTAACTGCTGCATTAAGGCTTTGCATGACAAAATGGTGATAGCTAGGAAACTGGCCAAGCTCATTTAGGTTTGGGGTAATGGAAGCGGTAATGGCTTCTTTCATTGACTTAGCAATGTCGCCATAACTTCTGAATGCATCGCTAACAACATCATCAATCATGCGATCCACTTTCTCGGTGATCGCCTTTTCCAGTGCCCCTTCCTGAATGCGTTTTTGCAGTATCTGACCAAACATATCCTGTACTGAAACATCACTAGGGTTCAGGGTTGGGTTAAAGGTTTCTTTGTTGTCAGTAGTCATAAAAATATCTTCCTTTGTGTAAGAGTTGCCAATCAATCGCTTGTGCCTGTTACTGCAAGGCGTCGGCGGGTTCGTTCATTTCGTCCCATGTCGGAATTGTGTCGGTGTGATTGCGTTGGGTTTGCGTCACCAACTCAGCATGCCAACGCTCTAACGCCGCCCGTTTCTGGGCTTCCGCCGTGGTGTGAATGTAAGACTCATCGAGCTTGGCCATTACGTGGTTCAACAGGCGTTCACACACCCAGTAATCGACGTCTAATTGAATCCACATGGTTCGAGCTAACTTGCGTAAATCGTGCGATTGCCAGCGCTTTTGGCTGACCTTTTGAATGATCTCGGTGGCTTGGCCCTCATCGAGCGGACCTCGTTTACTGGTGCTCGGAAATAGGTACGGCCCACGATAGCCGGTTAAACCTAATAGGCGATGATGCTCTTTGAGCCAGGTTAAGGCGTAGTCGGTCAACGGAATGACCAGTTCGGGCGCACTGCCTTTGGTTAACGCTTCAGGAATGGTCAACGTGGCGTTATACCAATCGATGAATTCCCATCGCAGCTGACGGGTTTCCCCAATTCGAGTGCCATGTAACAGCATTAATCCTGGTAAGCGTTCAAGGGCAGTTTGAATCGACAATAACGGCACCACCATTGGCAGATCTTTGGGTAGTAAGGCACTCGGTTTGCCTTTGATTTTGACGTCAAAGAAGTCCTTAAAGATCACCTCGGAAATGGGATTGAACGCCAAACGCTTTTGACGGGTTGCGACTTTAAAGGCACGTTTTAACTTACTGAAGTATTGCTTCACGGTGCCGAGGGCATAACACGATTGCAACGGCCAGATCAGTTCCGTTTCCAACAGTGCCGGGGTCAGGGCGGCGATGTTTTCGCTGCCCAACATAGGAAGCAGGTGTTTGTCGATGATGCTCTTAGTATCGTAACGGGTCTTCTTATTTAACGTCGTATTGGTGACGGTGCGATCACGATACCAAGTCAGCAAATCCCCTACCGACTGCCATTCATTGAGCGTAGGGGCATCACCAAGAGCCAACTTGCCAATCAACTCGTCTTTTTGTGCCAACACCTGCTTTGTTCTTAAATCTGGCCAGTTCGCCAACTTCGTGCGTTTGGTTTTGCCGTCTTTGTAGCTGACCAGATACCAACTGGCGGTTTCACGGTTGGCATGAATGCGCACCACGAACGGCACGCCAATGGCGTTGATTTCGGTGATCGTGGTGTCTGCCAAACAACGTTCGATTTCTTTATCGGAGATTTTTCGTTGAACCGTCGCCATAATTGTCTCTCAATTGCGCCTTCACATGGGCGCGTGCTTTGGTTAAATGGGTTTCGTAGGTTTTGAGGCTAATGCCCATCTTGGCGGCTTTGTCTCGGCGGAGGGCGTGAGACGGTAATCCAGTCAGGCGCACAGCCCCGTAATGCACGCGAACCACTTCAACGCTTTTGCGACTCTTTACCGCCAGTTGCATTAATGCCGCCTCGATACGAGCCTCAATGCAATCGACCACAGGGCCACCTTTGCCCCCACCGCTGCCAAAATGCATTTCGCCTTTCTGGGCGATCAGCTTCTCCATGATTGAGCTGTATGCCGCCCCACCTTCGCCCTGGTGAACCCAGCGCGCCCAGCTCTCCATCAGCTGATCAAAGTAGTGGCGGTTTATCGTCATGGTGTTTCCTTTATTTACTGCTCGTCGCTCGGTAATGGTTGAGCCAGCGTCGGGTTTCGGCCTGATCTGGCTCGGGTAAACTGGTCAGTTTGCGGTCAATCTCTAACCGCCCGATCTTGCCCCTGCGCCATTGCCACAACCAAAAACTGGCCCGTTTCTGGCACTCTGCTTCAAAGGCCACTGCCTCATTGCCAGGGGCGGCTAGATTGTGGCTCATCACGCCACCTTCGGACGGCCACGCAACATGAACTCGCTGACCGTTTCCTCTGGGGTTAATACGTGAGCTGGCAACGAGTGACGATGGGGGATTGGCGCAACTTGAACGTCATCACTGGCCATTGAGATGTGGTCATAAACAGGGGTTAACGGGCCATACATGTGAGCAAAGTGCGCCCCAACGCGACGCAGTTCGTTGACTTCTTCCACACTGGTTGGGTTGTTCACTAGCGTGATCACACGGAACGCACGTTTTGGGTTTACTTCCATTTTGAGGCGTTCCACGCGTTGCAACGGGCATGAGAGGTGTGCCACGTTGACGCACTGAATACGCCCCTTGTAAAGCTGCATCAAATCGCGGATCACCGCGTCTCGGTCGTTCGTATTGCCACCCATTAACACCATGATCATGGCTTGTTCTCCTACTCAGTTTCGACGGCTTGGTTATCCAGGTAAGCGCGTCGCCAATGGTCAATATTCACCACCCCTTTACTCTTTAGGGTGATCAGTTCTTGTTCACGCAAACGGGGGAACCGGTGAAGGGAAGCCCAGCTGACCACGGTTTTATAAGGCACGCCCAAAAACTTGGCGGCCTTCGCCATGCCGCGGCTGCCGAACTCCGACTTTATCCACTCACTAAATATCACGTTTTGCTCACCTCTCTGCGTTTTGTGGTAATTAATATCACAAAACGTGGTAAGCATAAAGATCGATTTGTGGCAAACTCTGCATTATGTGGTAATATAGTGACCATTAACCCCAATTTTGTGACCTGAGAACGGGCCAACCTATGGATGACAGATATAAAGAACTGATCGCCAACCGCATCAAAGCGGGGCGCAAAGCCATGGGGCTTACGGTGGAAGAAGCCAGCAAACGCGCACGCGTTGGCACCAGTCGCTGGCTAAACTGGGAATGTGCAGCCCGAACGCCTAAGCTCGATATGATCCCGAATATCGCCACCGCCATTGGCAGCAGCGCCGCTTACATTGCCGGCTTTTCTGACCACCAGGGCGAAAGCTCAGACAGCTGGCGTTACATTGTGGCCAACGGGGAAAACCCCGCTAATCAAGCCGTTAGTAATGATTTTTTGGCGTTCAACATCGACCGATTACGCGAGCTTAACTTGCCAGAACGTGACATTCTGCTTGTGAACGTAAGAGACAACAGCCTCGCTCCCGATTTGCATGAGGGCGATGCTGCCTTGGTTGACCGTCGAGAACAGGCTGTGTCTGGAAAAGGCATTTTTGCTATTCGCGATAACAGCGGGCTAATATGGCTGCGTTGGATACGTCCCGAGATCACGGGAGGCTTTACCCTGTACACCGCAGATAAAGAACACTTTCCCGATCAACATTTTGACGATAATCAGTTGGCTAATTTGGATATCGTCGGTAGATACGTGGGACACTGGCACTGGGATGCAGCGTAAGAAGGAGCGCGGCGGGATTCGTCGTGTTTTTTTTCGCCTGTAAATACCACGTTTTGTGACATTAACCACGAAAAGCATAGTAATAGTACCACAAAAGGAAAAATCATGGATTCGCTACCAGATACCCAAGTCATAAGCATGAATCAATTGCCGAAGCTTCAAAAGCGAGTGGTGAAACAAGTTAACCGTGAAGCGGCCAGTCTACTGGCGGTCGAAGCGCTGGCTCGTCAAATTACCGATTTAAGCCACGGCCAGATGAGTCCTGAGAAGATAGACCAAATCCAACAATATGCCGAAGCCATTATGTACAACCTCGAAGACGCCAGAGAGCGCATGGGCCGCATTGCACTCATCGTGAATGACGTAACGATTGAGGACTAAAGCCGTGATGAGTGACGTTATCGTAAACCCCAAATTTGGTTTGGATGAAGAACAACTGGCCGTGTTGGAAGGTTATGCGAATGGCTTAGATGAGTTTGACATCCGCCAAGTGCTTGAACTGACGCCAGCCGAACTCAAAACCATCGAGCTCGATGTCCGCGCCCGTCTCAATGCCAACACCACGCCACACATGATCAGCCGAGCTTGGCAGCTTGGCGTTTTAGCGAGTCGAGCACTTTGCCTGGTACTGGTCATGGTGACCAGTTTCCATGCCCTTGACCCTGACATGACCCGAGTTCGCACCCCAATGAGAAACACCCGAAACCCAACCACCATAGCCCGCGTTCGTCAGGCTGGAAGAAACAAGGAGATTTAATCATGGCGACACCATCCAACCACCAAAGCCAAACTGATCCAGAGTTTCGCGACTTTACCCAAACTCCGCCTTGGTTATTTCATGCCTTTAACGCTGAGTTTAACTATGACCTCGATGCGGCGGCGCTGCCTGAATCAGCACTCTGCGCTCGATACTACACACCAGAAATTGACGGGCTAAAGCAAGATTGGAGCAAAGAGTTTTCCTTTAATCGTCGCCCTGCGGTTTGGATAAACCCGCCGTTCTCCGACATTTTGCCGTGGGTGGAGCTTGCCAAAGAGCAACAAAAGAAAGGCGTATTGACCACCTTATTGGTGCCACACGACAACCGAACCGAATGGTGGCCACACGATAGCGCCAGTGAAATCCGTGACATTGTTGGCTACCACGAAACACGAGTTTACAAGTCGGGCAAGAAGAAAGGCCAAGAATACAAAAAATGGGTAAGTGGCGGCATTCGCTTTATCGATGCCAAGACGGGCTTAGAAATGCCCCACGAGCTCAACAAGCCCATGTGCTTGATTGTGTTCGACCCATTCCACTCCGGCCATTGTGCCCACAAAACCATTCGCAAAGATGTGCTGATGCAAATCGGCCAGCAACAACTTGCCTTACTAGCAGCATAAGGAACACTCATGAACGCAAACGCACCAGTTCAAGACTTGGAACAATTCAGCGGCGACGATCTATTGATCGCCTTTCTTCACTCCTACAATCAGCAAAACGCCGACTGGGACGCCATGATGGCCGAGAATGAGCGCCTAACCCAAGAGCGCGACGGCTATAAACGCCAAGCCCATGCCCAAATCGAAGAAATCAAAGCGCTTGAGGAAGAGAACGCATTTTGTCGCAAAATGGCTCAAGAGGCCGAAGGCATTGCAAACAACGCCATGGCAGTAAAAACCGAACGCGACCGACTTCGTGACCAACTAAAAGCCACCCAACAAGAGCTGACCAGCCTTAAAGGCGGCGACAACCCGAAAAAGCTACGTGATCAAATTGCGCGCATAAAAGAGAAAGGCAAAGAGAAAGACAAGCGCATCACCAAGCTAGAGACGGACAACAAACAATACCGTCACGAACTGACCCAAGAGCGAGCCAACACGCAAAAATCTATTGCCAAAATTGCAGAACTACAAAAACAGCTGGCGCATGACACAGGCAGCGGCCTTTACCACAAAGGACCACACCACCTCATCATCTGGCCACAAAAGACCACGATGGAAGACGAGAACGGCAACCGTTTCGAAGGTCGCTCACTACTTTACCTACACCGATCTGGCCGCGGTGGATTGATGAACTACAACCCAGAGACTGGCGAAGTCAATCTATGCGCTGCGCCACGTGGTGGACTCAAGCCAAGTGAAGACGTCCGAAGCTTTGCAGCCAACTGGCTTTACAAGGTCAACGCGATTCAAGACGGCATCGTGCACGAAGACGACATGATCCCAGTGAACTACAACGGCGACTTTGAGGGGAAATGATCATGGCAGCAAGAGTCATTCACGTACATTATGGCGTTCACTGGCTATTAGAACTGACCGACAAAGAACTGTTGGAGCATGTAACCCATCCTGATGGCGTCGAAGCAGCAAGAAAAGAGCTTAACGCCATGATCGATGATGGTGAAACCTGTTTTGTGTTGGATTCAAGCTGTGACAACAAAAAAACAGATGGCTCATGCGCGGGTCATCCAATTAAGGAGCAAGACTAGCATGGCTCAATTCAACGCTTACTCAGTGGCTATCGCTGCCACTGAAAAAGCCATTCAAGATCGACAGAAAAAAATAACCACCATCGAGACACTGACAAAACAAGCGCTCGATACCGATTATCTCGATAAGTTGTCGTTTGACATTGGCTATCAAGAAGGATGTGTGGAGTACCACAAAGGACAAAAGCGAAAGGACGCCCAAAAGAAACTGGACGAACTCAAGCGCCAACAGCGTCGTGTCGAAAATGCCCACTCCCTAGCTAACCTAAACAAGCAATTGAAATACGAGGATGAGATAGACGCATTAAGGAAAGCCCTCACCCAGCTCAAGATGCTGGAGAGTAGAAAATCAGCTGTTAGTTACTTTTTAGGCATTAATGAGTAAGGACCACGACATGGCACTAAACAATCTTAACCAGCTATTTGAAGCATGGACCAAGCAAAAAATGGATATGCGTATGCCTTTTCATCACGAGGACATAGGGCGAAGAAAAAACCGCGGGCTGAACGTTAAGAAACAAAACGAGTTACGTAAAAAAGGAGCAAGCCTAAAGTCATGCTCTGGCAAGGCTGACAAATTAAGAGCAAAGCTAAATCGAGTCACCCCTCGTGGCAAAACATGGCTAAAAGTAGCGGAGTTATCAGGACTATGAAACATCTAGAAATTCCAACAGAAACGGGGCCGCTATCAGTTCCGGTTTATTTCGTTGATGGCGTAAACGGGCTTGCAGTCACAATGACCAATTTCGGGGCCTTTGAGGTAACACACGTCAAGTCAGGATTTCGAATTATTGGTGGTTTCGAACGATTTGCTACCGCATTAGTACATATGCTTTCCATCTATTTGGCATTGAAAGAAGCAGAAATAAATATCGATACCGAAGCAGGTGAGTTTAAAGCCCAGGTCATGGAGTCAAACCACGAAAGTGAATTTTTAGACGGTCTTACCTTTAAAGGTTACATGAACATCGTTAGACCAATTTTAGGTTTTTCCGGTGAATTCCCATGGGAGGGAGACGACGAAGGACCACACGCGGAGGCTTATAAATTAATGGAAAAGTTAAGGAATCAAAATGGAATCACTAAAAGTAAACTGGCTTAATTCTTGTCCCCGCTGTAATTACGAAGGGCCGCACAATGTCGAGTCAAATAGCGCAAATCCTGACTTTTTAAATGAAGGTGATGTTGTCACTTGTGGTCGATGTAAACTAGGTGGAGTAATCGAACTTGTTGAAGTTGGAATAGTTGAGTGCTTCTGGGCTGAAGATTATGGGTACTACTGCCAATGTGACAACCCTAAATGCGGCAACTGGTTCACCGTTTCCAAAATCGGAACTAATTGTCAGGAATGCAAAGAGGGCTCAATGCAACCTCAAGACGTCGAGCCTTATTAACAGCCTAACTACTTTCAAGCCGCTAAAGCCTAGCGGCTTTTTTGTACCTCCCTCTCATTTCAAAGACACACAAAAAATACACTTTAAATATCCCTTGAATATCCCAAAGATATACGTTAAATATATAACAAATACTCCAACAGGGATTTCATCATGATCATAGCAATTGCTCATAACAAAGGTGGCGTTGGCAAAACGACTGTAACTCTCAACCTAGCAGCCATCCTTAAACCAGACGTTATCGTCGACCAGGACACACACCAAAGCTTAGTCATCATCAACAAGCTACGTGGTGACGACCAGTTGCCAATTCATACGTGTGATAGCCGTGCCAGCCTAATTGAACTACTCAAGCAATCGGACGATGGCAAAACCGTACTGATTGACTGTGGTGGTTTTGACTCGGACGTAAACCGTTTGGCCGTTGCAGCTGCCGACCTGGTCATCGTGCCGGCGAACGATGACACCACCGAGCTGATCGGCCTACGTCGATTTGACGAAGTGCTGGCAGAGATCAGCAAAGAAATGGACAGCCACATCACCGCCCACGTTCTTTTCAATCGCGTTCACCCTAACCGCCGTAAGTTTAATGACGTAGAAGATTTCCTAAAGAACGCGTGCCACATGTCGAGACTGGACACCATTATTCCAACCAGAAAGCAATACCCGCTAGCGGTGGCCAACGGCCTTGGTGTGGTTGAACACAAAGCCACAAAATACAGTGACGCAGCACGCGAAATGAAGCGTTTAGCCGAAGAAATTCAAAACAAAGCTTCACTAAACTAAATACCCTTTATATATTTACTGTATATCCAAAGGATACACAGTAAATATTTATCAGATATAGAGTAGATACACATGAGTAAAGACTGGGACGCACTAAGCCAGGTCGGCAAAAAAGCCGCACTAACCGAAAACAAAAACGAAGAAGCTAAGGTTGCAACAACAAAAGCAAAGCACCTTAAAGCCGTGCCGATGAGTTACTTTGAGAAGCACGAAAAGATGAAGCAGGAAGGTAAAACCAGCCTTAACTTTACCGACTACATCATTGAAGCACTTAGAGAGAAATTAGAGCGAGACGGCGCGCTATAACGCCAGAAATGAATTAGCCGGTGAGCATCTGACCTCTTCACCGGCTAACGTGACCAACCAAACATAAGGAATCCAGTTATGTCACAAGCGCAATATACCGCAATATCTAAAATGCGTCTAATCGATCTGCACACCCTAGACATGTCCGTTCTAGAGGAATACTTGTCAGGCAAGCCGAAATGGCTTCAAGATCGAGTATGGGAGTTCTACCAACTTGGTGCAGCACTATGAGTTGGTCGCTACCTAGAACGTGCTTTAGTTGCCAGCACTATAAGCAGGTAGGATATAAAGAGGATGAGCTGGCCCCAACTAAAGACCACTGGGGATTCGATTGCGAAGCTAAGAAACAGCGCTATGGTATGTGCAATCAAAAAAGGTGTCATGTTTTTTGGAATGAGCAACCATGCCCATCCTACGAACAGGAACCCGACATCGAGACGCACGATTGCAAGCCACGGTCAAAGGCATTACAACCTCATCAAGATGCCCTGTTCTGAATAAAAAGCCCCGTTGAATGACGGGGCTTTGTTTTAAACCGCTTTAAGCTCTCCTTTCAGTTCGTTAACTAAGGGCAATATTAACGTTATGCCCGCCTCGATCTCCATCGAAGCATCATCTTCCGAACGGTTCGCCCTAGCCATTAAGCGCAATACACATTCAATTTCATCACACAGATTATTTATTTTTTGTTGTGGCATTAGACCGCCTCTCACATCCATTCTAGATATAACCTTACCAACTGTAATTAGCGCCACAGCTATGCCGTGCATTAATGTGACAGGTGGAATATGCCCTTACATAACGCGTTGTGTAAACACACTAGGTCAAAACCGTCCTACACTTACTGATAAACCACTCAAACTGACCTATGAGGTGTGATCTATGTCTTATACTCCATTAATACAAGCACTAAAGAATCGAAGGGAGGCAGCTGGGTTATCACAAGCCGAGTTTGCCAAAATGGCAGGCGTATCACTAAAGACGTACCAGCGGATAGAATGGGGCGAAACCGATTTAAAGATGTCCCACTACCGCAGCTTGATTCAAAATCTAAGGATCACCGATCTGGATGTATCGCTAGATATGCTCGAAGTGGACCCCGCAACGCCGTGGGATGTAGCAGCAGCAGCCAGAACGCTGCCGCCAGAGGTAAGAACCATCCTTGTCACGTTTATCATGATGATATACCGCGACAAGACAATGGAATGAAACCAGAGCGTTATAACTGCTTCATAATATCGATCAGTTGGCTTAACTGAACCTTATAATCACGGCTAGAGCGAATTTGCTCATAAACCAATTCAACCGTCGCCCCAGCTTGATGAACCTCGTCAAACACTTGCTCCAAACCCTCAAACGTATTTGCTAATTTATCCGCGCGCCAAACCACCAAAACATCATCAGCAACCAACTTAGAAAGCACATTAGACAAATCACCATAGTGCACCTGGTCACAACCAACTCGCTCAAGCGCCTGATCCTGCATACCCATGTCATTGTCATGGACAACGTAGCCATATCTCATTTTTTATTCCTTTTTATTGTGACGCGTCACGCCCTGCATATTGCAATAGTAAATCAGACACGCATCGCATGAAATGACGCTCATTGCATAATTGAACCTTATGGCCATGATTTTGGTGGCGATTATGCCCATTATGGTAAATAGCGAAGTTTAGGCAGTATTAAGTCAGCTTTGACGTACTGAGCGCGTTAAGCTGTCAAAAATGACAGATAACCCAAGATCGAGAGGCGATTTTTGATGTTGTAAATTTGTTTCAGTTTGACGGGATTTTGGGCGGGGATTTTATCGGAATGATTTGGCGGCCGATTTGAGTCGAAACCGCCAAAAGATCAGGTTTTGTATATCTCACTCTTGCTTTGTGGCAAGTAAGCAGCCCAGCTTATCCCTAAGCTCTTGTCTCTCATGTTTAGCTTTTTCTAGATAAGGCTCAAATGCCTTCATTACAATACGGAAAAGAGAACCTGATTCATGAAACTCGCCAAATTCCTCACAGTACACGTACAAAGTCCAATCTTCTGCGTTACCGTCAGACGTTAAACGGACATCGATAGCAAAACGTTGTAATGCATTGAGCATCTGAGCAACGTCAAAATCTGCATAACTTCCTGCCATTTATTTTCTCTCTTACTCTAGATACTGAGTGATCATTTCAATTTCTTGGCTAACATCAACAAGCGCTTTCGCATCCATATTGATAACCTCAAGCTGAGTTTGGTCTCTAACTTTTCTCTCAAGACCATGTTTTATCGCTTTGATAGTCTTTTCAGCTTCTTCCAACTTCTCAATAAGCTCTTTATCTTTTGACTGCATACTATTCATTACCCTTTTTACTCTATGACTACATTCAAACTGGCACAGCTACCACAGAATGCCTCTTGGTTGGCATTGAGGCCAATATCATGATTACCACAATCGTTACATACATATGATTCACCAAATGAATCACAATCCGTATCTGAATACTCAGAATCAATGAGGTCTGTATATGGCATGTTTGGTTTTTTCATTGCGGTTCCCCATTCTTACTCATTATCAAAAATTGTCATTTGTTCATCATCCACCGGTGGCACGTCCAACTCTTTTCCCGTCCGTTCTCGGTAAACCTTCGCCGCCTGGTGACGACCAACGCGTGTTAATTTTGCGGCCAAACTTAAATCTTTAGCTCTTAGCAGTTCGATGCAGCCTTTACCCTCCAAGGCGTGGAGGCTCTTTCTAAAGTTCGATGCATCGAGCTCACCCTCACGGGGCTGTGAAATCATGGTGCGCATCTTGGCCACTGGCACTGCACCGTTAAATTGTTTTGTTTCCAAAAGCGCCAGGATAAAAAGGGCGTCATTTTGGTTTTTTGAAAATCTTGTCTTAGTCATCCCTTAATCACCTCACGAGTGAATAAGATAATAATAAACCTGTTTCATTGTTGGGTAAAGATTAATCAGAACAAAATGGGAGAAATGTGGAAAAGATCAGGCGGGAAATGACGATGGGCTTAGATAGGAACCGGGCTACAGCAAGACATCCCCAGAATTATGCCCAGATTCTGGGGATAAAAAAGGGTGACGCCGTCACCCTTTCTTTGCTACCAAGTCTTTGATGTTCTCTATGTTCTGGTTATGCCTGTGCGTACAGTGATCGCCAATCGCAATAGCCAGAATCCAGCACACCACTGGGCCTATGATAGAACCCGCGGTAACAACAGCGACAATGACCAACACCAAGGCCCCTGCTACTGAGGAATAAAACAACCCCAATGGACCAAAGAACAAAGTAAGTAAAAAAGAGACTAAACGTGATTTTGGATTTAAGTTCATGATCAAGTTCCTGTTGAGTGATTCTCTGATCTCACATTGATATGCATCAATTGTCAATTCACATGATCACATTGGGGTTATGGAGGAGCGTGCGACGACATGCAAAGCCTTACGAACGTCCAATAAATACCGTCCTAAATAAAATCATCCATACCAATAACTGGCTCAAATCTTGCCCTTCGCCCTGCTAGACCTAGGGGGACTGATTGCTCACCATGTGGTTGGAGCGTTTTGGGGGTGTTCCACAGAGCTTGCGTGTTTCTCGATAGGTTCCTGTCGGATGACAAAAGAAATGTTCAACGTGCGCCCATACTGGCCCCTAGCTTCAGCTAGGAAATGGCCAGACATTATATCCCCAACTTGTTGGGGCGTAGTAAGTAGATATCGGTATAGATAAAAAGGCAGTTTAATTTTGCACATTAAAACAACCCTCATGCACATTAAACGAATCAGCTTTGCACTTTATTGTGGGTAAGTAATGAGAACCGGTGATCACATCAACACGGTGCGCAAGGCATGGACAAAACACAGAGATAAATGGCGAGAAATCGCCCTAGAATAAGCCTACAGGCACGACAAAACCCAGACTAGGGTCTGGTTAAGTAAGGAGAGAGAAAAGCGGGATCAGTGTATAGGGGGCGATATATCGGCAAACTTACGCAGCATTGCGATCTCTTTGTTTACCATTTCTTTAAAGGTTTGCTGATCGATGGTCTTGGCTTCAAAAGGCGTAAGCGCATCTAACACACGACGTTGAGCCACTTTGCGTTGCTCTGCGCGGTCTTTACCATGTAATGCACGTACAGCTTTCTTTCTGGCGTGTTCTTTACCACGACGCTCAAAGGCACGTTTACGCCATTGAAGTTGGCGTTCGGCTTTAATCTGAGTAATCGACATGCGGCCAACTTCAGCTGGCGTCTTCCCAGAACGCAAAGCCTGGTCTTTGAGATAACCCAACCGTGTTGATTGTTGACGCATAAGACGCTCAGTGGTGACGCCACAGGCATTAAAAAAGAGCGGCGTGGCTTCGTAATACTTATCGATCCAACATCCGGCCTCTTTATCCCAGACTTGCCATTCATCCTTGGCCACAATCCAACCCATCGCAACCATGTCTTTAAATGCTCGACTAGCGCGAGAAATAGAAACCACTGGCGTATGAGTAGGATCTTCTTTAGCGCGCTTTAGCTCGGCCTCTGATGTGGTACTGAGGCCAGCTGCATCCGATGCGTTCCTGAGTGATATCTCGATCTGAAACGTCACTAAGTTAACGTGCTCACTGAATACAGAATGGAGGGCGTTGATCGCGTTAGCTCGATCTTTATAGAAATGCTTTTGACGTTCTCCCTGACAACGGGCAAGCATGGCTTCATCGCTGCGAGTGACGTCACGAGATTGTGATGCGGTGACCAAATCACGAACAAACGCTAAGCGCTTTCTGTGGTTCTCTGGCACTGCATAAGAAGGGTTTGGGTTTTTACAACGTGTCGAGTGAAATCCTCTAACACGGTTGTGTGTTCTTGTTGGTTCCATTAATAGCCCATTTTCTAAGCGGCAAGGCTTGCAGTGGGGAACCGCAACAAGTACACTAATCAATGCCAATCAATTCTTGTGTGCTTTTTTTAGTTGCGCCTCGAATTATCGAGAAGCCCGGTTAGCGCCGGGCTTTTCACCATCTGAATCTTGCCAAATCCAAATTGTTTGTTTTTCGTTCTGCGTCTCGAACTTGCAACCACATACCGTGGTAACGACAGTAAATCTACCACACGATGCAGCCTTTTGCATTAGCTATGATCGCTTTTCTTTTGATTGATCAGCGAGAGCTGAGTCACAACTACACTCTTGAAGGTGGTTTTTTATCCAATGGCTTGCCCCATAAGCCAGTCTGAGCCCATGTGACATACCAGGTTCGCACACTTCAGAATCTTCTCCCGCTGCACATAAGAAGCGCAAAAATTCATCTAAGTTTCTAATGGTACAAGAAAGATCACCGGTAATTAAGCTGTTTTGGTCATTTGGCATTCTACGGCCCCTTAACACTGTATAAATACACAGTAATTAGACCGAAAAAACACTTACTTGGCAAGGAATTAACAGAAATGATGATAATGATGTGACTTGGTATGAAGGGTAATGATAGGAAAAGGAAGGAGCCACCGCGCGAGGCGGTGGCCTAGATGGTTATATATAGCGATGGTTATCGAGGTAAAGTTTTCGTGCCTGGGACAACTCCCATTCAAACGCCTTTCGGCAATGGTCCTCCTGCCTGAATAGCTTCAAGAAAAGCCAATCAATCAGCTTGATGGGCGATCGCTTACCTTGTCGCACACGGATGTAGCTCCAGCCGCTAATCGTGAGATCAGACTGACCAGTAAGCAAGTGCAGCACAAACATGTTCAGCGCCAACAGGACGCGAAAAATCAAAGAAAAAATTGTTTTCATGTGAAGTTTCCCTTAAGCAAAAGCGACTTTTTGTCCGTCCATGTTGAAATCTGCCGGATAGTTTGAGTGGACCCGCATAGCTCCACTGTCATCAAACCAAATCCAGTGCTTGCCTAGCATCATGATTTCTCGGTTAACATCCCACGTTGGTGAAAGCATACCACTCGCATCGCGAGTAAAGTTGCCTTTATGACCCACGCAAGCTCCTAGCAAATACATTTTTCCATCAGACCGAACATGACCAAACTTATTCCCATCTTTTATAGACTGAGGAACATCATAATCGATGAATGTATTATTGCTTTGCTGACTAACTAGTTGCTGCATTTCTGGCAGCGTCCCTTCTGAAGCCAAGTACTCGGAACCGTTAAATGTACAAGACATGATTTTGGCGTCTGCCACACCATAGCCAAGACTAAAAGCTCCATGCCCTACCAGGTCTATCGGATTATAGGTACACGAATTCCACTCTAAGTGCATCAACTTACCACTTCCTAAAGTCCCATCGAACATATCCCAGCCACGGTAAATCCGAGAATGCGTTGCAACAACTCGACTTCTGTAGTTGTTACCAATATGGCCAAACTTCCCGTCATAAAAATGAGTAGAAATTTCCATATTTGATAATCTCAAATCAAAAGCCATTCCTATGCTTTCGCCCAACTGCCCAATTTTTAGGATCACAGGCTGCTCTTTTCTTCTCTGAACAAAATCCCTAAGATCTAAAATAATTGGATTGGACGTCGAACGGTCAAAGGGTTTCGCGTCAAATTTTAATCTTGTCATCCCTTTTACGCCCGTAATGTCGATATCGGAGAATTTGATTCGACGAGGCATTTTTAGTGGTTGGTCTACTTGATATTCATGATCCAGAATATTGACTAGCTCAACATCGTAATCGTGATCAATTGAAAGGTTTCGAACTTCAATCGTCCTCGGCAAATAAAGAGTTCTTGGCTGTAATGGATTGACTCCTCCGCTGTCTCTTACCGCTTGCTCATAGAGATCAATGATATTGAAAGTCTTATCCCCGACCTTATTCGCATTAATACTGACATCATCAACAACCACTTTACCCTTCAGTTCTGCAAAATCACTGCGCAGCGATAGAAGTCTATTATATGTGCCGTTGTACTTGATATTAGTTAGTTTGATTGTTGAGTCTATCGCGCCCGTTCCGAAGGAGAAATCTGAGGCCGTTACCGTTACGTCGTCTACAGTCACATCGGAGACACCAAAATGGCCATGCATCCCTGAGATCGTGCCGCCTTTAACTTTCAAGCCTCGCGAATAGTTACCATCTATCGACTTCCAACCTGTGCCGCAGTTTGGATTATTCACCTCCAAACCCACAACATGGTTGTAAGACAGATCATAACTCACTTGCTTCTCTACATCTTCGATATTGAGAGGGTCACCTAATCCAACGGTGTCCATGTTATCAATGACCACGTTGGCACATAAGGAAACGTTAAATAATGAACGGTACCCTTCTGAAGCAATAAAATCTCGTCTGTCTGTCATCAAGCATGGTGAAACAAAGTGACTCAATGACCGCTTTAAATACCAAATCGCCTGATATGTGTGGTTGATAAGCTCAATTTTTGGTGCCTTTATTTCAAGTTTGCTTTTGGGTAGCTTTCTAAACTCTATCGTTACAGCTTCGCTTGCACTAAAGTCGTGAGTTAAGGTGTAATCAAGTTGGCCATATCGTCTTAAAATACTGACGGAACTCTGTTTGTAAGGGCTAGCTACACCACCCAAGATTCGATATTGATGAATGGTTTGTGATGAAATACGCACATACGAGTTTACATAGTCATCTAATATAGCATCGGGCACAATACCTCTTAAACTGCCTCGGCCCTCTTTCATTAATGCTTTACTAAAGTCGACCTCGGTAAGAACTCGAATGTACTCACCGTCTTCTCGACTGTCTAATGCTTCAATGGCTGCGTTATCAAAATAAAACGTAGCTCCTGAAAAGTCGGCGCTAGTGTAGAGTTTCAGCAAACCATTTCTTAAGGCAAAATGCCCTTTTGCAACGACAGGCTTGTCGAGCTCTCGGGCCTTGTCAAAAGCTTTCTGGAAAGCTTCAAGGTTGTTCAATGCGAGGTCGTGAGCACCAAAGTCTCTAACGTCAATTTCATGCGCAAAGCGATCAGGTAAAGGACGTGGCGTTAAGGTTGACTCTGCTTTAATTTTGGCTTGCTTCTCTACCCATGGCCTTGTCGCTCCAATGGCAGAATCGGCAACAACTTGAGAGTCATCAATCAATGTGATGAGTAAGTGACCATCCGAAGTTTCTACAAAAGATTTAATCGTTATTTGCTCAGAGCCATCAGATAAGTCCCACACTTTTCCGAAAGCGAACAGTTTTGGATACTGCTCATTAGTATTTGGAACAATAACCAGACCTTCAATTAAATCTATTGGTTTTCTTCCATAAATATCTGAAAGAATACCTGATTTATCTGCGGTAAAAGCAATCCAGTCTTCGTTAGGTCCATTTACATCCATCACAACAGGTACTGACTTCGGAAGGTAGGTATGGTTATCGGTCCATCGGCGTTGTTGATTAATATTTGTTTCAGTAACGCCACTCTCCCAAGGTTTTACACCTAATGCTTTAATACTCAGTTCGTTACGCTCGTTGTGCCAATCCTCTCGCAAAGTCGCACTGTCGTTTTCCCATTGCGTTTTCAGTTCAGTAGATTTTTCATCCCACTCACGACTTATTTTGGGGAACGACTTTCGCGAGCCAACAGGGGTAACTACATCTGTATCCTTATGTGCTATTTCATCTACTGATTTGGCAGCACCCTCGTACCTTGTTACCGCAACTTGAGTGCGCTCTTCGATGTTTTGAGTCATGGTTTAACCTCATAAAAAAGCCCAGCGCGATGGCTGGGCATGAGTGATTACTTTTGATTGATGGTTAAGCGTAAGCTTCTACACGCGGATCGTCTTCAACAGCAGCACAACCGACAGAGAACTCCCCTTTTTGCTGCACTTGCATCAGAATGCACTTTTTATACATTCGGTTGGCTTGGCCAAACATGTACTCGCTCGGTTTTTTACCTTGCTCGCCCACCTCATAAATAGGGTGTTTCGGCTCATCAACCAGAATTACGATGTCTTTGGCGGTGGTAGGTTCGACGCGGTACGGGCCATGCACGCCACTATTGTCCAGGTTAAATAAAATGTAGTGGGGCTTCCCTTCCTCCCATTTCAATAGCCCTGACAACTGAAGATAGTGGTTGCCATCTTCCCCCTTCATCTTTTCAATCACCTGACCAGACGCGCCCCACTCCAACGCATCGTGCGCGACGGGAACCATGTCACCGTAATTGGATTCCCAGCCGTCAATGTCGGTAGAGAAATTGATGTTAGTGCGCCGATAAGCTTGCACCGCAGCATGAAACAACGCTTCACGCTTAGCATGTTCCAAGCTAGTAATGAATGGCATTTTTAGCTGTTTCGGGTTGTAACCTGGCTGATTGCTGACGGTGGCCACATAGGTTTCTGATTTTCGCGATTGAGGGTTGAACCACTCCAACTCGATACCATCAAAGTCACCATCTTCGATGTGACTGATATCGGCGCTGAAGCTATCCGGCTCCATGTTCACTGGCGAATACGGTTTACACAATACGCTGCGGGGCTCATCTCGCCACATGCTGACGGTGCCAAAGTCAATGCGTGGATAACTTCGGCCCGCTAACAACAAGGTTTCAATGGCGGCCCAGAACGCGGTGGGCTGATCAAATAACCCATCACAGCGGTCGCCCCGTTCTTCCCATTTTGCGTGGTAGGCCTCAAAGGTCGATAAGTCGATCGCATCATCGGTCAAGGCCGCGCCGTAGACAGAATCGCGACAAGCATCGATGACCGCATGGGCAATCGAACGTGTCGGCAATTCGGCATACTGACCATCACTCTGGCGCACCGGCAAAATACGGGTGCTATCATTCCAGTATTGCTGATTCGCTTGCTGAGATAATGAGTTGGTCGCTTTGATTTTGAGTGTGATGATGGTTTCGGCTTCGTTGACGTAATCATGCTGAATGATGGATTTCAGCCCCATCCATTGGATTTCATCAAACACTTTGGTCGAGTTAGTCACGGTACTGATTCGACGACAACCCACCTCCCAGCGCCCTGGTGCTAATCCCATTTCCTCGCTTAACCATACGGTGAGGCGTTGAGGTGTATTATCACCTTTAGTTAGCAACAGTTTGTGGTATTGATAGGCGTCATTGGTGCCAGCTGGGCGCGCACGAACTTGCCATTCACACGTCCTAGCATTGATATCGCCATTTTTGTTCAACGCCCCCAAGCCACGAGGAAAGATAAAGTCTAAACCCACATCGAGCGCGGTGGCATCACTCGGCACACAGAGAAAATTCCCCACCCATTCCGCCTCGCGATCGCGCTCTAACACTGAAATATCAGCCGTAGGGCTATCAATGCTGCTAAACCCAGACCACCCTACAACTTCTTCAAGCGTGTCTGAAGCAACGAGCGCCAAGGTGCCATTGTTGTCCTTACACACGTACGTGCCGTCGTTGCCAACGGCCTCAAAGATGCGCACATAAACGTTAGACATGGGCTCAAAGCTCGTCACCTCACTTCCGCCATCGGTCTTGACTCGGATTCGATTGCCTGGACGAAACGCCGTCACGATGTAAGTACCCGAATTTACCCCCGCGCCGGTGATCACAATGCGGTCATTATGCGCTAAGGAGCCCCATCCCAACGGGTTTTCAATTTCGTCGGGCAGTTCTTCTGGGTCGATCACATCACCATCGTCCCCCATGTCATGAAAGTGAATATTACCCTCAAAGACTAAGCTTTCTTGTGTGGTAGAGGTGATCACCACATGCTGCCCCGCCTCCCAAGGCCACTTGTCACGACGCCATATTGAGCTGTAATCCCCGTTGCCCGTGTGAATGCTGTATTGTGACCATAGCTCGACCACCTTGCCCCGAAAACGCGCTTCATTACTGGTGGCCGCAGCCACCCAACCGGAAGTCACGCCATCGAGCGTCAAGCCACCTTGGCCATCTGCGCCGCCGACTTCCTTCGAGGTCCAGACAATGTGCGGGAAATGATCCACGACTTGTCCTGGTTGATATACCCGCACCTCGATGTCACCAAATTGGCTTAACGGCGTTTCCCCAATGTAGTGCTCATGAATTTGAAATTTTCCTACCCCCTTGGAAAAGGTTTGGAAGTAGTATTGTTCGTTGTTGTCATACACCCACCAGTTCGGTGCGATAATGTCAGGATAGTGCGGCATTCGGCCAAACTGAACAGGCACAGGGTTGCCTAGCTTTGGCTTGTTCCCTTGCCCGTTGTAGTTGTACACACTACTGGCTTGTTGGGTGTCTTTATTGCCAGAGGTATCTGGCATTTGCGAATAAGAGTAAATAGCCGAGGCTGCCGAGACGGCCAGCGCGGCCCAAATCACCCAGTCCACACCAAACCCGAGCTTTGGCCGAATGCTAATCGCATCAAACTCATTGAGCGTGACGTCCATATCATCAAGCCGGCTAAAATTCAGCGTGGCTTGTAAGTTGGTTGAGACTGGCTTATGAGTAGCAAGCCATTCGGCTAAGTTGGTCCCAACCGGAACGGTGTGAACACGATAATCATCCCGCTTTATCGGGTGTTTGAACTCGATTATGTGCGGCATAACGATAAAACTCCACTGCATTAAAACGACGGTTGAACTGGCTTAAAGGCTCGATCTTGACGGTCGAGCCTAACGTGTGGATCACGTAACCTGGTGACTGTTCGGCGGTATACACCCCACAGTGCCAATGCTGACCACGGGTGGCGACCACCATGCAGCCATGCTCTGGGGCTAGAATGGGCTCGATCAATTCGCCCCGATACTCTCCCAAATGGTGATTAGCTTGTTCGACAGTGACAAACCGATCGGCATGACAGGGCAAGTTCGACAAGTTAAACAGCTGCGCCCAAGCATCACGCACCAACAAAGCGCACCCATCTGGCGGATAATGGCCAGCTGGCAGTTCTCTAAAATGGTCAATCATAGATATTTCAATCCTGGGTGAGTCTTGGTGGTGTAAATGCGACGACAAAAGCGCCGATTGGTTAAGTCCTTCCAGCTGGCCGTCAATGACACTGCCATCGTGGTGATATTAGTGCTCGATGTCGTTAAACGAATGGCCTTGTTCCTGGGCTGGCTTAAATCCGCGTCGTCGTATTCTCGATAGATACAGACAACTGGCGTGATCGGCTCGTACATCTTGGTCGATTCAATCGCTCTCGTAAGCGTTAAATCAGTATTGGGAGCGGCCACGCGCAACGCTTCTTGGCCAGAGGTGTTTTTATCTGGCAGCTGAAACTCAAACTGACCGGCTTTAAAGATCACAATGGTGCCATCTTCCAAGCCAGCTTCGAGGTCGATGCTATCTTTGACATAACGCAACACCCCGCCAGGTAAGGCGGGGTGCTGATACTCTAACGTTGACAGGATCACGGTCAGCTCTCCTTGTCGCTTGGCGTCTTAGCTACGGACAGTGCCACCGATAACGCCGCCTTTTCTAGACCGGACAACGTGTCTCGCGTTAATAGTCTCGCGTTGTAACGTTCTAGGTTGGTTGAGAAGGCTTGAACTTCAGCAATCAAATCCCACGTTGAGGTTCGACGGCGCGGATCTTCTGGGTCTGGATAGACACCAGTTAAGACAAAATCGCTGTCATTACCTGGCGTTTTGATAAACTGCACCTTATGGATGACCAAACGACTGTCACCCGTCAATAGGGGCATGTAACACCATTCAACACCCGCATCGAGCTCCTCATCAATCCACGTTCTAAACGCCTCCATTTGTTCGCCGGTGAACTGAAACTTGAGAGGATAGCGAGACGGGGCCACTCGGGTTCGACGGCGTACCGTCGCTAAGCCCAAATCCATATTCGATTTCACCACCACTTGACCCGTACGGAACTTGTAATTTTCGATGCTGGGCTCTGGCAAAATACCGTTATCAAAATAACTGCATGGATAACGCAAGATATTAGGGTTGAGCTTATCTAACTGCTCTTTGGTTGCCTTGTCTTGGTACATCTGCATTATTTGTAGCCTCCTGGTCTTACGCCAAGTTTTTGCTGAATATAGGAAATGTACTGACCACCGCTATTGGCGTCTTTCATCATGATGGCAATCACTCGCTTCTCTTCATCCACTTCCGCCGTCGTTCCTGGCGGTGCTTCATGAATGACGATATTCCAAGGTTGGGGCGCAACCGCTTGTTGCTGATTACTGTTGCCTACTTCGCCACGCTCAATCATGGATAAAGCCCGCTCATGTCGATCGGCTTCAGCGCGGGTTTGCACCTTTTCCCCACCATCGAGCAACCAGGTGCCCTCTCTTGGGATTCGACCGTTGGTAAATCCGCTCGATCCATCGTGGGCCATGCCCTTCAATTCAGTGCTTTGAATGGTGCTGACAATACTGGCTGTACTGGCTGCAACGGACGCCATCGCAGGGATGTTAGCGGGGAACGGCAAAGCAGCCGCACTGGCTAAACCTTGCTGGATTTTGATGATCGATTCAGCAATCGCAAACGCCTTTGAGGCCGCAAACATGGCTTTGTAAATGCCTGATTGCTCACCTGCAAAGGTTTTGGCCACATCGGACATGCTGCCGAACAAATCCGAGTAGTTGCTGTACTCCGCGGCTTGAGCGGCGGCTCGGGCTTGAGCGGCTTTTTTCTCGATGTCAGTTAGGTTGGTTTGATGTTCCTGCCACAACAACTCACGACTGGCAAAATACTGATCTTCCAGTTCTTGTTGCAGCGTGTGGTTATCCATCGCGGCTTCATACGCCGATTGGAATTGCTCTGACAATCGGCTTTGACGATCCGCATAGGCAAACGCTTCTCTGGCTGCATCGGCTTGGTCGCCTGCGGCATTAATGGCCAAACGGCGCTGCCATTCGGTTTCCAGTAAGGCCGTAGCTTCTCTGAATGCAACCACCGATTTATCTTCTTCGGCTGGCTTGCTTTTCGGATCATCGAGAGGTTTCACACCTGGTGCGTTGTAGTTGATGCCGTTCGCATAGTTCTTCGCTAACTCATCAAACCTTGCTTTGGTGTTTTGATACCATGTTTCAATGCCTTCCGATGGCAGAGGCTCACTGGCCAGATTGCGCAACTCCCAAAGCGCTTCGTTCAGGTCCAGCTTGGTTTGATTAACGGTGGATGCATCAAATAGCTGAGGAGGAGGCATACTAGAGAACTTACGCAACTCCGCCGCCATGTTGGTAGCTTCGTCACTGAAGTTGGCCGCCAGATCGAGCGCGCCCTGCAATGGTGAAACCACCACTTGAAAGATGAACTGCCCCAATTCATGTAAGCCGGTTGTGATGACTTGAGACGCCACCATAAAGCCCAGCTTGAAGCCCTCCCAAGCGACCGATAAGCCTTCAACAATGATTTGCACACCATGTAAGGCATCAGCCATAAAACCAATGCCCTGAGTGGTGCTGTGAATTCCTTCGGCGATCATGTTGTTCATGCCGCCAAATTGCTGTGAGTAATTGACAAACTCATCCGCTAATGCGGCCACAATTGGCGCAAGTTGGGTGGTCAGTTCTTGTTTTAAGGCGGTACTGGTGAGGCCAACTTTGTACATGGCATCGTTGGCCATTTCGACCTTAGCTGCATCGATGCGTGAAAGCGTGATACCTAGGCGGTCTGCTTCGTCAGCCATCGAGCGCAAACCTTCTGATCCACCGGCTAACATGTTCACCATGCCCACGCCTTCCGAATCGAACAACTTAAACGCCAGACGAACACGCTCTGACTGGCTTTCGACTTGGGTAAAGGCGTCAGCCAACACATAAAGCTGCTCATCGGGGGTCATCTCACCGAGCTGCTTCGCGTCCAAGCCAAGTTGTTTCAGTGCGGGCGCAGCTTCACCACTGCCTTGAGCCGCTTCAGCGATTCGACGAGTCATGCGTTGCAGTGACATATCGAGGTTTTTCGCCCCAACACCGGTGAGCTCACTGGCGTGACGGAACTGTGTCAACGCTTCGGTCGAGATACCAATGCGGTCAGCGAACTTGGCCGTTTGGTCAATGATGGCCGCTTGCTGTTTGTACACCAAGGCCAGCGCCCCTGCGGTGGCAGTCGCCGCGGTTGCCGTGGCCGCGGCAGCAATAGAAAATGATCCCCTAACCTGGCTCGACCAGCTTTTCGCCTTTTTGTTCGACTTGTCCAATTCAGACACGAACTGCGCACTATTGGCATAAAGCGCTACCGTTAGTTTGGCTATATCTGACATGGGCAAACTCTTACATCAGAAAACGCTCACAAGCGGCCACTTGTTTGTCGGTGTCTGACAAATCAATGACTGTGGGCGTTTTGGGTTTTGATGGACGTGGGGGCGGGTTGCCCTCTTGTTCGGATTTCAGTAAAAAGTGGGCGCGCCAAAGTGCTATCAATTCGCTATCGGCTTTTCGGTGAATCTCTCGTGGGTCTAGCACCCCGAGCAACTCACCGAGTTGAAAGCAATAGCGAAGGGCGGGATCATCTTCT
Organism: Vibrio sp. Vb0304; assembly: GCF_033338995.1. NCBI lineage: Bacteria > Pseudomonadati > Pseudomonadota > Gammaproteobacteria > Vibrionales > Vibrionaceae > Vibrio > Vibrio sp. Vb0304. Next base: position 25,656 of record NZ_JAWOTT010000033.1, read on the forward strand.
AGCCTTTTTTTGCCGCTTCTTCGCTCCCTTCGGCCATGTAGTTGACAGCCGTAATGACTCGGATCGCTGACTCTATGGACGTCATGGTTTTCACGGCCAATAGCTCTTTTGGTTTGACGCTTTGCGACATAGGCACGCCGTTATCATCTAGGATGGAATCCAGCACTAATTGCGCAACGGCTTCATTCAACTTATCGACGTCTTGCTCTTCGCTGTATTTTTTACGTTTTTTCTCGTACTGACTAAGACGCTCTGCCGTCATGCGGATGATCTTAAACTCACCGCCTAGCAAAGTGCGGGTGACAGGAACAGGTTGGTCTAGGGAAAGCAGTAAATCTTTTGCGTTCATTTTTATGTGTCCTTATGCCCGCCAAGGGCGGGCAGAATGAGATTAACTAACTGTAAGGGTTGCAGGTTCAGTGGTGACGGAGCCGTAAAGGTTGGTGACAACGGCTTGGTATTGGTTGTTATTTTTCGCCGTGGTGGCAGTCATGCTTAGGGTGTAACCAATCTCCCCTGTAATGTCGGTCCACGATCCACTTGACGTTTTTTCCTGCCATTGCACGCTGACATCATCGTCAGCAGGCTCAAGGGTAAAGCCCACGGCAGCACCATCCGAGGCCGCCACGTCCAAAGGCTGAGTTTCGATGCTTGGCGCTTTTTGGAACCCGCGCACAATACCGTTCTGTTTGCCTGCCACCGTTAAATACATGGCGTTGGTTTTATCTGGCTCTTCGTGAGCCCAGCCACCCAAAACAATGGTCATGAGGGCGTAGCGGTTGTTTGGCCACTCAATCAAAACGGCTTTAGTTTTCTTGCGTTCGGCGTCTTTGAGGAAACCATTCAGATCAGGGTCGGTTTCGCCCGCATCCAAAAATCGAAAGGACTTATCTTCCCCTTCTGACATCTGGGCGAAGTATTTATGGTCCGTGTCGATTAGTCGCGTGATCTGGCTATACGAGGTGGTTTTCCCCGTAACTCCGACTTGGTCGGCGTCTTTTAATAGAACCATTTCCGACAGTTTTGAGCCGACATTTCCCACTTTGAAGCGAGTACCAGCTGGCAACTTGGCGTATTCTGGTTCAGGGATTCCGTTATTCATTGGGGTTCTCCCGATTAATGGTTAATAAAAAAATCTCTGTTGAACTGGTAAGACGTACATTCCCCAGACTCATCGAGTAGTGGCTGTTCAAAACCTCCGCTCAATCGGGCATATTGCACGGGGTAGCCCGACAACAGCCCGTTGAATCCATGAAGTTCAGCGACAATGCTGTCAGCTAAACGCTTGGCTTCGTCGGGGTCTTGGTGGTAGATGGTGAGGCTATAGCTGTCGTCCTTAATGCCTGTTTGCCGCAAATTCCCCTCGACGCTTCCGGGAGTTAAGCAGCGGTAAACTACAGCGTTTTGCGCACTAGGCGGACGATGAAGCCAATAGCAATCCAGCCCAGTTAGTTGACTTAACCAGGCGTTTAACGCACTTTCTAAAGTCATTTGGCTTGCTTCTTAATTGCTTTTTGAATCTCCGTCGCCAATACCGTGCGAAAAGTTCGAACGATCCGGTGGCGGTTTTCATATAAGGCCGGACGCATAAACGGATCAGCGGCCTGCTTGGCCGTGCCATACTCTTGCGCAATGGCTTTTTGGCTATGCTTTTTGGACGGCCCCACTCGGGTGGCTAACGCGTTGTCTTTGCCGCCGTGTTTGCTGTCCAGTTTTTTGGTGCTGATCTTGATGCTGTCACGCATGTGCTCACCATCAGGGCTATCGGAGTTATAACCTGCTCCCATCGCCATAGAGAGCTGAACACCGCCCATTGCTTCTCGGCTGGCTTTACGCAACGCCTTTAATCCGGCCTTTTGGCCAAGTTCGGTTAACGCTTTTTCCAGCTCTTTCAAGCCAGATACACTCCAACTATCAAGCTGCATGGTGTGCACTCCTTTCAGTTACGGAACGGGTTTTATTGCTGGCGGTGACGATTTCGGATTGGAGTCTGCATCGAGAATGATTTGGCGACGTTGAGGGTCAGCGTCGTCTACGGCGGTGATTTTCATCCAGCGACCTCGCCACTGTATCCAGTAGTTTGGCTCGATGTTTTCACGCCATCGAAGCCGCCACTGATACACGTTGAGAGCTTTCTCACGGTCATTGCTTGCGCTTTGACTCCCCGAACTGGAAAGCAACTCCGCCCACGGGGTCGCCATCCGTTCCAGCTGAACCGTAGGCGCACCGTTAGCACTTTTACCATCAACGGTGCGATACAGTGTTAAACGTTGATTGAGTTTGCCTGCTTGCATACGCCCTCACAGGTTGATATCGCGATCAAAATCCAATAAAAAGCTCACGCCGAGAGGAAGGGTTTTAACGCTGCTTTCTGTCACCGCTTCTCGATGCGCAAACCAGTGGCCAATTAACAACAACACCGCCAGTTCTGTGTCCTCTCTGGCCACAAAAGCATTTTCTGGCACTAACTCTGGGTCTTGCGGCACTTCCTCTTGGGTCCAGTAGACGGGACGATTGAGGTAGTTCTCAACGGCTCGCTTAGCCGCCGACAAGTAGAGAGTGAGCTGCTGATCATGCTCGGTGATGTCGTCATCGATACTGCACTGGTTTTTTACCTTAACCAGATCAAGCATCGGCTTTTACCGCCGTGCCATTCTCAATAAGGCGCTGCGCCTCTTTCTCTGAGCACGGATACAGATCGTTAATCGTGAAAGAACGCTGTTTCAGTGAATCCCAAAGTGGCATTTTCAGCTTTACTTTAACCTCGGTGTTTGATGCTTCAGGCGGCGTTGGTGAGGCTTGACTCTGCTGAACTTGAGGCTCTGGTTCTGGATCTTTCGGTGATTTGGCGTCACCTTGCGTTTGAGTTTGCTGAACTTGAGGCTCTGGTTCCGGATCTTTCGGTGATTTGGCGTCACCTTGCGTTTGAGTTTGCTGATCAGAGGGTTCTGACGTCGCCCCCTCTTGCGTGGTTGCGTCGATTGGCGCTTTCACTTCTGAGGTTGTTGCTGAATCTTTGGTGTTCTCTTTCGCTTTTGCAGCGGGCGTTTTGGCTTTGGTGGTTGCCATGGTCTATTCCTTCTTACATGAAAAAGCCCACCGTTTGGTGGGCTCATTCTGAGGGTGATAATTAAGCCGCAGCGTGTTCTAGCGCGGCAATAGCTGCAACGTCTTCCAACAGGACATCAAAGCGGTGGAAGCCAATGAAGCCCATCTGATCGAATTCAGCGTAACGCTCGGTCAAGCGGCGCAGGTTCATGTACGCCACACGGCGTAGCACGACCGATAACCAATCACCATAGAACACTGACTTATTGCTTGCGCCCGCTTTAGCGATGCCTTGGTCAATCACGTACTCATCACCATCAATGGTGGCTGGCGCAACACCGGCAATCGCAGGCAACCACAACGGACGGCCGTTCGCGTCATTCATCAGCTTGAAGCCTTTGAACGTGTCATCATTGAACGCCCAACGCGTATTGGGACCATTGCGATAAGCTGGGTCCACTTTGTGTTTTAGGTTGATCAAGTCGGCGTAAGATACCCCGCTAACAGCTGCCGCTTGATGGGTCAATTGCACCTGCTTATTGAGGCCGTTTAGGTTATTGCCTTGACCATCCCCCGTAATAATTTGACTTGCTTCTAGACGGCCCAAACGCTGACCGATACGACGCGCAACAAACGCATCGACATCGATCATGCTGTCTTGCAGGAGCTCATTCGATACCAGGACGATTTTAGAGCTGCCTTTCTTCGCGCCAATCTCAACTTGACTGAAGTTCGGATCGCCCTTACCCGCCTCTTGGTTTTCTGCCAGCATTTCACCGATTTCAGTACGGCCATCGGACACCGCCCACGGCATCGCACGACCATCTTGAGTAGGAATAACCTGACAGACGTTCGCAATACCACCGTACGCCGCCATGTTTTCAACGACACGATTCACAAAGTTTTTCGGGACGGTAAAGCCACCACTAGAGCCAGTGGTCGTACCTAATGCACGCAGTTGGGCTTTGTCTTCTTGCGATAGCTCCGCAAAACCATGACGCAGATAATTAGTAAAGGCTTCAGCTTGACGCTGCTCGGTTGGGGACTCTTCTGGGTTATTTGGGTTTTGGTTGTTGTCATCACGAACAAAGCGCTCGTCTTGTGCGCGAAGCTGATCTTCACGTTCAATTTGTGAATCTAAACCTTCCAATTCTGACGTCATATCACGCCATTGGGTGGTTTCGTCATCCGTGAACGCGCGTTTTTCGTCTTTCGCCTTGTCGTTTAACTCACGCATTTGGCGCGCGATCGTGTCACGTTTTTTCTTCATTTCATGGTATTTCATTCAACTTTCTCCGGTTTGAGTAATGAAAGGTTTTACAGGGTTTGCAACAACCGATCGCGGTACTGCTGCTCTTGATGCTGCGCCAATTGGCGCTGTTCTTCACTGTCGTCAGTACAAGCCGCGCGCGCTTCTTCAAGGGCTCGGGTACTGGCTTCGGTGTCGTTGTAAGCTGGATAGGTCACTGGGCTGACATCCAACAATTTTGAAACGCGAGTGATGGTGCGGACATATACCCCATCATCATCCTCATCCCATCGATATCCGTCTGAAGGTAAACGAAACGCAAATGAGCTTTGGCTGACGTCGCCACGGTCCATTGGTTCGATCACCATGTCTCGCACCGTTTGGGTGTCTGGCGGGGTGATCTCGTAACGTAAACCAACCTCATCAACGGTCAGTGTGAGCGTGCCCGCTTTGGTTCGGCCTAGGACAAAATTGCGGTCATGGTTAAACAGGGCGCGAACGTCATCGTCCAGAACGTCATCAAACGCACCAGGGGCGATCACTTCGACAAAACCGCCAAGGTTGTTACTGCGAGTGTTGAACTTGGCCGCGTATCCGACGATACGTAGCCCCTCTCCGTCCTCCCGTTTTTCAACTTTGATTTCATCACTGCGGATAAAAATCTCATTGAGGTTTTTACTCATTAGGTTTGGCCTCTTTTGTTTGAAGATCGGCGCTGAGCAAATAGGTATCCAACCCATCGGCTTGGTTCATATCTTCCAGTTCTCGTACTTGGTTGCGGGTCATCCAGCCATCACGAATGGCTTTCGAATAGAATTCAGCACGCTCTTGGGCGGTGCCGCGTAACAGACCATTTAGGTTGAACTTGACGTAATACCCAGCCCGTCGTTCTTGCTCAGTGAATAGTTTCCGGTTGAGCTCCTGCTCCCACTTCACTACCCACGGGATCATGGTGTGACGAACGAACTGAATGGCTTGTTCTGAGATATTGGAAAAGGTGGCTTTTTCCAGGTCGTTAATCATGTGTGCCGGCACGTTGTAAATGCCGGCTACTTCAGAACGACTGAATTTTCGGGTTTCTAAGAACTGCGCATCTTCTGGCGGAATGGTGATCGACTGATACGCGAGCTCAGATGGTAAGAACAACGTTTTATTGTCGTTACTTTGCATCTCCGTTTTGGACGTTCGCCAACGGTCGAGCAAGCGTTTCCAACTCTTTTCCTCCAATTGCGATTTGACCGAGACAATGCCCGTTGGCTTGCCCCCACTTCGAAAGAACTGGTTGCCATAACCTTGGGTTTCTAGGCCAAGCGCAAACGCCTCTCGACATTGGGTAATAGGACTTTTACCGACTTTGCCATCAGAGCCAATCGCTTTAATGTGAATCATGTCTTCAGGACTGACCGCCCTAGCCCGCGCATCATCTGCGGTGACTGCGTAGGTATGACGCCCTGAAGTAGTTTTGACTAAGTTGGATTCCCAAGGTCGAATCAATCCAAGTTCGCGCACTTCCCCCGAACGAGGATGACGCACAATCTCGGTGTAGTGGTTGCCCCAGCCGCTAACGTGAACCATGCCGGATTCGCGCCAGTCATAACTGGTTTGAAATGGGTTCGGCTCATCGTGAAGCAGGTAATAAACAGGGTGATCCGTGGCGCGAGAAACAACGCCTTTGGCATCACGGCGCATGACATGCAAAGGCAGCTGGCCCATAGAGCGGCCAAGTACGCCAATACAGGAATACACCGCCGACAAGCCCATGGCGGATTCCACACTTACCCCAGAGCTGCCACCCCAATCGGCTGCATCGAGCTCGGACAAGGGAACAGATGGGTCTTCTGGGTTTGAGCGGGTTTCAAACAGCAAATCAAGCATGGCGGCCCCCTAGTTTTCTTAATGCCAATAAGGCAAAAATCAACAGCATGGTTCCGCCAAACATTAAGGTGGCCGACAACCCGAATTTGAGATAAACCCCACTCAGCAACGCGGCAAAACCCGCGAGGCCGATCAGGTTGAGTATGTATGTCACAGGTATAAATCCTCATCATCTAGATCGTCGAATGGGTCAAAGGTTTCCGTTGCCAGGTGCGCGCGATAAACCGCCATGATCAACGCCACCGCACCATCAATTTTCTGGTCTGGTTTGTCTTTGCGTGGAAAGTGGTTTTCGTTGGCATCTGGCTTGCTGACAACGTTGCTCATCATCCAAGTGAGCACGGGGTTTCCGTCATGGTGAACACGCCCCGCTTTTAACGCGGCTTCGAGTTCAATCATGCCCGGTGATAAGTGCGCCGTGGTTTGCGGCACTTTGACGGCGGTAATGCCCGCCGCGGTAAGTTCTTGCGCAAGCTGGGTGGAACCCCACGGATCGTGAGGTACTTCGCGCACTTCAAACTCATCAGAAAAGTTCTGAATATCTTCCCCAATCTCGTTAAAATCCACCTCGGCACCGTCAGTGGAGATCAGCGCACTGCCACCACTGTTTGGCCATGGCGTGCCCACCCATTTCTGATAAACCTTGCGGTTTTTGGTATCTGGGTCGAACACGGTATCTTCTGGCAAGTAGTGTTTGGAGAAGATGTAAAAATGCAGCTGGCCTTTGTCATCCTTGCGAGTGAACAGCATGATCTGGCTACAGATATCAATCTTTGATGCCAAGTCGAGCGACAACCAACATGAGCTGTCTTTGAAATCCTCTATCGATAGGCTGGTATCTTCGGCAGCTTTCCAATCTTCCATATTGAAGAAAGCAAGCGATGCGGACACCCACCGATTGAGGTGTTTGGTTTTGAACGTGTTGGCATAGCGCGGGTTACGAATAGCGCGCATTTGCTGACTGCGCAGCCAATCTTCATCCACGGACACGCCCAGGTTAGGGTTGGCTTTGGCTAGAACGGCGGGGTCTGTCCAATCGTCGTCTTCATCAATGGTGTAGATGATGCCAAAGATCTCGTCGTCATCGGTCGTGCCTTCTAAGATTTTGACGACGTCGTCGTGCAAGTCTTTACAAGGACCAGCGATGTTATAGCCCGAGGTGGTGATCACGAAGATAAGCGGTTGTTCACGTGCCCCCATACCTGTTGACATAGTGTCATACAGTTCGGGACCATCATGCTCGTGATACTCATCGACGATGGCACAATGTGGGCTTGAACCGTCGCCAGGGTCACCGATCACCGGTTCGAAAATGCTGCCGTCTGGCCGTTCCATTTTCTTGGCCATGACGTCAATCAAGAACGAACGCCGAAGGTTTGGCAGCGCTTCGGCCATCTTCTTCGCTGGCTTGAATACCTCCCAAGCCTGTTTCTCTGTGGTGGCACCACAGTAAACCTCTGCGCCGTATTCGTTATCTGGCGCAAACATCCAAAGACCATTGCCCGCAGCGATGATGCTTTTTCCGTTCTTTCGTGGCACTTCGACGTAAGCCACTCTGAAGCGGCGGCGCTTGTCTTTCTTTCGTTCCCAACCATAGAGAACGGCATGAATGAACAATTGCCAGGGCTCTAACTTGATGCGCCGGTCTTTTAATGGCTTCTTCGCCCATTTGCCTTTGGTGTGAGGAAGAAGTTGAATGAATCGACAAACCGCCTCGGCTTTGTCTTTGTTAAATCGGTACGGATAGGCTTTGCTTTTGCTCTTTTCGATATCATCCAGATGACGTTGACACGCCTGGATAACATACTTACAAGCAACGATCCGACCGCTCACCACGTCACGCGCATACTTTGCGGCGGCGTTTACGTTCGGATACTTAGCCATACTTATCTCGCTGGTAAGAATTCGTTGAATTCGTTTTCGTTGCCGTCCTTACTACCGCCTCCACCGCCTGTCATTCTTCGCATGGATAACGGGTCGAGCCCCAACAAGCTACCAATACGCACCATCGCCGATAGTGCATCTTGGCGAACGTTGACGCTCGGGTTTTTCTTTGGCCCACCTTTTGGCGTGTTGACCGTTAATCCTTTCTCGCTAATTTCTCGCTCTGCTTCGAGATACAAAGAAAAGCTGTTGCAGTACGCCAACAACAACGGGAAGTGATCGACGGTTAAAATCTGGCGCTCGATCAAAACCTTGGATTGCGTTTTCCAAATCAAGACCGCGTCATCATCGCGCAACTCATCCGGTGGCGGTGCTTTGGTCATGACTTCATGGGCAGGCGCGGAGGGAAGCGTATTCTTACCACTCTTACGTCCGCCCCCTGCTGCTCTCACCATTGTGAAAACCTCATTTTTTATTGTGACGAGTCACGATCAGGATCGGGTGATAAAAAAGATCCTTATTTATCGCGAATAAAAATTTGTCTGGGGCTGCGGTACCTATCGAAAGGGTCGTAGAGATTTACCCCACCCCCCATGGTCTGAGAACGGGAACAACAAGCGAACTAAAACCGCCTTGAAGCCTTTTTGATTCTGGGATTGAGGTAGCATCACCTTGATACCTTTTCGTGCTGTCTGTGCGACTTTGAGAGGGTCTGGTTGTGTGCCAAAGGTTCAGCAAAACAACACCAGAGTTTTTAAGTAAATTGGTACCCAAAACGCCCATTTGATCTGCAAAACGATCATTATTTGCTGTTTCGAATGGGTGCTTTCGTTCTTTCTCGTGCAGTTTTCGCTTTGTGGCATGGCCGACATAACGCCTCCAAGTTGCTATCTTCATCCGTTCCACCATGTTCCTTGGCTATGATATGGTCCACATCACGAGCCGGCACGGCACGACCATCACGCAAGCAGCATTGGCATAGGTACTTATCTCGTCTCATTATTCTGGTTCGGAGCTTATCCCAATCACTGCCATAGCCACGCTCATGGCGGCTGCGTCCTGCTTGGTGCACTTCCCAACCAGTGTGACGATGCTTGTCACAGTAACCACTCTTGTCATTAGTCAGGCCACCGCAATGGGGATGACGACAAGGCTTAGGGGTTCGTGGAGGCATAACAAAATATCCTTTGAATACTCACTAAATACACAAAGGATATTTAAAAAGGGTCACCGCCGTGGGCACTGCTGTTTAATGGCCGAAGCCTGGCGACGCTCGACGACGTCGCAAGTCACTAGCACTACGTTGCCTTTGGCGGTGTTAGAACTGGCTTTAAGGCAGCCAGTAGCCTTGGGTCACTTATCTTGTAGCTAACTTATGCACTATCGGGCGCTAACCGATCCTTATCCCTTCCTCTCGGATACATGCGGGATTCGTCGCGATCACATGCTGACTTAACTGATAACAAGTGCAGCCAGTAACAACACTCGGCAACTATCTGGAATTACCGGATAGTTGAAACCTAGCCAGGATTAGCTTGGTGATAGTCAATGCAGCTATTCAAGTCCTCGATATACAACTGCATATTGGTCACTGACCTTTTCGGGTAGTAGATACCCTCACCGTCAACTTCATACCACTCAAGTTGCGGTGCGGTTGGTTTGCAATCTACAAAATCAGGACTGGCCATCATCGTCGTTGATTGACACGCGGCCATCGCTAGGACCGAACCGATCAGCATGACTATTCGTTGGGTCTTCCTTAATTTCATTCTGACGGCCCTCTCTGTCTTTCTTCTTCGACTTAGCTCGGTGACGGTCTAACTCATAAAAGAATCGTTCGAGCATGACTGGCACTAAGCTAAGCCAGCTCGGCACCTTCATGTTTTGACTCGCTTGATATGCTTCGGGTCATTCCATGCTTCATTGGCGGCCTTACCTTTATTGGCTGCCAGAAACTCAAGAAGATCAATCAACCAATTGGGTAGCTTTGCCATCCACTCAGGCGGGATGAGCTGGCGAACTTGGGACCAAACCACCAAAAGGGCAGACACCCAAGCGGCAATGACCTTACCGTGCTCACCAAACGCCGCTACCAAAAAGGCAAACCAATCAAATGGTGGCACCTCCGGAACAGCACCACTTGCGATAGCGGCAGGGCCGATCAACAAGAACGCCACCATAAACAGATATTTCATGTCGGCTTTACTCCTCTATATATAGAAAAGGCAGCCATCATGGCCGCCCTGTTAATGCACCAAACTTGGTGCATGATGATTCCTGCTTAACAATCCAGTACCTCAAGCGGGAAATTCTCTTTGAACTCTTCAACAGTGCCCGCACCCAAATGGGTGTTGTAATGGTCTTTCCAATACTGAGCCAAGCCATCAATATCACCGGCTTTCGGTAACGCGGGCTTTTTTCGAAGATAGTGAACACGGCACATGGCTACCGCGAACGATAAGTTGGTGATCAACTGAGTAACGTCTGGGCGCATGTCATCATCCAAACTCGCCATACTAGATAGCTCAGTGATTTGGTTGGCCAGCTTGCGCTTGTAAGCTAGGTAGTTATCCCAAATGTCTTGATACGTTGCAGGTTCCATCTGGATAAAGCCAAGCGCTGGACCATTGCCTAGTTGCTTTAGGTATTTGGCGTGGCTTTCTTGGTAAATCGTGCCAACGATAAGCTGTTCAGCTGATCGGCTGTATAGTCCCAACTGCTTCAAAGTAGGGCGAATCACTAACGTGACTAACTGCTTAGGGTCCATCAAGAAACCTCTCTTTTCTGGCGTTTCTTATCGAAATGCACATAGATATCGAAGACAAGGCGACCAGCTATAACGAGCAAGCCACCCAATGAGATTAAGTTCGCGGTGGTGATTTCTGGGGATGATGCCGCCGTTTCAGCGGCTTGCTGGGCCTTAGCGGCGACTTCATTACTAAAGACGCTAACGCTAGTGCCGCCCCCGTAGGCAATCAGGCGGCCTTTCCACTCTTGGAAGCTTTCAAAAAGATTTGCGATTAGGTTTGGCATAGGCTTTAGATATAAAAAAACCCGCTACCAGAGTGATAGCGGGTTGGAAAAAATGCTTTTCAATATTCAACGTCAGTTGGCTAGGCGACCCCGGCTTAAAGGGTCTTTGTGATTCCCAATAAAGACACGAAAACCACAATGCATATAAACATACTCAAAACCCTGACCGCTTTCAAGTCATTTTGTGGTAAAAATATTAAAAACTGTCGTTTTGTGGT
>NZ_JAWOTT010000034.1:0-28925 GCF_033338995.1 Vibrio sp. Vb0304
TTTTTGGTACTATTAGCCGAAACATTTAATAAAGCATAGTCTGACATACATAACCTTATGAATACCAGCAGCAATTCTGAATATAACCGCATTGTCGTTCTCGATACCGAAACCACAGGTATGAACCGCGAGGGTGGTCCTCACTACATGGGACACCGCATTATTGAAATCGGTGCCGTGGAGATCATCAACCGTAAGCTGACTGGTCGTCACTTCCACGTTTATTTAAAACCCGATCGTGAAATCCAACCAGAAGCGGTTGAAGTTCACGGTATTACGGATGAATTCTTGGTTGATAAACCGGAATACGCGAGCGTGCACCAAGAGTTTCTTGAGTTTATTAAAGGCGCAGAACTTGTTGCCCACAACGCGCCCTTCGATACCGGCTTTATGGATTACGAGTTTGGCATGCTCGATCCTAACATCGGCAAAACTGACGACTACTGCAAGGTGACCGACACCCTTGCAATGGCGAAGAAAATCTTCCCTGGTAAGCGAAACAACCTTGATATCTTATGTGAACGTTACGGTATTGATAACTCGCACCGTACACTCCACGGAGCTTTGCTCGATGCGGAGATTCTAGCCGACGTTTACCTCTTTATGACGGGTGGTCAAACGAGTCTAGAATTTAACGCGAATAAACAAGAGGGTGGAGTAGAAACCATTCGTCGTATTGAAGGAAGAAAAGCGCTAAAGGTTTTGCGCGCAAGTGCCGATGAACTAGAAGCTCACCAAAAAAGATTAGAGTTGGTGAACGACTGTATTTGGCATCAATAGGAGAAGCTATGTTGAGGGCTTTGTTGGTCGCGTTTTTAGCGATATGGAGTAGTCTCTCGAGTGCTGCGAGTGAATCTACAATGTCTTTGTTAGACAATCGCTTTCGAGTTGATCCAACCATCGAGCAGATCACGTTTTTGGTTTATCGTGAGCAAAGTTCTCAGCCAGTTGTTTTAGTCCGTCCTGACGGTAAAAAATACTATGCTTGGGGCTCTTACGACAATGTACGTTGGTATCAAGAAGCCTCACTCGATATTATTTCCGTTGATAACCCTATGCCAGGTCCATGGCAGGCTGTGGGGAAAGTTACGCCTAAAAATAACATCCGCTTAATTTCTCACCTAAAGCTCAGTACGGATCTGTTCCCAAACCGATTATATAATGGGGAAGCGCTTAAGTTTACAGCTCGCCTGACCTCCGACGGCAAACCTCTTGTACTGCGCGACTTCCTTGATCGCGTGAATCTGCGCGTGACATTTACCAAGTTTGTCGAAAATGAAGATGAGCTGATCAAAGAAGCACGTCCAGTGCCGATGGTTGTGGGTGAGTTTTCTGATGACGGCCGCGGCTTGGATGAAAAAGCAGGGGATGGTGTGTTTACGGTTCAGCTCCCAATAGACGTTGAGCCTGGTAAGTACCGCGCGCGCATCACGTCTGGCAATGGCGTATTCTTACGAGCGCAAGAACAAGTCATCTTGGTTTATCCGAACCCAATCTCTCGTACTTTTATTCAGGCTCGTAATCCCGATAAGCCACACCAATTAGTGGTGAGTGGCGAGCAAGGTATGATTGCACCAGGCTCTATAGCAGTCACAGTGAAAAAGGACGCTCCCGATGGTTTCATTAGTTACAGCCAAGGACAGGTCTCTAAAGATGGAATGAGAGTTACGTTGAACCTCAATAACGATGCTGAGCTTGGTAAGTACGCATGGCGCGGCGAGATCTTTGCCACTGATTTTGCAACTCAGCGTCCGTTGGTGTTTCCTATTCCAGAGCAAACTTTCAGTGTTGTTGATGAAGTTGATCTAGAAGCTGCTCGAATTGCAAAAGAAGCTGAATTAGCCGAGCAGCGCCGTATTGAAATGGAAAAGCAAATTATCGCTGAGCGGGAGGCTGAGCGTAAGCGCAGCATGATTATTATCGCGGTAGGTAACTTGATAATGCTGCTGATTGTGATCATTGCATGGATAGTCTGGCGCAAAATTAAAGCGAAGCGCGATGCCATGCCAGAGATGCAATTAGAAGTACCAAAGAAATAGTAGTAACACATAAAGCGAGAAACGGAGCCAATCGGCTCCGTTTTTTTATCAAGTTACCAAGTTGGAAGAAGAAAAATGGATAAATTATGAATATTTAAGTTTACTGTACTCAAATATATGTTTGGGATTTTATATAAATAATATATCATTTTTACTTTCTAAATTGGTTGCATTTTTAATGTGACTAACTTTCAAAACAATCAATTAAAGATAAAAGAAATAATGAATAAAATTTTAGCTTTTTTTTGTGCAGTGATAATTGTAGGTTGTTCTTCTATTGATAATGGTGTTAATAATCCAGATTCGGGAAGTAATAATTTAAAATCACTTGATACCTTCACTTTCGATCCCTTAAGTAAAATCCAAAAAGTAGAAATACCAACTTATTATGATGGCTTGTTTGATACAGCAAGACCCTATTTAGATGAAAAGTACCCTTACACCTATGTCAGTAAACCTCAAGCATACATAATTGATGACGAGATTATTTCTTTTGCTCCTTGGTTTCCTGTCGAAGGAAGGTTTACGGTTTTTCCAACCGCTCACTATATAGTTATAACTCAAGAAACCGAGAGTGGCTTAGTCTCCGCACGATTTAATCATGAACAAGTAATTAAGCTGTTAAGTGAAGAGTATAAAATTACTGAGCATACAAGTCCGTTTTTTCATTATGTTCTAGAGGTTTCTCCAAGTGAACAAGCCAATTTTGTAGAAGATATCCATAAAAAATTGAGTAGACTTCCTTCAGAATAAGGATTGTTGGTTAAATTTTGGTCAATAAAGTCAGGGGTTCTGGCTTTATTGATTGCATGGAGTTCTATTTATATTGATTTGGGCTTTGTAATAGGTAGTACGCCATAATAACAAGAGCCGATCTTGTAGGGTTTCTGGATAAATATTCAGCTGTGCGTGATAAATAAGAATAAGTAAACGCGAGGTCTCTGATGAAATACAAAAAGCGTCAGAAGTATAAATACACTCTCCATTCTGAAGAAAAGATTGAGACGCACATTTCAGTGAGTCAGGCGTATGACAGCCCTTTTCTTAGTTTGTCCAAACAAGGCGTGTTAACGATTAAAAAGGGCTATGCATGGGATGGAGCGAGTGGGCCAGCGTTAGACACAAAAAACATTATGAAAGCTTCTTTAGTGCATGATGCTCTTTACCAACTCATGAGGGAAGAGGTGTTGCCTCAAAGTGCTCGAAAGCATGCGGATGCGTTGTTGAGAGAAACGTGTTTAGAAAAAGGAATGTCTAGCTTCAGAGCAGCTTATATCTATTATGGCGTCAGAGTTGTCGGCGGCTTCTTTTCTAGACCCGATACTTTGTGTGCTTAATGGGAACATCTTTCCAACGTTTAACTGTTTATTTATACAGTTTAGTTATGTAAGCTCCAAGGTGATACAAAGGAGTAGTACATAATGACAATAAGATATGAAGAGCATGTGCCAAGCCCGAAAGAATACTGTGATATGCGTATCAAAGCCGGGCTATCACCCAAATCGTTGAAAGCTGCTGAAATTGGCCTACCCAATTCGTTATATGGCGTATCTGTTCGGGATGAAGGAAAGCTCATTGCAATGGGTCGGGTTGTTGGTGACGGGGCGTGTAACTTCGAAATTGTCGACGTTGCCGTTGATTCTGATTATCAAGGTAACGGTTTAGGTAGAAAAGTCATGGAATACATCGACGGTTATCTTTCTTCTGTTGCACTTGAAGGCTCTTACGTTTCTATGATTGCTGATGAACCGGTCTTTTACGAAAAGCTTGGTTATAGGCTGGTGGCTCCTAAAAGCCAAGGGATGACAAAAAAGTTTAAGCCAAAGGCGTAACACGTATTCAGCTGTGAAGATAAGCACTAGAAAACAGGAGTTTAATTTCCTGTTTTCTATATTAAATTTGTATTTAAGCCACTTCTGGAATTGGTTTGGGTAGCTGCTCTAAATCAGGCTCTTTTTGAACAGTAGGAATTTGTCCCTCACCCACAGCACTGATGTAACAGCCACTAAGTTTAATGGCAAGGTACATATCAGCTCGCAGTAAGATGCCTCCTTCACTGGTGCTGATACCAGTAAGCTCACACCATTGACGAAGACGTCGTTTCCTTCCTGCGAGGATTAAGCGTACACCTCTCTTTTTCAAAGTATTGTGAATATCTGCCAGTGTTGCCATCACACTGAGATCCAAGTGAGTAAAGCTCGATACGGCGTCGATGACAACGCAACTTGCGTCTTTGTGATGCTCTGCCTGCTCTAACACTCTACGTTTAAAGTAAGGAGCATTGAAGTAAGTTAGCGGTGAGTTAAAGCGGTAAATCACCATTCCAGGAATAGGCGAAGCTTTTCCTGAGTCGTCGATGGTCCGAATGGTACCTTTTTCATCCAAGCCAAGTAGCTGATCACTCGGCCGCATGACAATACGTAAAAATTGAAACAGCCCTAGCAATACCGCCAAAGTGATCCCCGGTATTACACCCACGATCAACACAGAAATAAAAGTAATGATGGCCAGATAAAATGCATCTTTGTCACGAGATTTTAATTTCCAAATTGCTTTAAGATCGAGCAGCGATAGGGACGCAATGATCAATACAACACCAAGTGAAGCGATAGGGATGAACTGCAAAGGCTCGTAAATAAATACCGCAATAATGGCGATGGTGATTGCGGCGACAATCGAAACTAATTGAGATTTACCGCCATTTGCATCATTGACGGCTGTGCGTGAGTCAGCGCCGCTTATCGCGAAACCTTGTGAAAACGCTGAGGCAATGTTGGCAAAACCCAACGCCTGAAACTCTTTATTTGCATCAATATCATAACCGTTTTTAGCCGCGAAACTGCGGGCGGTGAGCATCATGCTAACAAAACTGACAATCGCAAGGTTGAGCGCTGGGACTACTAGTTCACGAACTTCACCTAGCTCAAATTCTGGTGTTTGAAACTGAGGGAAGCCACCTTGAGTGAGTCCGACAACCGATACGCCCATCTCTTGTAAATGGAAAAACCAAACTGACGCAGTAGTTACGAGGATCGCCAGCATGGCAGCAGGCCAAGTTGGTCGGTAGCGTTTGGTGAGCAAATAAACGACAACCGTCACGATACTCAGAGTTACAGTAGGCCAATGAAGATCGGTTAATCGTTGTGGAGCTTCCCATAAACGTTCCAGTAAATAACGTTGCTCGTATTTCAAACCGACTACTTTCGCAAACTGACCAACGATAATTGTGAGAGCAACACCGTTGAGTAGACCCAAAAGAATCGGACGAGAAAGGAAATCTGCAAACACTCCTAGCTTGAAACGACTTGCCAGTACACACCAAATCCCCGTCATCGCTGTCATGGTCATAACCAACTGCCAATGTTTTGTGGGGTCACCTGCGGCAAGTGGTGTCACAACAGCAGCGATCACTGCACAGGTTGCTGCATCGGGTCCGACAATGAGTTGTCGAGATGTGCCCATCATGGCGTAAACCAACATTGGCAGTACACACGAATACAGACCGACAATTGCGGATACACCAGTTAACTGTGCATAAGCTATGGCAACTGGCAGTGCAACCGCGACAACAGAAAAGGCGGCTCTAAAGTCGTTAACAAACCATTCTTTTTGATAATGCTTAAGCTGAACAAGCCCTGGGAACCACTGTGCGAGTAATATTTTAGCCAACGGATTTACCATATATGTGAGTGAGTTACTTAAAGTATACACCGCTTAGTTGGAACGTCTGTGAGTTAGTTATCACTGGAAATCGGGGGAAAGATTGGAGTGCGTGGCTTTTATTGCGATTGCGCAGGGGCTTCGTGGTGTGAGGTGTTATGAATGCGATTCTGGAAGCAATAAAAACGGGAGCTGATACTCCCGTTTGTGGTCTCAGATACTAGAGTTACGCGACACTATCCATCTGAGGGTATAGCGGCTTTGCGGCAAGCAGTTCCGGCTCAAAATCGTCAACGTTGATTGTATCTAGACGATGCTGTTCCGCTTCTCTGAGTAGATCGGCTTCTTCTTGCGTGATAAAGCCTTGCTCTAGCCCTTCCTGAGCAATCATATCCAAACGTAAGAATGGGCGACGCTTACCCTGCGCTTTACATACTTTGTCAAACACAGGCTCAGCTTGAAGAATGACTGATAGTGCAAGTTCAATCTTACCTGCTGCGTTGTGCTCGGTTGGTTCAAGGTATTGACCGCGACCAATGCGTGAGCGCGTTGCACTTGGCGTTTGTAGAATGCGCGCCACTTTACTGTCTAGTTTATCGCTTGGTGCTTTGCGTACGCGACCAAATGGCATGATTAATACGCGTAGCGCACGGCCAATTACTTTGTTCGGGAAGTTTGCTAAGAATTCATCTACTGCCACTTCCGCTTGTTTCAAACTGTCTTGTAGACCCCAGTGTACTAATGGTAAATCTTCGACTGGACGGCCATCTTGCTCAAAACGTTTCAACGTCGCAGAGCTCAAATATAGCTGGCTTAGAATGTCACCAAGACGTGCTGATAGACGCTCTTTACGCTTCAAAGAGCCACCTAGCACTGCCATTGAGATATCCGATAGCAGAGCAAGGTTTGCACTGTAACGGTTCAATTGTTGGTAGTAACGCTTGGTTGCATCTTTGGTTGGTGATGAAGAGCCCAGACCGTCGCTCAAACCAAACCAGATACTGCGCACTAGGTTACTCATTGTAAAGCTCACGTGACCAGCAAGCGCTTTATCAAACTTCTCGACAGCATTACTTGCTTCAGAATACGCCGCGTTCATTTCTTCAAGAACGTACGGATGGCAACGGATTGCGCCTTGGCCAAAGATGATCATTGAGCGTGTTAGAATGTTAGCACCCTCAACCGTTACTGCGATTGGCGCACCTTGGTAACCACGAGCTAGGAAGTTAGAAGGTCCCATACAGATACCTTTACCGCCTACGATGTCCATTGCATCGATGATGCTTTGCTGGCCGCGGTGCGTACAGTGATACTTCACGATAGCTGAGATTACTGAAGGCTTTTCACCTAAGTCGATACCCGCAACGGTTAAGTTGCTTGCTGCATCCATCACGTAAGCATTACCACCCAAGCGTGCTAATGGTTCTTCAACCCCTTCCATATGGCCGATAGGCTGTTTGAACTGACGACGAATACGTGAGTAAGCACCGGTTGCCATTGCCGCAGTTTTGATGCCACCTGTTGAGTTTGAAGGTAGCGTGATACCACGTCCAACCGACAGACACTCAACCAGCATACGCCAACCTTGGCCCGCCATTTTTTCGCCACCGATAATGAAATCGATAGGAACAAAGATGTCTTTACCGCGCGTTGGACCATTTTGGAATGGTACATTGAGTGGGAAGTGTCGGTTACCAATCTCAACACCTTTGACATCAGTTGGGATAAGCGCACAAGTGATGCCAAGATCTTCTTTGTCGCCTAGCAAACCTTCAGGATCGCGAAGTTTAAATGCTAAGCCTAGTACCGTTGCGACTGGCGCTAGGGTGATGTAGCGCTTGTTCCAAGTCAGGCGCATACCCAGTACTTCTTTTCCTTCCCATTCGCCTTTACAGACCACACCGTAATCTGGAATAGATCCAGCGTCAGAACCCGCTTCTGGACTTGTTAGGGCGAAACAAGGGATTTCCTTACCTTCAGCTAGACGCGGTAAGTAATGATTTTTTTGATCTTCAGTACCGTAGTGTTGCAGTAGCTCACCTGGGCCCAAAGAGTTAGGAACACCAACGGTAGACGATAGAACGCCAGAAACACCCGTTAATTTTTGTAGCACCAAAGATTGCGCGTATGCTGAGAATTCCAGACCACCGTACTTTTTCTTAATGATCATGGCGAAGAACTTATGATCTTTCAGGTATTGCCAAACTTCTGGCGGTAAGTCCGCGAGTTCATGGGTCACTTGGAAATCACTCACCATGGCGCACACTTCATTCACAGGGCCGTCTAAAAAGGCTTGTTCTTCCGCACTTAACTTAGGTGCTTGAATTGCGTGTAGCTTTTGCCACTCTGGTTTGCCTTTAAATAGTTCGGCTTCCCACCAGACGGTACCTGCGTCTAACGCTTCTTTTTCGGTTTGAGACATAGCTGGCAGCACTTTCTTGAAAAGCACTAACGCTTTGCGGCTAATTAAAGACTGACGTACGCCAGGAACCGCGAGCACAGCTGCGGCGAGAACGTAAATAGCCCAACCAATAACGCCGACAGTACCAGCTACTGTAAGAGCCAGCATGGCTGCGGTGAGTAAGCTAATAGATTTCACGAGAGACATGCGGTGGTAGAGCGTAATGCCTAGCACGATCGCCATCGTGATGATTGAGAGCAAGATGTCCATATGTATTTTCCTTTTCAGACTTTATAAGTTTTGTACGTCTGTATGTTAGGTAAGAGGTCTAACCAGTTGGTTTAAGTGTAATCAAAATATTAAGGAAATGTAAAACATAAGATTGGATAAAAAGTGATCTAAGTAGAGTTAAAATTCTAAAGTTGAGATTTGAGTGATGGTTTCATGAGCAAGTTGACAAGTTTATTACCATCACTAATCTAAATCTGTTGGTTCACTATCGACACTAATTCTCGTTTGTGGGTAAACTCAGAGTAATCAAACCCGAGTTCAGGTTTATGAAATGTCCGATACCAAATTGGTATCAGAACAATTTGCTCAGTGAGTCAAGAGCTGACTGAAGCCGAAATAATAAAGAGAACGTCTTATGTACCATGATCTGATTAGAAGTGAATTAAACGAAGCTGCTGAAGTGCTCAACAAATTTTTAAGCGATGACCATAACATTGCGCAAATCGAAGCAGCGGCGAAAATGATTGCTGACTCATTCAAGCAAGATGGTAAAGTATTGTCATGTGGTAACGGTGGTTCTCACTGTGATTCAATGCACTTTGCCGAAGAGCTAACAGGCCGTTACCGAGAAAATCGTCCTGGCTATGCTGGTATTGCTATTTCAGATCCAAGCCACCTTTCTTGTGTGAGTAATGACTTTGGTTATGACTTCGTGTTTTCACGTTATGTAGAAGCGGTTGGTCGAAAAGGTGACGTACTGTTTGGTCTGTCGACTTCAGGTAACTCAGGTAACATCCTGAAAGCGATTGAAGCAGCACAAGCGAAAGGCATGAAGACGATTGCGCTAACAGGTAAAGATGGCGGCAAAATGGCAGGCCTTGCAGATATTGAAATCCGCGTGCCACACTTTGGTTATGCAGACCGCATTCAGGAAATTCATATTAAGATTATTCATATCATCATTCAGTTGATCGAAAAAGAGATGGAATAATCGTTTACGGCCACCGTTTCGAGCTGTGTTGTTAGGGAGTTTTTTAAACCATGTGTGAATTGCTCGGTATGAGCGCTAATGTTCCAACGGATATTTGTTTCAGTTTTACTGGGCTCATGCAGCGTGGAGGTCGAACCGGCCCACACCGTGACGGATGGGGGATCACCTTCTACGAAGGGAAGGGCTTTAGAACCTTCAAAGATCCCAAGCCAAGTTGTGAGTCTAAAATAGCAGAGTTGGTACAAAATTATCCCATCAAAAGTCGTGCGGTCGTTAGTCATATCCGACAGGCGAATCGTGGTGGTGTTAATTTAGAAAATACTCATCCCTTTACACGTGAGCTGTGGGGTAGGTATTGGACGTTTGCGCATAACGGTCAGCTCTCTGGCTATCAAGACTTGCATACAGGTCGACATCGACCTGTCGGTGAAACCGATAGTGAACTGGCATTTTGCTGGTTATTGAAGCAAATGGAAGATCGATATCCTGAGCCACCAAAGGATATGGAGTCGGTATTCTTATATGTTGCTAAATGTTGTGATGAGCTAAGAGAGAAGGGTGTATTTAACATGCTTCTGAGTGATGGTGAGTATGTAATGACGTATTGCACCAATCATTTGTATTGGATCACAAGACGCGCACCGTTTGGAAAAGCTGCTTTGCTTGATGAAGATGTGGAAATTAACTTCCAAGAAGAAACCACGCCACATGACATCGTTTCTGTGATCGCAACTCAACCTTTGACGGGCAACGAAGCTTGGCAGCGTATGAAACCTGGCGAATACGGCTTGTTTCACCTAGGTGAACTAGTCAAAAATAATGCCTCTGAACTGGTAAATGTGCCGTTTGCGGCGGCTAAGCCGGGCAATCAAGCGCCAACCGAACCGTTAGAGTGATGGTCTCTTACTCTGAATATAAAAATAAAGCTCGCTTAATCGCGAGCTTTATTTTTATGCGTTTTAAACCGAGGGCGGATACGGATGAGCATTCTTACTTTCTAGAGTGCTGGTAGTAGAGTCCTAGTCTCGCTAAGGCTTGCTGTAAAGACGTAACTGATAGAAATTTCTCATAAAACACCTCGTCAGTCTGAACGGTGAAGAACGAACCAGATTCAGAATCTACTTTCCGAGTGTTATGTTACTCAAGTGGTTATGGGATTTTTTAGAATGTTGGGTTTTAGGTTTCTAGTCTCACCATGGTTTTCTTGAATCAAGTTTATAAGTATTAAAACAACCAAGAGCAGCCCTCAGGCTGCTCTTTTGTGCCTGGAGTTTATTATTCAGGGCTACTCATCTGAGGCGTACCCATGTACGCCAAGCTCTGCGCCATCTAAATAGGCTTTACCATCCTTCATGATCAACCGCTCGTCTACCAGCCACTTAGCCACCATAGGGTAGATTCGGTGCTCCTGCGCCTGAACACGTGCCGCAAGTACACTAGCATCATCGTCTTCGAACACAGGAACTTTTGCTTGCAGTATGACAGGGCCACCATCAAGCTCTTCCGTTACAAAGTGCACACTCGTACCATGTTCTTTATCGCCAGCATCAATTGCTCTCTGGTGTGTGTGTAGCCCAGGATATTTTGGTAGAAGAGAAGGGTGGATATTGATCATCTTACCCATGTAATGAGAAACAAATGCGCTGCTCAGAATGCGCATGTAACCAGCAAGAATAATCACGTCTGGTTGGTATTCATCTATTTGACTCATTAGCTCTGCATCAAAGCTTTCACGCGAGCTGAATGCTTTAGGGTCGACAAAGTGACCGTCTACATCAAACTTTTTTGCACGTTCTAAACCAAAAGCATCTGCTTTGTTAGAGAACACGGCTGCCACTCGTGCGTTTGGCATGCTGTCTTCGCAAGCTTCCAAGATAGCTTGCAGGTTACTTCCGTTACCCGAGATGAGGACCACAAAGTTTTTTAGGGTATGGTTTTTCATGATGTCGAGAGCGCCTTGGTATTGTAGGTTGGAGTTATGTAGCTTCTAAACTACCTACTAATAGAATGGTTTTTAGTGTTCTAGATAGCAAAATGAGGACCTAGTCATCTAGTGTCCTCATTCTTCTTATCTTTTGAGCTCGATTTGCAAATTATTGGATTTCAACTTGCTCTTCGTTCGCGTCTGCTTGTGCGATTTGACCAATCACCCACGCGTTTTCGCCTTCTTCTTTAAGAAGAGCAACTGCTGCGTCTGCCTGGTCTTTCGGTAGTGCGACGATTAGACCTACACCACAGTTGAATGTGCGGTACATTTCGTGTGTGTCGACGTTGCCTTTCTCTTGTAGCCACTTGAAGATAACTGGCCATTCCCAACTGTTACCATCGATAACTGCTTTCGTGCCTTCAGGCAGTACGCGTGGGATGTTTTCCCAGAAACCACCACCAGTGATATGAGAAATCGCATGGATGTCGTGTTTCTCAATCATCTTAAGTGCTGACTTGATGTAAATTTTTGTTGGTTCTAGTAGGTGCTCACCAATAGTGCGGCCTGCTAGCTCTTCGCTCTTATCTGCACCAGATACTTCTAGGATCTTACGGATAAGGGAGTAACCGTTTGAGTGTGGGCCGCTTGAGCCAACAGCGATAAGTGCATCACCAGCAGCGACTTTCGTGCCGTCAATCACGTCTTCTTTTTCTACTACGCCAACACAGAAACCAGCTACGTCGTAGTCTTCGCCTTCATACATGCCCGGCATCTCCGCAGTTTCGCCACCAATTAGGGCACAACCTGCTTGAACACACCCTTCAGCGATACCTGAAACAACATCCGCTGCGGTATCAACGTCTAGTTTGCCTGTTGCATAGTAATCTAGGAAAAACAGTGGCTCTGCGCCTTGCACGATAAGATCATTTACACACATTGCCACTAGGTCGATGCCGATCGTGTCGTGCTTGTTCATATCCAGTGCTAGGCGAAGTTTTGTGCCAACGCCATCAGTACCAGAAACCAGTACAGGTTGTTTGTATTTAGTTGGCAATTCGCATAGCGCGCCAAAACCACCGATACCACCCATAACTTCAGGGCGACGAGTACGTTTTACCGCACCCTTAATACGATCCACAAGCGCGTTGCCTGCATCAATATCTACACCAGCGTCTTTATAGCTAAGAGAAGAGTTGTTACCACTCACAGGGAAGTCCTCGGTATTAAGTTGGATATGAAAACGGCGCTATTCTAACAGTGCTTAAACATAGATAGCAAACGTTTGCGTCTGTTTTTTTCTTTAGTGATTTATCCTGATATCCCTGTGAAAATCATGTATAATCTGAAGGTTTGTTTAAATATTGCCAACTATAGCCGGAGATGGACATGAAAGTTGTTGAAGTAAAGCACCCTCTAGTAAAACATAAAATTGGTCTAATGAGAGAAGGTGACATCAGCACAAAACGTTTTCGTGAGTTAGCGACTGAGGTCGGTAGCCTACTTACTTACGAAGCAACGTCAGACTTTGAAACAGAAAAAGTGACCATTGATGGTTGGAACGGTCCGGTAGAAGTAGACCAGATTAAAGGTAAAAAAGTAACCGTAGTGCCAATCCTACGTGCAGGTCTAGGCATGATGGATGGAGTTCTTGAGCACATGCCAAGCGCACGTATCAGTGTTGTGGGTATTTACCGTGATGAAGAAACGCTTGAGCCAGTTCCTTACTTCAACAAGCTTGCTTCAAACATCGAGGAGCGTATTGCGCTTGTTGTTGACCCAATGCTTGCAACAGGTGGTTCTATGATTGCTACTATCGATCTCCTAAAAGAGAAAGGTTGTAACCAAATCAAAGTGCTGGTACTTGTTGCTGCACCAGAAGGTATTGAAGCGCTAGAAAAAGCACACCCAGATGTTGAGCTATACACTGCGGCAATCGATGAGAAGCTTAATGACAAAGGCTACATCGTTCCGGGTCTAGGCGATGCAGGTGATAAGATCTTCGGTACTAAGTAATTCTTTGATGTATTACTATGACTGAACAGAAAAAGGCTTGGTGAAAACCAAGCCTTTTTTGTATCTACAAGAGGAGAAGAGTAAGACACGCCACCTAATAAAGCGGCGCAAACGAACTATTTCGCGCTTTCTTCTTCCATTTGTGCGTTATCCACAACGTGGTTTTCACCTAAATCGTTTGGTAGCACAAGGTTAAGAATAATTGCCACGATACCGCATAGGCTCACACCTTGTAGACTGAACTCACCAATACCGAAAGCCATACCACCAATGCCAAACACAAGGGTTACGGCAACAATCACTAGGTTACGAGACTTATGTAAATCAACGTTATTCTTGATCAGTGTGTTGAGGCCTACCGTTGCGATGGAGCCGAACAGCAGAATCATGATGCCGCCCATAACAGGAACTGGAATCGTTTGAAGAACCGCACCTAGCTTACCTACCAATGCAAGTACGATTGCGGTGATTGCTGCCCAAGTCATGATCACAGGGTTAAATGCTTTGGTTAGCATTACCGCTCCTGTTACTTCACTGTAAGTGGTGTTTGGTGGAGCACCCACCATCGAAGCTGCGATAGTTGCCACCCCGTCACCTGCGATTGTGCGGTGAAGGCCTGGTTTTTTCAGGTAGTTTTTACCTGTAACGTTTGAGATAGCAAGCATGTCACCTACGTGCTCAACCGCAGGTGCGATAGCGACAGGAATCATGAACAAAATTGCGTTGATATTGAACTCTGGCGCGGTGAAGTTTGGCATGGCTAGCCAAGCCGCTTGTTCTACGGGAGTGAAATCAACCACACCGTAGAATAGAGAAACAGAGTAACCAGCAAGAATACCACCAACAATAGGAACGAGCTTCAAAAAGCCTTTTGCAAAAACGCTGAGTACAATGGTTGTGAGCAGTGAGACCGCCGAGATAATGATCGCAGCATCACCATTAACTAGCTGTGCAGCTCCATCACCAGTTTTACCTACCGCCATGTTCACTGCCGTTGGGGCAAGGCCAAGGCCGATAACCATGATCACAGGGCCAACGACAACGGGCGGGAGAATTTTATGGATAAATCCAACACCACGCACTTTGATCATCGCCCCTAGAGCCACATAAACTAAGCCCGCTGCCATCAAGCCGCCCATCGTTGCACCGATACCCCAAGTTTGGATACCGAACATAATAGGAGCAATAAACGCAAAAGAAGAGGCAAGGAAGATGGGAACAGAACGTTTAGTCATTAATTGGAAGAGGAGAGTACCGACACCGGCACCAAAGAGGGCTACGTTTGGATCAAGGCCAGTTAGGAGCGGCACAAGCACCAAAGCACCAAAAGCGACAAAGAGCATTTGAGCGCCTTGTAACGCGTTTTTCATAATAATTCCCTATTTTCAAGATACGCAGACAAATCCGGCGAATACTATCATCCTGCAATCGTTTGCAATGTTGCATAGATCAAACTTTCGATTGAATTTTTCTCATAAATAGCACTTTTGAGAGTTGCTTGCTTGCAAATTGTCCTCTTTTACGTGTCTTGCGTGAAGATGAAAAATGGACAGCCTAACTTGTTGAGATAGCTTAATAAGCAATGAGTTTATTATAAAAAATAGCACTGAAGCGCTGGTTGAGGCCCGAGTTAACAAAGCTGGTCATAATACAGACAATTTACTCAGTACTTGCCTTGCTCAAGATTTGATAGTTGCTTATTATTCGGGTTCTTGTTCAGAGGATTATAAAAACTATGCGCTATTTAGCTCTCTTACTGATAGGTTGGTTGTCCCTACCTGTATATGCATTAACTCAGGTGGATATCTATCGTGCCGAAGTGGTTATCGACAGTGAGCAGAACGACGGTGAGTCTTTGGCTCGTCAACAAGGTATGCAGGATGTGATTGTTCGAGCGACCGGTTCTCAATCCTCTTTAAGCAATCCAGTGATTAAAAAGGCACTCAGCTCAAGTGCGCGTTACATTTCTCAACTGAGCTATGGGCAGGTTGATGGAAAAGCGAGCCTAAAAATGTTGTTTAACAACGACCAAATCAGCTCTCTTTTAACACAAGCACAATTGCCATCTTGGTCGCCAAATCGTGCCAATATTTTAGTTTGGATGGTTGAAGAACGGGGTTACGATCGTAACATTGCGTGGGAACATTCTGAATCTTCAAATGTTGCAGCACTTCGTAGCGCAGCGAAATTAAGAGGCCTACCAATCACTATCCCGGTTGGGGATTTTGATGATGTGACCGGTGTTAATGTCTCTGATCTTTGGGGCGGCTTTATTGAGCCAATTGGTCAAGCCAGCCAGCGCTACCCAGCTGACGCCGTTTTGGTTGTACGAGCTCAAGGTGAACAAATTCGTTGGACACTCTACGACCAGTCGCCAACGAGAATTGTAGAAGCGCAACGTTCTCCGCGTAGCGGGTCTGCATCAGGTGCTAATGCTATTGCAGAAATGGTGGATGGCATCGCAGACTACTATGCAAGTAAGAGTGCAGTTGTGGTTTCAGGAAAGTCTTCAAAAGCGCTAGCAGTGAAAGTCCTTAATGTAACCTCTGCAACGGACTTCTTCCGTTTAGAGAATGCGTTAAAACAACTTAATTCGGTTGCGGGTACAGAGATTAAGCGTGTTCAAGGGGACGAGTTAACGCTCAACATCCACCTTTTGGCATCACAACAAGCTTTTGAGAAAGAAGCTTCTTCTATTTCTCAATTAATGGTTTTTGAAGATCCTTTAGGTGAAGTTGATGCCCCAGCTTCAACTCAAGAAGAAGAGCCATTGGTTCAGAGTAATGAAGCAAAAGACGCCGCGACGCCAAAAGAAGCGCAGCCTGAAATACCAGTAGATATTGTGGCAGAAGCAAGTGACGAAACACAGCCAACTCAGCCGATGATTGTGGAGCCTGTCCGAGAACAGTATGACTTGATCTACGAGTGGCGCTCGGCATCGTAATCTCCTTGGTAGCGTTCCAGGCGTGAAACGCAAGGATCAAAGACCAATGTGGTAAGCATAAAAAAGAGTCGCAATAGCGACTCTTTTTGTTTTCTAAATTCGTATTCGAACCAATGATCAGTGATTGACTGCAATTGGCGTTATTTATTGAATTTCGCTTTTTCTTCTTTTTCTACTTGAGAGAGGCGTTTCAACTTAAGACCTAGCTCTTTGCCTCTCGCTCTAGCAAACAAAATATTGCCAGCGAAACCGAGTGAAGTCAGTATCAGTTCCACTGCCGCAAGCCAGCGTTCACCCCCATCCACATAGAGGATGGTCAGCGCATGCAAGAAATACAGCATAAGAACAAAGTTAGCCCAAGCATGAGTGTAAGGCTTACCAGCTAAAATACCAGGCAACGGAAGTAGTAGCGGAATACACCAAGCAATAGCAAGTGTTGTGCTGCTGAGGTGGGGATGAGGGGATAACGCAAGCTGCCAAATAGCGACCCAGGCTAATAAGGCTAAGTTGCCAAATAAAGCCAGGTAACGATAGGTTTTAGCCTGTGTACCGAGTGGTGTTTGGTCTAAAGAGTCAGACATCGATTAACTATCCTTGATTTTACTAACAGACTTTTAGTTTTAACGCTGCAGTTGCCAGCCTTTTGCCTAATTGTTGTGCCAGGCGAATCTCTTCACTGCTTAGGGTTGCCTCATGGCCTACACTGCTGGCGCCATACGGAGTGCCTCCGGACTGCGTAGTGTGTAACTCTGGCTCGGAATAAGGAATGCCCAAAACCATCATCCCGTGATGCAATAAAGGGGTCATCATGCTTTGTAACGTTGTTTCTTGACCACCATGCATCGAGGACGAAGAGGTAAAGACACAAGCAGGCTTATCGATTAAGTCACCACTGACCCATAAAGATGTAGTCTGATCCCAGAAGTGCTTTAAAGGCGCAGCCATGTTGCCAAACCAGACGGGACTGCCAAACGCTAGACCGTCGCACGTTTTTAGTTCCTCTAGAGTAACAATTGGATCAGAAGGGGAGTGTGAGTGAGGTGACAATTCTTCAACTGTACGCAAAATTGCTTGGCATTGAGGAGTCGATTCGACTCCTCTTGCTATTTGTCTTGCCAGTTGTTTTGTCGAGCCATGACGGCTGAAATACAAAATAAGGATCTGGCAATCCATTTATAAAATATCCAACACTTGCTCTGGTGGGCGACCAATTTTTGCTTTGCCGTTAGCAACGACAACCGGACGCTCAAACAACTTTGGATTCTTCGCCATTGCTTCGAATAATTGCTCATCGCTGACGGAGTCTTCGCCTAAGCCAAGCTCTTTATATTCACTTTCTTTAGTGCGCATCATTTCACGTACAGATGAAAAGCCAAGCTGGGCGTACAGCGCTTTTAGTTCATCCACGTTAAGTGGTGTGTCTAGGTATTTGACGACTTCCGGTGTAACACCATTTTGCTCAAGCAGTTCAAGTGTTTGACGGCTCTTTGAGCAACGAGGGTTGTGATAAATCACGACTGACATGGTTTTCTCCATTTCGTTATTGTAATGCCATGAATCGATCTCTTTGGATCATGAGTTGGTCGATACGGGCATCGTATCGTGCTTGCTCTAAGCTGCCCAACTTGGCCATTTTACTTGCTTCACTATAATATTGAATCGCTTTATTCCAATTTGCTCGCAATGCCAAAATTTCTGCTCGAGCAGCCAACTCTTCATCGCTACGCCCCAGCGCGTGGTAGCTCTTCGATATTAGGTGCCAGCCATTTGTATCTTCAGGATAGTCATGAGTGTATCTTTGAAGAACTCGCGTGGCTTGATCGTTTTTATTGTCCTCAAGTAGCGCATTGGCGTAGTTAATGGTCAATACTTTATTTTGAGGGTTACGAGATAACGCTTTGCGGAGCATCTCGGTTGCTTTTTCTGGCTGCTTCTTCTCGATGTATAAATCCGTCATAGCGTCCAAGTAAAACGGGTTACTTGGGTCTTGTTCCAGTAACTTTTTCAAAATTGGTTCCGCTTGAGATAAGCGTTTATTGTCTAAATGCACGAGTGCTCGACCATAATCAAAAGCAGGTGTAATGTCCGCAGAGGCTTTCTTTTGGGTTCTCTCAAACCAGCTCAGGGCGGCTTGTCCATCAATGCCAGCGTAACGAGCCACAATGCGCGCGCGAGCTAGATGATAGTCTATTGAAGGCACAACACGCATTGGAGGATAGGTTCTTGCTCGCGCACGGCTATCGGTAATTCGATCTTCAGGCAGAGGGTGAGTCAGGAGCATTGGTGGCGGTTTACTCGCGTAACGATACTCATCAGCAAGACGGCCAAAAAACCTTGGCATTGCTTGAACATCAAAACCGGCTTTTGCTAGTGTCGAAATACCAAAGCGATCCGCTTCTTTTTCGTTTGCACGAGTGTAGTTGATTTGACTTTGCATGTTGCCCGCGGTTGCTGCTGTAATTGCAGCCATCCCCGCTTCGGGTGAGGCAATTGAAAGCAGTAGTGCCCCCGCAAGTGCGGCTAATGTGGCCGGAGAGCGGCGTGCTTGTTCTTCCATACTCCGAGCAAGATGACGTTGTGTGACGTGCGCTATCTCGTGAGCGACAACAGAGGCCAGCTCACTTTCTGAACGAGCATGAAGAAACAACCCAGAATGCAGCGCTACATAGCCACCAAAAAACGCGAACGCGTTGATATTACGGTCGCGAATCATAAAGAAGTGGAACGGCGTTTTTACATCATTCGCATTGGCCACTAATTTGTGCCCAAGAGAGTCAATATATTCATTGATGACAGGGTCATTAACGATAGGTTTACTGGCTCTGAGCATACGCATATAGGCGTCGCCATAAATCAACTCTTGGTCTATTGAAAGCGTGCCACCAGCAGCTGTGCCAATGTCTGGCAAGTCAATGCTATTGGCATAAGTTGTCGGCGAACTGATGGCAGCAGCAAGACATAAGCAAACTAGCGAGCGAGTGCGTTTTAACATACGTTTAAAAGGTTCTCCAAAATACATAAGCATGTGGTTACAGGTCGAGAGCCTATTAACAGCGCCACATACGTTTTGGTTATCCGTGAGGATATAAGCTAACAGTAAGACCGGAAATAAATGAATTGGTTTCGTAAATTATTTTATATCCGAGCTATTTCAGCATGTGGTTAAATCATGTCAGAAGTGCTAGCACCAGCTCAAAAAGCCGTTACAATACAACCCTATCATAAGTGCAGAGCAATACAATGGAATCCATGTTACTTGATTTGCGTGAGCAACGTTGTCCTATGGCACTGTTACTTGCAAAGCGTCATGCTGCTGAGGTCTTTCAAGGAGAAGCAAAGCAGTATCATCAACTTGTCATTCAAGTGGTGGACAACAGCTCTAAACGAGACATTGTGAACTATCTTAGTGCCCAAGGGTACTCGGTTGATTGCCAATCTACATCAGAGCACTACACATTGACTGTCTTCAATAAGGAATCCGCATAAGATGTTTGAAATGGTTAGTCGTTGGTATAAACGACGTTTCTCTGACCCTCACGCAGTAAGTCTCGTCGCGATCTTGCTGTTTGGCTTTATCACCATTTACTTCTTTGGACACTTGATTGCGCCATTACTTGTCGCGATCGTTTTGGCTTATCTACTTGAATGGCCAGTTGTCAAAATGTGTCGTATAGGCGTGCCGCGCACCTTGTCGGTTATTATCGTGATCTTGGTCTTTGTCGGGTTGATGTTAATTGCTTTGTTTGGCTTGGTTCCGACGATTTGGACTCAGGTCGGTAATCTAATTAACGATATTCCGAACATGTACAACGGGCTACAAAAGTTTATTGTCACATTGCCAGAGCGCCACCCTGAACTAGCCAATTTAGAAATAGTAGAAACCGTGGTGACGAACGCCAAAAACCAAGCATTGGGGCTGGGTGAAAGTGTCGTCAAAGGGTCGCTTGCTTCATTAGTTAGCATTGCAACGCTAGCGGTATATTTGATCTTAGTGCCACTTCTGATCTTCTTTTTGCTTAAAGACAAAGAAGAAATGCTGCGAATCGCAAGCGGTATTCTGCCGAAAAACCGTAAATTGGCGAATAAAGTTTGGCATGAGATGAACGAGCAGATATCAAATTACATTCGCGGTAAAGTGTTAGAGATTTTAATCGTGGGCGGTGTGAGCTACGTGACTTTTGCCCTTCTAGACCTTCGTTACTCGGCGTTGCTTGCCGTAGCCGTTGGTCTGTCGGTTTTGATTCCTTATATCGGTGCGGCGGCTGTTACTGTACCTGTTGCTATCGTTGGTTTGTTCCAATGGGGTTTAACGCCTCCGTTTTATTGGTTGTTGCTTGCTTACGGTATTATCCAGGCGCTTGATGGTAATGTCTTGGTTCCTGTTCTGTTTTCCGAGGCAGTAAACTTACACCCAGTTGCTATCATTGTGGCTGTATTAGTCTTTGGTGGGCTGTGGGGTTTTTGGGGGGTGTTCTTCGCCATTCCTTTAGCGACATTAGTCAAAGCCGTATGGCATGCATTACCAAGCACGGAAGAAAACGAACCTGTCGAACAAGAGTAGTTGTTACCAAAGGTACGATGGTTAAAAGAAAGCCCAGCAGTTTGCTGGGCTTTTTGTTTGTAGAAAAACAATAGCGTTTAAGCGTTTTCGTTTAAGTAGTTTAATACGACTTCGTGGTGATCTTTGGTTTTGAACTTGTTGAACACATGTTCGATCACGCCTTCTTCATTGATCAGAAAGCTAATGCGGTGAAGACCGTCGTATACTTTGCCCATGAATTTCTTTTCGCCCCAAACGCCGAACTGGTCAGCAACGGCATGGTCTTCATCAGAAAGCAGAGTGAAGTTTAAATCATCGCGCTCGATGAACTTGCCTAGACGCTTTACAGGGTCGATGCTTACGCCGAGTACCACCACGTTATGTGCATCGAGTTCAGCTTTGATGTCACGAAGGCCTTTTGCTTGTGTAGTACAACCCGGCGTCATCGCCTTAGGGTAAAAGTAGAAAAGTACTTTCTTGCCTTTAAAGTCTTCAAGAGAAACGGTATTTCCGTCTTGGTCGAGCAAAGAGAAGGCTGGCGCTGGCGAGCCTGCTGTCAGCGTATTCATTTTGATTTCCTTTACTTTATAGTGTGTTTTTAATGAAATTCAGAGAACCTTGTACGTTGAGCGACTTACAAAGTTCATCGAAGTCTTCTTGTAACTGCATCAAATTAAAATCCGCGCTTACAGATGCAGTAATCGCAATGTGAAACTGGTCAGAATCGAGTTGAATTTTCGACTTGCTGATGGTTTGCGCGCTAAGAGAGTCTAAACCAATCTGCTGATCAGCGAAGAACTTAGTAAATTTTTCAGTTAACCCAGGGCGGTCTTCAGACTCAATAAACACTTCCATGGTGTAGCTGTTATCGAGCAGTTCGTGCGCCGCTGTGCGTTTCATGATCGTAATAAGGTCATGTTCTTGGCCAAGCAGGGGCAATTGTGTTTCAACTCGAGTCACGCTGCTGGCATTCCCAGTCAGGAGCATGATCAGCGTAAATTCGCTGCCAAAGATAGCGATACGGCTATCGACTATGTTACAACCAGCTTGAGTAACGAGCTGTACGACTTGGTTACAAATGCCTGGACGGTCCGTTCCAACTGCTGTAAGTACCAGATGTTGCTTCATAAATGAGCTTCTTGTCCTTTCTTCAATAGAGAGATGTTAGCACAGATATTGCGAAGAAATATCGAGCCAGTTCTTTTTTAGTCCATAAAAAAGCAGTCGGAGCTTGAGGGGAGTGGTGGGAAATAAACAGTAAATGCAGGCTATAGGATAAACAAAACGTTTGCATGATGTGCTTGCCTATTGTCTGGCCGTTTTATTCACTTAGATCTGACTTGGCTAACAAGACCAAAGAGTATATTTTCCTTGCTTGTGCTCTTCAGTATTTTCCAAATCACTGATAGATTCTAAAGTCACTCGAAAGCCCAACACGATTATCAATATTGCCGTTAATCAAACCAAATAGAGCAATTAAGTTGCTAGACCTCTAACAACTGATAATTATTCATTCATTTGTACTTTGTAAGCGAGTTTACGCTCTTGTGTTTTTCAATCGCATTACAGTACCATGCAGAAAGAGTTAAATGAGGGAGATAAACATGTTTTCAGGAAGTATCGTAGCGCTGATTACGCCATTCAAAGCAGATGGCGAAGTAGACTTTGACGGTCTGCAAAAGCTAGTAGAGTACCACGTTGAAGCGGGTACAGACGGTATTGTGGCAGTAGGCACAACAGGTGAGTCAGCGACACTGACCATTGAAGAGCATGTGAAGGTCGTTAATAAAACTGTTGAGTTTGCCGACGGTCGCATCCCTGTGATTGCTGGCACGGGTGCAAATGCAACCCATGAGGCAGTAACATTTAGCAAATTACTGGCTGATTCTGGTATTGCTGGCTTCCTGAGTGTGACACCGTATTACAACAAACCAACTCAAGAGGGTTTGTTTTTACATTACAAGGCAATTGCCGAAGCGAGTGACGTGCCTCTAATTTTGTACAACGTACCAGGCCGTACTGCTGTTGATATGCAGCCAGAAACAGTGGCACGCTTGTCAAAGCTTGATAATATCGTGGCTCTAAAAGATGCAACGGGCGATTTGGAACGAATTGCAATTCATCGTGAACTTTGTGGCGAAGATTTTATCTTACTAAGTGGCGATGATGCGACAGGGCTGGATTTTGTGAAACTTGGCGGCAATGGTGTTATCTCGGTAACGAACAATATTGCAGCTAAAGACATGGCAGACATGTTCCATTTGGCAAGTGAAGGTAAGTACGAAGAAGCAGAAGCGATTAACCAACGCTTGATGACTCTACACAAAAACCTTTTCATCGAAGCAAGCCCTATCCCAGTAAAATGGGCAGCGCAAAAGCTTGGTTTGATTGAAGAAGGTGGTTTGCGTCTTCCTTTAACTACGCTTTCTGAAAAATCGCAGCCGATCGTCGAGCAGGCGCTAACAGACGCCCATATTTATTAAGATTGAGCTATTAAGATTGAGTTACTAGGATTGAAGTTCATACTGGGGGCCAAAGCGCCCTCGGTGTTTTAGGAGTATAGATGAAGCTTTCAAGCCAGTTAGTGTTAAGTTCATTAGCTGTATTCGTATTGACTGCCTGTTCAGGTGGTGCCAATCAACGTCGTCAAGCAAAAGATGACTTCGAGTATTTGAACTCCCCAAATTTGGGTGAGTGGAATGTCCCACAGGGTGCACAGCCTCAGTTTTACCCTAACTACGAGATCCCTCAGGGTAACTACGCTGGTGGTGTCGGTAAAGATGTCGACATTCGTCCACCTCAACAAGTCCTAGAGCTTATTCCCGGTGCACGTCTAGACCGCAGTAGTGATGGTGAAGTGACACTTTGGCTACTTCGTAAAGATGAACTAGATAAAGTTTGGCAAACGGTGCAAAACATGGTCGCGGCTAACGAGATTCCAGTTGAAAGCCAAACAGACTCTCGCATCGAGACAGGATGGGTGACTTGGGATTCGCCAGATGAAGAGCTAGAAATTGGCAGCCGATATGAAATCGTACGCGCTGAAGCAAATGGTCGACACGGCTTTAAGGTGAGCCTTATTGACTGGCGTGAAGGCAATCAAGTGAAAGAAGTAACGGCGACCAACCGTGAGCGCTACAATGTGTTCATGACGAACTTGGTCACCGCTCGCTACGATCAAGAAGTGCGTGAAGAAGCACAGCGTAAAGCGCAAGAGTTGGTTAAACAGATCCCAATCACAATGGGTAAAGACCGCAGCGGACTTCCAGTGATTATCGCGCGTGCGCAATACAACATGCTTTGGCAACGTCTGCCTAATATTCTACCTAAGATGGGCTTTAAGATTGAAGAGCGTAGCCAGTCTCAGGGCACAATCACTGCGAAATATGCATCTCCGGATGATGAATTCTGGAACGATATCGGCGTTAAACCAGTGGAGTTAGCCGCTGGTAAGTACACATTCTTACTTGGTGATTTAGGCAACCGTACGTCTATCAATATCACCGACTCCTCTGGCAAGCCAGTAGAAGAAGAGTTTTTGAAATCACTAGCGCCTGTATTGGCTGCAACAGTGAAGCAGTAAACAAAGCGAGCTTAACGCGGCGTGTTTACTTAATGATAGAAAAGGGACCTAGTGGTCCCTTTTTTGATGTTTAGATTAAATGTGTCGAGATGAAGCTGGTGAGTAACTAACGAGGCTCGTTTTTGTTTTTATCTTCTTCAGCGTAGCGCTGTTTATCCAATGTGTTCAGCTTATCTAAATCGTTCTTACGGCTTTTATCCATCTGACCAAACTTCATTTTTGCGGTATATTTGAGTGCGGCAATATTACCAATAACCACGCTCAACACTACAATAATAATGACCCAAGGATTGGTTAGTATTTCTATCATAGAGCCTCCGGCGGCGTGATATTGTGAATAAATTTGGCAACGACGTTATCCAAATTATTCAGTATGACGTCAATCCCTGCAATGTTGTCGGTCTGATTTTGTTTAATCAACTGGCTTCTGAGTACATCAAGCGTCAACTGTTCGAGGCATTGCTGCCCGACAGCGCGGTGACTAATGTGCCAAGGCTCAATCGAAACGCCACCTAAATCATGCTGATAAGGGAAGAAGAAACCGAACCGACCAAGGTTGGCTTTTAACCATTGGTAGAACGCCTGCTGGTGGCCTTCAAGATACTCCCAAGGTTCCAACTTGAGTTTGGTGTCAGCAGGCAATAAATTGCGCGCATAGACATCAAAATCACAACCCCAATGATGACGACTTCCTCCGGGCAATGCCGACCAGCGCAAAATGGCCATCAATTTCTCTTCGTCATTTAACTCTGCTTTATTCAAAGGGCGGGAGTTGATGTCGAGAATTGGCAACTCACCAGAAAACTTCCCGTTCCAGATGGCTTTTTGGCGATTAAAGTCACGAAAACCACTGGCGATTTCCATTTTGAAACCTGCTTCGGTTGCGGCATTAATCATCTTCAATAAGTCATTGACTACTTTAGGGTGAAGCATAAATGCCTTTTGCCCCACTAGTGTGGATTGAAGATGGGAATCAGTGATTCCGGTGAGTTGCTCTGGTGTCATTGTGTTCTCGCTGATTACTTCGCCAATAGGTGTTTCAACGTGTTTTCGTACATGTCCGTCAACTTTTCAAGATCGTCGACTTTCACGCACTCGTTCACTTTATGAATCGTAGCGTTAACAGGGCCTAACTCTACGACTTGACCTCCCATTCGAGCAATAAAACGACCATCAGACGTACCGCCAGTTGTAAGTAGCGCTGGCTTCGTATCATTGACTTCGGCCACAGCAGCTACAACCGCGTCTAGCAGTGCGCCCGTATCGGTCAGGAATGGGTCTCCGTTGAATGTCCATTTTAGGTCGTAGTCCAGCTCATGCTTGTCCAATGTTTCGGTAACACGCTGAACAATTGCGTCATTGTTAAGCTCAGTACTAAAACGTAGGTTGAACTGAACATGGAACTCGCCAGGAATAACGTTAGACGCACCAGTGCCAGCCGATACATTCGGGATCTGGAAACTAGTCGGTGGGAAGTAATCATTCCCTTTGTCCCATTCTGTCGTCGCGAGTTCATGAATCGCGAGTAGAGACTCGTGCACTGGATTGCTGGCTAGGTGAGGGTAGGCCACGTGACCTTGTGTTCCTTTTACCGTTAAATCACCAGTGATGGATCCACGGCGTCCATTTTTCACTACATCGCCAACCACGTCGGTGCTGGATGGTTCACCAACAATACACATATCGATGTTCTCACCACGTTCCATCAACGTTTCTACAACGCGAACGGTACCATTGATAAATGGCCCTTCTTCATCTGACGTAATCAAAAAGCCAATTGAGCCTTTGTGATCTGGGTTTTCGGCGATAAAGCGTTCAACTGCAACAACCATAGCGGCGAGTGACCCTTTCATGTCAGCTGCGCCGCGGCCATGCAAGTAACCATCAAGAATGGTCGGTTCAAACGGATGTGTATTCCAGTGTTCCAATTTGCCAGCTGGTACCACATCAGTGTGGCCAGCAAACGCAAATAGCGGCGCTTCTGAACCACGTCGAGCCCAGAAGTTCGTGGTGTCTTCAAATACCATCACTTCAATTTCAAACCCGAGTGCTTTTAAGCGCTCGATCATCAAATCCTGACAACCTGCGTCTTCCGGCGTTACGGACTGTCTACTGATCAGATCTTTAGCAAGTGCCAATACTGGACTGTCTGTCATCCTTGAGTATTCCTTTATTTAAGAGTTGAAAATGCTAGCGTATTGATCAGCTTTAAAACCGATATGAAGTTGATCATTCACTTTTAAAATTGGGCGTTTAATCATCGCAGGGTTTTCTACCAAAAGAGCGATGGCGTTTTCCTCGTTAAGTGTGTCTTTCTGCTCTTGCGCTAATTGGCGGTAGGTTGTGCCACGTTTATTGAGCACCTGTTCCCAACCTAAAGCGCGACAAAATTCACTTACCATTTCTGCATCAATGCCTTGCTTACGGTAGTCATGGAAGTCGTAAGCAATATCCTCGGCTTCTAACCATTTCTTGGCTTTTTTGATCGTATCGCAGTTGGGAATACCAAACATGGTAATCGACATAGTGTTTCCTTTTTCTTTGTTCTATTTTTCACTGGCGCGGTTAAGACGCACTTAAGTGAATTGGGCTGTTAAAGCATCCTATCAAGAAGCAATCAAACTGACAAAATGCGGTGGAAAATATTTTCAGATAGATTGAGATAACTAATGTCACATAACTTATTTACGATGAATGCGCTATAAATCGAATAAAAATTCGTCTAAATCAAATGGAAAAGTCGAGTTATTGATCAAACGCAACACCTCGCTGAGCAAAAACGAAATAATGAATCAGCACAATTTTAGGAGGTGTCAATGGAATTGAGTCCTGTTTTTGCAAGGCGGCTATATTTGGCCTTGTTGGTGGAAAACCTAGAAAGGCCGAATGTGCCAAAGTTGATCGAAAAAACGGGGTGGCCTCGTCGTACTATTCAAGATGTACTCAAGGCGTTACCTGGGATCGGCATTGAACTCATATTCGTTCAAGATGGCCGACGTCATAATGACGGCTATTATCAACTTTCAGATTGGGGGCCTTTTGATAGCCAATGGGTTCTAGAGCGGGAGAGAGATATCGCTAGCAGTCTTGGATTTCGTGCATAAGCCAGCAATTGCTGGCTTTTTTCATATTCAGGCCTCATCCATTGCAGCGGTAGGCGGAACCCAGCACGCTAAATGAAGTGATAAAATCTTGTGGGGAAACCATAAAAACGGTGTCCGCATCGATAGCCGCTGCATTGTTTTTTAAATCGTTCATCGCGCCTTGCATCATCGCGTCATTAGTCATGAAAATGTAGTTATACCAATGGCCTTCACTTCCGGTGACTTCGCCTTTGTATTCGCATCGCTCAGGGTCGAATTGCGCGTCAATGCGAATATGAACATCTTGACTTTGAGCATGAGTAAGGTGAGAAGGCATCGTGCAACCCGTTAGAAGCACGACAAAAAGTCCAAGTAACAGGCGTTTCATTAGCTATTTCCCCAATACTATGTAAGCAGCAAAGCCAATCCAGCTCAGGACAAGTAGTGTCCAAGGCAGTTTGCTTGATGAATGGTTTGGCGCATCGTCGGTGATATTGTCTTGTTCGATAATCTCTTCATGCTGACGTTGCTTTTCACGTTGCTGTTTTTTCTTCGCTTTATCGGCTTGGCGGTTGCGCTCTTTTTGTTGTTTCTTATATTGCGCGATGCCTTTTTCGATACCTTGAGCGATGAGCTTGGTTTGCTCTTTGGTTTGGCCGGGCTTTTGCGTGGATTTAGCAATTCTCATCGCTTCGGCTTGTGTTTCTTGAGAAGGCACAGGGGTGGCAGGAGTTCTTTTTTTCATGTTTCTCATCAACGTCGCTGTAAATCTTTGTTTAGTTTACCTGTGTAAGGTGCTGAAATGAACTTCAGTTCTCATCTTTGTTGGCTTGCAACTCTGAAACGATAGGTTAAAGTGACGTTTTTATCACATAAAGAAGAAGATGTTGTGCGCTATTCGTTTGACCAATATGACGCTCATGGATTTTTAAAGGCGCCGATCATTTTATGGGTGGGATGGATGTTTCTTGTGCGTTCATGGGTGGTGTTTGCCATGGCTGGTGTAAGTCGTGATAGTGGCAGCAAGCTACTCGCTATTGTTTACCCAGATTCAAGTACGTTGTATTTAGGTTTGGCGATGGGCATTCCAAGTTTGCTTCTTATGTGGTTAATGGGGCTTCGTCATCCCGACAGAGAATGGGTAAACAGAATTACTCGCTATGGTCGCGAGATCACTTTGATCTTGTGCGGTATTCAACTTGCTCAGACCATGTATCATGTGTACCTAGAACATGGAGTGTTTAATTGGGCAAACGCCCTTACCATTACCTTATTAGCTTGGTTTATGATCTATCTTCTAAATGGAAGATGGGTAAAAGACTGTTTTCATGTGCCACAATTGGCGCGCGATGAACAGCAGCATTCAAAGAATTAAAAACAATAACTTCCCACTCTGGGGCAAAGTAATAGAGGAAACCTCAATGTCACAAGCTCAAACGGCGATCGTGCCAGAAGCCGGGCCATTTGCACTGTACACTCAACTCAAAGTGAACCAAAACCGTGAAAACGTATT
>NZ_JAWOTT010000035.1:0-26916 GCF_033338995.1 Vibrio sp. Vb0304
AAATGCATAACCATATCGGGTTGATGCTCTGAAAACACGCGATCTAGTTCAGCTCGGTCACAGATATCTACTTGCTCAAAGTAGTAACGTTCACTCTCTGAGACATCAACCAGTGATTCTAGATTCCCTGCGTAGGTCAGTTTATCTAAATTGATGACGGTATCTTGGGTGTCACGAATGATATGTCGGACAACAGCTGACCCAATGAAGCCTGCTCCACCGGTTACTAATATTTTCATTACAAATGTTACCTACGTTAATTTTTGTGCCATCAGATACACATGAATACTTTATGATTATTGTAGTTTATAGACTCACTCGAGCATCGTGAGACTCAAGAAGGCTTACTTAGAGCAATCAATATAAAATGATAAAAAACTCAATTAAGATTGAGAAGCATAACCGTCCTGAAAATGTTCAAAATCGGACTCTTGCCAAATAATCTGTCGCTTTAAACGCTCTTTATTAAATGAACGCAGAAGTCTATTTAGATTTTGATGCTTCCAGTCACCAGAAGTTTCAAAACGACACTTATCAAAATCGATAATCCATACCTTATCTTTGTCGTCGATCAAGATATTGTGGATATTCAAATCGGTATGGTTAACGCCAACCTGATGCATCTTGGCAATTTCTTGCCCTATTTTCTGATACATTTCTACCGATAAAGACTGTTCTTGCAAGATACTAACCAGATCTCTGGCGTTTGGGATTCGCTCACTTAATAAATCAGCTTGATAGAAGAGTCCTGACTTTACGGCTCTTGCTGCAATAGGACGAGGAACGTGCACCCCAGCCTCAATTAGCGCCAACAAAAGCTGAAACTCTTGCGCACAACGGGTGTTATCCCAGCCAGAGAACCAATAATGATCGTTAACTAACTTCCCAAACAAACCGCCACGACGGTAATGACGTAGTGCCGCTTGCATGCTCTCTAGTTGGATAAACCATGTCGTGCCTCGCCCCGTCGCACTGCCAACCACCTTGTCGGAGGACTGCCAGTATTCCGCATCAAATATCGGTTGGCTAGGGTCTGTAATGATCTCGTCATCAAACCAGATCACTTGGTTGTTGTTTTTATACTGTTGAGTCATACGCTCACCCTCTAGCCTAAATACCGGCTGGCTAATATATACAACCAAGTAAATGCAGCAAACGCCAAAGCAACCATAACGGCAGCAGAGCCTATATCTTTAGCTCGACCACTGAGTTCATGCCGTTCAATACCGATACGATCCACTACCGCCTCAATCGCTGAGTTTACAAGCTCTACAATCAAGACTAACACCACGACCCCGATCATTAAGATACGCTCAACCATGCCGACATCCACGAGCCAAGCCAAAATCACGGCGATACTCAACAGAGCCAACTCTTGTCGAATGGCAGCTTCATACTTAAAAGCCGCTTTTAATCCTTGGATCGAATAACCCGTCGCTTTAACGATGCGCTTTAGCCCGGTGTTACCCGGCTTGCCAGATTCTTGCGATTGATGTGGTGTTGTCTTTGACATTGCAGAACACTTATCGGTACTTAGCTATATTCGAGCCGTGTATTTTACATTTATTGGGGATGTCTGCATAATTTACCTGCCTCTATTCATCGAATCAGACAATAATTATGTTCACTTCTGCCCCATCGTCACTATGCGTCTTGCGTTTGTCCGCTATCGGAGACGTTTGCAATACTATCGCCACCATTCAAGCTATTCAGAAACACTGGCCTTCGACCCAGATTACTTGGATAACGGGTAAACTTGAAGCCCAGTTATTAGCCGCCATCGATGGTGTAGAAGTGATTGTTTTTGATAAAAAAGCGGGACTTGATGGCTACAAATCACTTTGGCGACAGCTGAAAGGCAGAGAGTTTGATGCGCTATTGCATATGCAGTACGCGATTCGAGCGAGTGTCGCAACGTTGGGCATTAAAGCAAAATACAAACTTGGTTTCTCTTCTGATAGAAGCCAGGACTTTCAAACACTATTTACCAATGTCAAAGTGCCTTCCCCGCAATCTCTGCATGTCGCAGATGGCTTAATGGCCTTTGCCCATCAAATTGGGGTACCAAAGGCAGGACTAGACTGGGTACTTTCTTATTCAGACCACGACCAAGCTTGGGCAGAGTCTCATATTTCTCGTAGTAAACCTAACCTGCTGATTGTGCCTGGTGCGAGCAAAGCTTATAAAAACTGGAACGCGGAAGGTTATGTGGATGTGATTCATCACGCCAGAACAAAAGGCTGGAACGTGATTCTGGCAGGTAGCCCTGCTCAGGTAGAATTGGATCTGGCAGAAGCCATTCAATCTCGCTTGGAAGAACCGTGTCTAAATTTAGTTGGACAAAGTTCAATTCTGCAAATGCTTGCGTTAATAGATAAGGTTGAAATGGTCATCGCCCCCGATACCGGACCAGCACACATGGCGAATGCCATGAAAACGCCAATCATCGGGCTCTATGCACACCATAATCCGCTGCGAGTGGGACCTTACCGTTATCTAAAATACGTTGTCTCAGTGTATGAAGAAACAATCTTTGCGGAAACAGGCAAAAACAGTCACGAGTTAAGCTGGCGAACTCGCGCTAAAGATGAAACGGCAATGAACCGCATTACCAACACTCAAGTAATGAGCATGTTCGATCAAGTCTTAGAAGATTTGTATCCTCAATACCAGTAAACTTACTGTCTTGATTTGTTAAGAAGGAAATGACCTTGTCCAAACCAACCTTAGCCGTTGCCTTAATTGTAAAAAATGAAGAGAAGCACTTACAAGCTTGTCTAGACACAGTAAAAGATTGGGTCGATGAGATTGTCCTTCTAGACTCGGGCAGCACTGATCGCACTGAAGAAATCGCCCGACAATACACAGATAAGTTTTACACCAACCTAGATTGGCCAGGATTCGGTAAACAGCGCCAACTGGCGCAGCAATACGTTACAGCAGACTACGTTTTGTGGCTTGATGCGGACGAACAAGTCACTCCAGAGCTAAAAGAAAGTATCTTACACGCGGTATCAGCCAATAAGCCGAACGTTTTATACAAACTTAATCGACTAAGCTCAGCGTTTGGTAAGTTCATCTACCATTCTGGTTGGTCTCCAGACTGGATTGTGCGCTTATATCGCACCGAATATACACAATATAATGATTCGCTCGTTCATGAAAAAGTTGATGAGAAAAACTATCAAACTGAAAAACTGGATGGTCGACTGCATCACTACACTTACGAGCACCTTCATCATTACATCAATAAAACCACTGGATACCTCAAGGCCTGGACAGATGAACGGGAAGGAAAAAAGAAAGCGGGGTTAACGACCGCTATCGTTCACGCTCTTGCGAGCTTTTTGAAGATGTATGTTCTCAAACGAGGTTTCCTTGATGGCAAACATGGCTTCATTCTAGCTTGGCTAAGCATGCACTCTACTTTTGTAAAATATATCGATCTCTACTTACGTGAACAGGCAAAAAAATCATGAAAACGACTTTAATTATCACCACTTACAACTGGAAAGAAGCATTAAAAGCGGTGTTAGAAAGCGTGAAACGTCAAACCGTTTTGCCTGACGAAGTAATTGTTGCAGATGATGGCTCTCGAGAAGACACCAAAGCAATGGTTGACCAAATGCGTGAAGGTTTTCCGGTTCCACTGATTCATAGTTGGCACGAGGATAATGGCTTTCAGCTTTCAATGAGCCGCAACCGTGCGATCGCCAAAGCATCAGGTGACTACCTCATCATGATTGATGGCGACATGGTGCTGTCCCAAACGTTTATTGAATCACATAAGCAAGTCGCAAAACCAAATTGGTTTGTGCAGGGTGGACGTGTGTTAACGGATGAAAGCTGCAGCAAGGCCATCATGGAAAACGGCTTAGTGCCTTCCATTTTCAGCAAAGGCATTCGCAATCGTAAAAACTGCATCACCAACGCCTTGCTATCGAAATGGTTCTCTTACGAGCGTAATAACGATAAAGCCACTCGCGGCTGCAACATGGCGTTTTGGCGACAAGATGTCATCGAGGTGAATGGCTTCAACCAAGATTTTGTTGGATGGGGACGCGAAGACAGCGAGTTTGTTCATCGCATGTTGAATGCGGGTAAGTCACGTCTTTACCTAAAATTCGCAGGTGTAGGCTACCACTTGTACCACGTAGAAAACTCTCGTGCGTCACTCGGACAAAATGACGAGATTTTAGAAAACACCATTAAAAACAAGCT
The DNA here is from genome assembly GCF_033338995.1 of Vibrio sp. Vb0304. NCBI lineage: Bacteria > Pseudomonadati > Pseudomonadota > Gammaproteobacteria > Vibrionales > Vibrionaceae > Vibrio > Vibrio sp. Vb0304. Next base: position 4,222 of record NZ_JAWOTT010000035.1, read on the forward strand.
TAAACGCTGTGAGAATGGTGTTGATCAATTTCTAGAAGCTTAAGATTATAAAAAGGGGCGTTTCGCCCCTTTTTTATTGTTGCTGAGATAAAGCGAAGTACTTATCGGCAACCATCAATGAGATCAAACGCTCTTTAGGTTTATCTTTGAACTGCTCAACCCACTGGTGCGCATTTTCAATGATCGCTAATGCTTCTTGCTCATTCGCTAGGTAATAATCCATCTTTTCGGGCAAATCCGAATAGTCATCCTTCACTTCAACATAGTGGACGCCTGCCTCTAACTTACCTTCCATAAACCAAGTCTCATATTTTGGCTTTGACATAATAACCAAGGAGTTAGACGACATAGCCCACTTAAGGTTGGTGGCCACATCATTGCCTTCTATACAGAGCAAAAACTTATACTGCAGTTGCTCTTCAATACTCATAAAGCCCTTTTCCCATGGTTCCCCTTCTACCGGGCGGGTCTGGCCAATATTGCATTGCGGATGGTTGTAAAACGCATGAATCACCTTTTTACGATGCGGCTGAAAACCCACGCCGCGCCACGCTACCATGTCCTTTTTATCTTGATAGCGAACAGGATCATCAATAAATTTAAAATGACGAACTTGATTAAGTTTCAACACCACTGAATTTTGGTTGTTACCAAAAATAGGGCGGCTTTTTATAAAGCTCGGTACATTGGGGATGTGTGTAACATCGCCGTTGATGTAGTTAAACGCAAAACTGGAAGGGAAATAGCGTACAACTTGGCGAAGATCGAAAAAATACGTCCAGCCTTTCGTTTTTTTGAATGTATCGATGGTCGAGTAATTTTGTTCTCGGCTATCGACTGAAAACGGCGTTTCACACTTATTGTAATAGTTCACTCGCTCAAGACAGCGGTGCTGCTCTGCTTCGGTCAGATTCGAAAGTAAACGCTTGGCTTGTGCTCGATATACAAAGCGAGGGATAAGTATCGAGAGAGCGTTTGAGAAATAATAAGGGAACTTACTGTCTTTCATTCAGTTTTTCCCCAATCGCGATGGCTACTGGCTTGGGAACGAATTGTTCGATACTTCCGCCATGAATCGCTACTTCTCTCACGATAGTCGACGACAAAAACGCAAACTCTTCTTCAGGAGTTAAAAATACGCTCTCGATTCCTGGTAATAGCTTTCGGTACATGTTGGTCAGTCCAAACTCGTATTCAAAGTCTACCGTTGTTCGTAAACCACGAATAAGAACCTTAGCTTTCTCATCTCTCGCGAAATCCACTAATAACCCGGAGAACCCCTTTACCGTCACACCAGGTAAATGCGCTACAACGTCCTGCATCAGTGCAACGCGCTCTTCCAATGAAAACATAGTGTTCTTCGATGGGCTTGCGGCTACGCCAATCACAACCTCATCAAACATTTCGTGAGTACGTTCTATTAGATTGAGGTGACCATTAGTCACTGGATCAAAAGTGCCCGGATAAATGACTTTCATATAATTTACTAAGTTATTCGAAACTGATTGAATTATTGAGGCTCGAACGCAAGATTACAACAACTTAAGCTCGATAATAGCTCGACTTACTTCTGACACTCACTACAAAAGAAGGTATTACGTTGGCCAATCTTTAGCTCTTGAAGTCGTTCGCCACACTCTGGGCATGGCTCTCCGGGTTTTCCGTAAACCAATAACTCTTGTGCAAAGTAACCCGGCTTTCCATCGGCTTGCGCAAAATCTTTCAGAGTAGTCCCACCTTGCGTAATGGCAATCTCAAGTGTCATTTTGATATTTTCAACAAGTAACCTCCACTCTTGAGAAGTCAACTTACCTGCGGGCCTTGAAGGGTGAATTCGAGATTTAAACAACGACTCATTCGCGTAGATGTTCCCAACACCAACCACGACTTTGTTGTCCATGATGAACTGCTTGACGGCGACACGCTTATTTTTAGCTTTCTCCGCTACATATTCCGCATTGAACTCTTCAGTTAAAGGCTCAGGCCCCATGTTTGCTAGCACAGCATGTGACTCGCCAGGAGCACACCACAGCCATGCCCCAAAACGACGCGGATCGTTATAACGCAGTATTTTTCCACTGCTTAGTTTGAGATCCACATGATCGTGCTTTGCTGGCGGAAAGTCGGCATCTAGGACACGTAAAGACCCAGACATGCCCAAGTGAACAATGGCTGTACCTGTGTTTGTCTCGATCAGTAAGTATTTCGCACGACGGCTAATCGCACGGATCACCTGCCCTTCCAATTTTTTAAGCTCTGTAGGAATATCCCAGCGCAATTTAGGCGTTCGAAAAGTAAACGACTGGATCGTTTGTCCAACCATGTGGGGGCTAATCCCCATACGGCTCACTTCAACTTCTGGCAACTCAGGCATTAGATTCTCCAATTCACCGGCTAATAGTTCTCGCTGCTAGCATAATCGAAAAGAAAAACGATAAATAGGGAAGCTTATTAGGGGTATAGGCGCAAAAAGGCTCTACTCTGGCATAAGGTAGTTTTCATCGACGGAGATAGCGACCCATTTGTCTTGCCAGGTTTTAAATAGCCAAAAATCAGGTAAACGAAAGAAAGTCACCCGCTGCGGCTCTTCGAGATCCTGATACCAAACTTCTACCGTTTCAGGTACCGTCAGGTTAGGTTTTAAATGATCGTACTGTTCTGAGGTGAGCTCGGTCCCTTCCAATGATTGCCAGCGTGATACAAGTTCACTGATCGGTGCATCAACTTTGATGTTGGATTGCCATCGTCCATCATGCAGTTCAAACTCCCAGCCACTATAGTACAAAGACTCCACCGTATAGTCGGAGCGAAGTACATTTGGGTAAGGGTCTGCTTGGTCTGTTAATAGGTAAGTTTTGATCCACATCGGCGCATTTAAGATCACTATAAACGCGATAATGCCCAGAATAAGAATATTGTTCCATCGGCGGCGACGAGCCGGACTCACACGCATAACCATCTCTACTCTCTTATCGTTATGAGTAAACTACCAAAGAGTATTGAGCTTGACTAGAACAACGGTGTGCAAGTGTGTAGGGAAGTGGTAACGAAGCGGCAGAGAGCGATCAATCAAAAATTCGAGTATAGAGTCGGACCAGTAAAATAACTTCAGCAGTACTTTATAATCCGATGACGTACTGAACACTTTATCTTCAGCACTTTTATTCAGGTAATAAAAAACCCAACTCGAAAGTTGGGTTTTTCAATTCATCAAAGAGACTGAAACCAATTATTTGATTTTTGCTTCTTTGTACATAACGTGCTGGCGAACTACTGGATCAAACTTTTTGATCTCAAATTTGCCTGGCATGTTACGCTTGTTCTTATCAGTTGTGTAGAAGTGGCCTGTACCTGCAGAAGATACTAGACGGATTTTCTCACGAACGCCTTTCTTTGCCATTGCTTATTTCCTCTTAAACGTTTTCGCCACGTGCACGCATGTCTGCAAGAACAGTATCAATACCTTTCTTGTCGATGATGCGCATACCTTTAGCAGATAGACGTAGTTTAACAAAACGTTTTTCGCTCTCTACCCAGAAACGATGAGTTTGTAGGTTCGGCAGAAAACGACGCTTAGTAGCATTTCGTGCGTGTGAACGGTTGTTACCCGTTACTGGACGCTTACCAGTTACTTGGCATACTCGTGACATGAATGTCTTCTCCAAAATCGTTTCAGCTCGATATCAACCTTGGTGGCCGAACCTCTCTATCTCTCGAAAAGAAGTTAGAGGTTAAGAACCGCTATGGAAAATCCATACAAGGCTATCAAAGGTCGCGCATTATACTAACTTGATATGCATTGCTCAAGACCCGAACAGATCCTTTTTACAGGTTTTCGTGATCTTTTTTTAGACAGCAGATTTTTTTAGCAGTCCAAGCTGAATTCAGTTAAAAATTTAGTGGCGTGGATGATAGCAGATTTTTAGCAACTAACAACCTAAAAAACGCACAGTTATATCCAGCCTCTTTCAGCAAAAGAGACACTTTCCCCATCTCCGATGACGAAATGGTCCAAAATACGAATATCCACCAATGCTAATGCGTCAATGAGACGCCTTGTAATCCTTCTGTCAGCTTGGCTCGGCTCAGCACCCCCTGAAGGATGATTGTGCGCCAAAATCAAAGCCGCCGCGTTATGATGCAGAGCACGCTTAACAACTTCTCTCGGATACACCGACGCTGCATCCAACGTTCCTTCAAATAAAATTTCATCTTTTATCACTCGGTGCTAGTTATCGAGAAAAAGAATATAAAAAGCCTCTCTTTGCCGATCCCTTAAAATAGAAGACAGATATAACTTAGTTTGGTCGGGGCTGGTTAAGGCATCACCACGCTTTAGCGTCTCCGCCAAGTAACGTTGTGTCATTTCTAGTACAGCTTGCAATTGAACATACTTGGCTTGCCCTAATCCTTTGTGACGACAAAACTCTTCTTCTGATGCTGAAAATAGTTGTCTGAGCGAACCAAAGTCTTGAATAAGGAAGTCTGCAAGCTCAATCACGTTCATTCCGCGGGTGCCTGTGCGCAAGAAGATGGCCAGTAGCTCAGCATCGGTCAAAGCTTGCGGCCCTCGTTGCAGTAGCTTCTCTCTGGGCATGGACTCATTTGGCAAAGCTTTCAGTATCATCTGATGTCTCTTTATATGGAAAGTGTCCCTATTCCACAAAACAAAAAGCGAAAGTCGAGTATGACTTTCGCTTTCTTCGTACTATCAGTGTTTTCCATGCAACTTAACAGTTCATCAGAGTTTAAAGTTGCCAACCAAGCCGTGAATTTCTGTTCCAGACTGTGATAGCTGCGTGCTGATTGACTCGGCATGCTGCAACGTCTCATTAATGTTGTTCACGATCTGTTGAATAGCCACTAAGTTTTGGTTGATGTCTTCTGCAACCGCGCTTTGTTCTTCTGCGGCAGACGCGGTTTGAATACCCATATCTCGAATTGTTCCGATAGAATGATGAACACCAGAAAGAGATTGCTGAATGAGCGCAGATTCTTCCGCCGTTTTGACACCTCGTTTTTGGCTCACCGACATCGTACTGACCGCTCTTGATACACCATTTTGTAGCTGCTTGAGCATGTCGCCAATTTCATGAGTACTATTTTGCGTACGACTGGCTAACGAGCGCACTTCATCCGCAACGACGGCAAACCCTCGACCTTGCTCACCGGCTCTAGCCGCTTCAATCGCCGCATTTAGGGCCAACAAATTCGTTTGCTCGGCTATCTCGCCAATCACATCCAGCACTTTGGTTATTTTTTCGGTCTGTAAACTCAACTCAGAAATTGCATCTGACGTGCTGTCTATCTCCGTCACGAGTTCGGTAATGCCTTCTATTGCTTGCTCGACCTCATGCTGAGCGGCGGTGACTTGACTGTTGGCATCGTCAATTGCCTGCGCGGTCGCATTAGTATTGCTGGCTACTTCTTTGGCAGTCATGCTCATTTGTGTCACCGCAGTCACGACTTTGTCCGTCTCTAAACAGTGGTCCTGCATTTGGCCGCTCGCTTGGCTGGTCTGAGTGTTCAGGCTTTGGGAAACGGTTTGTACTGTCGTCGCAGAGCGGTGGATATCCTGCATCAGTGGGTGCAGCTTATCCATAAACTCATTAAACGCCGCTGCCACTTCACCGACTTCATCCTGACTTTCGACTTTTAAACGAGCCGTTAAGTCACCGCCGCCTGCGGCAACATCTTTTAATGAAGCCGCGACATGTTGTAATGGCTGAATGCCTTTAGACACCACGATACTGGTGAGAACACTGGTAATGATCAATCCAATAGCGGAAATCAACACGGCAGATAATGTATGCTCTTTTAGCTCTTGAGTCTTTAACTCTCTGTGCATCGCAACTTGTTGGTCGATGTCATCAATATAAACGCCAGTACCTAAAACCCAGTCCCATTTAGATAGATATTCTGCATAGCCCAACTTAGGCGCTTGTGCGTCAATGGTCGGTTTGTGCCACGAGAAATAGAGGAACCCATCCCCTTTTTGAGAAGCGTCAATCAAGCCCGCAATAACTGCGACCCCATTTTCATCTTTTAAGTCGTAAAGGTTTTTACCCTCTAATGCAGGTTTGATGGCGTGCAACGTATTCACACCTTGAGAGTCGTAGGCAAAAAAGTAACCATCGCTTTCAAAGCGCATGGCTTTCAGAATTTCTTTTGCTGCCTCTTTATTACTTCCATTTACATCCGTGTCGTATAACGGTTTTATCGCCGTCACGCCCATCATCATATAGGCTTGTAACTCTTTCTTTTTCGTTTCGATGAGCTCTTGCCTGTCTCTTGCCAGCTCCGCTTCCAAACTTTTACTGCTGTTGATGTAATACACCACTGAGATCAACGTGGTGATCAACAACAGCGGAATTAGGGTTATCAGCAGCAATTTGTTTCGACTTTTCAACACCATGGTTTCCACTACCTCTTTTTCTTTTCAGACTTGCAAACTCCGCGCAACTTGTCTGTGAGGTAGGCGAGAATTTTCCCTTCCTCGGTCAGATTAATACTCTGGAGTTTGATGTGAATTATCTTCTCGTTATATATGCTCGGGCGGTCAGACTTTGAATTGTGTTAAAATCCGGTCATCAAATTGGAGATCTCACATGCAAACACTAGCAGGAAAGAAAATTCTACTCGGCATCAGTGGCGGTATTGCCGCGTATAAATGTGCGGAGCTAACCCGTCGCCTCATAGAGAGAGGAGCGCAAGTTCAAGTTGTAATGACGAAAGCCGCAAAAGAGTTCATTACCCCTTTAACCATGCAAGCCGTTTCGGGCCGTCCTGTCTCGGACAGTTTACTAGACCCAGCAGCGGAAGCCTCTATGGGCCATATTGAATTGGCCAAATGGGCAGATTTAGTGCTATTAGCGCCCGCGACCGCGGACTTAATCGCGCGCATGTCCGCAGGCATGGGGAACGATTTACTTACTACGCTCGTGCTCGCGACGGATTCCCCTGTTGCTGTTTCTCCTGCGATGAATCAACAGATGTATCGCAATATCGCAACCCAAGAGAACATCGCTACGTTAGCGCGTCGTGGTATGCACATCTGGGGCCCTGCGGCAGGAGAGCAAGCCTGTGGTGATGTAGGACCAGGTCGAATGCTGGAACCAATGCAGCTAGTACATCTATGTGAACAGTTCTTTCAACCAAAATTGCTAGAAGGTAAGTCGATACTCATTACCGCCGGACCAACTCGCGAAGCGATTGATCCAGTGCGTTACATTACAAACCATAGCTCCGGGAAAATGGGCTATGCATTGGCGAGCGCCGCAGCGCAGATGGGAGCAAAAGTCACCCTCGTGAGCGGTCCTGTCAGTTTAAATACGCCCGTAGGTGTTGAGCGCATAAATGTTTCCAGTGCACAAGAGATGCACGAAGCCGTTATGACACATGCAAACCAGCATGATGCCTTTATTAGCTGCGCTGCCGTTGCCGACTACCGCCCACAAACGATCGCGTCTCAAAAGTTGAAAAAGACAGAAGACAACGACGAAATGGTCATTAATATGGTTAAAAATCCTGATATTGTTGCATCTGTGGCAGCAATGACGGAGAAGCGTCCGTTTACCGTCGGTTTTGCGGCTGAAACCAATGATGTAGAGACCTATGCTCGAGGCAAGTTAACAAAGAAAAACCTCGATATGATCTGTGCAAACGACGTTTCGGTTGCAGGGCAAGGATTTAACAGCAACGACAACGCAATTACCCTTTACTGGCCTGAAGGTGAACTTGCGCTCGCTTTAGAATCAAAAGAAGCATTGAGCTTTAAAATTCTCGAAAAAATGCATCAATTGATGTAACTAACGTTTGAAAACCCTGCCAATTTTTTACAAAAGCTGGCATAAATTTGGTACAAAAATGACAACTAAGGGTGTTAAATCTCCCATTCCACCCTTAGTGGTCTAGTTTGAGGCGAAATAGCGTCTTATAATCCCCTCCGCTCAACTTTGTATTTTGAAAGGAAGTAACTAATGGCCGGCAGTAAAAAATCCAACCGTCGTGAAGAGATCTTACAAGCATTGGCAGAAATGCTTGAATCAACAGATGGCGCTTCACGCATTACTACGGCAAAACTGGCCAAGCAAGTCGGCGTTTCAGAAGCCGCGCTGTATCGTCATTTCCCAAGTAAAGCGCGCATGTTCGAAGGGTTGATTGAGTTCATTGAAGAAGCCTTGATGACACGTATCAACCGTATTCTAGACGACGAAAAAGATACACTAGAGCGTATTCGTATGGTGATGCACCTTATTTTGGCGTTCTCTGAACGTAACCCAGGTCTGACACGCATTTTGTCGGGTCATGCTCTAATGTTTGAAAATGAACGTCTACGTGAACGCATCAATCAACTCTTTGAGCGTATAGAAACACAATTGCGCCAAATCCTGCGTGAACGTAAGATTCGTGAAGGGAAGTCTTTCCCTGTCGAAGAGCGCATCCTAGCCGCGCAAATTCTGGGACAAGTTGAGGGGAGCCTAAACCGCTTTGTGCGTAGCGACTTTAAATACCAGCCGACTGCAAACTTTGACGAGTACTGGGCGCTTTTGAGTGCACAAATAAAGTAAAAGACTATGAGTAAAGACAAATACACGCAGCCCGAGTTTTCTCTTTCACTTCTTCACCCTCGTAACTGGGGCGTATGGCTTGGTTTTGGTCTGTTGGCCATCCTCGTCAATATTCTTCCTTATCGGCTGCTGCTTTCATTAGGTCGTTCACTCGGTAAACTTGGCATGCGCTACGGTAAAAAGCGTGTCCACGTTGCTCAGCGTAACTTAGAATTGGCCTTTCCAGACAAAACACCTGAAGAGATTCAACATATTGTTGAAGAGAACTTCAAAAATACTGGTATGGCACTGATAGAAACCGGAATCACTTGGTTCTGGCCGACTTGGCGCTTTAAAAACCTGATCGTCGAGAAAGATCTCGGCGCACTGCGTGAAAAAGCCAAAGAAGGTAAAGGCGTCCTACTTTGTTGTGTCCATGCTCTAAATCTAGAGATCACTGCGCGTGCTTTCGCCGTGTTAGGCGTGGCCGGGTACGGCGCGTTTCGTCCACATAATAATCCTGCTTATAACTTTATCCAGTATTGGGGACGGACACATAACGGCAATAAACTGATTGATCGTAAAGATGTAAAAAAGATGATTCGTGTTTTACGCAGCGGTGAGCGTCTGTTCTATTTACCGGATCACGATTACGGTCGCAAAAAATCAGTATTTGTGCCCTTCTTTGCCGTAGACAATGCGTGTACGACAACAGGCACGAGCATTCTGGCGTATACCTCAAAATGTGCGATCATCCCAGGCTCAGGGTTTCGCAATGACGAAGGAAAATACGACATCATCGCCGATAAGTGCATTGAAGCCGATTATCCACAAAAAGACGAAGTCGCCGCTGCCGCTTATATGAACAAGTATGTGGAAGAAGTCATTCTACGCGCTCCAGAGCAATGGATGTGGCTCCATAAACGCTATAAAACCATGCAAGATGAGCATGTCGAGAAAGGCATTCGCTATAAGTAAGTGGTCAAGGCGATGAATCCAAAAACAAAAAAGGGCAGATGAATATCCATCTGCCCTTTTTACTTTTTCAGAAAAAGTAACCAATTAAATGCCGTATTCTGCGCGGTATGCTTTGACTGCTTCTAGATGCTCTTTGTCTTTGCCTTTCTCTTCAAGGAAAGTCACAAGGTCAGTCAGGCTAACGATCGAGATGATTGCACAACCAAAGTCACGCTCCACTTCTTGGATCGCAGACAATTCACCTTTGCCTTTTTCTTGGCGGTCAATCGCAACCAACACACCAGCAAGGTCTGCACCATTCGCCTTGATGATTTCCATCGATTCACGAATCGCAGTACCTGCTGTGATTACGTCATCCACTAGCATGATTCGACCTTCAAGCGCAGAGCCTACAAGGTTACCGCCTTCGCCGTGATCTTTCGCTTCTTTACGGTTGAAGCAGTAAGGCGTGTCGATATCGTGGTGATCCGCCAGCGCGACTGCTGTTGTCGTCGCGATTGGGATACCTTTGTACGCCGGGCCAAACAGTACATCAAACTCAATGCCAGAATCAGCGAGCGCGGCTGCGTAAAAACGACCAAGACGCGCTAGGTCACGACCAGTATTGAAAAGACCAGCGTTAAAGAAGTACGGGCTTTTACGGCCAGATTTCAAAGTAAACTCACCAAACTTAAGAACTTCTTTCTCAAGTGCAAACTCAATAAATTCACGCTGGTATGCTTTCATTATTTTCTCTCTATGTCCTTGGTTTCTTGTGTCTCTTCTCGACAATCATTCATTTCTCTATTGTCGAGATAAAAAAATAGCCCCCATAATGGGAGCTATCTAAATCAATTGGCTAACGCCGCCTTCTGCGCTGCGACAATTTCCGTAATGCCGACTTTCGCCGACTCGAGCAATGCCATCAGCTGTTCGTGACTGAACGGTTCACCTTCTGCGGTGCCCTGAATTTCAATCATCTTGCCTTCTTCTGTCATTACCACGTTCATGTCTGTGTCTGCCGCTGAATCTTCAACGTATTCAAGGTCACACAGAACATCATCACCTAGCAAACCAACTGAAACTGCCGCTACGTGGCCTTTCATTGGGTTTGCTTTTAGCTTGCCGCTATCTACTAGGTGTTGGAATGCATCGGCCATTGCAACACTTGCGCCGCTGATGGATGCAGTACGCGTACCACCGTCAGCTTGGATAACGTCACAGTCAACGGTGATCATGAACTCACCCATGGCTTTTAGGTCGACAACAGCGCGTAGGCTTCGCGCGATAAGACGCTGAATTTCCATCGTACGGCCGCCTTGTTTGCCACTTGCCGCTTCACGACGAGTACGCGAATGTGTTGCTCGAGGTAGCATGCCGTATTCAGCTGTAACCCAGCCTTTACCTTGACCTTTTAGCCAACGTGGCACAGATTCTTCGACGGTCGCATTACACAACACTTTGGTGTTACCGAACTCAACTAGCACTGACCCTTCAGCGTAAGCTGTGTAGTTACGAGTAATTTTGATAGGGCGAACTTGATCCGCCTTGCGATCGTTTGGACGCATGGGCATCTACCTTAAATATGAGGAGAAGACGATTTGGTTGGGCGAAGATTATAACGGAATCGATTCCGGATTCATAGGTTACGCCGCTGGCACAACATAAACAATCCATACATCCCGCGCACCTATCGACGCAGCGTGATACACTCTTGAAGTAATTTTCAAAAAATGAAGACAGGAAAATTCGATGATTTACAGTATGACAGCGTATGCACGCAAAGAAGTAAAAGGCGATTGGGGTTCTGCGGTATGGGAAATCCGCAGCGTGAACCAGCGTTATTTAGAAACATACTTCCGCATGCCAGAGCAATTTCGCGGGTTAGAGCCCGTTTTACGTGAGCGCTTTCGTAAGCGCTTAGCGCGAGGCAAAGTAGAATGTAATCTGCGTTTTGAAGCAAACCCTGCCGCAAAAGGTGAGCTTAGCATCAATGAAGCGCTTGCTAGCCAGGTAATTAAAGCCGCTGAACAAGTCATGCACATGACTGGTGAACTGAGCCGAATCAATCCATTTCAAGTCATGCAATGGCCGGGGGTAATGGAAACGCCAGAGCAAGACATGGATGCAGTAAATAAAGTGCTACTAGAAGCGTTTGATGGCGCAATGGATGAATTTATTGAAGCGCGCGCTCGTGAAGGCGAGAACATGAAAGCGCTGATTGAACAGCGTTTAGACGCCATCTCTGCAGAAGTCGTAAAAGTGCGTGCCCGCATGCCAGAAATTTTAGAATGGCAACGTGAGCGACTATTCTCGAAGTTCGAAGACGCTAAAGTGGAACTGGATCCATCTCGTATCGAGCAAGAGTTGGTTTTGCTAGCGCAAAAATCGGATGTTGCTGAAGAGCTCGATCGCTTGGACTCTCACGTAAAAGAAACCACAAACATTCTGAAAAAAGGTGGCGCAGTGGGTCGCCGTCTAGATTTTATGATGCAAGAGTTCAACCGTGAATCAAACACGCTAGCGTCGAAATCCATCAGCACCGACATCACCGCATCGGGCGTTGAACTGAAAGTTCTAATTGAACAGATGCGTGAGCAGATCCAAAACATTGAATGATCTAAAAGTCATCGAGTATTGAAACAAAAAAGCCCCGCTAGTGCGGGGCTTTCTTTTACTCATCTTTTTCCAAGGTTCTGTTATCAACGTAGGGCCAATAATGGTGTCCAATTCTGATCAGCAAAGTAGCCGCAGCCAAAATAAACGCAGCCAGAGATAACCACACAACCAAAACCGCATCCAGCTCTTTCATTCCGAGAGTGATATAGCGGGCGATCGCCATCATCGCGATGTAGATAGGATAGCGTACCGGAATTTTACCGTTCATCACGAACTGCTGCACCATGGCGAGCACTTCCAGATAGATAAACATCAACAGAATATCTGTGAGTAAGACACGCTTCTCTACAAATACGTGCACAAACTCTTGCATCATGGCGTACAACGTCGCCAAGGTAATAGAGACTAATAATACCGCCTCCAAAATATGGAAGATTCTCAGGAAAGGTCGACTAAAGGATTTCGGTAAATTCGACGGCATGGTCCATTATCCAAACAAAGAAAATAGGCCTTGAGTTTAGCATGCAACGATCTTCAATCAATCAGAATAAACATCAGTGTAAATCGACTCCAAGTCCTGGCATTTGCTTATAAAAACGCTCCGCTTATTTGGCGGAGCGCTTTTGTGTTATAGGACCTGTGGCATCACTTACGCCACTTGCTGCTTTTTTTCAGCTACGCGCTTTTTCTTCCGATATTTAGGGTGAGTGATCGGAATCGCAGATAGGAGTTTTTTGGTGTATTCGTTTTGCGGGTTTGCATAAATTTCTTTAGCACTGCCTGCTTCTACCACTTTGCCAAAATACATCACGGCAACTTTGTCAGAAACATGTTTCACCACCGAGAGATCGTGAGAGATAAATATGATCGCCAAGTTCATTTCTTGTTGCAGTTGTAGCAATAGGTTCAAGATTTGCGCCTGTACCGACACATCTAACGCAGATACCGATTCATCACAAATCAGCAGTTTAGGCTTCAATGCAATCGCGCGAGCGATACCGATACGCTGCCGTTGCCCGCCTGAAAATTCATGTGGATAACGGTTTACTGCCGTTTCTGGTAATCCCACTTTGATTAAAAGCTCTTTTACCCATTGTTTACGCTCTGTTGGCGTGCCAATTTTATGAATAACAAACGGTTCTTCCAGAATCATACCGATGGTATGACGCTGATTGAGTGACTCCATTGGGTCTTGAAAGACGATTTGCATGTCTTTACGCAGCGATCGCATCTCTTTCACAGACAATTTAGTGATGTCTTTACCTTCAAAGAAAATCTTACCTTCTGTTGGCTCGTATAACTTTAAGATCGTGCGACCAAGGGTGCTTTTACCACAACCTGACTCACCAACTAGCCCCAGTGTTTCACCTTCAGAAACAGACAGTGAAACCCCGTCTACCGCTTTGATGGTGTAGCCTTTCTTGAACAGCCCTTTACCAGAAACAAAGTGCTGCTTAAGATTTTCAATTCTTAATACTTCTTTTGCCATAACATCCTCTTTTATGACTGGTTCACTTTGCCCAGTTAACTGGCAAACATACTGGCATCAATAGGCTTGATATCGATCATCTGCTTCGGCTCATTATCTAAGCTCGGCATCAATCCCATTAAACGCTCTGTGTATGGGTGCTGCGGGTTATCAAACAACTCAAAAATTTCTGCTTTTTCGACAATACGTCCGCCATACATCACGGCAACATCATCACACACTTCTGCCACAACCCCGAGATCGTGAGTGATGAAGATCATCGCCATGCCCGTTTCTTCCTGAAGCTCGTTCATCAGTTCAAGGATAGACGCCTGAACCGTAACATCCAACGCTGTAGTCGGTTCATCACAAATCAGAATATCCGGCTTACAGGCCAATGCCATCGCGATCATGACACGCTGGCGCATACCACCAGATAGGTTATGGGGATACTCATTCAATCGCTTCCCTGGCATTGGAATTTTTACTTTTGCCAGCATTTCAATCGAGTACGCCTCCCGCTCCTTTTTGTCGAGCTCAGGTCGATGGAGCTCAAGCACTTCACATATTTGACGACCAATGGTGTGCACTGGGTTGAGCGCCGTCATCGGGTCTTGGAAGATGATCGAAATGCGATCGCCACGCATGGCGTACATCTCTTCCGCAGGCAAATCAACTAGGTTGGTGCCGCGATAATTCACTTCACCTTTGATAATGTTGCCATATGGCTTAGGTAATAGCCCCATGATCGACATTGAGGTTACGCTCTTACCACTACCTGACTCTCCTACCAAACCGAGTGTACGTCCAGCTCTCACATCAAAGTTCACACCATGCAGAACCTTCACTGGCCCATCATCGGTGGTAAATTCAACTTCGAGATCTTTAACACTTAGGATTACATCGTTTTCCATAACCAATCCTTACAGCTTATAAGTGTCATCTACGACAACAACAGGTTCAAAAGCTTTGCCTGACTTCATCGCTTGTTTCGTTTCTTTTTTGATATCACTATCAATCCAGTAAGTGCCATCGCCTATGATTGCACCACTGAACAGCGCCTCTGTCATGCGATTCATTGGCTTATCTGGAAACTTTAACCAGCGCCAGTGACCATAGCGGACATAAGGAACCATGTAGCCTGGGACGATAACGTGAGCATCAATGATGTCACGCTGAATCTCATGACCTAGCTGGATCTTTTTATCCATATCCATGCCAAAACGATACTCGATGATCTTTTCATCCAGTTCAGGCGTGCTGTAGTTTGTGAAAGAGTTAGTTTGCGGCTTGTTCGCATTGACTGAATGGAAGTACTCCCAATACGTTGGGATCTCAGACGTACCCATATCTAAGAAAGCCAAATCGTGCTTTTTCTCACGTACGTATTTGAACATGGATGAGCCATCAACTAACTTGAGCTCAATATCCAGCCCTGCTAGCTTGGCTTGCTCACGCAAAAATGCAATACGAGGAGTATGAACAGGTGTTCCGTAGGTCAGCTCGAAGCTTAAGCGCTCACCTTTATCATTAACACGAATACCATCAGAACCAATTTTGTTAAAGCCTGCGGCTTCGAATGCCTCGGCCGCTTTTGCGGGATCAAACTTCGGTGCCTTAGCATCTGGTAGGGTGTATTTACCATGACCATAACCGGTCGGGTTCGGTTTACGGGAGTAGTCGCCACGCATGACATTCTCTATCATGCCATCAAAGTCAATCGCGTAAGTAATGCCCTTGCGAATGTTTAAATCATCCAGCAAAGGCATCGCGGTGTTCATCCATACACCACCAGCCCCAACTGGGAATTGGTTGTAACCCCAGAACTTTTGAATGTATCCCTTTTGGTAAGGTTCCGTATTCGATTTATCATGCCATAAGCTTGGTAAAACAAGACCAAATGCGTCCAGCTTCCCTTTCTCAAAGTGCTTCATCGCGATATCACTGTCGCGAATCACTGTGATGCGGATTTTGTCGACATTATAACGATGTTGATAATACTTATTGCTGTAACCCCACCAGTCTTCACCGACATGTTTGAAGGTAACACTTTTACCTTTTTTAATGTCATCTAGGTAGTATGCACTGGTCGTTGGTTCACTTTTAAAATTGTAGTAGCGGACAAAGTTGTCATGTATACCGTCACCATTTTCATCTTTTGAAGGGTTAGCATAAAAATGTGCGGGACGTGGGCGCAGGGCCCCCATTCGTAACAGCAACTCTTCCGGATTAAACTCTTTCGCCGCCTTAACAGCAAACGTGTGAGTGTCGTACTTGATAACATCCGCAATCGTTTTGTTGTAGTAATCGTTGTACCAAGGCTCCAAGATGTCCTTGGAACGATAAAACTTCAGCATGAACACGAAATCGTCGGCAGTCACAGGTTTGCCGTCCGACCATTTGGCTTCAGGGTTGAGTTTGAAATAGACCGTTTTGTTGTCACCTGCTAACGCCCACTCGTTAGCAAGCTCAGGGATAAACTCTAAAGTATCTGGGTGGCGGACCACCAAGCCTGGTGTTTCATCTAAGATAAAAGAACGTAGCCCTGCATTAGCGTCTGGGCCAACACTACGTAACGTCTGCGGGAAACTTGACATAAAGGTGCGATAAGTCCCTCCACGTTTCGCTTCTGGCGAACCATATTGAGGCTCATCCCAGTTTGTTTGCCAGTTTAAGTCAGTCGGAAGCGTTGCTGACATTGCACCAAAACTCAGGGCGCTCAGCGTGGACGCTAAAAATAATTTCTTCATAAAACTTCCCTTTTTATGTTTTGCTCACAATGCTCGCTTAAACATAGCGTGTGAATTTTTTCGGGTCGAAAGCCGCTCGAATGGCTTCACCAATAAAGGTCACCATTACCAGAACCAGAACAATAGAAGTCACTACTGACGCAACAATCCATGGCGAATCTAAGTTTGACTTACCTTGTTGCAGTAGTTCACCCCAACTTGGCGTTGGTGGCATCAAGCCTAATCCTAGGTAATCGAGAGCAGTCAGTGCTGTGATGTTAGCTGCAATAGTGAAAGGCGCTAGGGTTACAATCATCACCATCGTATTTGGCAAGATGTGATTAAACAAGATACGTCCGGTCGATGCCCCTAAAGCACGAGCCGCCATTACATATTCTCGTGCCGCTTCTTTATAGGTCATGGTCCGCATGTACCATGTCATCCCCATCCAAGTGAAAAGCACGTTAATAGCGACAAAGAGAGCGAACGTCGGCTGAACGATTGAGACAAGAATCATAATGACGTACAAAAACGGGACCATTGACCAGATTTCGATAAGTCGCTGTACAAACAAGTCAAATTTACCGCCCCAAAAACCCATAGCACAACCGACTGCAGTACCGATCGCGTAGGAAATGGCCATCGTAAGCAACGCAAATCCCATCGCCGTTCTGAATCCGTAGACGAGTCGCGCCAAAATATCGCGACCTATCACATCTGTACCTAAATAATGCTTATTTTCGGCACTAGGCGCTGTTGGCGGGAAATCACCACTAAAATCTTGTTCGTATGGGTTCCACGGCACAAGCGGCAAAATAACAAAGTTGTCGCCCCCTTCAGCCTCAAACGCTTTTTGCAGTACACGATAATCGGCTTCACTGGATGACTCTTGGCCGAATTCGCTACCTAAACGTACGTCACTGACAACAGGAAAATAGTAGCTACCATCGTACTTGACGACTAGCGCTTTACTGTTGATCAAAAGTTCGGCGAATAGAGAAAGGATCAACATGATAGAAAGAGCAACAAACGACCAATAGCCTCGTTTGATCTCTTTAAAGTGACGAATTTTCTTTTGAGTTAATGGACTAACTTTAATCATGTTACGCTCCAAACTTCACACGTGGGTCGACTAAAGCAACACAAATATCTGAAATGATGTTACCAATGAGCAGTAACAACGCATTAATGGCGACAATACCCATAACAACAGGGTAATCACGCTCCATGATTGATTCGTAACCCAATAAGCCAATGCCATCAATATTGAAGATAACTTCAATCAGGAAGGCACCGGTCATGAAGAACAACAAAGAGTTACCAAAGTGACTCGCGATCGGAATTAAGCTGTTACGCAACGCGTGCTTACGAACTGCTTTTTTGAAAGGTAATCCTTTCGCAATTGCGGTGCGGATGTAATCTGAGGAAAGGTTTTCCATCAGGTTATTTTTCATTGTCATCGTCAGCGTGGCAAAATCACCAATGAGGTAACAGATCAAAGGCAACACCGCATGCCACATAATGTCTTTAGCGCGTTCAAAGAAGGTTTCGTAATCGTCGAAGTCATCGCCGACAAAGCCTCCCATCGGAAACCATTCCAAGTGATAACTAAATAACGTGATCAGCAATACACCCACCACATAACCTGGTAGCGCGTAGCCTACGAAAATGAGTACTGAAGAGGCGGAATCAAACACAGAACCGTGCTTGAGCGCCTTATAGTAACCAAGAGGAATCGAGATAAAATAACTAATAAAGAAGGTCATGCCGCCATAAAACAACGACACTGGCAAACGCTCTGCGATCATATCCGAGACAGGCTCGTAGTAACGCGTCGACTCGCCAAGATCTAGCATTACCAAACGACTTAACCACTCGACGTACGCTTCCGTTACAGGTTTATCCAGGCCATAAAACGCATTCAGCTCCGCGATTTGATCGTCAGAAAGGGCCGTATTACCACCCGCAGACGTCATTGATGCGGCGCCATCTCCCTGAGACTGCATTTGTGACAACATGCGTTCAACAGGTCCGCCAGGCACGAAACGAGTGATAGCAAAGATGAGAATAGTTATCCCGAGAAACGTTGGGATAACCAACGCCAAACGGCGTAAAAAGTACGACAGCATATACAACTTGCTCCTTGTCTACTGTCCAGTTCAAACGGAGTGAAAGAGGATATTTTCCGCCCAAAATGGTGCATATTTATCTCGTAGTAACTAAAACTGTTGAAGCACACTCCCTGCGCCTCAAGAGCTAGACTTTTCTACTACTGCAATAATTTCAGCGTCATATTTATCTTGAATCCACATCAGCTTCAAGTGTTTGAAACCAAAACATGACAAACTTCCTTCGATGTCGAAAAACAGAAATGTTTTTGTAAAAAATTATAAAAAACCACAAAAATAATTCATACAGAATATCAATCTAGGCTGTTTAGAGCCAAAACCCTACATAAAAATGCACCCTACACACATAAATAGCCACATAATCCAAGGTTATATTTGACCTAAAAATACGAGTGAGCCCTTTAACCGTAATGGGTATCATATTTTGATACCACCTAATAAGTTCGAGCTAACAAAGTATGGATTCGATATAAAACTCATCTCAGAACAATTCACTGGAAAAATATCTTTTTCCAGATTCAATTACCCACTAAAAAACCATAGGCAAGATAAGTCATTAAAGTTTATAAGAAACACAAAATACGGTGTTTTATTGAAATTTAATCTCGATTCATAAACCTTATTCGGTTTTTTATTCCGCCTTTTAAATAAAACCTGGTTATTTACATCTTTTTTACATTTAAGCATCCCCGTTTACCACTGGTTTGACTTCCTTTTTTCATCTCGGTTATACATTGGCCGAACGTTAACGAAATATTAACGTCACATTTGGCCGCTATGCGGCCAGACATAGGAAATAATAATAATCGGAGCAACAAGGATGTATAAAAACACAACCGCTTTATCTGTTGCGATAAGCCTTGCTTTGGGGACAGCAGCAGTTGCAGCCCCAGCAACAGCACTGGCAGAAGAGCAGCAAGTTGAAAAACTTCAAAAGATGAAAGTTACTGGTTCGCGTATCTCCACGACGGATATGGAAGGTCCTTCACCAGTTACTGTTATTAATAGTAAAGACATTGAGTCTAAAGGCTTTAACAGCGCGCAAGACGTATTGAACAGTTTGACCCAAAACACAGGTGGTGTAATGGCTCAAACAGACTCTTTCTCGTTTACACCAGCAGCGCAGTCAGTCAACTTACGTGGCCTTGGCGCGTCACGCACATTGATTCTTATTGATGGCCGTCGTCTTCCTCAATACCCGCTAGCACAAGATGGTACATCTAACTTCCAAGATATCGGCCAAATCCCTGTCGCCGCTATTGAGCGTGTTGAAGTAATGACCGACTCAGGTTCTGCTATCTACGGCTCCGACGCAATCGGTGGTGTCGTAAACTTCATTTTAAAGAAAGACTTTGATGGCGTTTCTGTAAAAGTACGCGCGGGTGACGCGACGGATGGTGGTTACCAAAATGGTCGTTTAGACGTTGTAGCTGGCAAAAACTTTGACGACAAACGTATTCTCTTCGTTGGCCAATTTGCGGGCAACGAAATGCTAAAGCAATCTGACCGAGATGATTGGGCTGGCGATGACGGTTCTAGCCGTTCTCAGCTAAGTGGCTACTCTAGCTACGGTGCAAACTTTGAAGGCGCCAACGGAACACTTCTAACACCAGCTGATGCTGGTTCTTCATGTAAAGAAGTCGTTGGTGATGCCGCGATTGAACGAGCGGATGGAAAGTGTGGTGTTAACCGCTCTGCATACCGAACATTAAAACCAGAAAACAAACAAGTAGACCTACTTTTACGTGGTGAAATGGACATTAACGACAATGTCACTGCCATGGCAGAAGCCCGTTTTGGCTACAAGTCTACAGAATCTGAATTCGAACCTAACCCTTACAGCGTTGAAGTTGATGCCACTCACTTCCGCGGCGAAGGCGAATACACTCGCCGTATGGTCGAATTTGGACCACGCGAAAGTAACACTGAAGCCGATTCTTTTGGCTTAACCTTAGGCTTGAACGGCCTGCTTGCTGATACGTATGATTGGGACCTATCCGCTGGTTACTCTGAGCAAAGCGTTGAAACAAGCAACCCAGCAATCTTCCTAACTCTCGACCAAGCTGTACAAAATGGTGATGTCGATCTTCTAGGGCCTATCTCTCAAGACGTTGTAGACAAATACAGCGGCACTTCAAGCAAAGAAGCCTACTCAAAGCTTTACTCTGTTAACGGCTCACTGGCTGGTGATTTGGTTGAACTTCCTGCAGGTATGTCTGGCTTTGCTGTTTATGGTGAATGGAACCGTACTGACTACAATGAGACGATTGATGCTACAACAGCAGCTGGTGGTTTCTCTGGTCTAGGTGGAACATCAGGCGGCGGTGACCGCGATCAGATTGGTCTTGGTGTTGAAGCTCTTATTCCTATCATTGAAGATTTAGAAATGACTGTCGCTGGTCGTTACGACCACTACTTCGACGACTCGGCAACTGGCGGCGCATTCACTCCTAAAGTAGCCCTAGCATACCGTCCTACTGACACCCTATTGCTACGTGGTAGCTACGGTCTAGGCTTCCGAGCTCCAGACTTGAAGCGACTATTTGGTGATCAAACTCGAGGCTTTGGTTCTGGTTTTGACCCTGTGCTTTGTGCCAACGCTGGTGGTAGCGGCCCACAAGATAAAGACAAGTACCCAGAGTGTGATACTCAGTACTTCGATACGCTTAATGGCCCTAACTCTGAGCTGAAAGAAGAAACAAGTACAAACATTAACTTGGGCCTAGCGTGGGAGCCTGTGGATGATCTTGGTGTAACTGTTGACTGGTACCACATCAAGATGGAAGACGTCGTAACAGCACCAACTTACCAAGACGTAATTAACGATCCAGGTAAATACCCAGGTACTGAAGTCGTTCGTAACCCAGATGGCACCATCAAGTCGGTATCCTATGGTCCAGTGAACCAGTCGTATGAAGAGCGTTCTGGTATTGACCTAGCGATCAAATACGCATACGACACTAATGAGTTCGGTTCATTTAACACGCGTGTTGCTGTAACGAAGATCTTGATTGCTGAATATCAAGAAAACGACAGCGAGCCTGTAACGGATGAAAGAGATTTCATGCCTGAATACACCGCAACGTTAAATCTTGGCTGGGCATATGAAGATGTCGCTATCAACCTATTTGGTAAATACCGCGACCGTATGTGTTCAAGCTACGCAAACCGTTACTACTTTGATGACTGTGATTCTGCTAAAAAAGCGGGTTACAAAGCAGAAATCGCTAGTATGACAACGTGGAACCTAACGGCTTCTTACCAATTCAACGAGAGTGGTCGTGTAACTCTTGGTGCTATCAACATGTTTGACAAAGTACCGCCTGCAGATCCTCTAAGCGATACCTCTCCATTCTATGCAACTGGGTATGACGATCCAATCGGACGTCAGCTATACGTCGAGGCATCATACGACTTCTAAAAAATATTTGGCGCGGGTTTTCCGCGCCCTTTTCGACTGACTAAAACACTGACAAGGATGCAACCATGAAATTCAAGGAATTTGGTCTCAGTGCCATAGCTGCAGCATTGCTTACTATCAGTAGTAGCTCTATAGCGGCCAACTCTGGTGCTGTCGTTTCCACACAAGCAAAAGCAAATCAATCTTCAGAAGCTTCGCAACAAAAAATCGACAATTATGCCGAAAGTACTGAAGGCATGTTGGCAGAATACAAAGGCTTACTACGTCAAATCGACAGCATGAAAGTCTACAACGAGCAAATTAACCGTATGGTTCAATCACAGCAAGGTGAATTGGACTCATTAAATAACCAAATTGCTCAGATCGATCAAACGGCAACAGAAGTAGTGCCACTAACACTTAAAATGATCGATGCACTCGATGAGTTTGTGACTCTCGATCTACCTTTCCAGAAAAAAGAACGTAATAAACGTGTCCAAGAACTGCGTCGTCTCATGGATCGCGCCGACGTAACGACTTCTGAGAAATTCCGTAAAGTGATGGAAGCCTACCAAATTGAAGAAGGCTTCTCTCGCTCAATTGAATCTTACAAAGCTAGCCTAGATAGAAATGGGGAAACCGTGACTTACGACTTCCTACGTATTGGTCGCACGGCGCTTTTATTCCAATCTCCAGACGGTGGTGAGACAGGTATGTGGAACCAACAAACACGTCAATGGGAAACATTACCGGAAAGCTACCGCATAGCGGTACAGCAAGGCCTTCGTATCGCGAAGAAGCAAGCGCCACCAGCGCTAATCAAATTGCCTGTATATGCTGGGGA